>DAHVRV010000050.1:0-8812 GCA_027322285.1 Actinomycetota bacterium
GATTCGCACTCCAAACGAGTGACGAAGATCGAGCACCACCCGTTCTACGATGTCGTCAGCACCGTCCCTGGTCTCGATCAGGAGGGCAACCTCGTCCATCTGGCGAACCTTCTGATGCCTTATCTGGAAGTTCACAATCTCCGAATAACGCATCAACACCTCTTCAACCTGCGACGGATAAAGGTTGATGCCCCTAACTGTAAACATGTCATCGACGCGACCTTGAATTCCGCCAACGGATTTCACAAACGGGCTCCCGCATGAGCACGGTTCCCGCGAAAGATCAACGAGATCACCCGTTCGATACCGAATCAGCGGGGAGCAGAAGCGCCCGAGATTGGTGACTACCAGTTCTCCTTTGCCGTCAGATTGGGTGGCATTGCCCTGTGGATCAGTGCCCTCCGGAATGACTTCAATTATGAATTCGGACTCTATGAAATGGACTCCATCTCCAGCCGAACAGGCAAATCCGGTCGGGCCCAATTCGGTCATTCCGGTATGATCGTAAACCTCGGCACCATACATCGTCTCTATCAACCGTTTTGTCGCAGGTATACTTGCGCCTGGCTCTCCGGCATGAAGGGTCTTGCGAATCGCCGACTTTGAAAGGTCAATCCCCATCTCGTTGGCAACTTCGCCAAGGCGAAGTGCATAAGTTGGAGTGCAGCAAAGGACGGTTGGCTGAAGATCGCGAATCGCAAGTACGCGCTGCTCGGAACTCATGGAACCACCAGGAATCACCATGGCGCCAAGTCTCTCTGCGCCGGCATAAGCGGACCAGAATCCTACAAACGGGCCAAAGCTGAATGCGAAAAAAATCCGGTCTTCACTAGTGATGCCCGCCGCCTTGTATATATGATTAGCCCAGAGGCCGGTCCACCACAACCACGACCTTGCAGTATCCAGCCATCGCAGCGGCCTGCCTCCTGAACTTCCTGAGGTCTGATGCAAGCGGACATAGTCGGCGAGAGGATAAGTGAGATTGGTGCCAAAAGGTATGTTGTTCTTTTGATCCTCTACGATTTCCGTCTTTTTCAGAAAAGGCAGCGCGTAAAAATCGTCCCAAGTATCGACCTTATGAAGCCTCGATTGGTAGAAAGCGTTCGAAGCCAAAACCTCTTCCACGCCAGCTTGCAATTTCTCGAGCTGAATTGCCCTGATATTTTCGAATGAATTAGTGTTCGCGCTCATCTCACATCAGCTCCGATTGGGAGGGGCAGAACTCGACAACAACCAGCCATTCCAGAAATACTGGACCGATTCTGTCCCGCTGCTGCGCTACCTAAAATAATTAACTTGTCGATTTCAATGGCTAAGTTGATCACATACATTTGACCATCCCCCAAACTTCCCTTCCGTTATAACCGGTGGCAAAGACACACTGTTCTCTTCCACGTTGGGATGTCCCCCCTTAAAAGAGGCGCCGGCAGACTAGGTTCCGGCTCGCAGCCAAGAATCTTTGTCGCCATCCATCCCATGGACCGATATCACCAGTCAGCTACAGCACCACCACCGGGTTCCATAAAACCAAATGGCGGCAACGCCGAACAGCCTGTCGCGACACCTTTACTTCCTCTAACTCATATCAATTCGCTCATAAACTCAATGCAAATATCCCTACTGGCTTTCCACTCTCTGCAACTAACTCGATGCTTGCTCCATCTGCCTGCCTTTCCGGCGAAAGGTAAAGGCTGTTGGCGCAAAAACTATGCGACGCCCGCAGCTTCCTTTATCGCTTGTTCGACTGCGCGCCTTACCATCCGCTTCCGCCATACATAAGAAATGTCAGCGTTATCAAGAGGCCTGGCCGGCTTTGCCGCTTCAACGGCAACTTCTTCGAGAATGGCGTCATCAATCGCCCTCCCAAAGAGCGGTCGCGCCGACTGGCTCACGTCCAGCGGCTTTGGCCCTACCGCTGTAATGATGATTCGGCAGTCCTCGACTATGGAGCCATTCATCTGCAATGCGGCTGCTGCCCCAACAAGCGGGAAATCTATTGTGCCTCGGTTTCGCACTTTGACATATGATGACCTCCAGGTACCCGGATTGGGCATCCGCAGGCTTACCAATATCTCATCTGCAGCTTTGGTCATATAGAACTGTCCGTCATCTTGATATAGGGATTCAACCGGAACCTCGCGCTCTCCATTGGGACCAACGAGACGCACGGTTGCGTTCAGCGATATTGCAGCAGGCGCGGTGTCGGAAGATGCAATTGCCCTACATGTCGCGCTAGCGGGGGCAACCCTGCATATGTCCCCATCTTTCTTCATGCAGAATCCCAGTGCTTTGCGCCATTCATAGCTCTCGTCGTAATAATTGCAACGCGTATCCACGCAAAGGTTTCCACCGATCGTTCCCGAGTTTCGCAGTGCCGGCGAAGAGACCAGCGCAGCAGCGCGGGTGTAACCCTTGAAAGCCGCCTGCAGGGCTGGGTTGTCAACGACTTCCGTCAATGTCACACACGCCCCGATCTCGAAGCCACCGTCCTTGGTAGCACGGATTTGGCGAAGTTCAGGCAGATGACTGATTCCTACGACTATCTCGGGCTCTATCTGACCACGCTTCATCTTTGGAAGCAGGTCGGTTCCCCCCGCTACAATCCTTGCCCGGGGTCCATACTCTGAGAGAATCTGGGCAGCTTCGGCAACAGATTCAGGCCGTAGATAACTAAAACGCGGTAGACGAAGCATCGAAAGGAGGCACCTTTACAATAGTCGGATAGGAAATTTGCGGGAAGCTCTTTGGCCCATAGCGGCCTTCTCGACCCTTTGCCTTAGCATCAAGAGCTCTCATGATCTTGTCCGGCGTAATTGGAACCTCGTCAACCCAGACTCCAAGGGCGTCATAGACCGCTGAGACCACTGCCGGAATTACCGGTAGCAACGGGCCCTGTCCGGCTTCCTTAGCTCCGAAGGGGCCCTCGAGATCGACGGTTTCCACCAAGAAGGTTTCGACTTCGGGCATCTCGAAGAAAGTTAATGACTTGTAGTCGAGCATCGACGGCTGCTTATGGAGGCCATGCCGATAAAGTTGGCCTTCCATCATGGCTTCCGATAAGCCCATGTAAACACCGCCTTCGACCTGACCCTTGACGGACAGAGCATTGATCGCGCGTCCGATATCGTGTGCTATCCATACTTTGTTCAACTGGATTTCACCGCTATACGGATCAGCATCGAGATCAACGACCGCAGCCGAGTAGCTGTATGCAGGACTC
The DNA here is from genome assembly GCA_027322285.1 of Actinomycetota bacterium. Classification (GTDB taxonomy): domain Bacteria; phylum Actinomycetota; class Acidimicrobiia; order Acidimicrobiales; family Acidimicrobiaceae; genus SCQM01. Next base: position 3,221 of record DAHVRV010000050.1, read on the forward strand.
GGCCCAACGCCGGCGGCCTTATATCTGCCGCCTATCTCGCGCGGAGGCGCGTAAGTGCCTCGAGTTGTTAGAACGCCATGGCGCAGCTGGGCAAGGGTGGCAGCATCCTCGAAGGAAAGCTCTCCGATTTTACCATCCCCAACCACGACGTCTTTAGGGCTGCACTCCATTTTTTCCGCGACAGCGCCAACCAGAATCTCACGCATCTCACGTGCCGCCTGAAGCGCTGCGTTTCCCGCCATAAATGTAACCCGCGAGGAGTAGGAGCCGAGATCCACCGGCGTCAAACCGGTGTCACCGCTGACAACGCGAATATCCGTCGGCCAAAGCCCGAGTTCCTCTGCAGCTACTGTGGCCAACACCGTGTCAGAACCTTGACCGATATCGGTGGCACCGCAATAGAGCGAAACTCCTCCGCGGTCAACCTGGATAACACACTCGCTGTGTGGCAGCTTGTTCCAATAAATTGGCAGTCCGGCTCCGCACATATAGCTTGATACGGCAAACCCCAACCCGTGTCCGAGCCTCTTCTTGCGCTCGTAGTAACGCGACGCTTCGATCACGCGGTCTGTGGCCTCTTCGATTCCGCAAGACGTTATACGAAGATGATTGATGGTCCGGGTGTACGGCTTGACGTAATTGCGCCTCCTAAGTTCCACGGGATCAAGCCCGATGGAGTGGGCAATTTTGTCCATATGAAGCTCAAGCGCAAAGCGTGGTTGAGGAGTTCCGTGTCCGCGCTTAGGACCGCATGGAGCCTTGTTCGTGAACACGCGCACACCTTCGAAACGGTATGCAGGAATGTTATAAGTCGTTGTCTGCAGGGCTCCGGTGTAAAGCATGGACGCCGGACCGTAGGAGCCGTAGGCTCCGCCATCCAACGCTGTCCGGAAATGCATTGCAAGGATCTTTCCATCCTGGGAAACGCCTGTTCGCACCCACATCATTACCGGGTGTCTCCCGCGATGAACATAAAATACCTCTTCACGGGTAAGAGTGCACTTGACCGGGCGACCCGTAATCATTGCGAGCTTGCAAACAACCATTTCATGGGAGAACGGGTCACATTTACCGCCAAAGCCACCGCCGTGAGGAGCTGCCACCACCCTGATATGGCCCATGGGCATTTCGAATACTTTTGCCAGCGCACGGTGCACATAGTGGGGATTTTGGGTCGATGACCACAACGTCAGCTGATCACCAACAAAGGTCGCGGTAGCGCTATGCTGCTCCATCGGTAGATGGGTATTGCCTTCGTAAAAGAAGACATCTTCGCGAATAAAGCTTGAATTCGCAAAACCTTCATCGACTTCACCGAACTCCAATGCGCCGATTCTGTGTATATTTCCCGGTCCAGCGTAATCGTGTATCGGCTCGTCCGACGGTGGAAGGAGTGCATGCTCTATCGATTCGATGGTCTCAAGCGGCTCATACTCGACCACTATGGCCCGGCATGCCGCAAGTGCAGTTTCTTCATCAACCGCGGCGACGGCAGCGACAGGATCACCGACAAATCGCACCTTCTCGCATTCGAGCGCATGCTCGTCCTCGCTGGTGGGCATAATGCCGTATTTGATCGGTAGGTCATCGCCAGTTATAACGGCGATGACTCCCTTAATCGCAGTGGCCGCACTCGTATCGATTGAAAGCACCTTGGCATGAGGCAAATGGCTGCGCAAAAGTTTGCAGTACAAGGTGCCTGGGAGTTCAATGTCATCTGCATACGCGGTTAGACCGATCACTTTCCCAGCTGAATCGACCTTGGGCAGAGACTTGCCGATTACTCTTAGCTCGACATTTGGATCATTTGCTACAGTAGTCACGCCATTGCCCTCCCGGCATCCTCGACAGCCTCGATGATACTCACATAACCAGTACAGCGGCATAGATTGCCTGCGAGCGCCTCTTTGATCTCCTCTGCGGACGCCCTAGGGTTGGAATCGAGCAAGGCTTTCGAAGACAAAACCATCCCCGGAGTGCAGTAGCCGCACTGAAGTGCACCATGATCCATAAAAGCCTGCTGAACCGGATGCAATTTTCCCCCGTCAGAAACCCCCTCGATAGTCGTCACATCGGAGCCTTCAATCTGACCGGGCAATACCAGACAGCTCAGTTGCGGAGTTCCATCGATGAGCACGACACAGGCACCGCATTCACCGGCTTCACAACCGTGTTTTGTTCCGGTCAAGCGCAAATCTTCACGAAGTATTTCCAAGAGCGTCGTGTACGGCTTGACCAACAACTCTTGATTCTGCCCATTGACCGATAATCTCAGAATTTCGCGACTGCCAATGTCACCCATCCTTACCTCCTCTAAAGCCACAACCTGATGGAATCAATCCTTCTGGCCACAACGGATATCTGCGGAATATTTCAAAGCTGTTCAAGAAATGCACGAATCTAATGAAAGTTCTTGAAAACCAGGACTGCAGACCCTGCAATCTCATCCCGAATGGACAGCGAACCCGGAAACCAATTCAGCTCAGGCAATCTATACTTTCGGTGATTCAGACTGAGCATCATGTGCTCCCCCATGCATTACAACTTTTGACAGGCAAAGCGTATCATGTGCCACAAGCCCCAATTAAACCGATTCCGCAGTTTTTCTGCCAGGCGTAAAATATTAGCTTGATGTGCTATTTGGTCGCCGAAATGACACCGCTGGCCATTTCAGATTTCTTGATTTGTCGTCCTTATTCAAATCATAGGCCCGCACTACAGATGTGTATCGGCAGTCTGAATGACTTTATTGGTGAAAGTTTTGTCTAGGATCTGCCACCAAGGCGGCCGACTTTGTATCCCAGAAACGACAGTCACAATCACGCTGTGATCGCATCCAATATCTATCGCGTTAGCGAGAATAAAGATGCTCTTTTTGGAGTTGGAAAATTGACCGAAAATGAATAGAGTTACTGAAAAGTCAATAGAGCCGCCAACGGTTCGAAAACAATAATGCGAAGATTGGGCGAACAGGCGGAAGCCTCGCCTCGGGTTTATTTCACCGAGTCAGGCCGGCAATCCGGCATCGGATTGAGCCAGTAGCGATGAATGAGCAACGGAAGGTAAAACGATATGAGTCCGACTAACAGGCTGATTGTGGGAGTTTCTGGTTCCAGCGCTCCGCAGCTCGCACTGACCATGCTCAATGCGCTTCGCGAAATTGACAGCGTAGAGGTGCACCTGGTTCTCTCCAAAGGCGCGGAGAAAAGCATCGCCTACGAACTCGGCATGACCCGCGAAGAAGTCGAGGAGCTTGGTGACGTGGTGTACAACCCAGAGGATCTTGGGGCGGCAATCTCCTCGGGGTCGTTCGAGACAATGGGGATGGTGGTCATACCGTGTTCGATGCGCACCTTGGCCGCCGTTGCTTCGGGATATACGCCCGATCTCCTTACTCGCACGGCTGACGTTTGCATGAAAGAACGGCGCCGCCTGGTGCTTGTCACGCGGGAAACACCTTTAAGCCTGATCCACCTGAGAAATATGGAAACCGTGACCCTCGCAGGTGGAATCATACTGCCGCCGGTTCCTGCCTTCTACCATCGGCCGCAATCTATCGATGACCTGCTAAAGCAAACCGTAGGCAAGGTTCTCGACCAGGTTGGAATCAAACACGAACTCTTCAGACGATGGGAAGGCACAGGAGTCATCTAAACCGCGATATTGCTGCTTCTGCGGTAATCCAGTCCGGTAATCCGGCTAATGAAACTGACTCTAAAGGCGCGACAGAGCCGCAAAGGAACTGCGGTCAGCACAAAAAAGATCAGTCCAAGAAATCGGCGAGAATCACCTCACCGTCACCCACGGGGCGGATGCGCTCATACTCCTCGCGTGCTTCGGGAAATGACGTTGCCGGCTTAGTGGCATCGATGACCATTTTGCTCCCGAGCCTTTGCCAATCAGGTCCGCCCGGACCCTTGAGCTCCACTCCGGTTGGATCCATCGGGTGGATGCGCACCCCATCTACAATAGATACGTCTCGCGCTGGATCTACCCTCGTATTAATCGCCCAGAGGACCTCCCAATAGTCGTAAATATTGACATCAGTATCAACTACGATTACGACCTTGGGATGGAGCACAGGACTGCCTAGGGCTGCCAATCCGACATTCTTGGCCTCCCCTGCGAAACGCGGAGTCATCTGGATCACGACTCCAAATATCCCAGGCAGCACCAAAAGGTTTGCCAAATCGACATAGCCGCCAACATTTTGAATATGGTTATATATCGCAGCGCCAAATGGGAACTTATGGAACAAACAGCCTTCCATCTCACTGCCATTTTGGAGGTTCTTGAAGATAGGATCCCGCCGGGTTGTAACTTTGTCGACTACAATTATGGGGTTCTTTCCTGTCCCGGCAATGTAGTAGTCCTGGAATTCGCTAAAGGGGCCCTCTTCTTCGCGTTGAAACGGAGGGATATGGCCCTCTATGACTATCTCTCCGTGCACGGGCACGTAAATGTCACTCAGCTCCGACTTGGCCATCTGCACCGGCTCGCCTAACAAAGCTCCAGCGATTTCCATTTCATCCATACCCAGAGACCCGCTGATTGCCGCCGCCATGTAGTAAAGGGGGTGATGCCCTATTACCACCGATACCGGCATAGCCTTGCCCATTGCCTCATACTTCGAGTAGATAGTCCTGGTGTGTCTCGGAACCATTAAGATCCCTGTCTCGCGGGGACCCTTCACCTGAAGCCTGTGAATACTTACGTTCTGCATTCCGGTTTCGGGATCTATGGTAAACACCATTCCGGATCCGATCACCTCGCCACCGTCTTTGGTCCCTGCACGGTGCACTGGCCATGTCGTCAAATCAATCTGGTCGCCTTCGAGATGAACTTCCTTTACGGGACCTGTAGGTACGCGCTCCCAGGGAATTCTGTCAGACATCTTCCCGGCAAGATAGCGAACCACATCTTCCTTTTTCATTCCGAATGCGAGTGCCACGTGGTCCATATTGGCGGGAGCATTCCCAACTGAACGCCATCCTGGAGAACCGGTCAGATTATGGAACATTAGCGCCTTGGAACGGGACTGATAAAGGAGCGCCCCCATCTGCGATTTGGGATCTACCGGCTTGTTGATGTGTAACAACTCTCCATTTTGTTCCAGTGTGTCTAACCAGCTGCGCAAATCTTTGACCACAGAATCTCCCCTCCAGACGTTGGCAACCATGTTCGGCTCCGGAATTACGACGTTTTTCAGATTACTACAGTTGAAATCAATGTAACAATAAGACCGTTTGCCATTTCATACCAATCCTGGCCCTCAGGATCGATAAGTCATTGAGGCCTCGATTTAAAGCCGGTAAACCTAGGCCATTTAGACCAATCCAAATCGATATTTTCACGAGGCAACCCTGATTGGCCAAGCTCTCGATCGCACTATTCGTTATATGTCGGGCTCGTCCATCATCGGGGTGACAGGCCGTCCGATTTTGCGATAAGCAGGATACAAAGCTGCGACTCCAGCCACGAACATGGCGACTATCGCGCCGGCAGCCAGCAGAGTAACGGGAGTGCCGATTTCATCCGCTACCGCGCTAACCGGCATCACGGATATTGGTCTAATAGACTGCGCAATCATAT
>DAHVRV010000051.1:0-7304 GCA_027322285.1 Actinomycetota bacterium
TCGGCAGCATTATTTCGTCTAGGCGTTCGCCGGCATTTCCGACGACTTCTATCACGTCGGCATAGGTCCACCTAGTATCCCAGGCATTGACTCGGACGCAAAGGACTCGGTCATCCCAGTTGAGTTCGCGAATAGCTTTGACTACTTGAGCTCTAGCTCCCGGCTTTTCAAGCGGTGCGACTGAGTCTTCAAGATCCAAAAATGACATATCAGCATTGATTGTTGGTGCCTTCTCCAAAAATCTTTGGGAAGACCCTGGTACCGATAAGCAAGATCGGCGTGGTAAGTAACGGCTTCGTTCGGACATTTGAGCAATTATAGTGAACTTTCTCTAATTTTCCCAGTCCGCGATAGACAACAAATGCAGGCTGGCCTAGAAGCTCAGGTCCAGTGGCAGCACTTGCTCGGTGATCAACCTCTTGAATCTTTCTACCCGGATTGGTTCAGGCACCTGACCGGCAAGACCGACGAACGACCTAACTAGCTGAAACCCCTCGACATAGCACGTGATATAGGCGCGCCAAATGGGATCAGTAAGAAACTCGACCGCTTTTTCAGCCCTTGCGTGAGATAAAAGAGCATTTTTCTCAAGACTTTCAACAACCTTGTCTGGATGAACACCGTCCTGGTGAAGGTCCCAGGCCGCATTGGCCCGGACTTTCGAAAGCGTCTCAAATGCGCTTCTCAGCTCTTTTGACTCCTGATCGGGGTAATTGATTCCCCTCTTGATCATCATCTCGGATACCAAGCTGAACTCTTCGTCACCCATTGCTATCTCGAGACCAAAATCGGCAAGACCTTCCGCGATTAGACACTGAGGAGTGCCTACCAGGAATATTGACTCTTCCAACTGTCCACGTCCGCGGTAAAGATCGGCTTCCTTTCGCACATGTTCGCAGTGATGGCCTGGGTACGCTTCATGAGCGACCAGATGAGCAAGCGAAGTAGAAAGGACCGGCAGGTCTGCATTTACGGCCACCCTTGACTTAAAATTTCCGAGATAGTAATTGAACCCTGACCAAGGTTTTGATTTAACGATCTCGAATTCCAAGCTTTCACCTTCCGGAAGCCCGAACAAGGTTAGAGTCCGTTCCCTTAGAACCTCCTTCAGATCCATCAAGATCGCTTCCAGGTCTCCAGGGAGTACTTCGAATGCGCTACGATAATCATTCAGCCGACTGCCAAGATAACCAACGCCTGGTATCCGTCTCTCCAATACACCCAGGGCATCGTCTACCTCCTCTGACGAGACCCGTCGCGGCTTCACGCCGTAACAGCGCTCCACCTCCGTGACGTAGTCAACCTTGACACCAGCCAGCTTTTGACACGTAGTCATCAATCCTATGGCTTGGCCTCGAAGCCAAGCAGCTCTCGAAGAATCGTAAGTCTTCCCGCTAGAATCCAACGGCTCTCCAGAATCGATCGCATTGACCAGTTGGCGGGCGTCTTCAACCAATCTTCCAGGTGCAACCTTTGCAGATCCTTGAATCTTGGCAGCCAATTCCCGAGGACCATAGTAAGCATCAACTAATCCGTCGATGTATTTGTTTAATTGCAAACCCAGAGAAATATAGTCCTCAATCAAAGTTGACACTATGTCAAGCACCAATCGTTCAAATCAGAAATTAGCGTCTAGTTGATATGCTCTCTCAAAAATGGGATCAGCCTGTCCCACGCCTGCTTGGACGCTTGCGCATCATAAACCTCGGGCCTCGTGTCATTGAAAAAAGCGTGATGGGTGCCTGGGTAGATGAAAAACTCCACTTCCTTTCCCATCGATTCGAGTTGCGATTCCAGTGCCCTTGAGGCGTCGGGCGAGGCAGAGTCGTCAATTTCTGCATAATGACCTTGAATCGCTGCTGAAATCCGTTGAAAATCCGGGCCAGGGCTTGGCCAGGATACCACCCCATAAAAAGGTGAAACCGCCGAGACAATATCAGGTCTTTCGGCAGCGAGCACCAGAGCCAGGGCGCCACCCATGCAGAACCCGACAACACCAACAGAGGATCCGCCGCTGCGCCTAACCAGCTCGGCCGCGGCACCACCCATATCTTTTGCAGCCTGCGGCAATTCCATAGCCATCATTGCTTTGGCAGCCTCGCCCGGCTCTTTGGCCACCACACCGTGATAAAGATCCGGTGCCAGCGCATAGATGCCGTTGGCCGCGAATCGATCGCACACGTCTTTGATATGGTCGACGATGCCCCACCACTCCTGTATCACAACGACTCCCGGAGCTACCTTTTCAGTCGGTGAGGCCAGGTAGCCGGTCGAAGACGTACCGTTACTTGAAAATTCGATCATTTGTCCCATGGAGGAAAAACTACTCCAACCATATTTGCTATGCAACGGAAAACAGAGGTCTTTTCGGATCAGATCGCGTCTGCAAGCAACACACGCAATTCAACAAATGCCGGTGTTTGCCTCAAACAGCCTGCCGCCAGTTGAAATTCGTAATCGCTCAGCCGAGCAGAGGTCCGGCAGATCTTAATATCTCCTGCGGGACGCGCCAACTGGTCAAACGGTTGATGGCCGTCGGCAAATATGAATCACCTTGGTAAACCACCTCTCTTATCCCATCCAAATCGAACAATCGAAGGGGAACGCCTTCCGTGCCAGCGAAAGCAAGTCGTGATCGAAGAGAGTCATATATTGAAGGTGGCACCAATGAACTGTCACTTGCACAGATGGTGACAGCTCCTTGCCCGGTCAAAGCTCTATGACCCTCAATCAGCCGTAAACCCTTGGCGTGGATGACTGCAAAGCGGGAAGAAACTAGATCACTGGCTACGACTACCGAGGCTGTTGGATGCACACGCAGAAGGTCGAGACCATTATCAGTATCTGATACCTGCATTGGTTGACCCAGGGATTCGCTTTGGAAGGTTACGATCCCATCGCGTTCGATCTTCACACTTGGAAATGCGATTATATTGGCTCTCCTCGGCAACGCCGAAAGCTCAGCAACAAGGTTCCATGCCTCTTCTTCCGGAAACAGCGATCCGGCTATTCTGGATGAAAGCATCCAAATCACTCCCAAGCCTGGATGCCGATCCAATAATCGCCGTAGAGCCGACACCAGCATGAATTTATCCTTGGCCAATTCAGCAATGACATAACTTGCCTCAATGGCAAGATTAACTGGATCCTCACCCTCGATTCGAGCGATGTACCTGAGTCGTTCCAGGGGATTCATAACTCGAAACTAGCACGGTATTGCCGCCTGAATGCTTGCAGGCGCAGAAGGGGGTTGCCAACTGTTGCCGAATCCACTACCTATAACGCACAATAATGTACTATACTGACACTATGAACCTTGCTGAGTGGGCCGAATCTCAAGGAATAGCTCGAATCACTGCCTATCGCTGGTTCCGTGATGGGAAGTTGCCCGTTTCCGCTCGCAAGGTAGGGGGACTGATTTTGGTGGATGCTCTCGACGACGACCGTCAAAAAGGACAGACCGTCGTTTACGCACGAGTCTCCTCGGCGGACCAGAAGTCCGATCTAGATCGACAAGTGGCGCGAGTCACCGAATGGGCAACATCTCAAGAGATAAGCGTTGACCGAGTGGTTAGCGAGGTTGGATCTGCGCTCAATGGTCATCGACGTAAGTTCTTAGCCTTGTTACGTGATCCATCGGTGTCTCGGATCATTGTTGAACATCGAGATCGTTTCGCTCGCTTTGCCGTGGAGTACGTGGAGACTTCTCTTGCAGCCCAAGGGAGGGAACTGATAGTGATGGACCCGACCGAACTGGACGACGACCTGGTCCGAGACATGACCGAAATCCTGACATCGTTCTGTGAGCGGCTTTATGGTAAGCAAGCAGCGACCAACAGGGCTCGTAGGGTGATCGAGGTTGCTGTTGCACCATTAGGGCAGGATGATACCTGATGTTGGTTGAGATGAACACGGTCGCCCAAGCGGCAAAGGTCGCAGAGTTGACCGGTGGTGTACACTTGGCGACCAAGCCGCCTAAGGACGGCCATACGGGGATGTCTCGCTGCGTGGACGTTGGTGATGGCTTTGAGCCTCACCGCCAAACGGTAGAGTCCGTGTCCGTCCTGTTCAAACTGTACCGTAGAGACGGTGACGACCTTACGCCAGTACCCTCTGGCTGGTCGGCAACAGGAGCCGAGTTCGAGGTCGAGTGGCCCCGTGAGCCCGAGCGGGTGTCGTTGATCCATTCACACTTTGGCGCTCGACGTAAGGCGTACAACTGGGCACTGGCACAGGTGAAGGCTGACATGGATGCCAAGTTTGAAGATCCCAACCACATATCCGTCCCCTGGACACTCCCTGCATTACGAAAGAGTTGGAATCAGACCAAGGATGATGTCGCTCCATGGTGGGCCGCTAATTCCAAGGAGGCTTACAACTCGGGCATCGCTGATCTTGCAAAAGCGCTGGACAACTGGAAGAAGTCAAAGAACGCTACCCGCAAGGGGACGTCGCTTGATGATCGCTATAGATTACTCAGCGGCAACGGCTATTTGAGAATTCCGCCCTTTGTCATAGCCATCACGTCGAGTGCCCTGTCCGCTTCTTCCGGACTCAGGAGTCCCTCCTCAAGCACCACAGCTCGGAGATCCTTCTTCTCCTTTAGAGATTTCTTGATCACCTTCGCGGCTGCCTCGTATCCAATGTAAGGATTCAGGGCTGTGCCGATCGAAGGGCTGGACAATGCGTAACTGAGGCACCTTTCGCGATCCGCCTCAATACCAGATATACACTTGTCAGCTAGCGCATTGGCCACTGAAGCCAATAGTGAGATCGACTCTATGAGGTTTCTCGCGATCACTGGAAGCATCACGTTCAGCTCCAGATTTCCGGCAGATCCACCAAAAGCTACCGCCGCATCATTCCCTATCACCTGGGCGACGACCTGACAAACCGCCTCTGGGACGACAGGATTGACCTTCCCGGGCATGATTGAAGATCCAGGCTGGAGATCAGGCAGGTGAATCTCGCCCAATCCGCAGCGGGGGCCCGAAGACATCCATCTCAAATCATTTGCAATCTTGTAAAAAGAAACGGCTATGGTGCGCATGACTCCGGAAGCTTCAACAAGTGCGTCTCTGGCGCTCTGAGCCTCAAAGTGGTCTCGTGCTTCCGACAACGGGAGGCCGGTCGAAGAAACCAGAATCTCAATGGTACCTCGGGCAAATTCAGCCGGAGCGTTTATGCCGGTGCCCACCGCAGTACCTCCAAGTGGCAATTCCCCTACGCGGGCAAGGATCGAGTTGACTCTCTCTACCCCGTATTTCACCTGGGATGCGTATCCCGAAAATTCTTGGCCCAAGGTTACTGGAGTGGCATCCATCAAGTGCGTTCGTCCAGACTTTACCACGTCACTGAACTCTTCACTTTTGGCCGACAAGGCTTCCGCTAGATTATTCAGGGCTGGTATGAGCGTATTTTTTAGCAAACTCGTTGCGGCAAGATGAATTGCTGAGGGGAAGACGTCGTTCGATGACTGAGACGCATTAGTGTCATCATTTGGCTTGACCATTTGGCCTAGCGTTTCACCGGCCAAGGTCGAAAGCACTTCGTTCATGTTCATATTCGATGAAGTCCCGGATCCCGTCTGATACACATCGACGGGGAAATGATCGTCATAGTCTCCATCCGCCACGCGGACTGCCGCAGAATATATCGCATCTGCAACCTTGGGGTCGATGACTCCGAGGTTCGCGTTCTGCTTCGCGGCGGCGCCTTTGATCGTGGCCAAGGCCCAAATCAGTGACCTGCTTATTCGCAAACCCGAAATCGGGAAGTTCTCCACAGCCCTTTGTGTCTGAGCCTGCCATTTGGCAGTGCTGGGAACTCGAACCTCTCCCATCGAGTCATGCTCGATTCGAAATTCTTCACTTTGAGACATCTGTTATCTCACCTCTCAACAATCCGCAACCCAAAGAAACAAAACTAGTCAAAATTAAAACAACTAGCTAATTAAATTCACTTCCACCGACATTCACAACCCCGACATTCACAACTATTCCAAGGATTATTCTCAATTTCGTCAAATCCGTGACTTTTCATACCGCTTAAATTTATCCCTCATCACCTGCGCGTTCGCCACGCCGTCAAATTAAGTTTCCAAATAGCAAGCGTAGGCCTGGCTTCCCGGACTAGATTCTTGAACGTCGTGAAACCATTTCGGATGATCTCAAAAGTGAAGTTGAAACGGACAACTTCGCCAAAAAGAAAAACCACACTGGCCTTTCTAATAATAGGGGCAGCCTCCTTTGCCCAGCTTCTCCCAACTGGAGGAGTGGCCAGCGCCCAAACTATTGCAGAAGAGCAAGCGCAGGCAGCAACAATAACGGCAAGGTTGAATTATCTCGGGGGACAAGTTTCAGCCTTAGCGGAACGCTATGACCAAGCGCAACTCTCTCTGACGAAAATCAACCAGCAAGTCAGTACCCAGCAAACTCAAATCTCGCAAACTCAAGCGCAAATCGTTGCAATCAAGTCTCAACTCTCACAGGAAGCGATCAACGCTTACATAACCGGCGGAAACTTGCCTGAATTTTCGGCGCTTCTGAGCGAGAGCCCTACAGAGGCCTCGGTCCGCCAAGAGTACCTGAATACTGTTACAAATTCGCAAACGGACCTAGTGGCTTCATATCAAGAGACCACTCAGAATTTGAAAATACAGCAAAGTTCACTTAAGACTCTGCAAACGCAGGCAGTCGCCATGGTTCATCAAGTCAGCAGCGCCAAAGATGCTGCTCAAGTAGCGGTAAATCAGGAAACGGCACAGCTTAATTCCGTAAATTCCACAATCGCCACACTGGTTAAGCAGCAACAGGAGCTTCAGGCTCAACAGGCTGCCGCTGCTGCAGCCGCAAGGGCCCGGGAAGTAACCTTCAGTTTTCCCGCATCCGGGGCGTCCTCCCCAATATCATCGGGTTCAGGATCTGGCCGTTCCTCTCCAGGCCTCAGTTCTGGCGGTTCCACTCCAGGCCTCAGTTCTGGCCAAATAGCCACGGCGCTCTCATGGGCCCGCCAGGAACTCGGCAAACCCTACGTATTCGGTGGTGCAGGTCCGAACGTATTCGACTGTTCGGGGCTGACCGCATTCGTGTACGCAAAGGCGGGAATCTACCTGCCCCATTCTGCAGCAGCGCAGTACAATGACACCACGAGGGTCTCACTTTCCGCACTACAGCCAGGCGACCTGATTTTCTACTACTCACCCATTAGTCACGTGGCAATTTATATCGGTGGTGGTCAGGTAATCCAGGCACTTAATGAAGCCTCACCTGTAGAGGTCTCGGGAATGTATTGGGACGGAGTCC
>DAHVRV010000052.1:0-6426 GCA_027322285.1 Actinomycetota bacterium
TGGGGGGTATGATGCCCTCTACCGCAAGGAACAAGTTATCGAAGCCGGATGCTGGGCGCATGTGCGCCGACACTTCTATGACGTGGAACAGCGGGGTCCGAGTCCAGTGGCGCAGAAGGCATTGGCCTGGATCGCCAAGCTCTACGCCATCGAGGCGGAGATCAAGGAATCCCCGCCCGATCAGAAAGCCCAAGTCCGCCAGCAACGCGCCGGCCCCTTGCTGGAGTCCTTCCGCACCTGGCTCAGCGAAACCCAGATGCAGGTAGCCCCTAAAAGTGGTATTGCCAAAGCTATCGGCTACGCTCTGAAGCGTTGGAAGGCCCTCACCCTCTACCTCAAAGAAGGTCGGCTCAGCATCGACAATAATCCGGTGGAGCGGGCGCTACGGGGGGTCGCAATTGGTCGCAAAAATTATCTATTTGCGGGAAATGATGCTGGTGGTGAGCGTGCTGCATCCTTCTACAGCATCATCGAAACGTGCAAGCTGAACGGCGTTGAGCCCTTCGCGTACCTCTGCGATGTGCTCGAAAAACTACCCACTTGGCCCAACAAACGGCTCCACGAACTTTTACCCTGGAACTGGAAAAAAACTGCATTAGCCTGATCGGCGCCAACCCGCAAGAGTGGGTTGCTTAGACGGTTACAAATATCTGACACCCAGTTGGCTTATGAACTGGGCCAACTCGTGCGCAATAGCATCTGTGAAGGTATAATTTTGCCCCGATTACTCAATATCGCTGCACAGGAAATGGATAAAATCGCTGGAGCATGGTTGTTAGAATGGGAACAACTGGAACGAGAGGCGAAGGAAATGGAGTCTGCTGGTGAAAAATCACCAGCTATCCGAGCGGTACGACTACATCAAGATAGATTGTCTGGAGAATATTTATTACGCGAACTTTCCACGCGCGGCTACTTGCCTGCATATGGTTTCCCTACCCATATTGCCCCATTTGACAACCTTACTTACGGAAAATTAAAACAAAATAAGCACAGCAATCAATCTGGTCGCGAAGATAATAGGTATCGTCGGCGAGAACTAGCTAGCCGCGACCTAACGACTGCACTGAGGGAATACGCTCCGGGTTCAGAAGTAGTTATGGATGGACTGGTTTATCGGTCTGCAGGGATTACACTTAACTGGAAAATTCCTGCTGGGCAACAGGACGCTCAGGAGATTCAGGAAATTCGCCATGCCTGGCGTTGCCAGCACTGCGGCACCAGTGGGTCTAGCCATAGCATGAGATTTGCCAGCCATTGCCATACCTGTGATGCTGAAATTCAACCGACCAATATCCGGGAATTCCTTCAACCTGCGGGTTTTGCCGTGGACTTCTTCAAAGAACCGAACAACGATGTCACTACCCAGCATTTTGTACCAGTGGAAGCGCCGTGGATTGACGCGGGTGGTGATTGGTTCCCACTCTTGAATCCTAACCAAGGACAGTTCCGCGTCACATCACGTGGACATATCTTTCACCAGTCTCGCGGTATTCACGGCACTGGCTATGCACTTTGCTTGGAATGCGGGCGTGCAGAGCCTATGTTGCCGGATGGCTCTCTCCCAGAAGTTTTCAAAAATCCACATTACAAATTGCGTCGAGCTAGCGAGGATGGGGGGGCGGCATGTGCTGGAAGTGGGGCAGCTTGGAAGGTCAAGCAAGGTATCACGCTGGGCCATGAAATCTGGACGGATATCTTTGAACTGCAAATTAAGACCGAAGACGGTATTTGGTTACACCACCGGCGTAAGGCTATGACGCTTGCGGTGGCGCTGCGAGATGCTCTGGCAGAATCCATCGGTGTGCAGGCAACGGAACTCGGATGCGATATCAAGGAAGTCAGAATCGCAAATGAACCAGCACGTTATTCTATTCTTCTTTTCGATCGTTATGCAGCAGGATACACTTCTGGTGCGGAGCGCCATTTAGGTGAGTTATTTCATCATGCACGTAAGCATCTGGAATGCCCAGTGCATTGTGACAGTGCTTGCCCGCATTGCATACTCGATTTTGATCAGCGTTTAGATGCGGATAACTTAGACCGTAAAGAAGCTCTTGAAGTGCTCTCTGATAATTGGCTCAATAATCTGCGTCTCCCCGATGAATATGCGTACTTCGGTTCATCTTCTCGAATTGAGAATCAGCATTTGGCAGAAGCGATCTGGCATGCTGTTACCCGGGAAGGGTTTACCAGTGTTCGGCTTTACACTGGCGGCACCTCAGAAAGCTGGGATCTTGGCACCTCCCCTTTGCGGGAACTGGCTTATCGTCTAGCAGGACAAGACGTTTCAGTGGATATCGTGATGCCTGAGCGCAGTATCAGAAACCTGGATGATGCGGACCGTCATTTACTCGCCAGCCTCGCCGATCACCCGAATATTTGCTTATCCACCACTGGTGCTCCTCACCGCTGCGGGAATGGATGGCTATTGGCCGAAGCCCTTGGTATGCCTGCCAGGCGTTGGGCCGTAGACGATAAAACAGCTTTAGTCTTTGGCCCCTTATGGAGCCGAAGTGCCAGCCCTCTTATTACGGCGGAGCAGATTGCAGCCACTTCCGGCAAACGACTTGTGGTCGAAACACTGCGCCCTCAACAAATTGACACAAGCGACCGGGAAATCGAAATCCACCATGAGCTGGATGGACCTTTACAAGGTTTAGGCAAGCGTTTTTGGCTGCATCTGGCTGAGAAACATGCAGGAACTAACGATCTCCTTTTTGATCAGAATGATGACATCATCTTCATAACGTATCGCGATCGCTATCTGTTTACCCCACTGTCAGTTGCTATTTTGGTGGAGGTGGTCTCTGGTTTGCGGGAGATCGTCGGACAAGGCAGATGGGTTTTATCTGATGTTGAAATTACTACGACCGAGCGCCGCAGCGCTGGGGAAAACATGGCCAAAAATAAGCTTTGGTCGGACTGGCCACAGACGACCGTGCGTGACCAGGTACTACAGGCGGCTTTCCAATACGTTGGCCTGCGCTCTTTGGTCCACGTCGCCGATACATCTAGCACGGGGCACGGACGTATGTTTGCTGTGACTTGGTCGTCTGGGAAGAAGCTGACCGTGCGACTCGATCAGGGAATATCCTATTGGCGGACAGCGTACAATAATGTTCGCCAAGCTGGTCACTTCGATCTGCACAACAATGAAACCCAATCGCAAGGCCAGAGTTTGGCGGAACTGAGAATCGACATCGAGGGCTCCCAATTGCCCACTCAGTTATTCCTCAAAGTTCGATGACAATGACGGCAGGGCAGCGAAAGCGGACCTTTTAGTCCAACTTGGGAACGGGTAATATCGGCCAGTAACAATCATTTCTGACCGGGGGTGGTATGGGAACGTTATACTGCAGTTTGGAATGTTACGCTGCACTGTCAGTGCAGTCGAATTAACGTTAGGCGCCACACATACCTTCAAGGCCATTATGCAAATAACTAGCATCGAAATTGAAAGCTTCAAGCGTGTCAAGAAGGCAGAAATTCAACTTGCTGATATCAATGTTCTTGTTGGGGGGAACAACTCAGGCAAGAGCAGTGTCTTACAGGGTATTCATTTTTCAGTAGGCACCGCGGTTGCTGCTAGGCGTCTAGACAAGAAAACCTTTGCTCAAGACTACCTTTTATATTGCCCGGCTAAGAGCTTCGTGAATCTGCGCTCGGGTCTCGGATACCAGAACCAATCGAATTTTGGGTACTTGCGCGTAAGAGGGTCCATAGACGACGACGACAAAATTTATACTGTTCGAGTGTATAGGGCGCGAAACGAAGGAAACGTGGGATGCGAGAGATCAGGAGAGTCGGCTATTGGTTCCATCTTAACCAGCTCAATATCACCTTTCTCAATCTACGTTCCAGGATTAGCGGGAATCCCGCATGTCGAGGAATTTCGTTCGGAAAGTGTCATTCGCAAAGGTGTTGCAAGTGGGGATGCAAATCTTTATTTGAGGAATGTGCTTTTTCTGATTAAAAGAAAAAAGCGGTTGGGAGAATTGACCAATCTCATGCGGGCTATTTTTCCAAAGTTCTCGATATCGATTGAATTTGATGCAGTCCACGATAGTCATATCAACGTCACTGTAGGCCTCCACCAGAACGAACAGAAATGCCCGTTAGAGCTTGTTGGTACCGGAGTTCTTCAGGCGCTGCAGATATTCAGCTATGCGACTCTATTCAAGCCCAGAATTCTCTTGCTGGACGAGCCGGATTCACATTTGCATCCTGACAACCAAACGTTGCTGGTCCAAGCACTTCAGACCGTTGTGGAAGAACTCGACACAAAGATAATTGTGGCAACCCACAGTCGCCACATAGTCGATGCACTCTACGGCGAAGCTAACTTTATTTGGATGAAGGATGGACTCGTTCACGAACAGGGATTCGACCTGCGCAAGGTTTCTGTATTGATGGACCTTGGAGCCCTAGACAGCTTTGATAAGCTCCTGCAAGGTGAAGTTGATTATGTGATCCTTAGCGAAGATACGAAACTAGATCTTCTTGAAACACTTGCGGAGGCCTCAGGCTTCGATATGGATCGCACGAGGCTCTACAGCTACAAAGCATCAAGCAACATTGGTTCTGCTGGCGCACTAGCAGAATTTATAAAAGAACATGCGCCCAATACGGAAGTAATCATTCATACGGATAATGACTTTCTTACTGATCAAGAACAGTCAAAGCTTGAAGAAAGAATTAGGAGCTATGGAGCAACGCCGTTCGTAACAGAAGGCCCAGACCTAGAACACTATTTCGTAGAGGTAGCCCATCTGGCATCCTTACTCGAAGTGTCAAACGAAGATATAGCCAGTTGGCTAAACGAATTAGCTCAGGATCAGCACAACAAGCTCGTACACAAATATTCCCGCAAGCGAGATGATGCTAAGCACAAGCTTTACAAGCCTGGAGAGGCCGCTCCGGATACTCTGCAATTAATGGGTAATCAGGTTCCACTTCCTTCTGAGAAACGGCACGGAAAATTTATGCTGAAACTAGTTCGGGGGGCGATGCATCAGCGGTTCGGTAAGACGATCAATCCAGTACAGGATTCCGAAACTCTCACATCAAAAAGGCTCACGGATATTCTGGCGTGAACGCGCATAACAAAGCGTTGCAGCGCGACAGGCCGCCGCATTTTCCCAACCTTCAAAGAGGACTCCATTAGCATGTGTGTCGGGACTGTATGAAGGGCGGGGAAAAATGATAAGCTGCGAAGCGTTGTTTCGCTGTCCCATAAGCGCGCTTGATGCGCACAGCCGAAAGCAGACGCTTCGCGATGAGCTACAAGAAGGAGGCCCTGCCCCATGAGTTATGCTGGACTGCAGGCTGAATTTTCATTCTTGGAGCTGCACAGACAGACGTCGACCTCTCGTGTCGAACATTTCGTTGGAACGGAGGTTCCGTGCAAAATTGGCGGAACGCCGCTCAACTCAGTCACGTTAGGGAGTACAAAATGTCCACAGCTCCACCGTTCGGGTTGACCTTCGGTAATATCCCGCTGATTAATCTTCGAAACGAATTTAGGGCCACTCACGCTTTCGTGAAGTCGCACGATGCGGAGGACTGTCTCAAACCACCTGTCCGCCCGATTCAGACATCTCTGCTCATATGGGGAGGCATGCCAGACGATTTCATGACACTCATCCTTCAGAGATCCATACTGGGCGTCGAAGCCTATCTTCCGGGTGCATTGTTCTATGCATCTGCCGCATTGGGTGTTGCGTCGAAGGAACTCATGGTCAAGATTCGCAATCCATCAATGTTCGGCGCCAAGTTGATGGTTGCTAATGTCTATCATCGTATGCCAGCGTCCGTCCATGAAGAGCTAAGTTTGAAGCACCTCGACCAAGAACTCTATGAGAGGTCTATTTCCTTCTATCGTGAGATACGCAACCCAATTTTCCACGGGAAGCAATTGTCGAGTCCGGGAATAGAAGGTCTCCGCGCTGCATTCTCACACATTGCTCAACTGTACGAATGGATTGACTACTGGCATGACCCGAAGAAGGTGTTAAAGTCATCTATAAAGCTTGGGCCGCTTACGTTACACATGCCAATCAAATTTCTTGACGATGCTCCCTAACGAATAAGGTTGAGCTATGATCGAAAGTGGTGTACGGGCAGATTACATCTGACTTGAGTGAGGTGGCGCACTGTTGCTACAAAGGGTTTGCCGACCAATGAGCAACGAGGAGTGCGCCGTGAAAGATAGTACCGTTTTTGAGAGTGGTATGGGAGAGCTGGGCCTGGGCATTGAAGGCGTACTTCGGCGAGCGGCACGTTCCCTGATCGAACAGGCCATAGAGACAGAGGTGTCCGTATTGCTGGAAGAGTTTTCTGCTGTACGGATGGTCAAGGAGCGTCTGGTGGGTAAGTATTTCAAGCGTTGGAGCTTCACTCCGCAACGTCCTGTCAAAAGGGCGT
>DAHVRV010000053.1:0-6211 GCA_027322285.1 Actinomycetota bacterium
ATGGCGGGTCCCAAGTACCTGCTCATGGATGAGCCTTCGCTTGGGCTTGCCCCAATTGTGGTTCAGACGATTTTCGATATCCTCCCAAATCTTGCCAAGGGCGGCGTTGGGGTACTTTTGATCGAACAGAACGGACAGATTGCTCTTTCCATCGCTGACAAAGCAGTCCTGCTTGAACGCGGGAACATAACCATACGTGGGACTGGCCAGGAACTTCTGAAAAACCCCGAAGTAATCGAGCGATATCTGGGCGTGGGAAATTCTATTGGCGCCAACTCGGAGAAACAGTCAGTCATGTCGGTCAGAATTCGGACTGCACTCGGGTCTGAGGATAGCGGGCTTTTCCATAAGGCCAAGTCATTAGTTAATTGATCGCTCCGATTGTCAATACGGAGTCATTAATCCCCGAACTGGATTACCGGCTCGTAGTTTTGTCATGCCAATGCACAACTATACGCGTCTAGGCCGCTGCACAATATAAACAATCAGCGCAGTGCATAAAACCGATACAATAAGCGATAAGCCGATCGCATAGGAGTAATGCGGCCCGAAAATAAGGCGTCCAACGATACCCCCCGCAAATGATCCTGCCAATCCAACCAGAATCGTCGAAAAGATTCCCATAGGATTTGGACCTGGAACAACCAGCCGCCCCAGCGCGCCAATTACAAAGCCAGCAATTAACATAGCCGCTAGGAGACTCAGCATTACGCCAGTCTAGTACGTCCCCTAAAATACCAATTGGATACCCAGGCCATAGGCTCCTCGACTTGAGCGACCAATCAATCTAGATACTACTAGCAGGGCAGTTGTGGGAATTCAGTACAACGAGCCCGGCGCTCCGGTGGAGGTTGGAGACGTTCCACCCGCAGCCGACGTTACAACCGAGCCATCGACTCCCACAACGTACCAATATCCGCCAAAATGGTCGAGACCCTGCCCGTTGGTAAGGTTTGGCCCGGTGTCGCCACTGAATGTATAAAGAGGATGCCCGTTGTAGGTCACTTGCTTAGTTCCATCTGTGCGAACAATCGTTCCTACCATGGCCTTGTTCGCATTTCCAGACACCGGGGGGCTTGCTGACCCAGCGACCGTGACCGGGGGCCAGACTCCTGCACAGGCCCCGTAACAGGCTGACGTTTTGGATGTGTCCGGTTCGAACATATAGTAAGTATGGCCCGAACTCGACGCAAGGATCTCGCCATACTTCGAGTTGATAGAGGAAACGGAAGATACTATACCCTGGGCAGAGTTGCCCGATGCTGAAGACTTTGTAGCTGAGCCGCTAGCTGCGGAGTATCCACAGCTGCTGAGAATTAAAACCAGACCTGCCAACAACCACCGTTTGCCGATCATAATTGCCCCTTAGTGATCAAAATTGCGCTTGACGTTTCTTGCAACCTTTTATTACCTTCAGAACAATTGTGACCTGTATTCTCGACTTAACAGCATCAGAAAAGAACAATTCTTTTCCAACCGCGACAAGAGGTCTTGCGCTTAGAAGTTCCAATAGGACGCGAAACCGCTCCCAGAACTTTCCTTTTAGCAGGCCAAGGCAGAAGCGCTAGCCGACAATGATCACGAAAAGGTTTCTTGGACCGTGGACACCCTCTACCCGCTTGAGCTCGATATCCGAAGTTGCCGACGGACCGGAGATCAATGTGATTGGATTCGTCGCGCTGACATGCTTGAAGAGGTCTTTGACACCTCGAATGATTGCCTGAGATCTTACAACACAGAAATGGAAGTCAGGAAGAAGCGTGATAGCCCTTCGGCCTTCGTCTGGCTGGCACGACAGAACAAGAGTTCCGGTCTCAGCAATTGCGCATGCGCATCCTGTGATCACAGCATCGATCGACGCTAACTCACCTGCAGACCTGAAGCCGTCATCCACGATAAGTTCTATGCCCTTAATTTGTTCGATCCAACTGCTGTCCAAACCGCTAGGTATGACAGCGCTAGATATTTCCTGATGAGCGAAAAGCTCAGCAATTACGCTCGGAATCTGGTGCTCCTCGCATCGCCTGACCGTGGCTTTATAGTCGAGCAGCACTTCTTTGAAAAGATCGGTCGCGCTTTGTTCGAGTTGCTTCATAATCGGAAAAGGCGTTCCCGGGGCTCCCGGGGTTGCAACCCCGGCTGTTGCTGAATTGTGAGAAGCCGATTTCTCTCGCAACGCGGCCTTGACCAACTCCAAAATTGCTCCGCGCGATGGTCTATTGCTGCTAGCTTCCATTATCACTCCGATTCGCTCTCCACCACATTCGAAATGTCTCGTCGGGGATTTCGGGAACCTGCCGCGCTGCACGCCACTTCCCAAGTGCGCCGGGCAGCGATACCGTCAACAAAACGCGGTTCAGTGGCCGTCGGATTTGCGTGGCAACCCGCTGAATCAATTCGAATCTGCGTCCGGAACGCAAGATTAGAGCTATCACTCCGAAAGACACTTCCTCTGACTTTGATTTATAGCCTTCTGAGATCACTTTCTCGCGAAGATGCACCAGAACCCTGGGAATATCGATGCGCACAGGGCACACTTCGTAGCACGCGCCACAGAGAGTCGAGGCCCAGGGGAGTGACAGTGAAGCTTCGGTAGCAAACAGTTGAGGCGAGAGAATCGCCCCGATCGGGCCGGGATAGACCGAACCGTAGGCGTGGCCGCCAGATCTCTCGTAAACCGGGCAAACGTTGAGGCAAGCCGAACACCGTATGCATCTCAAGGCTTGGCGACCCACCGGATCAGCTAAAACGTGAGATCTTCTGTTGTCGAGAATCACCAGGTGAAACTCCTCCGGTCCGTCACCCGTATGAACGCCGGTCCAGGTTGACGTGTACGGATTCATCCGCTCACCCGTAGAGGAGCGCGGCAATAGTTCCAGGAATACAGCAAGGTCATCCAGCTTGGGAAGCACCTTCTCAATGCCCATCACACTGATTAGGACTTTCGGAAGAGTCAGGCACATGCGCCCATTGCCTTCGGACTCGACGATGCAAACCGTACCCGTCTCCGCCACCGCGAAATTCACTCCAGAAACTGCTACTTTGGCAGAAAGAAATTTCTCTCTCAAATAGAGCCGGGAGGCCTCCGCTAGTTCAGCTGGCCCATCGCCCAAAACCTTACCTTTGGAGATCGTATTTTCGAAAAGCTCTTTGATTTCAGACCGGCTCTTGTGGATAGCAGGTACAAGTATGTGGGACGGTTTGTCATGGGCAAGCTGGACAATCAGCTCAGCCAGATCTGTCTCAACAGCGCTGATGCCGTGATTTGCGAGATACTCATTTAGGTGCAGCTCATCTGTGGTGAGAGATTTGACCTTGATTACTTCGCTCTCGCCGTGTTCCTGTATGAGCGAAAGGATGATGCGGTTGGCCTCAGAGGAGTCCGCAGCCCAGTGCACGACTCCACCGACTTTGGTCACCGATTCTTCAAGCTCAAGCAGATATTCATCAAGGCTTGCGAGCACCTCGTTCTTGATCCGCTCACCCTTTCTCCTCAACTCCTCCCAATCCTGCTTTTCTCCTACCACTTTGGCGCGCTTTTCCCTGATGGCCGAGGTAGCCGACTTCAGGTTCGCTCTTAGCTGACTGTTGTTGATCTGTTCAATAGAGGCAAAAGGAAACCCGGTCTTGGCTCTTGCCATCTCAGCCTTCACCCCCGTCCATACCCTGAGCAAGAACTTCTGCGAGATGCATCACAGAAATTCCAGTACCATTTCTGCGCAGAGCACCGGATATGTGCATCAGGCATGAGTTGTCGACAGCCACCACTGTCTCCACTCTCGCATTTAGAATGTTTGCCGTTTTATCTGCCAGCATCGCGGTTGACATGGCAGAATTCTTGACAGAAAACGTGCCGCCAAAACCACAGCATTGCTCCGCATACGGAAGATCCACCAGCTCCAGCCCTTTCACTGCCCCCAGAAGCGCGATAGCAGAGTGATAAATGTGCAGGGACCTCAAAGAATGGCATGTCGGATGATAGCTAACCTTGTGCGGATAGGATGCTCCAACATCTGTAACCCCAAGCACCTCGGTCAGGTATTCGGAGAATTCAAAAACCTTCGGAACCAGTTCTTCGGTTCCTGAAATAAGTTCATCATCGTGGGTCCGAGAGGCTAGCTCGAGATAATGCTCGCGGATCATTGCGGTGCAGGATGCAGATAGCGCCACCACCTCATTGGAGTCGCTAAAACTCTCGACAAAATGTTTGACGAGTGGAACGGCCATCGATGCGTATCCTGTGTTGAAATGAATTTGGCCGCAACAGGTTTGTTCATCAGGAAACTCAACCTTGACATTTAACTTGTTTAAGACCTCGACCGCGGCGCGCGCTGTCTTAGGAAACATCATGTCATTGAAACAGGAAACAAATAGCGATACCGTGCGGGTCATTTGAACCTCGACTTCTCATGGCGCTTACGATGAACACTACTCCGGCCGACAACAAAGCGTATCCATGACTCTACATTCAACAGCGTGGCATTTACCCGAGGTTCTCTGGAATGTACGACACGATCCGCATAACACCAGGTCATAGAAACGGAAACACAACTTGAGATCAGCACACTGGTCAACAATGGA
Source organism: Actinomycetota bacterium (assembly GCA_027322285.1). Lineage (GTDB taxonomy): Bacteria > Actinomycetota > Acidimicrobiia > Acidimicrobiales > Acidimicrobiaceae > SCQM01. The sequence continues at coordinate 4,582 of DAHVRV010000053.1, forward strand.
GTGAACTCCATCATCCCAGGGTTATTAGGCGGCCCATATCCAAAAAGTTCATCAGGTCCGACAACTGCTGCGTAAGAATGATGAATCTATTCAACGCCAGCAAAATCCCAAAGAATATCAGAACTAGCGACGAAACCGTGGTGATGGCGGAAAAATGCCGCTTGACCCAGCTAAAGGTAGCATCCAATTTCGAAAGCCCCAACCCAGCTGCCAAGAACGGAACGCCAAGCCCAAGGGAATAGGCAGCCAAGAGCAGCCCGCCCTTTAGCGTTTGACCCTGTGTAGCCGCGACTGCCAGGACGGATGACAGTATTGGCCCGATACACGGAGTCCATCCGAATGCAAATGCCATACCCGCGACAGGCGCGGCAACAGGTCCCATTGCCCCCGATTTAGGCCAATACCTCTTCTCTGAATAGAGTCTGGGAATCCGAAGATGTTGTGATGCCAGAAGAAAACCTCCCATCGCAATCAAGATGATCCCCGAGATTCGGGTCAAAGCGATGCGGTCAGAGTACAGGACCTTCCCAACAGAGGTCGCGGCTAGCCCAAGCACGATGAACACGGCAGAAAATCCGACAATGAACAAAAGCGTCGTTCGAAGAGTTCTGGTTGTCCTTGCCAGCGACAAATTGCCGCCTTTTAGCTCGGCCACATCGAGGCCAGTCACCACTGAAAGATAGGCAGGAACCAGCGGAAGCACACAAGGCGAAAGAAACGAGATTATTCCACCACCAAATGCAACCAGGTATCCAGCAGCGAAAGACATAACTACACTTTAGCAACGGAGCTCGTGAAATTATTGAGCACGCGGCAGCTGGCGGTTTGTTCAAAGGAGCGATTCATGAATGATATCCGCAGAGCACTTTTAATAGTAGATGTACAAAACGACTTTTGCGAAGGCGGAACGCTTGAAGTCAAACGCGGCGAGGAAGTTGCCCACCGAATCACCGAATATCTGCGCAGACTGTCCGACAAATACGACCTCATCGTCGCGAGCAAGGAAAATCATCGGCAACCCGCCGATCATTTCTCAGCGCATCCTGATCTCATGAGTACCTGGCCGCCACACTGCGTGGCAGGAACTGCCGGAAGTGAGTTCCACCCCGCATTAGACACAAGTTTTATTGATCACATTGTGCTAAAAGGCGAGTATCGGGGTGCCTATTCCGCATTCGAAGGGAGCACGCAAACACATGAATCCCTACTCGAACTGCTCGAAAGAAAAGAGATTGAAGCATTGGACATCTGCGGGATAGCTACAGACTACTGCGTATTGCAAAGCGCAGTCGATTCACTGGATTACGGCTTTCCGACCAGGATCCTACTCGACCTCGTCACCGGTGTCTCAGAAGAACGCTCCTTGGATGCGCTGGAAGATCTACAGAATAGGGGAGCGGACCTCGATTATTCAACAAATCAATAGATGGCTGCACGTCGGGCCAAAATGTAGAACACAATTTCAAACTCTCCGAGAACTCACAATAATTCAAAACGCTGTATCTCATAGAGAAAAGCTCGACATGCTTTATCATAGATCTCCAGTTGTTGAAACGATCGACCGAAGGAGGCTCATTTGCGCTTGGACATCGTTGGCTGCGCAGGATCGTATCCTGCGCCCGGCTCCGCT
>DAHVRV010000054.1:0-5872 GCA_027322285.1 Actinomycetota bacterium
CTTTACTTGGGCGTAGGAGATAGCATCGGTGCTCTCGTCTTCTACTTCACGGGCGTTGCTGGTAAGCACCTGGTCGATAAAGTTCTTCTTGCGAGCAAGTGTCTGCCATAGAAATACGTCGAAGGATCCCTCATTGACGTAAACGATCACGTCCACTTCTTTATTCTGATTCCCTTGACGTACCACACGTCCGTTGCGCTGGGTCAGCTCATCCGGCCTCCACGGAGCGTCCATGTGGTGTACTGCTATGGCTCTCTCCTGGACATTTACTCCGGTTCCCATCTTTCCAGTTGAGCCGATCAGAACACTAATTGCGCCACTTCTGGCCGACTGAAAAAGTCGAGCTTTTTCTTCGTCGGATCTTGCCTCGTGGATAAAGCGGATTGAACTCTTAGGCATTCCCAGTCGCACCAGTTCATCCCGCAATGAGTCATAAACATTCCACGAGTGATCTTCATGAGGCGTTGACTGATCACAGAACACCATTTGCAGCGCTCCTGGACGCGGATGAGGTCGTCCGTCTACGTCATTGTAGATATTGTCCTTATTGGCTATATATCTGGCGTAAATCTCTTTGGCGGCGGTCTTTACCTTTGAAGTGGTTGGGTCTGCATAACGCCTACCCACAAGCCGTAAGTCAAGAGCAGCTTTGCGCCCGTCTGAGGTGATCTTCAGGAAGTTATCTTTTTCTGGCTCCACCATACGGTTTTTGACTGCCTTAGCTCGCTCACCCAGTTGCAGTGTGTATCGTCGTAGTGATTCGTCACCAGGGATATTGATAGTGTTTATTCCACCCGCTCTAACACTGGGAGCTGGAATCTTGATCTCTTCGGGAGAGATGTAGTCCATGAATTCGCTGAACATCATGTGAAGTTCAGGCAGGTTTCGGAACTTGGCGATTCTCTCTTTCATCCGGTACTCAGTGCCAGCGGGGGAGAGTTCCATCACGCTTACCTTCTCGGTAAATGTTGCAGCAAAGTCGTCAAAGTGAGCGATCTGAGCGTTTGAAAGAGCGTCGCCAGCCAGGTATCGCATCATGACATAGGCTTCGGTTGGTGAGTTCGCTACAGGGGTTGCAGTTGCAAATGTGGCAACCCTTGGGGAGTGATCGTGCTCTTTCGACGAGCGCAGGTAATGGAGCTTCATTGCGAGATCGGTCGCCCTCTGGGAACCGACGATTGATAACTCTGATGACGACGAGATGGTAGCAAGGTTCTTGTACAGGTGGGCTTCGTCGACGAAGATGTAATCGACTCCCATCTGCTCGAATGTGTAAGTATCGTCACGAGAAATTGACTCCATTTGAGACTTCAACTTGGCGAGTTCTCGAGCCACCTTCTTTTCGGTAGCTTTAACCGTGGCCTCGCTCGATCCTGCAAACCTTGTCAGGGCGGTTTCGAGTTCAATGTGGCGTTCCATCAGGAACTCACGTTCGGTTTCAACAGATAGGGGAATGCGGCCAAAAGAGCTGTGGCTCATAATTACAGCATCCCAGAATTCAGTAGCACAGCGGGAGACAAATTCGGCTCTTGAGGCTGGAGTTACCTCGTCTTTGTCAGCCACAAGGATCTTTGCATTTGGATAAAGTTGCAAGTACTCCCGGGCGAACTGCTCAAGCATGTGATTGGGCACCGCATAGAGAGGCTTTTTGATCTTGCCTGACCTACGTAGTATCTGACCAGCGATAACCATCTCGGCGGTCTTTCCCGCACCTACTGGGTGGGCTGCAAGAGCTGTTGGAGAGTGGAGAATTCTGGCAACCATTTCTCTCTGGTGGTCGTGTGGTTTGAACGTGCGTGAGAGGCTTGAGAGCTGGAGGTGGTCTCCGTTATAGGAACGTGGGACGATTGCGTTGAAACGGTCGTTGTATGCCCGCGCCACCCGCTCGGCCAGGTTTGGTGTTGCAATGATGGTTTCAATCATTTTCTGCTGCAACAAGTCTGCCTTATCTCTTGCTTGAGCAGTCAATTCCGGTTCGATAACCAATCTCTCGTCGACCATGACTCGAATTTGAATTTCTCTGTTGTTGAGAAGATTCTCAAGGATTTTTGTAGCGTCCATGTTGCCAGGTACACCGTATTCATGTGTGATTGCAGTAGTGCGACGACTGCGCCCAGGTGATTTGACTTGCCAGTTGCCTATGGCTTCTACATAGGAGACCGTGGTCTTATCCCAAGAGAAGTTGCTGGTAATTGTGTTGAAAGCTTCTTCCACCACCTCTGGGGCAATCCAGGTAGAGCCGAGGCGAAGTCGGATCTCACTTATGTCGAGATCAGCTGGTAGCACTTCTTCAAGGGCAGCTACGTTACGGGCTTGGGATTCGTCTCCAGCCTCTAGAGCTCGGCGTGCTTGTGCGAGTTTGGTCCGCACGTTGCCTGATAGGTAGCTGGCACTGTCGATGAGTGAGCCGGAAACAGGATCGCTAAAGACTAAATCCTTAATCTGTTCCCAGGTTTCGGCTTCAGTCATTCCAAGTAGATGCGAGACTGCTACGAGGTCAACGTGTCCGTTTTGTGAAAGCGAGACTGCGATGGCTTCGGCGGGATCATCCACACCTAAAATGCCAGGGTCGTTGCTCAACACCGAGTGGGAAAATATTGCGGCTTTGGCGGCAACTCCAGTCTCCTCGTCAAAGTTCTCAAGTGCGGCAACCGCACGAAACATCTTGTCTTTGCGAAATCCCCCCAGCTTTGGATAGACCTTGACCAGGCGCTCTACGCCGTCATCATCGAGCTGCTTGCGGCTAGAGAGGCTGAAGCGGTTTACTGCGCCGTATTTGGCTACGTAGGTGTCATAGACCTCATTCAGCACCAGGCGTACTGGCTCTGGGTCGCCGTGGGGTTTGGATTCCTCAATAAGCAACTTGTCGTAAGTATCACGAATCTTTAGAAGCTGGCGTAGCTCATGAGCCGCTGCTGCACCTTTTACCGGATAGGGCTCAATTCGTCCGTGAGAGTGAGTGAGAATGAATTCGCCGTTGTCATCTTGGTATATGGATCCGACTCTTTTGTGGTTGATGACATCGGATTCTTCTTCGAGAACCCCAAGGTCGGAAGAGTATCCAAGTCCTTGTGAAAGAGCTTGGGTTGTGATCTGGCCAAGACGTTCATCAAGTAGACCCGAAAACGAGGTATCTGGATCCGATTCGACTTCTAAGGTAGGCCCGAAGCGACCTTTAGCAATCACTATCTGGCCGAGCACCATTTCTGGATGGTTTACGAAATAGCTATTGGTGCGTACTTCTTCACCAATGGGTTGGGTCTGTATCCACTGCTGGCTTGCCGCTTCACTAACACTGGCTACCTCTGCGCTGCGACGGAACAGAATAATATCGGTGAGAACTGTTGTGCCGGCAACTCGGCTGTGGGCTTGATTTGGAAGACGTACAGCGCCTAAGAATTCTCCATAGCGTGCCATCTCGATTCGAGCAGCTGGATTGCGGGAATTGAGGGTGTAGGAAGACGTGACAAAAGCTGCCAGACCGCCAGGTTTAGTCAGACGCAATGACTTGATAATGAAGTAGTTGTGGATGTTGTGGCCAGCGGAGTTGAATTCGGGATCCGCGACTTTGTAGTCACCGAATGGCACATTACCAATAGCCGCGTCAAAGCCGCCGCCTTTTTTATCTGCAAAATCTCGATTGAGAATGTTTGCATCTGGATAGAGCATTTCAGCAATAGCGGCAGAGGTCGGGTCGAGCTCCACTCCTACGAAACCGTATCCTTCTCGAAGGCCGATAAAGTTTCCAGTTCCACAACCAGGTTCGAGGATTGCTGCACCAAGGGGAAGACCGAGGCTTTCAAGAGCTGTGAGCATCGCATCTGCGATTGAGGGGTCGGTGTAGTGAGCATTGAGGGTCGAATGCCGAGCTGCAACGTATTCTTCGTCTGAAAGCAGGGTCTTTAGCTCATTGCGAAGCTCTGTGAAATTATCGTTTTGCTCATCGAAGATTTCCTGACATGCACCCCAACCTGAATACCGAGCTAGAACTTCCTGTTCCGAGGCTGTGGCGTAGGCTGGACTTGTTGCATCACTTGCGCTTTTGATGCTATTTAGAACCCGTATGGCTTCAATGTTGGCCTCAGCTCTGGCTTTGGCTCCACTTGGAACCAGGGTGTGAGTTGAGGGAAGCTGAAAACGTTGAGCCTCTAGTAGGGTTCGAGCATCGCGTACATCACCTCGTGATAGGCCACTTCCTCTGCCCGCATCTTCGCCATGTTCGTCACGCCCTCGATCTGCTCCTGGGTCATCTGTGGGGTTATCTGTGACTCGGCTATCGCTGGGGTCAGGGCTCTCACTTGTACCAGCACCTGATCCGCTATCATCCCCGCCATCTCTTCTTTGACCTTGGGAGTCGATTCCTTGAATAGTTGCGGATGATCCCGAAGAAACTGTCGTGCTACCGGAAGATATGGATTTTCCATCGTCGACTCCTTCGGTCGGTTGGTCGTCAAATTCAGCAAAGAGATCAAGCTGCTCCCAATTTAGTTTTGTTTTTGCTCGCTTGGCCATTAGGTTTGGTTTCCATTTCGTCGAGATTGATTGTGTCTGTATCTATACGTATGCACGAGGTTTTGATTTAGCTCATGAGCTGGGGTTTTAGCCAACTAAAGTTTTGGCTTATACCCGAAGGGTTGGAGAGTTGGCTTCTCGACAAAGCCCAGAGCGTCGGCAAAGTATTTGGGGAGTTCCGGCAGGTGAGCTACGTCAAGGGTTTGGTCTAACAGCGCTTTGCACTCGTAGCCATTAATGAGGGAACCGGCAGCGACAACATATTGGCCCTCTGCAATGACCTGGAATCCGGGTGTATCAATGGTGGAGGTTGCGGCAGGAATGGGATCCCGATCGTATCGGGTACGGTAATACCACTGAACTCCGATTGGGGTTCGAACTGCATAAGGGCTCAAGTCCCCGCCGTGGTCTGCTATTTGGTCGATGAACTCTGTTCTTGCACTGTTGGTACTTAGGTTTATAACTATGAGGCGATTTCTTGTTCCTGCTGAAATTGCGACATTGGCACCATCTGGCCACTGTTGAGGTTGCCATTCAGCAGGGCGGCGATAGCGCTGTTCGCCTGGGACATTCAACCAGTGGCGGTCGGTTCCGGGCTGAAGTGGCGCAATCGCTAGATTCGGGTTATAGACGCGGTACTGGCGCAAAATATCCGACGCGGATTTTGCTTTGCCTGATTGGTTTGTAATTAGCTCCATATCTATACGTATGCACGAGCTCAGAAGTTGCTAGAGACCTTTGTGCATTGACGGCATAGAGGGGGTACTTGGCGGAGCGGGCCTTTGCACTTGGCTTCTAATGGCACTATCGATGGTGCGACGTGCTTCATAAGCTGGCATGCCGGAAGCCAAAGCTGCATTGAATAGCCAATTGTCAAGCTCATCGACGGTGAATCCTTTACCAATGAACTTCGCCAGATAAAAAGCATCGCGGTTGAGAGTTTCGTTTCGCTGACCGTTGGTGGAATTGGCAATTCGGTTTAGCCGATCCCTCAGCATTTCTGCGACTACAGGTGGAATGTCTTCGGTCGGTTTTGTGGCACGGTAGTGCGGGCGGGGTGGGGGAGGAGTCTGCTTAGCAGCTTCCACTAACCATTCGGGAGCAGACATGAGTCGTACCGGATACTGCTTCCACTTGTACCCACCATTTGGTGTCTGACTGGGCGGACCCACTACATAGCCGCCTTCGCCTCTGATGTCAATACCAGGGGCGATCTCGCCGGATGAGTTCTTGATCTTTACACCAGGAGGTATGGCGTAGTAGAGATGCAGTCCTCCTGTGGGGGTGGAGACCATGCCAATTCCGTGCTTGGCGTTGCCCATGGGGAGCAGAAAGCCCTGCTTTGCTAGAGATCCAATCG
>DAHVRV010000055.1:0-5575 GCA_027322285.1 Actinomycetota bacterium
GGTCTATGGCTGGAAAGACGCTGAACGCTCCAGTAGTTCAGTAACGTCTTAATCAAGATTTTATAGATCAGAGATCAATTTCGTTTTCGGTTGTCCCCTATGGCTTGATTCGTGTTGGGTGGGTGGATTCAACGAAGCAATCCAGCAGGTAATGCGGGTGGCTATATCAGACTTCGCTGCATGCGGTGCGTTAATTCCCGACTACAACTGTACTTTTTGCTGTGTGTTCATAAAGCAGACTTGCGGATCATCTAATGTAGGAACATTGTCAGCGTGGGTGTGACCTAGTTTAGGGGTGAAATGCAAAACAGATATGCCAAAGTCGCTGGGCTGGTTGCATCTGGGATAATGTTCGCAGCATGTGGAAGCTCAACGGTTCAGGGAGTGTCTTCGCGTGCCGCAGGGGCAAAGACTCAGTCGTCTAAGCCGACAAAGATACTTCCTATTCCTTCAGGCACGCTAAGTGCATCATCTCCGCTTCCGAACGGGACTCTCTGGGTGGTTGCTGGAAACGCCACATCTAAGGGCATATTCCAGATCAGTCTTGGTAGCGGCAAGGTCGATGCCAGCGTGTCTGTTTCAAACGATGTCTCTGCGGTCGCCCAGGATGCCACTGGTGAGCTTTGCGTCGGAGTCTCCACTCCATCTGGCGGGGGTGCCTTAGAATTTCGAAGTGGTGTTACCGGAGGTCTCCTTTCAACGGTTCCAATTTCCGGAGCTGTCATTGCATTGGCGGCTGGAAGCGATGCTAAAACCTTTTATGTTCTGACTCGCGTGGGCTCTGCAATGAGCGTCAGTGTTGTCCAGGACACAAATGGGAAGGTTATCTCGACCGTGCCAGTACCCAAAGCTGCAGTTTCACTTGCTGTAACCCCTTCGGAAAAGCACGTCTACGTGCTCCAGTCGAACGGAGTTATTTCTGAGCTAAAGACTTCGAACGGTCAGGTGGACAGCCAGTTTTCGATAGGTCACTCTGGCTATTTTGCCTCCGTGAGTTCCGACGGGTCGACATTATACGTCCTCAAAGGTCAGGACCCAAACAGAAACATTGCCGTTGTAAAGCTTTCCACAGAATCAGTCAAAAAGGTTCTTCCTGCCGCAGCTAGTTCAGTAGCCGTCGTCCTATCTCCCGATGGCACTCAGCTCTACGATGTGGTTGGCAACGCTTCGGTAGGAAATATTCAGATCTATAATCTCGGATAGCGTCTTGTCAATCTGGAAGTTCTCGCTAGCAAAACTGAGCGGTCGCGGATTGGAAACAGAGAGAGAGCTTCAAACGTCTCTGCCGCCGCCATCATTTCTAAGTGAAGGTGTCGGTTCTTCCACACCCATGCGAAGAGGCTCGAGCGAAGAAGAAATCATAAATGATGAATCTCATTCGTCATACCATGTTTACCTAGGAATCTGGATGACGCTCGGAGTCATTGAGATCCTATGGGGCGTAAGACTTTGGATGGCCAACACCACCGTGCCTTTACTAGTACTTCCTGGTGTCATTGCGATCCTTTGGGGGCTTGGGATTCTTATATGGCACGGCGGCTCAGAGAGGTCGAGATTTAGGACGATTGCACTGTATGGATCGCTGGTCATCATGCTGGCGAGTTTTCTTTTTTGGGCATACTTCCAGATTCTCCAGAATCCCGCCTACGGGACAGACGAGATGGCGTTCGATCAGTATGCTGCCCAGTTGTTTTTGCACGGTGTCAATCCCTATCTTCACTCGATGGCCCCCTCGTTCAACCTATTCCAGGTTGATCCGAATTCATACACATGGATGGTGACTGGCAAACCGGTCACGTCGCTCTCTTATCCCGCACTTTCGTTTCTTTTGTACATTCCTTTCATGGTTCTTGGAATCTACTCAGAGCTAGCGGTTTGGGTTAATACCTTGGCGTGGGCAGTTACCGTGGCTCTTGCGTTTTTCATGACTCCCAAACGCTCTCGGGCATTTGTGCTGATAGTATCGAGTCTCAGCATTTATATCACCTATGCGGTTGGTGGCGTTACTGACGTACTGTTTCTGCCATTTCTGGTAGTGGTTGCATATACCTGGGAGCGTTATGTCTCTTCCTGCTCGCTTTGGAGATTCGGGATACCAGTTCTCTTTGGCCTATCTATGTCGGTCAAGCAGACCCCCTGGTTGCTTTTGCCCTTTGTGCTGATAGGTATCGGCTGGGAGAAGTACTACAGAGATCGATCAGTTTCTCAGTCAGTCAGGACTGCAGGGTCTTTTTTTGCTATATCCATCGCGACTTTTCTGGTGACAAACTTGCCATTCGATCTGGAAACGCCGATTGCGTGGTTCAAGGGAATCACAACTCCGTTCTTTGGCGGTAACGTTCCAGCCGGCGAAGGGTTGATCAGCCTGACGCTGTTCCTTCACCTAGGCGGTGGTTCCTTGTTTGCGTTTACCTTCTTGGGAGGATTGACGCTGGTGGTGATGATGGGTCTATTGCTTTTCGGTTATTCAAGGCTGAAGAGCTGGCTATTCCTTATGCCCTGCATTCCGCTGGCATTCACAAGTAGATCATTCGCAAGCTACTTGGTGATGCTCGTGTTGCCGGCCTTCGTCGCCCAGCACAACGCTATTCCAACAGCTCTAGTAAGCTTGAAACGCAGAGGGAAAGCGTTGTACGCGGTTGCGGGATCTGTAGTGCTGATCGGGCTTGTAGGAATCTATGCATTGACGCGGTCTTCGCCATTGAGTGTCACAGTCTCGTCCATCCATACGACCGGTCAGCTTGCAAGTGTTGACACGGTCCAACTAGCTGTCAGGAACCAAAGTCTGCGAACAGTTCAGCCAAAATTCACTGCTGATGAGGGTGGGTCGTTAACATCGTTCTGGCAGGTTCTGTCCGGTCCTAAACAGCTTAAGCCGCTACAGTCCGCTTCATACACGGTTGTCGCACCTAATTACTATGCAATGCCGTCACTGGTTGGTGGCTTCCAGATGGTGGCGTTCACATCCGCTGGGGGAGTGACTATCAGTCATTCTGGCGCTTTCATACCAACGCAGTGGCATTTGGCGCTGAATCCAGATTCCGTGGCTGGAGCGGTTCCCTATGGTCACAACGTGACATTCACCGCGCAGATTGTCGATCGATACGACCGACCTGTCGACGTAGCAGGAGTGGCGGTTTACATGGGCCAGATCATTTATGCGCAAAGGGGGTTGATCTACGGTGAGGCTACGATAAACAACAGCAATGCTGGCCAGACTCCGGTACTTGCGCTGACGAATAGCCAGGGTCAAGCGACATTTACTGTGACGGATCTGGTGCATGAATCTGATCCGGTCTATTTTGAAGCAAATCTGGTCAACAGAACAACGTTTTACCCATACGGGTATTCACAGATTGTACCTGTGAGGTTTGGATAACGTTTCTAGCTGTCGAAGTTGACCTTTCATTAGTGGTGAGGATAGGCATCGAACTGCCTATTCGAAATAATCGTTATCGCTTTCCACCTTTGGCGATTTTCGACGAATCCGACATTTTGAGGAATTAGTTGATAGAAATTTCTATGACCTTAACCCAAGTTTCGCCAGATCTTTTTGAAAGTTTCTGTTCTATGCTGGGATCTCGCGCGTTCGCCCTATCTGATTTACGAAAGTGCTGTTAGTTGAGGTGGGGATTCCCTAGGTGGCTGGTGTTCATTTAGCTCTTTGAACCTCGACCAAGCCTGAGCAAGCATCGCCTGTGTCTAAATGTCGGATTTGATCTCGGATTTATTCAGATATTCGCATTGTAAGCTGCATTTGTTGCTCCAATTGAGGCCCCTTCCGGCCAGTTAGCCGGGGAGGTATCCTCTGTATCTATCAAATAGGCACTACATTTAGGATCTTCGGGGGACTCACGCCCAGCTTTGCAATTCTGGCAAGATTTTGAGCGGCAACCAGCAATAGAAAGTCAGCAGTGACCTTTGTTATCCCCCGTACTCTTGCCCTGCGCCCGCCATGAAGACGTCGTGTGAGATGAGCTAGTTTACGTTCCACTTTGGGACGGGTCTCTCTGTAGTCTTGTCGAAAAGCCGGATCAGCAAATCTGAGCCTTGCTTGCTGGAGCTGGCGTTCGAATGGACCGATTTGAATAGTGCGTCCCGATTTGGATTTGGTGCATTGGCTAACGAGATGGCAGCTTTTACAGTTCTTTCCAAAAACCGCTCTTCCTCCATCTCGCGTTCTTTTGGGTCTTATCACAATGGTGATTCCAGCTGGACAGGTAACGCTCTGTTTATCAAGGTCAATTACAAAGTCGCTCTTTGGGATGAGACCATCAATGCGTCTTGGAAACTTGGCCTTTAGGTGAGCCTCAATGAAGCGTTGTTCGAATTGATCGACAAGCTCCCCGGTGCCATAGGCGTTATCTCCATATACGGCCTTGACATCTTCGTCAATGAGATCAAGGGCGACACTTGAGTCATGGACATTACCAGGGGTAACACTGGCAGCAGTGATGATTTCAGATTCTGGATCAATTGCAATATGGGCTTTGTAGCTATCGAAGCGGCTTTTGGAGGACTTGCGTCCATGACGGGCATCTGTATCTACAGAGGAGATAATGCGGTCTTTGGCCGCGCATCCTGCCCGAACATGACAAGCTGCCTAAGAGAACGTTCGTTGTCGTCTATCGCCCAGCCTGCCACCGCTTTTGAAAAGCAATCGATCACCGTCGCTAGATACAGAAACCCCCCTTTGGTCCTAATGTAGGTGATATCTCCTACCAGGGACTCCCCTGGATAGGTGGCGCTGAAATTCCGGCGCAAAAGATCCGGGGCATATCTGACCTTGGAAGCAGAAGTGATCGTCGTCTTGCACTTCGCTTTTGGGGATTTGGCGTAAAGCCCCAGCTCCGCCATGACAGCAGATATGGTTCGCCTCGACATAACGATCTGATGCTCGCCCAGAAGGGCCTTTTTCATCCTCCTTGCGCCATAAGTCCCTTTTGAGCCGGAAAAGACTGCTCTTATAAATGGTTTACAGCTCTCTATGAACTTCTGGCGCGGGTCTGTGCTAGACAACCTATGCAGGTAGTCGTAAAACCCTGAGCGTCTGACCTCTAACAGCTTGCACATCATCTTGATGTCATAGAGCTTCTGGCAGAGATGGATGAGCCGGTACTTGTCGGCTACTTCTGCATCTGTGCGAAGTAGCCCGCGGCTTTTTTTAGGAAAGAGTTCTCAGCCTTTAACTGGGCGTTCTCCTTTTCCAGCTGGCGTACACGAGCGCTCTCGCCGAACGAGGATGGGACGTCGTCTTGTTTTATAGAGCGATTCGATAGAGTCACCCACCGGGTGAAAGTGGACTTTTTCACCCCGAGCTCGGCTGCACACTTTTCAGCAGACTTTCCCGAATTCCTCCAGTACGCCACAGCCTCGTCTTTGAACTCAGGCGAGTAATGGTTGATCTTGGCACCTTTTGCAATCATCTTGTTTCTTCTTTCCCTTCGACACGGATTCTACTAAGCAGTTACCGTGTCCGGGAGAGGGGTACCAGGCCAGGACTTTGCACGTGCGACAGATATGTGCTTTCGGAGCACTTGGCGTTAAAAGCTGATAAGGCTCCGTAGGTATGGAT
>DAHVRV010000056.1:0-5464 GCA_027322285.1 Actinomycetota bacterium
ACGCGAAAATGTCGATAACCTGGGCTGCGGAAATTGTCGAGTATACGGCGTCAGCTAGCAGAGCCCTGATGAGCGATGCAATTCCTGTCAACCGTGATGTGCTGGCGTATCTCCAGCGTGAACCCGTCGGGGTGTGTGCCCTAATTACGCCGTGGAACGTTCCGTTTGTCATGATGGCTGTAAAACTTGCACCTGCCTTGGTGGTTGGAAATGCATGCGTCCTGAAGCCACCAAGTATAAATTCGCTGATTGGACTGAAGTTTGGGGAGATACTCGCTAAAAGTGACCTGCCTGCAGGATTAGTAAACATCGTTACGGGACCAGGGAATAGCGTTGGCGGCGAACTTGCCTCACATCCTGACGTTGACCTGATTGGCTTCACGGGTAGCACCGAAACCGGAAGAGCAATAATGTCAGCCGCAAGCAATACCGTGAAAAAGCTGGTAATGGAACTCGGTGGGAAAAACCCATTCATAATCTTCGAAGACGCAAACATTGACGCCGCCGTTAAGATTCTTGCTCACAGGCAATACAACAATAGCGGCATGCACTGTTCGGGTGCCGGGAGATACTACATTCACGAGGAAGTCTACGATGAGTTTCTCGAAAAATTCATTGCGGCTTCACAGCAGATCATTGTTGGCGACCCGTCTGATCCAAGAACCACAATGGGTCCGGTTGTCAGTGCGGAACATCGTGCCCGGATTGAAAATCTGGTCAACTCAGGTATCGCGGAAGGGGCTACCGTCATGTTGGGGGGTAATAGACCAACCAACTCTCCACTGGACAGAGGCTATTACGTGATGCCAACAGTCATGACTGATGTAACCCAAAATATGACAATCGCCAGAGAGGAAATCTTTGGGCCGGTCGCATGCATCATGAAGTTCTCGTCGCAGGACGACATAATAAGTTTGGCAAACGACAATATATATGGGCTGGCTGCAGTGATCTGGACAAAGAACATGGCACGAGCCTCAAAACTTGTAAATGAGTTGCGGGTCGGAAGTGTTTTTGTAAATACTCACATGCTTACTCCTGAAATGCCCTGGGGTGGTGGGGTCAAGGAGAGTGGCATAGGTAAAGAGGGATCAATCGTTGGCATGCAGGAGTTCACCGAACTTAAATTGGTTTGTTGGAACATGGCGGATTGATTACAACTCGATCCTTTTTAGGTTCCAACGGGCCGATTATTTCGTGATGAACCCACGTTCTAACGCCGCCCCGCAGAGAGCCCTGACCATATCGCCGAGTGCTGAATCGCGTGGAGCGCATGATCCGAGAGTTTTATCGCAGCCTCGCCTATGAAACGCTTTTCAGCCGCCATGTTCAAACGGCAATTACCTTGTCAACATTTACATGCCGGTCATATCGGCCGGCATGTAAAAATTTGAGCACCTGGGCCAGACAATGGGGACCCGCCAACTCGCCACCATCATGCAAGAGTTCTTGGCTGGGAAAAGCGATGTTAACGTACTCAGTTGCCCGGCAGTCTCTAACTGCCCCGAGCATCACCGTTGCGACAGGACTACCGGTCTAGGCTCAATCGCTCTGGATCTGTCAAACGGACACTACTAGCGAATGTAAGATAATTTGTGCAACACGCTTTGCGTGACCAGTCATGTCAAACGTGCTACTCACGCTATACAGATCGACGATAGCCCAAATGATCGTCTGCAGCGCAGTACATGCATCATCTATGCTCACATTATCCCCAAACTCACCGGCTTCTTTCGCAGCCTTGACTAATTCACGCAAAGCTTTGTATGTCGGGTTAGAATCGGAGAAAAGATAATCAGAAAACGCGCTGTTGCTTGATCGCGCGCGTAAAACTGCTCTCAGCGTATCTTTGTACGTCGTAATGTAATTCTGCATAAAGTCAAGATCACGAACTATCAGATCAAGTATCTTTTCGCAATACGTCTCGCCATTCAGAATCGGTCTGATCTCGGCTATGAATTCTTCTTTGATATAGACGAGCATGCTGTATATGACTTCATCTTTCGATGCATAGTAGTGGTAAAAGGTTCCCACTGAGATTTCTGCTCGTTCAGCAATCCCTCTTATGCTCACACCTGCAATTCCGTAACAATCTACGAGTTCTTTGGTGACGTCAAAAATACGCTTGTGCGTCTCTAACGCCTGCAGGCGCCTACTAGTCGGTGCCTTGTCCATCAGCGGTACTCAGGACCCAATCTTCTCTGGTGTACACCATATTTCAGCCTTAAGGTCATCTTTCTGATTCTCCATGTTTTAATTTAATTATCCTGTTCACGCTCCTGTAGGTGCGTGAACTAGGTCTGCCTTCACTCTCCATCCACGTATTTCGCCATTGGCTAGTTTTCGTCGTAGGCCCTCGCCAAAAGATTCCTCACTACGTCTTCAGTCGTTGGCATCGGTGCAAGCCCAAGTCCGAGCTTCATAACCTCAGGAGCGACTGCAAGAACTTCTTCCCTAGCCAAACCGTAGAACTTTAGGTTTGGCAGGTTGATCTTCGTCATCAAGTCTTTGACAGCATTTCCAGCAATCTTACCAATTTGCACAGCTGATGCAGATGGTGGCACTTCATTTCCAAGAGCTTCGGCAATGAAGGCGACCTTTTCAGGCACGGCGGGTGAAATGTACTCCAATATCTGAGGCATGCATATTGCAACGCTCGTTCCATGGGGAATATGGAACTTTGCCCCTAAAGGCTTCCCGATGTCATGGCCAAGATGACAAAGGGGGCCTGACATTGCAATGCCACCTAACGATGCTGCCAAAAGCATGCCTTCGCGAGCCTCAATATTGGCCCCATCTTGACAAGCAATTGCCAGAAACTTGCCAACGAGCATGATTCCCTCCTTGGCAACCACACCACTGAACGGATTCGCCAATTTCGAGGTAAACGACTCCAATGAATGGCAGAGGGCATCCATACCTGTTGACGCCGTGATTGCTGGAGGTAGACCAGTAGTCAGTTCAGGATCGACAATCCCAAGGGTGACCGCGCATCCGATGCCGACAACAACGTCTTTCACATTTCGCTGCGTATCAGTGATGACCCCACCTGGCGTATTCTCACTGCCAGTTCCGGCGGTGGTTGGAATCACAATTAATGGCACCCCCGCTTTTGTCACTACTCCCTGCCGACCAAAATACTGCCTAATTGGCGGGGGATTAGTAAGTAGAAGTTTTGCTGCTTTGGCCGTATCAATGGCGCTACCGCCCCCGATTCCGACCACTCCATCTACATTTTCCCTGAGGCCTAGATCAGCTGCTTCTTCGACCGACCAGTCGGGCGGATCTGGAAGTACACGGTCATAGATTACGACGCTTAGACCTGCAGATTGAATAGTGTCGATTATGCGCTTTGCAATCCCAGCATCCTTAACTCCCTTATCAAACACTACCAGGACTTTTGTACAGCCAAATTCCTTAAGTTTCTCACCAGTCTCCTTGAATTTCCCATTCCCAAACAAAATGGGATTCGGACTGGAAAAAATGCTGGACACCAAAACCCTCCCTAACTGAAAATCTAATGAAAATCCAAGCTACGCTGCAGTGCAGATATCATCGTGATTCCGACCAGAGCCTAGGAGCGTAACTCCGGCAATATCGCCCTTCCGAATATCAGCTGCGCCAGTTTTAGCGGCAACGTAACTCAAATGTAAAATTGACTGACCTCGCCTCACTGAATTTAGACCAGAACAACGACATGAATTTCTCCCATGCCCACCAGAAAAAAGTGTACTCCCGGCACGCGAGCCGACTTGGAGAACAAAGCCCCTCATGCATTTGTCGCCACTCCTTTCATAATGCCTTTTCAAGATAGATATCTGCCACCGAAAATGGTCAAGAGCGTTCCCTTAACCGTCAACTGATTGTCAGACTCTAAAGTTGCTTGTCAGACCTCTTTATCTTTCCCTTCCGCAACCTACCCCTCAGTGCCTATATTTAGGGGTAACAATTTCGAACTCGTTTACATTGCCCCCTTAATCCGTTCCGAACGCCGAAAGCCACACAACTATGTCATAACTTGGCCGAAGGGCAAGTACAACCGCCAAAAGGTTTTTCTTGCTGATCGCATGGGTGGCTCGCGCACTGATATCTTTGATCCGGCTACAGTCATGCTTGACGAGAAAAAGCTAACAACGAACCCCGCATCTCAGCAACCAGCTGAAGTCATTAGGAAGAATCCCATTGGATCTACCATACGCATAGCCAATATGGCTTTAATCATCGAATGCTTATTCACAACGTCGACTCAACTGGTCCAGACGGAGATTCGGCGTTTTGATCCCAAGACGACACAATGACACTCAACCTGCGTACACTGGCAATTCAAAGCACATCAATTTGAGTGTCGTAAATTCCTTTAGACCTTCGACTCCACTCTCCTTCCCTATGCCGCTGTCTTTGATACCACCCCACGGCAGAGCCGTCGTAATGTGATTATGCTGGTTAACCCAGAATGAGCCAACCCGCAATTCTTCGCCGTACCTAATCCCTTTGCCAACATCTCTTGTCCACACTGATGCGCATAGCCCATACACATTGTCATTGGCCTGTTCTATTACATCGGCTTCTGAAGTGAACTTCATGATGCAGGCGACTGGGCCAAAGATCTCCTCACGGGCAATTGTCATGTCCTGGGTGACATTTATAAAGACGGTAGGGACGACATAATAGCCTCTATCCATTGGCGGCATAGCTGGACGGGTGCCTCCCAAGATAAGGGTTGCCCCTTCCTCAATCCCCGACCTAATATAGGATTCAACTTTATCCCTGTGCTCTGCACTTACAACAGGTCCCATCACAGTCTTAACATCATTTGGATGTCCGACCGTAATCCTCTCCATTGCAGCCACAAATCGCTCGACAAATTCATCATGTATGTTCTCATGAACATAAATCCGTCCAGGAGATCCGCAGGTCATACCGCTATTAAGGCACTGCTTTTCCGCGATTATATTTGCGGCATTTTCAAGGTCAGCGTCTTCGAGTACTATCACAGGATTTTTGCCACCCAGTTCAAGCATTAGCCGTTTGACTGACTTACTTGACGAAGCGATAATGGCTTTCCCCGTCTCAGTGCTCCCCGTAAAGGCAATCATGGCAACATCTGGGTGAGAGGATAGGGCATCGCCGACGCTACCGCCTGGACCGGTGATCAGATTTACCGTACCTCGAGGCAAATCTGCCTTGGCTAATATTTCTGCAAATTTCAAGCCAATCAGAGAATTGACACTCGGCGGCTTGACCACACAGGAATTTCCTGCAGCCAACGCAGGTCCGAGCTTGGCTGCCATCATCATAAGTGGAACATTCCATGGTGCAATGAGGCCGCATACCCCTAAAGGCTCCCTGCGATAGTATGAGACCGTGTCTGGAAATGCCGGGATAACATTCCCCATCAGAGTTCGTGCAGCCTGTGCTGCAAATTCGATCATGTCGGCGGACCACGATGTCAGCATTTTTGCGA
>DAHVRV010000057.1:0-5229 GCA_027322285.1 Actinomycetota bacterium
CTCGGCCTAGGCGAGACATCCTCCCAATTGGTCACACCCCATGTCAGCACTAGGAAATCGGACTCTTCCTCTCGAGTAGAGCCATGGTAGTGCCTTTCGACAGGTGGCACGCTGACCAGCTCTCCACGCACCAGATATACCTCCCCGTCCGTCTCGTTGCCAATCACTCCTTCGTCCGACAGAACGTAGATCAGTTGGCCGCCCGGATGCGAGTGCCAATTGGTAACCACGCCTGCCTCATAATGACAATGAAGAACGTCGGGATCCTTTGGACTGGTAGCGGAGCGCAGCGTCTCAACAAGTGCCTCACCGTTGTAGCGGTCCTTGTTAATTTGTCTCTTCTCAGCCCGATTAATAATTCTCATACAATCTCCAAATCACCGACAAGCCCCTGATTCAAAGCAGCCCATATCAGAGCAGCCGAGCGTAAAACAAACTTCCAAGGGTGAAGCCCGCTATTAGCACATTAGACCATTTCGGCACGCAACTAAAAACTGGGTTCGACCGAGGCGTCTTTCAGTCTCCCCAGAAGCTGGCACGCCTGGGGAAAATCCATCTGATCCCGCCCCGAGGATCATCGGTATCGCCCAAATACCTCGGAATGAGGTGTATGTGCGCATGCATCACGGTCTGCCCCGCAGAGTTTCCGTTATTTATACCAATGTTATATCCATCTGGGCTAAAACAGTCGTCCAGATGTTCCTTAGCCGCCATGAGCAGCTCGTCGAGGCCTTTTCTAATAGCCAGAGAGAGGGAAAAATAATCCCAGTTATGTTCGTCAGGAATAATCAGGCAGTGCCCGTTCGAGACAGGATGCAAGTCGAAGATGGAGAACCCGAAATCGTTTTCAAAAATGGCCTTGGAGCGATCGCAATGACAAAAAGCACAATCCAATTCGTGATGCATCTGAGTCCTCACATCTCTCGCACCTATCCATTCTGACTCAAGTCGCACCATAATGAAATAGCAAAATCTCTTCGTCAGACGCACTTCAAAACATGCATTGAAAAAGTCGGGCATCCAATTCCACTTTTGAAGACGCCGGCGCTGATTCGCCTTTCAAAGGTCAAACGCCCCGGGAAAAACCTCGACATCGTGCCGGCCGCCCGAATCTGGCTGCAACTCCGCTGATGACAGTCGAGCAAGAGTTGATTCGCCGATCACAAACCAAGCACCGCGAACCAGGGATCACCGGCACTAAGTGTTATGGAAGATCCAAATCACGGCATTTAGGGCGGTGTTAGAAATAGTCGTTCGAAGTCACGAGCTAGAATCCAGGCTTAACTCAGCCACCATGGAGGACCCTTGGAACTGCACCGCATCCCGCTTTCCGAACTTGCCGAGCTCTTGTCAACCAAGCAGATTTCCGCCCGGGAATGCGTGGCATACTTCATAGAGCGCACCGAGCGTCTGAATCCGGTTCTCAATTCATTCGTCGCCCTCGATCTGGATTCCGCCGTGAATAAGGCGGGATTTATCGACAAAGAAAGAGCGCGAAACCACAATGTCGGATCGCTGGCCGGAATCCCATTTGGGGTAAAGGATCTCGAAGATGCCAAAGGGTTCGTCACGACGCGGGGATCAGCCCTCTTCGCCGACTCAGGAAAGGCATTGCACGACTCCTACATGGTCAAATGTTTCGTTGACCAAGGAGCCATTCCGCTGGGCAAGACGAATACGCCCGAGTTCGGATGGAAATCCGATACCGACAATCCGATCTTTGGACCTACGCGAAACCCGTACGACATAACTAGGTCTCCCGGGGGCTCATCCGGGGGCTCTGCCGCCGCGGTAGCGAGCGGGCAGGTCCCATTCGCAACCGGGTCAGACGGCGGCGGCTCACTCAGAATCCCGGCTAGCGCATGCGGGATTTCAGCAATGAAGACCTCGCTAGGAAGAATTCCCTCGGTCTCGCAAGTTCCCACCGGATGGAGCGACCTTTCAGTACCCGGACCCCTGGCAAAGACCGTGAGAGACACCGCCTTGCTGGGGGATCTAGTGGCCTTCCCGGACGGAAGAGACTTCAGGTCCCAAGGCCGCAAACCGGAGCAATGGCACCAGGAAATATCGATAAAACAACCCCCGGTCAAAGCGGCATTCTCGCCCGATCTCGGCTACGCCGCCATCGACCCCGAGATCTCTCAAGTTATTCACCAGGCCGTGGCGAAGCTGGAAGATTCCGGGGTCGAAGTTATGGTCGTGGATTCGCTTTTCAACAAAGATCCGCTCGAGGAGTTCTTCGTGATGACCAACTCCTATTATGCAAAGATGCTGGAGACAGCGATGTCCGATCCGAGATATCAGATGGTTGATCCGGGCCTGAGAATTCAAGTGGAAAAGGGGCTTCGCTATAGCGCCGTGCAGTTTCTGAGAGCATCCGACCTCTCCTTTTACATGAACCAGATCCTCTACAAATTGTTCCAGGAGGTGGACGTGCTGTTGGCTCCGACGACAGCGGGCCTGCCGCCGCTTATTGGAGGCAAGGCGATGATCGCCGGTCAAGAAGTCGAAGACTGGGTCAGGCTGACCTATCCGTTCAACATGACCCGCTCCCCGGCAGCTTCGATCTGCGCAGGAATTAGCCGATCTGGGATGCCAGTGGGTCTTCAAATCGTGGGACCTCACCTTGGGGACCTGCGGGTGCTTTCGGCTGCCCAGGCACTCGAAGAGATCCTCGGCACCTTCAGCCCTGAAATGGCCTAATAAAGCTTGCTCAGCTCAACCTTTTCGGAGGCTTTTATCACCTTGGCAACGGCTCCAAGAAGTTCGAGCTGATCGATGGTGCTGGGCTTGGTTTCCAACAAAGCAGGGCTTGCCAGGATAATGCTCATTACCTTGGCTCTCGATATCGCCACGTTCAGCCGATTGGTTGAAAACAGGAAATCGACTCCCCGGCTCGAAGACTCGCCATCGGAAGCCGATAGAGACACGATCACGAACGGGGCTTCTCGTCCCTGGAATTTGTCCACAGTACCGACGCTGGCAAGCCCGTCAAGCGCAGACCGAAGAGCGTTGGTCTGGGCGTTGTACGGCGCCACAACCATTATCTGATCCGCGGTGATCTCTAAATGCCTGCCATGCTTGTCTATCCAGCTTCGCTGCAGCAAAAACTTTGCAACCCGTTTGGCCGCATCTACCTCTTCTTGGGAACGATAGATGTTGCCCTGATGCTCGACTGGAATATAAACCAGTCCGTGTCTGGGCAAGGGCGAAGCGTCGAGCAGCTCGAGCCGCTCGAGATCACTGGCGGAAGATAGCTTCGAGTCATACGAGATTGCTGATACCACGTTGGTGAGCAGCGGATGCATCCTAAAAGTGCTTGGCAAAAACAGGCCGTAGTCATCGTCGACCACGTCCCGCCCGCCAACGAGGTGCTCCAGAACCGAGCACGCCGCACCAACTGGATGGGAACCGGTCACCGGCTGCGCAAGCTGCTGAGGATCCCCGGTCAGGACCAGATTGGTGCAGTTAGTCGAAAGGGCTATGGCATTCGCGAGGGAAAACTGGCCGGCTTCGTCCACGAAGGCATAGTCAAAGCCTTTAGCAAGCTCTTCCCGCGCGCCGTTCCAAATCGTGGCTCCGATGGCCATGCCGCCCTCGAGGCGGAGATAGGAGGCCACGTCGGCTGACTTAATATATTTGACCCCTGCCATTTTCTTGGCCTTGGCACCGTCCACGCGCAGAAGAAGGCCTTCATCGGCCAGCATCGGAATCACTGCCTCGAGCAGATTATCTATAGCGGAGTGGCTAAGCGCGGTGACAAAGACCTTCTTTCCCTTTCTAACCAGATTGGAGATCATCTTGGCGCTCAGGAACGTCTTGCCGGCTCCGGGAGGACCCTGGATGACAAGATACGAGTGGTCGAGCAGCTCGGAAACCTTTATTGCCGTCTCTGTGATGGCATCGTCGGTATCCATGGGACCTATGGCCTTGACCACAGGAGTGACCCCGACGAAGCTTTGCCCGTTGAAAGCGAACCTAGGCTTGTCTTTTCTAAGGACCTCCACACCCACGTCGGCTAATTCCGAGGGATCTTCGGCTTCAATCAGTCTCGCGGCAAACCTCTGTATCGCCTTGTCGATGACCTCAGTGGATACATAATTGAAACCAACCAGGTTTTGCGGATCGCGTTCAGAAGGATACTTCGAGTTTCTCTTGATCTCGATCAGACCGCGCGCATAATCGATATAGGTAGGTGCTCCAACTGAAACTTTGCTCCGCCTGGAGTCAGGATTGAGCTGGTTCTCCCACTCGAGGTCGGGATCGAGAAGCTTCTCATCATTAAACTTGAACGATTGGCGTGGGTCAAAGCCATATGTTATAAAAACATCGCCTTTGTCGTCTTGCCTCTGGGACTTTTTGACAAGTCCGCCTATACAGCCCGGATCGGACAGGTAGTCTGAAACATCTCTCTCAGGGGAGATCAGATTGAAATATCTCCACCAGATCGGCTTGTCTTCCCGGACATGGAAACTTATCAGATCGCTGCAAAGCTGGTAGGTCCTTTGCCAGTCTGGACTTTCGGCGTTTTCGGATTTTACCCGCAGCGCCAACTCCAATCTCTCGAGCTCTGTCTCGCGGTCGCTCTTCTCCTTGTCGCTAAAGGCCTCTCCACCTTCGTGGCGGAACGGGAACATTGACGCCTGCGAAATCAGCTCGTTGCGCTTGTCCATGAGAAAGTCCCTCAACATAGCGGTGGAGCGCACGTCCATCTCGTTGTAGCGTTCAATCTCGTCAAGGAGCATCTGATCGCCGCTTCCCAGCCAAGCTTCAAAAGTCTCTACCGATCCCATGGCTGTGGTCACCGATTCATGACGTGCCTCGTCAAGATAGAGCTTTTCGACTTTTTTCAGCGAATAGGAGTCCGCGCCAAGCAAAAGAGTGCCCTTGACCGCCGGATACAAATCCACCAGAAGCTCCGCGCGCAAGATGGCATCAACCTCGAAGATCTTGTAGTTGCACCTTGATGCGAGCTTCGAAATCGCGCTTCTCTCGTAAGGGGCGTAGTGGTAAACGTGGAGATCGGGATGGCTATTCCATCTGTCGATTATGAAATCAACCAGATCGCCAAACGCTTTTCGCTCCATCTCCGGATCTGTGCCCCAAAAGGCCTTGAACTCCAGCGCCCCTTGGTTTTGGTAGGCAATCCCAAAGAGGTACTCAAGCCCGTCCGGCTTGTAAAACGGATCGCCTTCGATGTCAAAGAAGATGTCTCCCTCGCTCGGTTTC
>DAHVRV010000058.1:0-4670 GCA_027322285.1 Actinomycetota bacterium
CGCTTCTATATGTGGACTGGTTCAATAACCGTCGAATCCACGGATCAATTGGAATGATTACACCTGCAGAGTTTGAACGTAACTACTACGCTCAAATAAGCCTTGGGAACTAACGGGTTCCCAAGTAATCGAGTGTCTAAGAAACTCGGGGCGTATCAAGCACCACTGGAGGCGTATCCGATCTCTGGCGACGTCGATATCCTCGAGAACGACAGGTGTTCGAACACCATAACTGGCGGCCAACAGGAATGAAGGCAATACCACAGGCTGGACAGGTTACCG
Organism: Actinomycetota bacterium; assembly: GCA_027322285.1. GTDB lineage: Bacteria > Actinomycetota > Acidimicrobiia > Acidimicrobiales > Acidimicrobiaceae > SCQM01. The sequence goes on from DAHVRV010000058.1 coordinate 283, forward strand.
TTACGCTATCGTCGCGCGACGGGAATTTAGATATCTCAGTACACATTATCTCGCACCACCCGTCGTATAGCTTCTGTTCGGGCCCGGTGTGCCCGCATACGGTATGACTCACCTTCAATGTTGAATACCACACTGCGGTGTAGCAATCTGTCAAGCATGGCTGCCGCCACCATAGGATCATCGTTGAAAACTTTTCCCCAACTGGCAATCCCCAAATTGGTGGTAAGGCAGATACTTCCCTTCAAATATCTCCTGGTCACAACCTGAAACAGTGCAGCAGCAGCTTCCCCAGCCATCGGAAGATAGCCAACTTCGTCGATAATCAAAAATCGGGGACCGGCATAGAACTGCATCACGCTAGACCATCGCCCTTCGATGGCAGCCTTACGACATCTGGCAGCCAGTTCTGCAGCGGTTGTGTAATGTACCCGATAGCCTGCTTCAACTGCAGCCCAGCCAAGTCCAATAGCTATCATGGTCTTGCCTACCCCAGGGGGACCTATCAACAAAACGTTGGTAGCGTCTTCAAGGAACCTGAGCGTTTCCAACTCTCGTACCAGTTTGGCATCTACCGATGGCTGCGCCTCAAAGTCGAAATCAGCAATACGAAGTGGCGATGGCAGACCGGCAAAACGTGTCAGACTGGCGAGACGCCGGGCATGGGTAGCTTCAACTTCAATGGCCAATAGAGACTCCAAGAGTGCAACGTGAGAGAGCTTGTCGGTTCTCGCCCGTTCAAGCTCAGCTGGTAGGACTTCTGCTGCTGCAGTCAGTCCCAGATTGGAAAGATGGCCACGCAGCAACTGATAGATGGAGGCTTCGCTCATAGCTCACCCTCCCAGTCATCTCCGGCGCCAGATACAGTATTTTGTGCCAGGACGGCATATGCATCTAGATCGACCTTTACTTCAGGACCGAGATCTCTGAGCAGACGGGCTGCCTCGGCCCGGGCTGCTTCTCCAGGCGGGAAGTTTCCCTTTCGCTCACACGGCGAGGCCATGGTAAATGACGCGAGCACCGCCTTTTCTAAGGCACGGTGATGCTGGGGAGTGCGTATGACTATCCCCTGGCCAGCTTGTCTGAGATCGTGAGTGACAAGGAGAACTCCCGATGGGGAGAAGATCTCCAGGCTCTGGGTACCCAGGCGCTGGCGTAGTGTCATCTGCATCCCCGCCATCCCTGGTGGAACCGAGTAGCGGTTACCCCGAAAAGCCACAGTGGCATTATTTGAAACAGGGGCAACCAGCTCGATCGTGGCTGGAAATGGCAAGGTTGGCAGGTCCATGAGTGGCTCAGTTGATGCCAGTTCAGCGACACTTGGCCAAGGTGAAGAACTCCCGTTGTCCAGAGGATCCACCATCTTCGATGGCGAGCGAAGCCGAGCGTCTGCGACTTTGACGCAGAATCGATCCAGGCTGACCTGAGCGTCTGCTTGGTTGGTTGCTGTCATGTTTCGCCACCAACGCCCACAGGCATAACGGACACCGGCTTCCACCACTCCTTTACGATTTCCACGCCGTGGTGGGCAGGGTTCCACGATTGCACCGTAATACTTGGCCACTGGGGCGAAGCTGGCCTGGACATCTTTGGTACCAGGCACAATTACTGTGGCCAGGCGATCGGTACGCCAGACTCTGGCAGTCCCTCCATGACGGCGTAGCACAAGGTCCATCGCCTCGATTAGATGGGGCTGGTCGAGCCGTTCTGAAAGTACTCCCCGCATTTTCCCAGAGCACGATAAACTGCCAAGCAGCACATTTGCCATTCCACCCCAGGGTGCACGGCGATGGAACCAGTCCCACTGCATCTCTTCACCTGGTGGATGAGGAATCTCTATGTAGTCGCGTCCCTTGACTGAAGAGCAGGCTTCGCAGTGCGGTCTTAGTCCTGCTAAACGAAGCTGGCGAGCAAAGCTCACATAGCTTTCGAAGTAGCCGAGGACCTTTACCTCGTCATAAAGGGCGCTGGCCCAAATGTGAGGATTGTCGTCAAAGCGGGCTAGAAGGTAGGCCTTATAGGACTCAATGGGATCCGGAATTGCCCGTTTGCGTTGACCGGGAACTCGTTCACCAGATAAATACCCTCGGATGGTCTTTGGATCTCGTCCGAGATGGCGGGATATGGCCAGGACCGACCATCCCCGTTCTTTCAATGCGTATGCTTCCACGTCTTCTCCCTTTGACAACATGGAGATGGTCTCCTTCTTGTTGTGAATGTGACATCACAATCATCGAAGGAGTCCACGCTCCATGTGGTGGATATCTCTTTTCAATCCACGCCAAAAGGAGGCTTAGGGGTAGGGAATTTCAGTGATCGTAAGTAGGGAATTTCAATGATCCGTAGCATAGCCTCTGCAGAGGTCTTGTCGTCGTCTCTGAAAAGTATCGGTGCCAGCTTTTGTTCCATGTGGAAACTGACATAGTAGGAGAGCATCCGTAAGAAAACATGAGTCCGGACCCGCTCTGTACTGCGGTGGCGAATCGGTCTAATGTCAATGTCGGTATTGAATGAACGGAAGACCCGTTCGACCTGGGCCAGCGCCTTATAGGAGGAGATGACCTCTTTGGTTGCGAAGTTCTCTTCTCCCAGGCTGGTTCTCAGCACGTAGATACCGTCAAGAGCTGCCTCAGCTGCGATCTTGTCCTCTTTTTTGGTAAAGGTGAGTGAGTCCTCTGTGATCTCTATTGCAAAGTGCTTTGCCACCTTGTAGTGGTTCATTACCTTGCCAACCCGAAGGGCTATCTTGTCCTTGCCTCTGAGGGGGCGGCTGTGCCGCCTTGTGGCAGAACGAATCTTTTCCAGTTCAGCGACTGTGGCCCCTAAGAGCTCGACGCGCTTACGGCTGCGTTCGGCGGCTAGAAGCGGATTCTTGCACGCCACAAGGCGCTCGCCTGGATAGTCAGGGTGGGTGATTGAGAATAGATCCTGGTTATCAAAGAGCGAAAGCTGAATAGAACCCTCTTCGGCCAAAGCCTTTATTGCTGGTGCCCTAAGTGCGGTGATGTAATCGAGCTGTGCCGGGATGACATCGTCTTTTAGTCGGGCATTGGTGAGCATTCCACGGTCTCCGACTAAAGCAATATGGGAGATGTTGAAGCGCTGGCATATCTTTTCCACCTGGGAAGCAACTGTTGCGGGATCACCGGTGTTGCCCGCAAATACTTCAATAGATAAAGGGACACCCTCTTTTGATGTGAGAAGTCCATAGACGATCTGCAGCCGTCCCCTCACGCCGTCCTTGGGATGTCCAATTGCTCCTAGAGGACAGGTTCTTCCTTCAAAGGCAGCCGAGGAGACGTCATAGAGCACCAGCGTGCCACCTTTTAGGTGACGCTTTGCCAGAGCATCTTCGATATCACTCTGGCGTGGCAGCAGCCAGTCCATCGCCTCATAGAGGTCGTTTGAGTTTGCATTTGTAAGTGAGAGAACCTCGCCGAGTGAGGAGCTTGCGGTATCGCTCCTAAGCCCACGTGCACAGGCGAGCTTCGAAGATGGGTCGATTACCTGGGCTACGATCATTGCCGTAATAAGGTTACGGTTACGGGAAGGAACCGGATCAATAAGTTCCTCCAAACCAAGACTTCGAAGTGTGCCGAGCACAGCTGCAACATGTCCGTGCGGAAGGCTGCGGGTGATGGAGAAGCTGTCTTGAAATGACCCTTTCGGCAAGTTACCTTTCAGCACCGCCGAAAGTGCGTCCACCTTCGCTTGAGGCCAGCGGGAAAGGTTTGCCAACGTGCGGTTCTTCACCTTGCCGTCTTGGCGGTAGCTCTCACGCAGCAGTATCGCCGGTGCAGAGCCGCGGTTGGGCACCTTCGCTATGTACATGTCGACAATGATAGCATGATACCGTGACTAGATCAAGTACTGCCAGCAGTAGCTATAATTTATCTATATCCTTACATGACTACACTGCTACTCTTCTGAAGGCGCGTAATAGCTGATTACGGCTTTGAAATGTTGGCTACGTGTAGAAAATCAGGGTGAACTTCGGATTAGTTTTCACAATATCTATGCTATGACCTGCGATTACTATACATTAGTGACCACCGGTGCGCATAGGCAAAATTTCTGCAACTACTCATCAACTACTGGCCAAATTCGTTTTTGTGAAATCGCTAAAACGGGAAATCTGGCCTCTGAACTGCGATTAATTGGATAGCTCGGAGGCCTAAAAGACCCCCGAGCTTTTACCACTCGGGGAAGCAGTAACCGAAGAAATTGCTTCTTACTGAATATTACAACAAATGATCCCAGAATTATTGCATTTCCAAAAAAGAACGCTCATTCATCCTGCCGAGCAGACAAATAGCCTCCCTCACTTGGATTTATGACGATCGCAACAATAGGTCTTTCCAAATACTTGCCGCCCATGGAACCGTAGAACT
>DAHVRV010000059.1:0-4501 GCA_027322285.1 Actinomycetota bacterium
ACAGATGGATCGCGTCGCCGCCGTTGGGTGACGCGGGTAGCGGCGGTGGCACTTGTCGTTGGTGTCGCTGGTGGCACCAACGTGCTCTTGCATCCGCGTTCGCCAGCCGGACCCAACACGGCTGCAGCGGCGGTTCTCAACCACCTTGCCCTTGTCGCCTACGATCAGCCCGCGCCCAGTGTGCCAGGGCCCGGGCAGTTCCTCTATGTCAATTCCACCGAGGCATACACCGCTACGATAGCAATCCAACCGAATAGCTTCACCGTATTGCGCCCTGAGAACCGCCAGATCTGGATCGCAGCGAACGGCTCGGGGCGAATCAAAGAGAGCTTCGGTCAACCCACGTTTCTCTCCGCTCACGATCGCAATGTTTGGGAAGCGGCAGGTAGGCCGACTATCCCGCACGCGCCAACCGAGATGTCCTTTGGTCCCGGTGGATTGGCAAATGGCCCGACCAATCTTGCCAATTTGCCTACTAATCCGTCTGCACTCGCAGCGAAGATTGACTCCCGAAAGATTGAAAGCGGCCCTCCCGGACGAGCCGAGGACTTCACCCAAATCGGCGACCTGTTGAGAGAGACCGATGCCTCGCCCGCACTTCGCTCGGCTCTGTACCAGGTTGCCGCCAGGATCCCCGGTGTGGAGACACTAGGGACAGTCGCCGACCATTCCGGGCAGAGGGGTGTTGGTGTAGCCTATGTCCACAACGGCCTGCGGCATGAGCTCATTTTCGACCCTAGGACAAGTGCTCTGCTTGGCGAATACTACACGGTGGTGTCTCCCGGGTCGGGCTATAACGTTCCGAACGGCACCGTGGTAGGTTGGGCGGTGTACCTGAAGTCGAGCATCGTTAGATCCCTTCCGCCGGTCACGGGTAGGCCACCTTCGCCGGTAATGTCAGCGGCATCGGCGTCCTCCGATTCGTAAACTCCGGGGTCAAACTCAACGTGTGCGACCCTTCAAGCTGTAGCTTTTCGGCCCAATAACCAAAACGTCGAGGACCAACCGTTCTCCGGTCGGGCGGATCTGCGCACTTCCACTCGCTGTTACTCTCCTTCACTCACCATCCGTCCATTCGCCACCGCACCTTCCCTTTTCTCCGCATCTCCAATTTTCTCTATTAATTGGATGGACACAGGCACAGCGATTCTCTGGAAAAGTTCCAAAAGGTACATGGTTCTATGAACCTCCAACGATCTTTGTTTCCGGGTCACGCCTAATCGCTCGGGAGATCACAGCGTTCCGAGCGGGTTTGCTGAGGTTAGAACAGTCGAAATTGTGAGGCCACCTCACTTTTTCTCGAGTTCAAGAAAGAAAGTCTGCTGGTAGCTGCCCATTATTATGCTTCGGTTACCGACGGTTTTGGATCATAGTTTGGAACACCAGTTATTCAGATCATCTGACACGCTTTGAAGACTATCCGCCGCCAGGATTTGTGGAGTGGTTTTGAAGTCGGGATCACATTTTGAAGGCGGACGTCGAAAACCTCCATGCTCTGGTGCGGGATTTGCGCTGAGATATTGCATCTAACTGATGTTGCGTTAAAGCTGGTCTTTGCGGATCGCGCATATATTTGGGGTGTACCTGCAGACAGGGAGATGGCACAATGATTCACGAACCACACTGGACGCTGCCATGGTTTGATGAGCGCCAGCTTCTGGCGGACGTTGCCCTGACTCTGAAGGGCGCGGACAGTCTGTTGACCGGCCGCTCGCCGATTTGCATGACACAGCAATTTCATGAAAGCAGGTGCGTGCGGGGCATCTTTTCAGAGAGGCGAGGACATAGGTCCTATCAGTCATGCGGAGAAGGACCTCTGCACCTTTTTTCTCTCTGTGAGTCCATCAAAGACCGCACTCAACGAATACTCACACAGTAGCTGTGGCAATATGATATATCAGGCGATGATCCCGCGAATGGGACGTAATTCCGGTACTGCTTTCACATGGCCCCCGATCATCCATCAGGTGTACCACCCCGACCGAGGTTGGAGACGCTATAGCTACAACAAGCGCATCAGTGGGGCTGGTGCTGGAACCATCTGGTGCCGGAGGGGATCACACACGTTCAGATTACTGACGACATACACTTTGCGGATTTCACAGTCAGTAAGTGAGGAATCCCGTTTCGTGCACAGAATTGGGAGGAGACGTTCCAGAACATGATGCCGCGCCACCTTTCGGCAGAAAATCGAGGACAAACGTCCTGGTAGTGATACATCATTATGTATGGGTCCGAAGTCTTATCTCAGAATCTTGATGTCGAAACGCGGTCACAAATGTGACGCCTTGTCACATTTTGCTAGATTCTGGAAAGCAAGGACCCTGGTAGAAATCACGTGCGTTTGAGTATCCTCAAGCAATTAGAAATCTTCGCACTTTTTTAGTCAAAGTGGGTTATCGGCGACCGAACCATATCTCTGAAGCTTTGCTCTCGTGACATGCGCCACGGTATGCCGACGATTCTGACGCTATTTGACCAGGGCACGTTCATATTCCTAGGTCGCATTTCTTTCAGAGTGGCTGCACCGGAGCTTTCGTCCGGCTGCCAACGTATGTTGATTGCAATACCGTCGACATGTCCTTGAAGAAGGCTCAGATCAAGAGTCCATTTCAGAAAGCTGTGCTGCTTGAAGCGTTCAAAAATAATGGATTCGTACCTTCGACAAGTTGGTAGATCCCAACCATTTACGGCCATAAGTCTTGCCTCTGCTTCATCAAAAAAACTTTCGATTTGCGCACGACCGAGATGGAACATTGCATGACATTCTGGACAAAGTATCAGAACTTCTGAAAGGCGCTGAATTCCTTGTCGACCTAGGTCCCCATTGCCAATTTCGTCACATGGAAGGTAAAAGTCCCATAGTTCGTGAGCATTTGGAGGATTAAGAATGGTTCCACAGGCTACACAGACGCCGTGCACTGCATCGATATATCTATGCCTAATGCCCTGCCATGATGTGTCCGTCAGCATGTTTGAGAGGCTCGCTCCCCAAGTTGTCTTCGGGATCAGGTCTGCTGCTGCAAAACGTGACCCTGAGAGTGCTATGGGAAGCAGCTCATCCTCCACGTCCTCATGGTCATCAACCGGAGAACCTTCGAGTGTCATTAGTCGATGGGTGAAACTCGAAGTATCGGGAGCTCCCTTGGCAAATGTTGGATCTGAAGTGACAATATCTGCAACGGATTTCACATGCAGATATCTTGGCACCTGCTTGCTACTTGATATCAGGTCTTCTATCACTGCCTCCGCCACACTGCATATCATACCTCTGCCCGGAGTATGGTTCACAGTCCCGTAACTTTTCAATACTATGTGCGTCATGTGTCCCTGAGAAGGTAAATGGTTTCCATTACATATACACCTTTCAACAACTGTCGCAAATCATTTGTTTTTCGACATGCCCACAACGATATGAAATGAGCCCACAAAACGGGAGTCCTGAGAGTGCGTAAAACCCTGTCGGATTGAGAAAGTAACGGAAACTGTCTGGAAGGGGTTAATCGACATGCTGATCGGATATATGAGGGTTTCCACCACAGACAAGCAAAGTACCGATCTTCAAAGGGACGCGCTCACAGCCGCAGGAGTTGATCCGAGGAATCTTTTTGAAGACAAATCCTCTGGAGCGAAAGACGACCGTTCTGGACTAAGAGCTGCTCTTGATTTCCTTACCCAAGGCATGGGCTAGTTGTGTGGAAACTAGACAGGCTTGGGCGATCGCTTGTCGCCTTTGCCTCTGCTCAACGAGCATACGTGCTCATTGACCTAGGACAATTCGATCCGGCACAACAACTTTTAGCCGACGTTATTAAGAAGGTCGGAAGATTCGTGCCGCTCGAGCTTGCTGCATGGCTCTATGGCGCTCAGGCGGAGGCCGCCGCTGCCAATGGAAATGTCGATCTATGCAAGAGATCTCTGGATTTAGGGCATGCGCGTCTGGGTTATGCAAGCTCGAGCGGAGATTGCCCGTATGTGGTATTGTATGAGCTGCATTTTGAGCGATGGATAGGACGCTGTCTTGCGAAACTGGGCAGTGGCGATGCCATTGAAAGCCTTGAACGGGCGCGCGGTGAGCTGCATCCCGATTTTGCCAGAGCACTTGGAGGTGTGCTAGTTGATCTCACCCAGGCTTATGTTGCACAGGGTGAACTTGATGCCGCAGTCGAGGTCTTTGAGGCCGCAGGCAGCCTCACGGGAGGAATAGGGTCTATCCGACAGATTAACCGTTTGCGGAAGCTGAGCAAGGAGTGGCCGTCGCATCTCTCTCAACGGGCTGTGTAAGGCCGCGTCTTCTGTTCGTCAAACAAGCTGTACGCCAGCTTGTGAAGCCACTGTAAACAAGCCAAGCAGTGTTGGCGAATCGTGGATATGGCCATCAGCGATAAGTTCTTTCACCTCGTCGAAGGAAAACCAGGCGATTCGCTCTACTTCGGTGGGGTCAGTGGGCTCGCCAACCGATACTGCACCGTTAGCTACGAAGAGTTGGTGTGGGGTATCT
>DAHVRV010000005.1:0-105540 GCA_027322285.1 Actinomycetota bacterium
ATATGAAGGCGGACCGGAACTGCTCCATGATGCTCTAAAATCAGACTTTTCAACCGAGTTAGATTACTTCTGGTCACCTGTGTCAACGCGATTCTGATTCCGAGCGGCTGGCCCGACCCCTCGGTGAGGTTCGGCCTCGAAATCGAATGGGCTACAATCTTCGGCTGATCGTCCCTGGTATCGACTCGTCCCTTGACGATGAAGATCGTATCTTCTTCAAGCAACGCCCCGAATTCAGCCATCTGTTTTGGAAACAGAAAGACCTCTATCGACGAAGTCAAATCCTCCAAAATGAAATTACCCATGAGGTCGCCGCGCTTTGTGTATCTACGGCTGACTGAGGTCGCAACCCCGCCCACGGTAATCATTTCATCGGCGCGCTGCGTCGATGGCAATTCCAGCACGTCAGAAATCAAATAGTCGGCAAACCTAGACAGCGCTTTCTCCAGCCCCATCAAGGGGTGGTCAGATACGTAAAGGCCAAGCATCTCTTTTTCTGAAGCCAGGAGTTCGGATTTTTCAAACTCGGTCTCAGGAATCGTTATTTCAATAGTTGGAGAGCTACCAGGGTCCTCTAACGGGGCATCGAATAGTCCCATTATTCCCGCTTCAGTCTCCCTGCGCTTGATAATCGCACGGTCAATCGAGGTCTCGTATACCTCCAGAAGCCCCTTTCTCGGATGTCCCAAAGAATCGAATGCCCCCGACCTGATCAATGCCTCTACGCTTCTCTTGTTGAGCGCCACCGGGTCAACCCTCATGCAATAATCCGCAAACGAGGTGAACAATCCATTCTTTTCGCGCTCAGAGACGATCTGGCCTACTACAGCTTCGCCCACATTGCGCACCGCCGCCAAGCCAAATCGAATCGCACCACCTCCGTCGTCTGAAGGAACTGCCGTAAAATCGGAGCGGGAGACATTAATATCTGGGACCATCACCTGAATCTGGTGATCTCGGGCGTCCGAAAGATACACCGCAGTCTTGTCTTTGTCATCTTTGACCGATGTCAAGATCGCAGCAAGAAACTCGACAGGATAATTGGCTTTCAGCCAAGCGGTCTGGTACGCAATTAGCCCATACCCGTAGGAGTGGCTCTTATTGAAAGCGTAATCTGCAAATGGCTCGATAATGTCGAAGAGTGCCGTACCTATGGACTCGCCATATCCTGAGCTCTTGCAGCCCTCGACAAATTTTTCGCGTTCTGCCTGAATCAGGGATCGTATCTTTTTTCCGCAGGCTTTTCGCAGGTTATCGGCCTCGGCTAAGGTGTAGCCTGCAAATTTTTGTGCGACCCTCATTACCGACTCCTGATAAATCATGAGTCCATAGGTGTCTCCGAGAATCTCTTTCAAATCCGGATGCAGATAGTCGATTGATTTCCGCGCATTTTTCCTGTCGGCATAATCATTGTGCATATTTGCTGCCATCGGACCAGGCCTATATAGGGCCACAAGCGCGGCGATGTCGTCAAAACTGGTGGGAGCCAGCGAGCGCATCAACGCTCTCATCGGACGACCTTCCAGCTGAAACACTCCAATTGAGTCGCCTTCGCGCAGCATTGCCAGCGTCTTGTCGTCGTCCAGAGGTACGGTATCGATATTGGGCCGTTCGTTGGTAGTCTCTTTAATGAGATCCAGCGCCCTTTCGATGATGGAAAGAGTCCTCAGGCCGAGAAAATCCATCTTCAACAGCCCTAACTCCTCGACGCCATGCATCTCATATTGAGTGACAATTGGCGTCTGATCGATTGGGCTTCCAGGATCTGGCTTACGCTGAATCGGGAGATACTCCGTGAGTGGCTCATGGGTAATTACGACCGCGGCAGCATGAATCCCGTCCTGGCGACGCAACCCTTCGAGCCCCCTAGCCACCTCGATCACGCGTTTGACATCGGGATCGCTTTCATACATATCTCTTAAATCGGAGGCCATGTTATAGCCGTCGTCGTACCCTTCGATATGTTCGAGACATGCGCTCAGAGGGGTGTCTCTACCCATTATCAGCGGAGGCATCGCCTTCGCAATCTTGTCGCCAATTCCATACGGATAACCAAGGACCCTGGCGGCATCGCGAACAGCCGCTCGGGCCTTGATCGTAGAAAAGGTTACGATCTGAGCCACGCGATCCCAGCCATACCGCTCGGCGGCATAGCGGATCATATCGGAACGATAGCGCTCGTCAAAATCCATGTCGATATCGGGCATCTGGATTCTGCCCGGATTGAGAAATCTCTCAAAAATCAAGCCGTATTTTATGGGATCGAGATCAACAATTCCCAGACAATAGGCGACGCAACATCCGGCTGCTGATCCTCTGCCCGGACCCACCCGAATGTGGTTATCCTTTGCATACCTGATCAGATCCCACACCACTAAAAAATATGCCGAGAAACCCATCTCGGAAATAACTGAAAGCTCGAAGTCCAGTCTCGATTGCACTTCCTCGCCCAAGCCGGAGCCATATCGCCTTTCAGCACCTGTATAAGTGAGGTGCCTCAGATACTGCGCTGAAGAATCCTCGTATGATTTCTCGCTTTGAAACTCGATTGGCACCGGGAACTCGGGCAGTTTGGGCTTGCCAAATTCGATCTCCACGTGGGCACGCTCGGCAATCCACAAGGTATTGTCGCAGGCTTCCTCCACCTCGGAAAAAAGCTCCCGCATCTCCACCGCGCTCTTGAGATAATGCTGGTCGCCATGGAACCTAAATCGATTCTCATCGGCAAGAGTCGCGCCGGTCTGTACGCATAACAGCGCATCATGGGAAACAGAATCGCTGCGCGAATTGTAATGGGAATCATTGGTTGCAAGGAGCGGAGCCTCGAGCTTCCGGGCCATTTCAATCAACAGGGGGTTGGTGCGCTTCTGCTCAGGAATTCCGTGATCCTGCAATTCAACGAACAAGCTGTCGCGTCCGAAAATCTCCTGTAGATTGCCAGCAATCCTATATGCCTGGTCGGCATTACCCTTGAGCAGCGACTGCAAGACCAATCCTCCCAGGCATCCAGTGGTGGCGATGATGCCTTCGTGATATCTGTCTAGCAGTTCGAAATCAACCCTGGGTTTGTAGTAGTAGCCCTCCAAATATGCATCGGAGGACAGCTTCATCAGATTCTTGTATCCCTGATTATTCTCAGCCAGAAGAATTATGTGGTAGTAAAGTTTCTCTCCTCCGTCTGAATCGCCTCCGGTGTCATCAACGCGGCCGCGTCGTGTCGGACGGTCGAATCGGGACCCGCCTGACATATAGGCTTCCAAACCGATAATTGGATTTATTTCCTGAGACCGGCATTCCTTGTAAAAATCCAAAACGCCATACATATTTCCGTGATCAGTAATTGCCAGAGCGGGTTGAGAATCCGCTTTGACCTTGGCGACAGCCTCTTTGATCCGGGCGGCGCCGTCGAGCATTGAGAACTCTGTGTGCGTGTGCAAATGAACAAAGGATTTCATTGTGCCTGCCCTTGCTCAAACATAAAGCTCGTCATAAAACACCACTAATCAACTCTCGAAATACGGATTCCAAACTTCCAAGCCGCCTTACAAACTTACTCTGCATATCAGCGCCGGGCGAACAAAAACTTAAACTCGAAAAGAAAATTACATAATTGTAAGCTACGCCATCCTAAAGTTCGTTTGCATTGGGAACTGGCTCGCGCAAAGAGGCCCATTGCAAGTAACTTTGGTTGGCATGCCATGCCTGCTTCACCCTAACCACTGTGGCATCTGCCATAACTTTCAGCAAGTTGCCCTTTTACTCTGCAGTTCGTCGTTTATGCAGCGAGGCATGGAAAATGGGCATTCAAAAAACCCACTGAAGCTGAAATACTTCAGACATCAGCCGGACCTGGGCTTGCCGACTTATGCCACTCGTTTTCAAAGACCGCTCCAAAGTGTAAAATCGGTATGGCTAGAAAGGGATGTCCACATGAAATACAGTGCGATGGGGTTTGAAATTTTTGGCGCTCCAGAAGTCTTCTCCAAAATGGAATTGGATTTGCCTGAGCCAAATGCCTCGCAGGTGGTAGCAAAGGTTGAAGCTTCATCCGTGAACTTTGCCGACGTAATGGCCAGGCAGGGAAAATATCCCATTCCGGGGCCGCCCTATATTCCGGGATTGGACTTTGTGGGAAGAGTGGTCAAGGCTGGCTCTGCCATAGGAGAACCATTCGTTGGCAAGAGAGTCCTGGGTTTCAGTGATACCGGATCGTATGCGACCGAGGTTTTAGCTAACATTGACCTGCTCTTCGAGATTCCCGACGAGATTCCCGCCACTGCGGCCGCAGCCTGCCCCTTGCTCCTTGGCACCACCTATGCCCTTTTGCATAGGGGCGGAGGGCTCAAACCCGGCGACAGCCTGGTTATCCATGCCGCCGGAGGGGGAATTGGACTCACCGCAATCCAGATGGCAAAACAACTTGGTGCTGGATCGATCATTGGGCTGGTGAGTTCCGCATCGAAAGCCGATGCGGTCTTGGAGCATGGGGCTACTCACGTTGTGGTGACGGGTGAGACTCCCGGATATCCCGAGACCGTCAAGAACACCCACCCCGAGGGTGTTAACTTCATCCTGAATTCAGTAGCCGGCAGCACTATCCAGCAGGATCTCGAAATCCTTCAGCCCGGAGGGCAAATTACAGTGTTCGGCATGGCGTCGGGCGAACCCGGCATCGCCAGGTCCGACCAACTCCATCACTCCTCGAGGACGATCTCGGGATTCTCGTTCGGCCAGTTGCGGCGCACCGATCCCAAAGCTGCACATCGAATAATGGAGCTGGCACTCCCCTTTTTCATCAACGGAACTGTTAGGTTTGACAGGGTCACCGAGTACAGCCTTTTCGACGTGGCTCGGGCTCATAAAGATTTGGAGTCACGGACGACGGTAGGAAAACTGGTACTAATAGTCTAGGTACCGCCGAGATCGCCGAGGGCCCTCTCGAGACTATGGGCTAGCCCCACCAGCTCCTCTTCGGAATCGCGCCGCCCCACCAACTCGATTGACATCGGCATGGGGTTCGTGCCATCTTCCTTCAGTCCTGACGGAGAGTATGACCCGTCGACATTGAGGTAGTTCAGCAGCGATGGTTCAAGCGATACCGGAATTGAAAGCGCAGGCAACCCCGCCAGATTGAATGGAATGCTGTTGGCATTGAGCGGAGCTGCGCCTGCACTAATCAAAGAAGGAACCGGGATCCGAAGGGTTGGCAAGACAAGAAAATCGTTGCGGTCGAAGAGCTCGTCAAGACGAGCTTGAAAAGCGTGCTTGGTTTCCATTGCAAACCGGCGATCTTGTTCCGTGTAGCTCGCCGCTTTGATGAATCTACTCACAATTGCGGGGTCAAGACGGTGCGATTCGGCCAGCAGCTCCATATTGCTTTCAAGGGCCTCCATAAACATCAGACATATGCCGGCATCCCAGGCTTTGGAAAGTCCAGGGTCACTAACCCACGTGATGGTCGAAGTGACCAATCCCAGAATCCCCTCAATCATCCGAAGCACATCGACAGACCCGGAACCTTCGAGAATCGCCACCTTAGGATTTAAGATCATCCTTTCTGTGAAAGTCGGATCAAGAAGTTGCATGGCCAGACCCAACATGTGTATGTTGGCGGCCATCGGCCCCACCGTGTCCATTGAGGGCGCTAGTGGCCAAACACCGTCAAGGGGAATACGTCCAAATGTCGTCTTAAGGCCATAGATGCCGCAACAGGCAGCAGGAATTCTTATCGAACCGCCGGTGTCAGAGCCAAAGGCAACATCTAGCTCGCCAGTTGCAACGCCGACGGCGGAACCTGAACTGGATCCTCCGGGTATCAGCTCCCGGTTGAGAGGATTAACCGGAGTTCCGAACCATGGATTGATCCCGGTTGCCCCAAACGCCAATTCATTGAGGTTAGTCTTGGCGACGATCTGCACGTTCGATCTTCGCGCATCTTCCATCAATAGAGCATCACGCTCGGCAATCTTTGCCCCTGAAAGCACTAGGCGCGACCCGGCTGAGGTCCTGGTGCCCTCGATATCGATGAGATCCTTGACTCCAAGACGCAATCCGTCTCCCTTAGCTTCAATAAAAGTTACCGCCCATTGACGCATAGGATCTATTGGCCCCCTCTTTTGTCAAAGAAGATCCCCCAAGCCCTTCTCTTGCCAACGCCGCTTCTATTTCTAAAAGCTGGCGTTTCAAGACCTAGGCTCGAGTCAAAGTTGTCAGTGAAACAGCACTCAGAAAGCACTCCGACGAGACTGTTAGGCAAGTGGAACCTAAGGCGGATACTCACCGCGTCAGACTATCATTCGGGCACGGCAATTTTTCGTCTGTTCGAATAATTCAGCGGCTTTGCCACTGGCGCTATCCTTTTCCCGCCAAGCGAAAGTCGCCTGCCCCACAGATCGATCAGCTCAAACTAGCTACTCCAGCAACATTGCCAGCGCTACTCATTGTCTTTAGGGCGCCTGAATTACCCTTGAGATAGTAATCAAGAAATGCTCCGGTTACAATACGCACCGCATGAGAATACGGGTCAACTTCCTGATAACCGTCAAGATGGTCTGCTCCGATCAAAGTTTCATAGTATTTGGGGGGATGTGCTGATGCAAATACCTCTTGAGAACCGGAAGGCTCGTTGATACTGTCCGCAGTACCTTGGACCACCAACAATGCTGGGCCAGCTGTGACGAAATACTTGCCAGGATATGAGCTGAGTTCAGCCCCCGAAAGGCTGATCACTGCCTTTATCCTTGTATCCGTGCAGCAGGTGTTGTAACCCATAGCCAATGCGGCGTCGGCTCCGTCGCTTTGACCAGTCGCGGCAATTTCTTGAGTGTTGATCAGGCCAAAGAACTCTGACGACCTGGCATGATCTTGGTTCAGCATATAGCTGACAGCCGCAGACATATCCGACGGCTGGTTCAAAATATCCGCTTCCCAGGGCCCTCCAACCGAATCCGTTTGCGAAAGAGGAAACTGAGGTGCTGCAACTATGTAACCTCTAGAAGCCCAAAAATCCAGAATGATAGAGTAACTGCCGACGGATTCTAGATAGCCATTTCCAAAAATTACCAGTGGGAAAGGCCCACCCTTATGAATTGGCGCGGCGTTATTGACCACATTTCCCGGGCTGCCTGCTGCCGGATAATAGATGTATAGAGGCATCGATCTTACTATGCACCCAGAGGCCGACCCGTGTGGTGCGCAGAGGTATTTTCCAGGCTCTGAAAGTGTGGCCACGGATTCGCTTACGGCATAAATTGGACGAGTTCCCGACGGTGGCGCTGCGGTGGTCGAGGGGACTGGTTCAGTGGTGGTGGTAGTAGTCTGTTGCACCACTGTGGTCGGCGTGGTGGTGGTGAGCACCGTGACTTGCGGCTTCTTTGCCGGCGAAGGTCCCTTCGTAACGATAAAGCCAACGAAGGCTAGCAGCCCGACCGCAACCAATCCCATAACCAATGCAGGTGCCAGGGAAGGCGGTGGCTTTCTCGCCTTGTGTCTTCGACGATCTTGCTGCAACTATGCCTTACCCGACTGGACCTTCTCGATCTCAGCAATCTTGTTGAGCCTCGCAATGTGGCGGCCACCCTCGAATGGAGTCGATATGAAAACCTTGAGTATTTCAAGCGCGTATTCCCGGGCAAGGACCCGCGCTCCAAAAGAAATGACATTGGCATCGTTGTGCGCTCTTGCCATCCGGGCCAAATATTCATTGACACAAAGGGCGGCACGAATTCCATTTACCTTGTTCGCGGATATCTGCTCGCCCTGGCCGGATCCACCAACCACAACTCCGAAATCCGCGTCACCCGAGATGACGGATTCGGCCGCCGCAGCGCAGAAATCCGGGTAATCGACTGGATCCGTGGAATTGGTACCGTGATCAATAACCTCATGGCCTAGCAAGATCAGCTCGGCTTTCAAAAACTCCTTCAGTTCGTATCCTGCGTGATCGCAACCTAAAGACGCCCTCAAATCAGTTCCTTCCACGTGGCACTGGCAACAGCGCTACAAATAGGTGCCGGGCATGTGCGCGGTAGAGTCGTCGCCTGAGGGCAATCCCCTTCTGCGCATGTCTTCAAGCTGGGACCGGGCGGCATTCTGCTGGGCAAACAAGGTCGCCTGGATCCCATGGAACAGGCCCTCCAACCAACCAACAAGCTGAGCCTGCGCTACTCGGAGTTCTGCCTCCGACGGCGGCTTATCGTCAGAAAAGGGCAAACTCATTTTCTCCAACTCGGAACCTAGATCAGGCGACAAGCCCTGCTTGAGCTCATCGATTGAAACATGGTATATTTCAGCCAACCTGTTGCGGCTAGCCTCATCAAGCTCAACGCCTCGCACCTCGTCCAACAGCGTCTTTATCATCGAGCCAATGCGGAGAACCTTCGAAGGCGATGATACGGATTCCCGATTCTGAAGCTCTGCATCCTCTTCTTCGTGTTGTCCAGTTGTCTCCGGAATTAGCAAGATTCTTTCAGAATCGTTGGTAGATCCAGACATACTCCTCCTTAGCGCGCTATTAGACAAACGCATACCTATTGATTCTAGTTGATCGGCACACGGGGCAGTATAATGGCTGCGCCCTTGCCACACCACTCGGCTTGGGAGTCCGCGTCGGGCGGTACGAGAATTTGAGGCAATGCAAGTCCGAAAATGCCTGTGCTGTCGAGACATTTTGCTGCACGGACGCAACGGAAGTCCGAAAGGCCGCAAGGCCATAAACGATTCCCACGTCCCGCCATCGCAGGGGCCTGCCTCGCAGATCACTCATGCTCTAAGCAAGAAAGCTTAGCAAAGGAACCTCTAATTCATCGGCCGTGAGCGAACCGTGCCGACAGACAAGATTGTATGGTCCAGTGTCATTTGGATCATAAAAAGCGACGTTGGATTTCGCAATCAGGGCAACGTCTCCAAGCCTTGCCTCCTCGAATACGTTCCTGGCAGAGGATCCGAAATAGCCGCCGGCGATCAGTTCGTCTTTGCTTGCTATCCAGGCTTGGCCGGAATAGAGCTCGCGAGCCGTCTCGAGCACTTCTTTCTCGGTGCCATCCTTCAGGTGAAGCCAGCGGAACCTACCCTCCCCGCTCAGAAAGCTAGTGCATTGGAGAATTCCTGGATCCAACTCTATCGGCGCCCCAGGGACCTCTACCTGTCCGTGGTCGGAGATCACCAGCAACATGGCGCCGGGAGGGAGAGACGAAACCAATCTGCTTAGAAGATAGTCAACCGCCCGAAGCTCTTCCATATAGCAGGCACTGAGGCCGTACTCATGGGCCACGGTATCAACCCCTTCGTAATAGGCATACACGAACGCCTCATCTTTGCTTAGGAGATCAGACACGTGATCTACCATTGTCGATGGAAAGCGGTAATCATACATAGAAGTACCGCGCAAATGCGCCCTGGTGAACCCGGAATTCTTAAACTGCGCCTTGGTTACCACCTTGGGCTCAAAATTTAGGAATGGCATCGCAGGCTGCACATCTTCCGGTCTCGGCGCAACTCTATCAGCGTCTGGCAAGTACGACCAAGAAAGCGTGTTCATCACTTTTTGCGTGTCAACGGGCATGCGGTAACCAAGCAGCCCGTGCGTTGCCGGAGTTGCTCCCGTGCTGATGGAAGTCAATGCCGTAGCCGTAGTAGTAGGAGCGACCGACGAGATATGGCCGACGGAAAATACCGCCAGACTCGGCATTTGGTCGGAGAATCTGATCAGCTGATTGAAACCCAGGCCGTCCAAAACAAGCAGAACGATCTGCGAGGCATCATTAGCTTCTTTTGGAAACCAGGATTCCAGATCGGGAGTTAGACCGGAATTGATTGTAAAAACCTTCTCCTCGATCTCGGCAAGACTTCTCCCAAACATTGAGCCGCGGTTCCTTGCCAGATGCAGGAAAACCGACGGCATAACATTCGATATTCCAGCATCTGCATAGTTTGGAAGTGGCGGCATGTCGAACGTCAAATGACCCTCTTCTTCGCAGATGATTCCAATTCCAACCCCGCAAATTGTCGTTATTTCCTAGCCAATGCTCTCGCTTGGGCGATCTAATTACAGATTAGGTCTATTAACCACTATAGGACCATTTCAAGTGACTACTATGGAATCGTGAAAGTCTCAACACGAGGCGACTATGCCTCGAGAGCTCTATTATCTCTAGCTTTGCACTCGGATGACCCTGGACCGACTTCCGTAAAGGACGTCGCGGACAGGACAGGCTTACCTCAGCCATACCTCGAGCAGATTTTGCTCGCCCTGAAAGGCGCCGGGCTCGTCAGATCGAAGCGAGGAGTGGGCGGCGGTTACGTATTGGCACGAAAACCAATCGAGATCACCCTCGCACAGATCGTCTCGGCGGTCGACGGTCCCATTGTCGCCGGAGATTTTGGATTGCCTCATGAAAACGGAGCTTGCGAGCACGAGGGACAATGCGTGCTTCTCACTGTGTGGGAAAGTGTAGGCGAGCATATGAGAAAACATCTCAACTCCTTCACTCTGGAAGACATGGCTAAGCGGGCGCGCGGCGACGAATCCGTGTCTGAGGATGTAAGCGGCGTCATTGATGACGAATTCTCACATCACTAATGAACTCAAAAATGAGGAGAACACCGAGCGGCTGATTTCTCGTTGGGAAACAGATGTGGTCCTCTCGGATGGCGGAACAGTCAAGATCAGACCCATAGTCCCCGACGATGCCCCGCTGATCGAAAGTTTGCACGCCTCGCTGTCAGCTGAAACTATCTATTTCCGATTCTTTTCGCCTGTTAAAAAATTAAGCGACACCATGCTGCACAGATTCGTGAATGTCGATTATTCCGACCGCATGGCTTTTGTAGCAATTTTACGCGAGGAAATAATAGCCGTGTCCAGGTACGAACGTCTGCCTGGCAGGTCCGAGGCTGAAGTCGCATTCCTGGTCAGTGATGCACACCAAGGCCGCGGCCTTGGATCTATAATGCTCGAGATGCTGGCTGCACGTGCAAGTGAGGCCGGAATCACCAGATTCATTGCAGAAACCCTTCCCGAAAATCAAAAAATGCTGAGGGTATTTCATGGCGCCGGATACAAAGACTCCCGGTCATACCAAGACGGCGTGGTTAGGGTGGTTTTTGATATTGAGCCGACCGCCGAGTCCGTCGAGAAGATGCAGGGACGGGAAAGGGCAGCAGTCGCCAAATCGATTGGCAAAATTCTCTCGCCAAGGTCAATTGCCGTTGTCGGAGCTAGTACCACCGCAGGTTCGGTTGGCAACGTGATTTTCAGAAACATTCTGGAAAGCAGCTTTTCTGGCACGGTATACCCCGTCAACCAGCACGCCCCTTCAGTTTCAAGCGTGAAGGCATACCCGTCCCTCTTGGCTATACCAGACGAGATCGATCTTGCCGTCATTGTCGTTCCCGCCAACGAAGTGCTTTCAGTTGTTGACCAAGCGGCCGATAAGGGAGTCAGTGGGCTTGTCATAATCTCATCCGGGTTTTCTGAAACGGGGGCCGAAGGCACGATCAAGGAACGCGAGCTGGTCCGCTTTGCCCGGCAAAATGGCATGCGCTTAGTGGGTCCCAACTGCATGGGAGTGGCAAATACCGACCCTCGGATCGCATTGAACGCCACGCTAGGGCCTCATGGCCTCATCCCTGGCCGCGCCTCCCTGATTGCCCACTCAGGGGCGTTGGGACTCGCAATAGTCGAGGAAGCAAGGAGACGAGGGATCGGCCTGGCGAACTTTGTTTCCTCGGGAAACCGTGCTGATGTTTCAGGAAATGATCTGATGCACTACTGGGAGCAGGACGATACTACAGATGTCGTGCTGCTCTATCTCGAAAGTTTTGGGAACCCAAGATCCTTTGTCCGCATTGCGCGCCGGCTGTCTAAAAATAAGCCCATAGTGGCCGTAAAGGCCAAACGGGTAGCCACAGTGCCGCCTACCATGTCAATCTTCCGTGGCGGCAACCCAGCGCAAGATCAGGCGGTCCCGTCCGCGTCAGAAGGAGTCCTGGGAATTCCACAGCTAAGTGATTCGAACCCTCAAATCGAATCCATCAGCGTAGATGAGGCCGTGGACGCGATGTTTGCTCATACCGGCGTTCTGAGAGTCAACAGCCTTTCAGAGTTGTTTTCCCTTGGCCACGCACTGGAAACCCAACCTCCACCCCGGGGACCCAATGTCGTGATTCTATCGAATACGGGCGGGCCAGCCTCTATCGCTCAAGATTCGATCGAACGCGCAGGCCTGAAGCTCGCGAAGTTGACACCCGAAACCGAGGCCAGTCTTGAAAAGAGCCTGCCTCGTGGAGCAAAAACAACTAACCCGGTCGAACTGCCAGCCAACTCAGATCCAAAGTTTTACGAAGCCGCGTTGAAGGCGATCATCTCTGACCCAAATGTCGATTCAGTTCTCACGCTCTATGTACCCACCGTGACTTGGAAAAAGCCCTCCGCCGAGGCCATCCCGGGACTTTCGGTACCGTTCGGACTAACCCTCTCGACCGATATCAGTGTCGCTAATGCCACCGAGGTTGCACTCAGAATCACAAATGTAAGCAGCTCCCAAGACAAGGACAGCGCTAAGACAGTTTTAGCGAACTTCCTAGCGCTACCGAGCACCATTCCGGCCCTGAAACACGACGGCTACGAAGTGCCGCTATTTGCATTCCCCGAGTTGGCAGGTCAGGCCCTTGGACGCATGTGGGAATACTATCAGTGGAAAACCAAGCCAAACGGAGACTTTCTAGTGCACGCCAGCATCGACCGAGCGGCGGCCGGCAGTGCGATTGCGAACTATTTGAGTAGTGCCGACGAACTGCCCACCGGCGCACTATCGAAATATCTGATTTCACGCGAAGTCTATTTGGACAACGTCCAAAGTCTCGAGCTGCTCGGCTTTTACGATATCCACGGAGTAGACCAGATCCAAAAGACCGATGAAAATGGCAGTCCTCTTACAGCAGAGATAAAACTGTCGGTTGTGCACGACAGGGTGTTCGGACCTTTTGTGACTATGCAGCTGGGCGGACTTCTGGCAGATCTCTTGGATTCGAAAGCTACGCGGGTTCTCCCGTTGCACGACCTTGATGCCCAAGAACTAATCGCCTCAATCCCAGGATCAAAGATTTTCAATGGCTACAGGACCGTCCCCAGACTCGATGTCGGAGCCCTTACGGACCTGTTGTCAAAGCTTGGACAATTTGTGGAAAATCACTTTGCCATTGCGAACATAACGCTCAACCCGATTATTCTCGGCGCCCAGGGGTACCGCATCGAGTCAGCACAAATACGCCTAGTGGATTGGGCGGCGCAAGCAAATTACCTGATGCGCGGGTTGAGTTAGGTTTCTGTTTTTTTTTGGTTGGGCTTGCCGGGCGAATTGTCCGTAACCCCTCCAAGGCTCACCATGAAGTGTGGACACTGGCTTCAGGACGTGACGTCTTTATTCAGAAAACGGGCCGTCGCAAGGCTGAAGGCGAACACAATCCAAATTCCCTGATTGATGAAGTCCTTCCACACCGCGCCGAGAGAAATCGGATCCCTGAAGATGCCGCCAAAACTAAACCAATAATTGGTTGGGAGCAAAGGCCAGATTCCCCTCACCTGAGTGATGTTGGAGAGGATCTCCGACAGTATCACGATTCCAATGGTGCCCAGGGCAGCCCCAACTGGTATGTCGGTAAACGTAGAGATTGCCAGGCCGATACCGACCACAGATATTAGCGATACGGACACAAGCGCTGAAACGAGCAACGCCAGAAGCACACCATGTGCGAACGATTCTGTTTGGCCCGAAAGAAGCAGCACCTTGCCAGTGGGAAATAGGATCATTCCGGCTACCAGGGCCGATGCCGCCACACCAACGCTGGCCACAAGAACGAATATTAGAGAAGTCGCCAGCTTGCATGTGAGGAGTTTCACCCTAGATACCGGCGCTATCAATAAATATCTCAGCGTTCCGAGCGACGCTTCACCCGCAATTGAATCCGAGGCTGTCAGTGAAACTGCAAGTGGAAGCAACAATGGCAGCAATGACGACAAGGAGGCCAAAACCAGGAATATCGCATTGTGCGTGACCAAGTTTAAAAAATTAGGCCCGTGGCCTCCTCTGCCACCCCCGAACTGGAAAATTATGTAGCCCATCAACCAGGGGGCGAGATATAGAAGAATCAAAAGCACCTTGGTTCTGCGCCGCCGAAAAAGAAGAGAAAGCTCACTAGCGAGCATGCCCGCTCCTTCCAGTCAAGGCAACGAAGGCATCCTCAAGCGAAGGTGAGCTCCTAGCCACCGCTCGAATTCCTACACCACCGTTGACCAGCGCTGCGACTACGCGCTCAATCTCATCGGTTGTGAGCGTGGCGGTCAATCTTTTTGCTTGAATCTGTATGGAATCCGGCTCGGCAAAACCAAATTGGAGAAGGACTGACTTGGCCAGGCCTGGATCCGCTGTCTCGACAATAAATTCCTCGCCGAAAGAGCTCCTGAAGGCCTTTGTAGAACCCTGGAACATTAACCTTCCATCTCTCATGATCCCCACGTCGCTGCAGATAATCTCAACCTCGCTAAGAATGTGCGAAGAGATGAATATTGTCAGCCCACTTTGATTGAGGGATGTCAGAAGATCACGGACTTCAACTATTCCCTGTGGATCAAGTCCGTTGGTAGGTTCATCCAGCACTAGCAGGTCGCGCTGCCAGAGCAGGGCAGCCGCGATTGCCAGTCGTTGCTTCATTCCCAACGAATAGGCTCGGTAGGCCTTATTCTTGGCATCCAACAATCCCACCTGCTCAAGACGGGATGATATTTCAGCCCCGGATAGCTTCATTATCGTTGGATTGGCTTTCCTTTGAGCTGGAAAAGCAATCTGAGCAAATCTCTTGAGATTGTCGAAGCCGCTCAGATACGGATAGAATCCCGGGCCTTCGACAACTGCACCCACTCGCGAAAGCCGCAGCTGACGGTGTTTGGGCTCACTTGCTCCGAGAATCTCTACCTCTCCTGCATCCGGAGCTACGAGACCGAGGAGCATTCTTATCGTCGTAGTCTTGCCCGATCCGTTGGGACCCAGAAATCCGTAGATAGAGCTGGTCGGCACCTCTAGCGACACTTGATCTACAACCTTTGTGCTTCCAAGAGTCTTGGTCAAACCTTTAGTTGCGATAGCACAAGGACTTGCCTGTTCAAGCCTATTGGTTTGGCTTGTCTCTTGTTCAGACGTCACTCGGCTCTACAGTCCCGCGACAACCTGAAGAAGCCGTGACGTGTCCACAGCGCCTGCAACCACCGTTCCGTTTGGTAAAACGATCGCCTCGAAGATCGGCGTAGAATACAGGCGCCCAGATCCCAGCGGCGTTACAACTACCGGGAGCGACTTTTCAATGCCACCCAAGGCTGATGTCGCCTTTGAAACACCGGTCGCGACGACTACAGAATTGAATCCAGTGCCGACCACCTTGGTACTGCCAACCGAATTTGGCTTTTTGCCATTTTGGGCAGCATTTTGGACAGGGTTGATTACTCGTGCGCCCGAAGGAGGAGAAAAGCTAAATATGGATGAGGGCTGGGATGCGAACCTCAAAGTCACATAACCAAGCGATGCGGCCGGCGCAGTGGATCCTTTTGGAAATATCTGCACCTGAACCGGTATATGGGTTTGCCCGTCGACCGCGATTTGAATTGAACCAATCAGGCTATCGCCTGCCGTCGGAACGATAGATAAAGTATACGCCGGCCGCCCAGCAACCATCGTGTTGCCCGAAACGCTCAAGGTTGAGTATGCAGAAAGCCGTGAAACAATCTCGCTCGCGGTCACCTCTGGATTCGAGCGAAAACTGTATCCGTTTGCCTGAATCCCGGAATGCTTCACGTTAGTCGCCGTAAGTTTTGCGGAATTCCACAGCCACGCAGAACCTGGGGTCACATAGAGATCGGTCTCGCTTGCTTGACTTACTTGCTGGGCGCGGAATGATCCTGAGCCGTTGGTCCAAACGTTGTAAGACTCAGTGGTCGACCCGCTCAACGCACTTTCTGGATTCGAGGAATTTAGCAACGAAGCTGATGGAACCGGGAATGAAGTCGTTCCCGAAACTGTTCCATTTAATGGAATCGGTGAAGTGGACTTGATCCAACTAAGCAACTGATTCGGTGATATTGGAGGAAGATCGGGTGTTGAGGCCCTAGCAATTTGAGGGGCAATTACAGAGACAGCTAAAGCTGTGGATGCAATGACAAGGGGTGCGGCATACAGGAGTTTTAGGCGGGCTTTGATGATGGGATGATTCATTGAAGCCTCCAACAGTTTGGTGTTTTTAAAATTTTAATCGGTAGCCAAGATTTCGAGCCATTGCGCCCACAGCGAATTCTTATTATATGACGAAATATAAGAATATGAGAAAGTGGAGCTAGCAGGTATATTTGCAAAAACCTAGCTTTTCTGTTAGCATTTATTTTTTGAGAGCGGTAGACTACGCATTCACATTTTTTGAGAAAAGACCACGAAAGAGATCTGAGAGATTATGTCCCCGAAACGAAAAGAGGAATCACAAATAGCACCTGAGCAGCGCACCAGACGTCGAAAGGGCAGTGCAGAAGCCATCGTTGAGGCAGCAATCAATAGTGCGGGCCTTGGCGCAGATTCAGTACGGCTGTTTTTGGATGATTTGGCGCGCCACCCGCTACCTTCGCCGGCCGAACAGGTGGAATTGGCAAAGAAGGTCCGTTCTGGCGACGAGTTCGCCAAGACGGAAATGGTTGCGGCCAACCTGCGGCTTGTCGTTCACTGGGCCAGGCGCTATCAAGATCGAGGCGTAGAACTCTCCGACCTGATCCAAGAAGGTACATTTGGTCTCATCAGGGCAGTCGAGAAATTTGACTGGAGACGCGGATTCAAATTCTCCACCTATGCAACCTGGTGGGTTCGTCAGTCTTTGCAGCGAGCTGTTCACAACCACGGCCAGGCCATCCGCTTGCCCATGGAGGCCGCGGAGCGCTCCAGGCGCGTCGACAATGTCGCAAGGGAACTGGCAAACGACCTCGGCCGTTCACCGACAGAATATGAAGTTGCAGAAGCATCAAATCTTTCCGCCGCCCAGCTGGCAGATGTCAGGCACGCGGCAAGAGTCGTTGCCAGCCTTGACCAATCCGTTGGACCGGAAGGTGAAACGTCACTCGGCGATCTTGTCGTTGGGAGCGAAGGCTCGTTTGAGGATGAAGTCGACGAGGCCTTGGCCCGAGTCCAGCTGAGAAAAGCCGTGGAAGAGTTGGACCCGCTGGAAAGAGCAGTAGTTATCTTGAGATTCGGTTTAGATGGAGAGCGTCCTGCTTCGCTCGAAGCTACGGCGCGCTTGTTAGGTATCGGGCCTCGTCGCGCACGAAGGCTAGAAGCTGCCGCTCTCGATCGCTTGGCCGACCACCCAGGCCTCAAATCACCAGCAGCATAACCAAGAGGTGCGTTTGCAAAGGAGACCATACGGTCTCCTTTGCTATTTAAATCTCTCAAGAAACGCCGAAAGCTCCAAGGGCAACTCCGAGTTGAAAGTCATTTCCTGTCCGCTGATAGGATGACGCAAGCCGAGAATGGACGAGTGAAGAAAGATCCGCTCCAAACCCAGCGCTCCATGCTTGGAATAGGCCTCATCTCCGAATACCGAGTGCCCTATGGCCCGCATGTGAATCCTGATTTGATGCGTTCTGCCGGTCTCAAGTCGAAGCTCTACCAATGTTGCAGTTTCCGGAGTCGTGAAGCTGGCCTTTACTTCGTAATTCGTTACCGCATCCTTGCCTGAGGAGCTCAAGGCCATCTGAGTTGCATGCGTTGCCGATCTTCCGATAGGGGCATCGATAATCCCCCGCGAAGCTTCGAAATGGCCGAACACGAGAGCTAAATATGTTCGGTTCACTTGGTGACCGGCCATCATTATGACAAGCGCCTCGTAGGCTCTTTCACTCCTGGCCACCACCATTAGCCCGGATGTGCCTTTATCCAGGCGGTGGACAATCCCGGGCCTCCCGGTCTGGCCAACATTTGCGATTTCGGGATATCGTGCCAAAAGCCCGTTTACCAACGTTCCCCTATCGTTGCCAGTCCCAGGATGAACCACAAGTCCTGACGGTTTGTCTACGACAAAGAGATCGTCATCCTCGTAGACAATTCGAAATTCCACGGCTTCATCTTGCTCCAAATCATCCTTGAGGCCAAGAATCTCATTGTCAATGACAATCTTTTGATTCATTTGCACCTTGCAGCTCTTAGATGTCGTTGCTTTCCCAGATAGCGTCACTCTTCCCGATTCAATCAGCCAGACAGCTTGGGAACGGGAACAGAATGCGATCATTGACACTACGCGATCAAGCCGCTCGCCGATGAGCGGCTCGGGTATTTTCTCAGTGATCACCATGTAAAACTCCTGCCAAACCTGCCTATGTGATGCGTTCTCTCCTCGAGCGCGAAGCAAGAAGAATAACCACTATTCCGATGACTACCGCCGAATCGGCAAGATTGAACGTAGGCCAAAAGCCCGTATGAATAAAGTCTATCACAGAGCCGCCATTGTCCCGAAAAAGACGGTCGCCGATATTTCCCAGCGCTCCACCGATGACAAGCCCAAAACCAACTGCAACGCCGGTGGCTTTGATAGTGCGAGTGTAGAGGATGATTCCGAGAATGACCAGCATCTCAACTACTGTCACTAGCACGGTATTTCCCGTGCCGATCGAGAATGCCACGCCGGAATTGTATACCAATTGCAAAGAGAGCGGACCAACCAATTTTACCGAGTGCGATGCCAAATTGCTCTCGGCGAGCGACTTGGAAACTTGATCGATGATTATTACGCATATCGCCACAAAGGCGACAACAGTCCTCGGTGATCTCACGAAGCGGACCTTAGTGCGTTCCGGAGTGTTGCTGGCCGAGTCTATCGCCGTGACAATCCACCACTTTTACACTTCACACATAAACGCGCAAACGGCAGTGCCCGCAGCCTCACGCGGGGTATCTCCTGATGGCAGTTCTCGCATAGCCCATACGTTCCGTGCTCGATCTTCCTCATTGCGTCGTCGATCTCCTCTACCGCAGCCAGGGCCGATGCGGCTAGAGCCAGATCACGCTCCCGGTCAATAGTGGTAGTGCCGCCTTCTCCAGACTCTTCGTCAAACTGCACGTCGCCGGGCTCCGCCTCTTGGGCCAGATAATCGGCTTCCGCCTTCAAAGATTCCGCCTGCTCGATGTAGATCGCCTTTTCCTGCTCAAGGAGCGCCTTTTGGGCGGTCAGAAACTCGTCATGGCTCAGTTTCTCATAGGCTGCGTCATCCAAGCCTAAGTACGACTCCGAATCGCCACTGGACGTTAGCTCATTACGCGCCCTCTTAGTAGTCGTTGACTTGCTTTTTTCAGTTTGATTCACTTCAGCTCCCAACGTCGCCAACACGATACGTGCAACAAGTTTTCAAGGAAATCAAATAACTATATAGGTACTGGCAATTCATTGCTTTTATCAGCGCCGCTAATATAATCCTTTTGCAAAAAGCCGCGCCCATACACTATTCGATTCGCGGATACTAACCGTCCAACTGCACCCAGATATACCGCCCAAAATCTCAAAAGCACCACACGGGAACATTGCCCACCACCTCCGGTCACTAGTTTGGATGTATGCCGCAACCGACAGACAGCTCGACCAAAAAAGCCATGCAATATAGCAACGTCTCCCAGCAGCTTAATCTTCCCGCAATTGAGGAGAAAATTTTAGACTTCTGGGAACAAGACGGAACGTTTCTGGCTTCGATCGCACAGAGGCCTAAAGATGGCACCGAGTTCGTTTTCTACGACGGGCCGCCGTTCGCAAATGGATTGCCTCATTATGGCCACCTCCTGACCGGCTTCGTAAAAGACGCTATCCCTCGCTATCAGACAATGAAGGGCCGTAGGGTCGAACGCCGATTTGGCTGGGATTGTCATGGCCTTCCAGCAGAGATGGCAGCCGAAAAAGAACTCAGCGTGACGGGTCGCCAGGAAATCGAGGAATTTGGAATTGACAAATTCAACAGTTACTGCCGCACATTGGTTCAGCGCACTACAAGCGAATGGCACCGCTACGTCACGAGGCAAGCTAGATGGGTTGACTTCCAGGACGACTACAAAACCATGGATTCATCGTTTATGGAATCAGTCATTTGGACATTTTCGCAACTATTCAAAAAGGGGCTCATCTACGAGGGATACAGGGTTCTCCCCTATTGTTGGGAGTGTGAAACTCCGCTATCCAACTTTGAAACTCGGCAAGACGACTCCTACCGGATGCGAATGGATCCAGCGGTCACCGTCGCATTTAAGCTCAATCCCTCCGGCGGCCCTCGCGAAATTGACAAGGAAGCCGAACTAGTAGTTTGGACCACTACTCCCTGGACCCTTCCATCCAATATGGCCATTGCCGTTGGCCCCGAGATCGAATATGCTCTCGTCGAAACCGAAAGCGGCAGACGGCTCATCCTCGCGGCTTCACGCTTGGATGCATACGCCAAGGAATTGGGAGAATTTCGAGAGATAGAAACAGTATCCGGAACTTACCTAGCAGACCGCACATATCAACCCTTGTTCGACTTCTACAAGAATGCCAAGAACGCATTTCGTGTGCTTCTTGGCGAATTCGTAGCCACCGACGAAGGAACTGGCGTGGTTCACATGTCGCCCGGATTTGGTGAGGACGACCAGAGAATCTGCGAGGCCAACGGAATTGAGACCGTATGCCCCGTTGACGACAGGGCAAGGTTCGATCCAGTCATCTACAAATACGCCGGCCTGCAGGTCTTCGACGCCAATCCCGCGATAATTGCTGATCTCAAGGCGCAAGGCTCGCTGATTAAGCGCGAGGGATACGAACACAGCTACCCGCACTGCTGGAGAACCGACACTCCCCTTATCTACAAAGCTGTGAGCTCCTGGTTTGTGAGCGTAACCTCCATCAAGGAGATGTTGCTGTCCAATAATCAGAAAATCAACTGGGTACCCGAGCATGTCAAGGAGGGCTCATTCGGAAAATGGCTCGATGGAGCCCGTGACTGGTCTCTGACGAGGAACCGATTCTGGGGCGCTCCAATTCCTGTCTGGAAAAGTGACAATCCCGACTATCCCCGCATCGACGTATATGGATCCCTTGATGATCTCGAAGCCGATTTCGGTGTGAGACCAGCCGACCTGCACCGTCCTTATATCGACGAGCTGGTAAGAGCCAACCCAGACGACCCCAGCGGCAAATCGATGATGCGCAGGGTATCGGATGTCCTGGACTGCTGGTTCGAGTCCGGGTCCATGCCCTGGGCACAGCTGCACTATCCCTTTGAGAACAAGACCAATTTCGAAACACACTTCCCTGCCGATTTCATCGTTGAATATATAGGCCAGACCCGGGGATGGTTCTACACCTTGCACGTGCTCTCAGTGGCACTGTTTGACGAACCGCCGTTCTCGAACTGCATCGCCCATGGTATCTTGCTAGGAACTGACGGGCGAAAGCTCTCCAAAAGGCTCGGAAACTATCCGGACCCGTGGGACGTGTTTGAAACAATTGGAGCCGACGCGATGCGGTGGTTTCTCCTGTCGTCCTCCGTCCTTCGGGGCAATGACACGGTAGTTGACCGTTCAGGAATACAGGATGCGGTAAAGCGCGTCATCAATCCAATTTGGAACGCGTATTACTTCCTCAGCCTGTACGGAAATGTCGATCAGATCAAAGGTGAACTCATCCAATCCGCCACCAACGTTTTGGACCGCTACATTTTGGCCAAAACCCGTGAGCTGCTCGACCAAGTGACGCAAAGGATGGACCTCTACGATCTTTACAGCGCAGCTGCGCTAATCGAGGGCTATCTTGACGCGCTGAACAACTGGTACATCAGACGGTCTCGAGACCGATTTTGGAAGGAAGTGTCCGACGACCCCAACCAAAACGAGGACAAAACTGACGCATACAACACTCTGCACACGGTTCTAAGCGCGCTTGTGCGAACTGCGGCGCCCCTTCTGCCTCTTCTGTCGGAGGAAATCTTCAAAGGTCTGTCCGGTGAGCGAAGCGTCCACCTCAAAGACTGGATGTCGCCAGATGAACTGCCATCCGAGCCTGGATTGGTTTACGATATGGATTTGGTGCGCGAAGTCTGTTCGAATGCCCACTCGATCAGAAAGTCGTTAGGAATCAGAGCACGCCTCCCCCTAGCTGAACTGATTGTAGCCGCTCCGCAAGCATCAAGGCTCAAGCCCTACATCGAGCTGATAGCTGACGAAGTTAACGTCAAAAAGGTTACTTTGAGCGCTAGCACCGATGCATACGCTACTAAAACACTTGGAGTCATCCCAGGAATCATCGGTCCGCGGCTGGGCCAAGAAACCCAAGCAGTCATTCGTGCCTCCAAATCTGGCGATTGGACCCTGAGTGAATCTGGAAAGGTGTCGGCAGCTGGTATCGAACTGTTTCCCGAAGAGTTTGAATTGAGGTTAAGGCCAAACACCTCTGAGTCGTCAAGAGTACTCTCAGACCTCAAAAGCCTTGTGGTACTTGATGTTTCAGTTACGCGTGACCTTGAGATCGAGGGCATTGCTCGCGATATCATCCGGCTGGTGCAAAATGCGCGCAAAGACAGTAGTTTTCACGTATCTGACAGAATCGATGTTTCGGTAATCGTACGAACCGATCCTGAACTGAAAATTACCCAGGCACTCCAGAGCCATGGCGAGTTGATCTCATCTTCAATACTTGCCCGCAGCCTCAATGTGCGCACTGAACTCGAAGAACCGCGCGCGGAGTCAGTTTTCGATCTTCAGGTCGGAGATGTTGGAACTTTGACACTAGCAATGTCGAGGTAGCAGGGACGCGCGCAGTTCCCGAATTAAGTCTGTCGGCGCCTGATTATGCAGGCGCCGACGGCATTTACTCCAGTTCGTCGTCGAAAACTCCAGAACCGTTGCTGCCAGGCGCATCGTCGAACAATTTCTCGGGAGAAGAGACCAGCCCCTCGCCCCGTTCGGGATGAGGTGTTTCCTCCGCCTGGACCGGAACATTCTCGGTCGAACGCAACACTGGCGTGAATGACCCGTCGATCTGCTCCATAACGCCTTCAAGAAGGTGCTTCATCTGGTCCTTTGCCGAGGCTAGACGCGAATTGAGATGATGCAGTTCGCCAAGCAACTTGTCTTTGGATTTAGCCAACTCGAGCACTTCGTCACGGGCCTGATTTACGGCGTCGTCAACTATTTCGCGCGCTCTGTGCATGGCCTGGTTGATCAGGACTTCGGCCTTAGCCTTCGCCTCACCTACACTTGTCTCGGCCTGCTCCTCTGCTGCTTTTACGGTAGCATCGGCAGTCCTCTGCGCCAATAACAAAGTCCTCTGAATGATATCGGCGTCAAACTCAGGTGCTGCCGCCGGAACGTTTCTCGGACGATCCACCGGAGCAGACGTGATTGAAGCTCCGCTCCGCGCATCTCTGGTTTCCAACTGACCTGAGGTCGGGAGCTGAACAGTTGAGGGCTGATTTGGCGCACTTGAAAGCCGATCCTCCATCGCCTCAAAAGCAACGGCAACCTGCTCCAAGAAATCATCTACATCATCGGGGTTGTAGCCGCGAATCTTCTCACGAAACTCAACTTCTCTGATTGTCCGGGCATCAATTTCCATAGCTAGATCGTATCCCTAAATTTCTCGCATATAAATAAAAACTTGATGATTCTAAAAATTACCGGCCCTGCCTCATGGCAACGAACGGACGAGCGGAAGCAGTATCAACTCGATTACAAGTAGCACTATCATCGGCGAGAAGTCCAGTCCCATGCCGCCAATGCTCGACCGTGGCAACACTCTGCGAACTCTTCCAACGACAGGCTCAACGACACGGTCAAGCAATACGATAATTTTGTGAAGCCCAGACCCGTAATGGGTGGGAAAATAGCTCAGGATTACGCGAACGAAAATCAACAGGACGTAAAACTGCAGCAAATCATAGATTATTACCCTCATCGGTTATCTGCCCTCGATCTTAAACGTTCTAACAACTTATCCCTATCCTGAGGACTAAGTTCAGTATTTCCTGGGCTGAGTAGTAAAACTGCCTCAGAAAGCTTCTCAATCCTGCCCTCAAGGGCATAGGTGCTTCCGGCGCAGAAGTCGATAATCCGTCTAGAGAGATCCTTGGGTAAACCGGTCATATCGACTAAGACAAGCTGCCTCTCCTTGAACCTGTCGCCTATCTCTTGAACATCAGAAAACCTAAGCGGTTGGGACAAGTGCAATTTGGGCTTATCTGCGGGAACCGGCTTCACGAACCCAATCTTTGGCTCACGTTGGCGAACATCGGCGCTGCCTGGCCGGGCCGACCCGATATCATCTGAAAGAGACGTCGAGATGTGTTTCTCATTGACGAGATGCCTTATATTATCCCGCTCCTCCCTCGAGAGTTCCTGCGGAGTCTGAAATACCTGGACTCTGGGAGGTGACTGCGAAGCTGAAGAATCCGGCCTGTAATGGCGGGCTCTGCGGGAGCCGGAGTCCTCGGACTCCTCATAGCTCTCGTCGTCTTCTTCAGCATCGGTCAATCCGAGCCAGACCATTGCCTTTTGAAACCTTGACATTTCTACCCGGGTCCTCCTTGACCTAAATGTTCTTTTGACTCCAAGATGCCCATAGCCCTTGCATCACCAAATAAAACCCGCCCTAGGCGAATATGGGTCGATCCCTTTGCCAGCGCCAACTCGAAATCTTGCGACATTCCCATGGAACAGCATTGCAACCCAAGTCTAA
Organism: Actinomycetota bacterium; assembly: GCA_027322285.1. Classification (GTDB taxonomy): domain Bacteria; phylum Actinomycetota; class Acidimicrobiia; order Acidimicrobiales; family Acidimicrobiaceae; genus SCQM01. The sequence continues at coordinate 24,769 of DAHVRV010000005.1, forward strand.
GTCTCTCATCATTTACTGCTGTAAAAATATCCCTTAATGAAATTCGATCTACTTGCGGAGGTACCACCATGAGACCTAAAACTTGCAGACCGCTGGCCTTCCCCAGATTAACCAGCTCCTCCGCGGCATCGATAGGCACGCCATTTCTTTTTCTGTCACCCTCCGCAGAGAAGTTCACCTGAATAAATATCTCTGCATTCGGAGTTATCTCGGCGATTCGGTCGATCTCTTTGGCCCTTGCCACCGAATGCCAAACCGAGACGTATCTGGCGAGTTTTGCAATTTTCCTGGACTGAATCGCGCCAATAAAGTGCCACCTGATTGGATCTTCGTCATTTGCGAGCAAAGAACTTGATGCCTTTTCCAATAGCTCGTCAGCATAGTTCTCTCCAAAACTTCGGATCCCAGCCTGGTAACCAGCAGACACCAAATCTATCGGTAGGGTTTTTGTCACTCCAATCGTTTCGAACTGCCTGCCGCCAGACGCGCGAAGGCCTCTCGAGAGCACACTGCGGTATGCCGAATTTATTTCGGCAACAGATCCGCCGCTTAGCTGGTTCACCTGCGACCGCCTCTATCGACAACTACCATTAAATGCCGCTCAGCGCTTCTTCTCGCCCTGTATGAAAAATAGCCCGCCCCGCAGGCAGTGCAGTCATCTGAAGCGTCAATCCTGGATACCGCTTCGATTTTCAGGGACTGCTTTATTGACTCGAGAAGATCCAAGCTCACCGTATCCCAGGAGGTACGCCCTACGACGGTTGAGCCAAGGTCCTGCGATATTTTATCCAGCTCTTGACCAACGAACTCATAGCACTCCGACTTGATCGAGGGAGCCACATAAGCGCATATGTCAGTTGCGCCAAGCGAACGCATCGTCCTCACCGTCTGGGGCAATATTCCCTTGTATATCCCCTTCCAGCCAGCATGGACTGCGGCGAATACACCTTCCTTGCTAGCCAGCGCAACCGGCGCACAGTCAGCCACCAGAATTCCAAGACCTACATCGGCATCACGAGTCACAAGCGCATCACCATCTGGCAATTCACCATCAGCTCCCCCGTCGCTATTGCAGTCCACAATATTCACAATTTCCGAATGAATTTGACGAGCCGTCGCAAGGCGAATTCGCTTGCCAAGCCTGCTAATCAATTCTCCTTCAACTATCCCTTCAGACATGAGGGTTCTGGCGTCTCCGTCATCTTTGGTAGTAAAATACACATCGAAGCCACTCTCAAATTGATACAGCAAACGCAATCCGGACTCCCATCCATTTCCTATAGCCCAGCCCAGACAGAGCTGCCTGTCTAGCGCAGGAAGGATGGCAAATCGAAATCGTCGTCCAATGAGTCCTCTTCATTCACGGACGCGAACGGGGCAGGCGAGCTCACTGAGGCAGGCTCCGGCTTAGGCTTTGATGTGCGGAATTTGGGGATCTGAGCGTTTGAAAGTTCCCTGTTCTTCCAATCGTCGAAGCCTGCCGCGATGACCGTCACGCGCACTTCGTCTCCCATGGCCTCATCGATCACCGAACCAAAGATGATGTTTGCATCAGGATCTGCAGCGTTGTGAATCACCTGCGCCGCCTCTTGAACCTCAAACAGTCCCAGGTCCGCGCCGCCCGCGATGTTGAGCAGTATTCCTCTTGCGCCTTCGATTGATGCTTCCAGAAGCGGAGAGGTAATGGCGTTACGAGCAGCAGTGAGCGCTCGGTTCTCTCCCGAAGCGGTACCGATTCCCATTATTGCGCTTCCAGCGCTTGACATGATCATCTTGACATCAGCAAAGTCGGTGTTAATCAAGCCGGGCGTCGTAATCAAATCGGTGATGCCCTGGACGCCTTGCAGCAAGACCTCATCTGCAATCTTGAACGCATTCAACATCGAAGTCTTCTCATTCGCGATTGTCAAAAGGCGGTCGTTAGGAATGATTATCAAGGTATCGACATGCTCTTTCAGCTTTGTCACGCCATTCTCGGCCTGCAGTGCCCTTCGACGGCCTTCAAAGGAGAACGGCCTTGTGACAACTCCAATCGAAAGAGCTCCCTGGCTCTTGGCCAGCTCAGCTATCAAAGGCGCCGCACCGGTGCCTGTGCCGCCGCCTTCGCCCGCGGTGATAAACACCATATCCGCACCCTTGAGGGCCTCCACGATCTCTTCGCGATGTTCTTCAGCCGCCAACCGGCCAACCTCAGGATCGCTTCCGGCGCCCAAGCCTCTCGTGAGGCTGCGGCCTATATCCAGTTGCAGATCAGCATCGCTCATAAGGAGGGCCTGAGCGTCGGTGTTCACTGCTATGAATTCAACGCCCTTCAGTCCGGCGTCAATCATACGGTTTATTGCGTTGCAGCCGCCACCTCCGACACCTACAACCTTAATCACAGCAATGTAATTCTGTGTCTCACCGACCATATACAGAACCGCCTTCCAAAATTATTCAAATGCCTACTGAAATTTTCTTCCCCGACCAGCCCTTTAAAGAGACAGCCCAGTCTCTTCAAGTAACCCTGTTCCCACGAGTCAGCACTTGCTGTCAGCTAACCACACGCCCCAGGGAACTAAGAACCTCATGACTCTCTACTTTTGCATCGAGAACTTAGGAAGAAGTTAGTACCTCAGGTCGTAGGTTTTCTACTAAAAAGCCTCAAGAAATACTTGAGGGTTTCTGAATATATCTCCTTCACCAGGACTATTCGATTTTAAGAACAAACTAAATAACAACTTCTCTCCGAACGGCATCCACCGATCTAAATTTGCCCCGCAGACGCCCGAGAGGCGAAATCCTCGCCGCGAAAAGTGGGCTCATGCCAAGCAGCTTGCTACCAGTTACTCAAAACCGGCTCCAGCGGGGTCCGGAGATCGATCGTGCTGTAACCAGCAGTCGATGCCTGAGACAGTAGCAGTTGGAGAGCCCTTAATTTTTGGGGCAGCTGTGCCGTCGAGCCGAACCTCACCGCAACTCCGCTTGAAAGCACACCATCGATCTCCCCAGAACTTGAAGTTGCAAGCTCTGAAAAGTCTGAGAAAGCAGCGGAATGCAATGCTTGGCCAACTGCCAGCAAGGGAGCTAGCTTCGGGTTAACGTACGCGCCAACGGGTGTGGCCTGAACCTCGCAATTTGCCGACTGCGTCAAAACCTTCGCTGAGGTTATATCAGGCATTAAACAAAGCTTGATCAACTTGCCCGCGCCCGACGCAACCGTAGTCAGTACCCGTCCGGAACTGTCGACTTCGAGATCGGTCTTGGGGCTTTGGGGTATCACTGCGAGCGCCGTTCGCTCGCGTACCGTAATTAGGAGCTTTCCGGGCCATTCCTTGTGGACCTTGACCGGTCCCATCCACGAAAGCTGCTCAATCCTTTGGGCAACGAGTGCTGGATTGACCTCGGTGAGCGGAACGCCTATCGAAATTCCGCTCTGAGCGGCCACGAAGGAACTCGAATAGCGAGTACTACCAATCACTTCGATCTGTCGAACTGAGAAAATCGAAGTCCTAAGAATTGCGCGTACGGCAAAGTAGCCACCCATCACCACCAGGACTGCGATGATTGCGTAAAGCCTTTTTCGGCCCTGCGAGCGCGCCACTTTGTTGCGCCGTTCGCGAATCCTGGGATCAATCCGCAGCCTCTTATTGTGCTCTGCAGTCGCAGGCATATGCACTCACCCGCCTCTTAAATGGCTGGACCTGTCCGGATCGAAGCCGACCAGTTTTACCTCTGTGCGCAGGCGGATCCCCAACTCATTCTCCACCCGCTGCTGCACCAGCCAGATTAGATCGAAAACTTCATCCGCTGACCCGCCCGGTGTTGCCTGTATGAAGTTTGCGTGCTTTTGGGAAACCTCTGCGCTTTTGTATTTAAAGCCTTTGAGGCCTATCGACTCGATCAGGCGTGCGGCATGATCGTTTTCGGGATTGACAAATACTGAACCGGCATTTTGTCCTCCCGGCTGATTATCTCGCCGCCAATTAACTATCTCAGATATCGCCTTTTTTGATTCCGACCGGTCTGCCGGGACCAAATGAAAACTCGCCAGAGCCACGATATCCCTGTCGCCGATGTTGGAAGATCGGTATCTCATGCAAAGTTCGCTGGCTGACAAGCTCTGAAGCTCGTAACGATGGCCGCCGTATCTGAACACCCGGGCTTCGTCGAGCAAGTTGCCAGTTTCAGAACCATGTCCTCCGGAGTTCATTTTCACCGCTCCGCCAACCGTACCTGGAATGCCAACCGCCCATTCCATCCCGCCGAGGCCTGCAGCCGCCAACTGCCGCGCGGCAATTGGAAGTGAAACAGCTGCCCCAAGGGTCACCCGGTTGCCAACAACATCTATCTGTTCGAATTCCCCCGAGAGAACAAGAACAATCCCACCCCAGCCGCGGTCGCTTACCAATGTATTCGACCCATTTCCCAAAACGTAAATAGGCCTGGACTCGATGCGGTCAAGAACCGTGGAAAGAGCGGCAAGAGTGCCACAGTTAATCATCGCCGAACAGCGTCCTCCGACCCTGTAGGTTGTCCTAGAGCCAAATTCGGCGTCAAAGTCCACTGCAACGTCAGCTACATCCGAGAGAACCGCCCTAAGGTCGGCTGATGCGCTGGCGGAATCCGTCACTGGATTGGCTCCTCTGACAACTCCCCATACAAAAGCGTAAGATCGCCTGCGCCTAGAGTCAGGCATACGTCTCCTGGCTGCAAAATCGACTGAATAAACGACCCGACTTTATGCCTTTGCGCCAGATAGTAAACCTCCTTGTTTGGAAAATTAGCATCCACCAGTGAGCTAATTAATTCGCCGGTAATCCCTGGAATTGGCATCTCGCCCGCTGAATAGACATCTGTAATCACGATGACGTCAGCATTCGAAAAACTCGCTGCAAACTCGGAATATAATGAGGCGGTGCGCGAATACCGGTGAGGCTGAAATACCGCGACTACCCGCTGGTAGCCTTGAGATGCGGCGGTTTCCAGGACCGCCTCAATCTCCCCGGGAAGATGGGCATAGTCGTCAACTAGAGTTGCTCCGTTGTAGGTTCCCCTGTATTGGAACCTGCGCGCCACGCCCGTAAACTTCGACAGAGCGGCAACGACAGGCCCGACATCTACGCCAAGCTGATCGGCCAATGCGATCACTGCGGTGGCATTCGACACATTATGCCTGCCAGGGACAGCGAGCTCGACTGCTACCTCGCCAAGATATGCGTTCGAGACCTTGAAAGATGTCTTTTCCTTGGTCGCCACTAAATCACTTATGCAGTAGTTTGAATTCTCTGAAAAGCCATAGCTTACGACACCGGCAATCCCGAGTAGACCGTTGGCGGCTTTGGAATCTGCACACACGACTTTAGGGCCCGGGGCCTCAATCACAAACCGTTCAAATGCATCGCATAGAGCTTGATAGCTGCCGTAGTACTCCAAATGATCCGGCTCAATATTTGTAACGATAACCCCACGGCAGCCCAAATGAAGAAAAGTCCCGTCAGACTCATCCGCCTCAATAACCAGCTCCGGGCCCTGATCCCAGAGCGCATTGGTACCTATCTCATTGAGCTCTCCGCCGATAATAAACGACGGCCTGCGTCCGGCGTTCATCAACGCAAGGGCAAGCATAGAGGTCGTGGTCGTCTTGCCGTGAGTGCCGGATACTCCCAGAACCGTCTTTTCTGAAATGATCAGAGGAAGAAGCTCCGAACGGGTAAGAACAGGAATTCCATGCTCACGCGCCCAACTCACTTCAGGATTTGACTTTGGAATCGCCGAAGAGATGCCCACGATGTCGGCACCGTCTACGTTGCTCGCCGAATGACCAAGAAAGAGCTTCACGTCATGAGCACGCAGACGTTCGAAGGCCACTGAAGCTTTGAGATCAGATCCTGACACTTGGTGGCCCTGTTGAGAAAGAACTATGGCTATGGCTGACATACCGGCCCCGCCGATTCCGACGATGTGTACTCGCCTTGGCAAGACACCACTGGTCATTCGCACCGTTCCTTTCCCAATATATCGAGCACGAGCTCGCTGATCTGAGGTGCGCCGTCCCCTTTGAAACTCTCCGCCGATCGCTCTGACATTTCGGCTAAAGCGCTCCGATCGTAGAATAAAGCTTCTACCTCGCTTGCGAGGCGCTCTTTGGATAATTCATCGTCCAAAATCACTCTCGCCGCCCCCTGATTCTCCAGCAACTTAGCGTTCTTGCCCTGGTGACCGCCGGGAGCGTTGGGCAGCGGCACCAAAACTGACGCTTTGCCAAAATAACCCAGCTCTGCAATAGTGCCCGATCCAGCGCGTGAAACAACTAAATCGCAGTCGGCCAGCGCTTTGTATATCTGCGAATCAAATTCCGAGTAGATGTATCTAACTTTCGAACCCGATCCTGATAGTTGCCTCACACGGTCGCCGAACCTGGGAAAATCACGCGAACCGATCACATGATAAACCACGATGTCCAGGTCATTGCGAGCTTGCCACCAATCGACCAAGTCGGTTACCGTTGAATTTACACTGAACGATCCCAGCGATCCACCAAAGACGCAAACCAAAAACGCGCTTTTGCCGATACCATGAATATTTCGAAATGACTCTTTCTCAAGCCGGCAGTCATGCCATTTGGAGATTTCAGGCCTCAGGGGAACCCCAACCTGTTTTGCATCCTTTAACCCCGAAGTTTCGGATGCTGCCAGTACTTCTGTTGCAATTCTGGATGCCAACCTGTTGGCCAGGCCGGCCACTGCGTTGGTCTCAACGACGACGCAGGGCATGCCGGTGATTTTGGCCGCCATAACCGGCGGAAATGAAAAGTAGCCGCCGAAGCTGACCAAAACCATGGGATGGGTCTTCCTCGCGACTATCACAAGATGGTAGGTGGCTTTGGTCAGAAGCCACAGGCCGTGCAGATTGGATATCGACAATTTGCGAGCAAGACCCTTTAGGTTTAGCTGCATCAGTTCAAAACCATACGGGGTCACCAACTGCGATTCGAGGGGACGGGTGGATCCTATGAAGCCAATCTCATCTCTTTCCAAACCGCACTTGATTAAAGCCTCCGCCACACCCAGAGCAGGCAGCAAATGCCCAGCCGTTCCGCCAGCCGCGATCCAAACCTTCTTTTTGGATTGCCAAAACACTTTGTTGATCGGCATATGGGCAGCCTAATGGCTGTACCCCTGCCACGCCACCAGGTATTGGGGTCCGCCGCCGAGCGGTTCGAGAAGTTGAGATCGCGCGAGTCCGGAAACCTTTGTGCCGCCAAAGCATTTCACCGCAAGGACGTGGCAGATGTCTGAGGGGCCCCAGCGCCGCTAAATCAGCCAACCCGCACATAATGTCGACATGCCCCACGTTCATGGCAGGGCGCAAGTCCTCGCGGCAATCACTCAATCTCGATTGCCCTTAGCCCACAGCGCATCCGTTAGCCAATGCCATTGGCTCTTCCCAGGTTCTGCGCCAACAAAAGCAAACCTTACGCCCGGGAAGATACGGCCGCCGCCTTTTAGCAACCGGGTATAGCCCCGCCGGCCGACTCTGCCTGAAACCAGAACGGCGGACGCCCCTTGAGAGTAAATCTGGGGCCTGCGGCCTTCTAGTGATCGAAAGCCCGATGAATTCACACTCCGCCCCAGCCCAGGCACCCTCATTGTCAGTGACAACACGTTTGCGGGCCTCTGCCGGGTTGTCATCCGAAAGAAGCTGAACCAAAAGATTATTCAACCCTCAGCCAACTGAATATCTTCGTGCCGGATGTGTTTCATCACGAGCCGCATCAGCTAAAGGCTTCGCCTGTTTCAAAGCAAAAAAGACATCACACTCATCGTTTGCATTTTTGCGCATGCCGTAGTGCGTGGCACTGCCACGGCTGCCCTTGGTCCCTCCAATGAATTCGGGCTCTGGAAGGCCAATCCCGGCAAATAACTCGTGTCTGCCCCTGTTATGTGTCGCTCAATCGCCAGATTTATCCAGCTTGACGCGCCTAGTCCAGATAAACTTTCAAGCTGTTACTCTTCCTAAAGCTGTCCTGACCAATTTGGTCAGTCTCCCTTCTTTCCCAGACACGGGAGCCAGGAAATCTCTAAGAGACCTTTTTTGGCCCGCCTCTTTAGCCTGAATCCACCGAAGGTCCCCGTCAAAGCCGACCCTGGGATTCCAATTCGTAACGGCCAATCGATTTGAACGGTGAAATCGTCGCTTGAATCAATTCTGGCTCAAGCAAGGGCGTGAGAGATCAGGGTTCCTGTTTAGTTTGTGTGTTATTGGCACATCGGGGTATGTGAAGCGCTCTGTCGGGGTGGTGCCAGAACCCCAGATTGTAATGCCCTATCCGGTGGCTGGCTGAATTGCACGCAGGTTTGAAAGTAGAGAGAGAAACTGCTGTGCCCATGGCCAGTGCTTTGGTCCCCGGAGAACCGCCCTTCCCGAGACGTTTACAAGCCGTGCTGCAACTGAGATGAACCGGGTTCTCATCGTCTTTGATGCCAGAAAGGTTCCCGCAGCGGTGATCTTGCCGAGAATCGCGCTCCACCTAAGCAGATTGTGGGCAAGTGCCGCACACGCCAGCCAGATTCCATTGGCAGAGAAGTTCCCAGATGGAAGATGTTCCAAGGCTGAATCTTTGATGTCTCTGATACAGAGCTCAATTACCGCACGGTTTCTCTGGAACTGGTCAGCTTCTACTGTTGTTCCACCAAGATCGGTGAGAAACCCGAAGTATCGCCAGTTCGGCCACAACTCGGCCTGTTTGCCGATCAGCCTTGTACGCCTTATCACAAGTCTGCGGTTCTGATAATTGGTCTCTGCCACCTGGGCCTCGCCGTCTGGTGTATAAGGGATTTCGCTCCAGGCGTCTTCATCGATTGCTTCGATTATCTCTTTGATCCCTTTGGTCCCAGCACGTATAGCCATGGAGTACCTGACATCGAGTCTTTCGAGTAGCGCTATGGTCTCGTTGGACCAGTAACCGCTGTCAAGCCGTACTACGATCTCGTCTTTGGCGCCAGCACGTCTTAGCCTTGCGATGGTGTCTTTGATAAATCGTCTGACCCCTCGGGCGGTATGGGCTGATCCCTTGCGAAGTCTTTGGTTTACTATCTCCCCGGTATCAGCTCTGACCGCAAGCAGAGGATGATAACATCTGCACTTTGTATATCCGAAGTTGGCCCCTTGCTTTTTTGTGCCGTGTACCTCACATATTGTGGAGTCGATATCTATAACCAGCTGGGCGCGACCGGGTCCTGCTCCCATGGCCCAGGCACGGCTAAGGGCGATATCTACTACTGAATCCAGCTGCCGGACGTGTCCGAATGTAAAGGAACGGAGGAACGTGCCCATTGTTGATGGAGCGACCACCACATGACCAAGTACCGACCCAGTCGATCCAGCCCTCAGCATGTCAACGTGATCAATGTGATTGGCGCCCGCTGTCATGGCGTGAATGAGTGTGAGGAGCTTTCTCCCTGGGTTTGCACCTCCAACCCGACCAGAGAGTGACACTTTCTCTTCAATCAACTCTTGGAGTCCAAGACTCTGAGACAGCGTGGCGATTGCAAGAAGGCCGGCATTTGCGACAAGATTTTGATCATCGAACACAACATTGATGCTCTTGAGGTTGGGAGATGATAAAATCACTTTTAGTGCCCCTTTGTTGGTGGGTTTGGAATGTCTAACTAACGACCATTCTACCAGCTCAGAGGGCACTATTTCTTTGTTGGGGGGCCTTTGGGAACATTAGTTTCGGTGTTTCGAGGTTTAGATATCGGGATAAATCCCTTTGCCACGGAGTTCACAAGGCCCAGCGCAAAGAGTTCTACGACCAGTGAAGATCCTCCCGATGATATGAGAGGCAGAGGAACCCCGGTGACCGGTAGCAGTCCAATCACAGCGCCAACATTGAGAATCATTTGGGCTGAAAGCCAGGAGCCGATCCCTACGCAAAGCAGCGAGCCAAACCTCGAAGTACTCCTCTGTGATATCCGGAATATCGAAAAAACCAAGAACGCGAGCAGACCGAGTACTATCAGCGCTCCAATCACCCCCAGTTCTTGCCCAATCACAGAGAATATGAAGTCAGTCTGAGGGTTCGGCAAAAAGCCCCATTTTGCCTGGCCCGCCCCGGGCCCAGCACCGGTTACGTGCCCGGTAGCGAACGCAACCAGAGACTGGACTTCTTGATAGGCAAAATTGGCTCTATTACGCCAAGGATGGAGAAAGGAAAGCAGCCTATCTCTGCGGTAGGTCTTCGCCATTGCCTCGTAAAGTCCGGCGACGACGATGACGGCTAAAGTCGGCAATAGATGCCGCATTCGAACTCCAGCGACGAAAAGGATACCTATGGCAGTAGCACCGACGACCATGGCGGTGCCCATATCTGGCTCGACGAGAATCAAAACGGCAGCAAGACCCGTCGCCAGAATGACTGGCTGAAATACCCTTCTCCAGTCACCGATCTCATCGGCCCTAGCGGTGGCAACGCCGGCTGCAAAGATGGCGATCGCTAATTTTGTAATCTCCGACGGCTGCAAACGGAACATGCCAACGCCCAGCCACCGGGCCGATCCCCCGACGCTCACTCCAACGTGGGGAATGAGAACCGCAACCAAGGCAAATCCGCTGCCAAGAAGCAAAACGCCCCGATATTTGATAAACAGATCCATTGACATGCTTGTGCCAAGGGCAAAAGCGGCAAGCCCAACGAGCACCCACAACATCTGCTTCTCGAAAAGCGCAAATGCGTTATGACCTGCGACCAGAGACGGTACGAACGAGGTCGACAGTACCATGGAAACACCAATCGCCGTCAATACGCCGATCAAGAGAACTAGGATATGGCTCTCAGGGCCAAAGCCGTTTTCAGCATTCAGTAGCCGATATAATCTCCTAGTGATCGGCGAAACAGACTTCCTCTTTGAATTGGGAATCTCCACGCCTAAGGTCATTTCCCACCTCCTGCCGACTTCGCTGATTCAAAAGCGTTCCTAAAATCTTCTCCGCGTTCCTCGTATGACCGATAACGATCGAATGATGTGCATCCTGGAGACAGCAAAACAACATCTCCCTCGGATGCCATTTCGCGCGCCACATCGACCGCCTCTGCCATCGACAGCGCTTTGACGATTCTCAGTCCTGTGATGCCGGAAAACACCGCTAACAAATCATCTGCAGCATCGCCCATGGCCACCAACGCTTTTAGTTTCGGCGCGACACCGGCAAGAGGAGACAGATCCAGGCCTTTATTCTTCCCGCCAGCTATCAGAATCACTGATTCAAAACCCGAAGCTGCGGCGACAACCGAAGCAGGCGTCGTGGCCTTGGAATCGTTAAAATACTTGACTCCGCCAATTGAACCTACGTATTCGACCCGATGAGGCAACCCAGTGAACTCGCGAAGAACACCTGAGATCGTTGCAAGGTCCACACCAACGCTGAACGCGGCCGCTGAGCTCGCGAGAGCGTTTTCAAGATCGTGAGGAAGCGTGCGCGCCATATCTGAAAGCTGGCTAAAGGGCTCCCCGTTCGCTGTGAGCGCAGCTAGTTCCGGACTGAACCCAAAATCGTAATTTCCCAGGCCAAATCCGATTCGCCTCACTCCACTGGGCGTTGCGATGGTGCTCACTGTTGGATCACCGGCATTGAGCACAGCAGTGTCTCCAGCTGCCTGATTTTCAAGGATTCTCGCCTTCGAGGCGAGATAATGGTCAATTCCTTGGTGCCAGTCAAGGTGATCTGGCGAGAAATTCGTCCACACGGCGACCCTGGGACGAAAGCTGGATATGGTCGCCAGCTGAAATGATGATGCTTCCACAACTAGATAGTCGAGGTCTTCCTCCAACATCGACACGACCGAAGTCCCTATGTTACCGACTGCCCTAGCTCTGATTCCGGCATTTTCTAGCATTCGTGTGACGAGGGTGGTGACTGTCGTTTTCCCGTTGGTACCGGTAACAGCAACAATAGGCACAGTTGTGTGGCGATATGCCAGCTCCAGCTCGGAAATAGGCTCCTTCGCAAATTTGAAGACTGGGTGAGACCTGGGAACTCCCGGCGAAACCAACACCAGATCCGCATTTTCGACCTTACGCTGAAAACTTTCGTCGACCGGCGAAATCGCTGCCGCCGACTCCGGCAAGCCTTCCATGGAAGCTTTGTCGTCATAGACACGAACCGTTGCACCATTTCGAATCAGGAATTCAGCTGCTGCTCGTCCGGTAATTCCGTAGCCAATTATTACCGCCTGTTGGCCCGAGTACTGGAGCGGCGTCATTTGACCACCTGCCCAAGCGACAGAAAGTCTGCATAGAAAAGACCAAGTGCCAGCGCGGTAAACAGACCTGCCAATATCCAGAATCGAATAATTACGGTAGTCTCCGGCCAGCCAATCAACTCAAAATGGTGGTGCAAAGGGGCCATGCGAAAAACCCGGCGATGAAACATCCGAAAGCTTGCAACCTGGATAACAACCGACAAAGTAATCACGACGAATAATCCGGCAATAATCGGAAGCAACAAGTCGAGCCGCATCTCAACACCAAGTGCACCAAGGCCAGCGCCTATAGCCAACGATCCCGTGTCACCCATAAAAATACGGGCGGGCGGAGCATTCCACCAAAGGAACCCCGCGCATGAACCGGTCATTGCCACAGCCACTATGGCCAAATCAAGCCCAGAACTGACCCCATAGACCTGAACATGCCTGAACTGCCAGTAACCGATAACTCCAAGAATTGAAAAAGCAAAAATGGAAGACCCTGCTGCCAGACCATCTAAACCATCTGAAAGATTAACCGCGTTTGAAGCGCCAATTATCACCAAAACAACAAAGATTACCCAGATGGGCGTGCTCAGATTTATGGCCAGCGCCCCAGTCCGCACGAAAGTGATCGTGTTTGAAAGATCTCCCACATAACGCGAACCCAGTGCAAAAAGGAGGGCCACCACTATCTGCCCTCCCAGCTTGCCGGACTTCGTAAGTCCCAGAGATCTATGATGGCGCACCTTGATCCAGTCATCGAGGAAACCTATCATCCCGAAACCGACCACAACCAGAACGACCAGGATACCGTCAGCGGTCCACGGAGCACCGAGCCGGGCATGAGCAAGCAGGTAGCCGATAACGAATGCGCCTACTATTGCCAAGCCACCCATTGTGGGCGTACCGGCCTTTGCCACATGACGCTGCGGTCCGTCTTCACGAATTTGCTGACCCACGCCTCTGAGACGTAGAGCCTTTATGAGCACCGGAGTGGCAAGTGCCGCCACCACGAGGGCGAATCCTCCGGCCACAAAGATTGCAATCACTGCAGAAAACTCCGGTGGCGCCGAAGTATCTCGCGAGACACCTCTTGGTCCGAGAATGCGACCTCGTTTTGCCCAATTGTTTGATGGGTCTCGTGGCCCTTGCCTGCGATTATGACGACATCATCCGCACCTGCCATTGAAAAAGCCAGCTCTATCGCCTCGCGCCGATCCGGGTTGACAAGCACCTGTGATGATTCGCCTAGCACCGTCATAGCGTGCTTAGTCATTCCGGAAAGGATCTCCTGGATAATCACAACTGGATTTTCGCTCCTTGGATTATCCGATGTCAGAATCGTAACGTCGGCCAGACTTTCTGCCACCTCGCCCATGAGGGGTCTCTTTCGCCGGTCTCGGTCGCCGCCACAACCAAATACTACGATGACACGGCCGCCTTCAGGAGTTATAACTCTAGCCGCATCGAGAGCGGACTCAAGGGCAACTGGAGTGTGGGCAAAATCAACAAATACTTTAAATCGCTGTCCCTCGTCGATCTTCTCCAAACGCCCAGGAACCCCGTGAAAAGTCTTCAAGCCGTTTTGAATAGCTTCCGGCGAATATCCGAGCCTTTGGGCCGCCTTGATCGCGCCCATAGCGTTGTAAATATTATGTTTCCCAGCAATTATCAATTCCACTGATATGCCGTCGAGTGTAAAACTTGAACCTTCGGCGCCCATTTGAAGATTTATGGCATCATCGATTGAAAAAGTCTCCATGGCAATCAGGGAATCCCTGATCAGCTTGGCACCCCATGGGTCGTCGATATTGACTATACCTATTCGGCACCTGCCCGCCTCAAACAGTTTCGACTTAGCCATGAAATAGGCATCCATGGTGTGGTGGTAATCCAGATGATCCTGGGTGAGGTTGGTAAAAATTCCAATGTCATAAATAATCTCGTCGACCCTATGCTGATCGAGAGCGTGCGAGGAGACCTCCATTATGGCAATGTCGCTGCGGTCCTCAATGGCGCGGTAAAGCGCACCCTGAATTACTGGAGATTCCGGCGTTGTTCTGTAGCCGCTAAGCGTTCCCATCACAAATGGAGAGTGGTTGGCAGCATTTGCGATCGATGCGAGCAAAAATGCAGTAGTGGTTTTCCCGTTGGTGCCTGTGATTCCCACCATCGGAATACGGACAGAAGGATTTCCGTACAAACAACTGGCCAGTTTTGCCATCTGCACGCGCATGGACCCTGGACTCACCCTCACCTGAACAATTGGAAGAGGTACGAAACGTTCTACGACTACTGCCACAGCTCCTCTGGCAACGGCATCATGAATGAAGAGGTGCCCGTCGTAATGTTCGCCTGCTATGGCGCAAAAAAGATCTCCCGGCCCCACGTGGCGCGAGTCGAATGAGATGCCGGTAACGATCACGCCGCGCGTATCGCCGAGGATCGAAATGGTCTCAATTAACGAAACAAGCTCTGAAAGCTCAATCATTGGATCCCTTGCACTACCCCGGCCTCCGACGAGATTTCCGAACATCACACGGCCCATCGCTCGCTGATCTTCAGTCATGGTGAAACCGAACCCTTAGTCTTAGCCAATCTATCAGTGGTACCGCTCAGGGAATTCTGAATCTGCAAAACTGGCTGATTTCCGGAAGACGAGCCTACAACGCCACTCGCATTCAACTTCGTTGAAGTACCAGCAGGTTGAGAAGCCTTGCCAAAACCGGCGGGCATATAGCCCGAAGTCGGTGCAATGCCCAACCTTCTTAGTGCATAACCCATTATCTGCGAAAAAACTGGAGCTGCAGCCGATCCGCCATACATGATGTTTGGGTGCTCCAACACGACGATTGCTGAGAGCGGTGTCGAGGTGCCCCGGGTAAAGCCGACGAATGTGGCCATGAACGCTCCGGGCTGATATCCGGGCTTATTCGGAAATGGAATCTGAGCTGTTCCAGTTTTTCCAATGATGTCATAACCAGGCACCTGCGCTAATGGTGCGGTGCCATTAGGCGAGACCGTTTCCGACAGCAGATTCTGCATCGTCGTTGCAACGGAAACGGACAGTACCTGCCTCGATTTCACAGGTAAGTTGTAAGACGGCTTACCATCCTGAGGCACGACTTTGTCCACCAGATGTGGATCAACTAGAACTCCATTGTTGGCAATCGCATTGTACGAATCAAGAACCTGAAGTGCTGAAACCGCTTCATCCTGGCCAATCGGAACTGAACCGATTGCTGTTCCGGACCACTTTGCCGGATTTACCAGAAACCCGGATGTCTCTCCGGGAAATCCAAGTCCGGTAGGCCTTCCCCAGCCAAAATTCAGAAACGAATTCGTGATTGAATACTTGTTGAGATGTTGGGCGATAATTATCGTTCCGATATTAGACGACTGTGCCAGAATCTGCTGCGGAGATAATACCTCGGTTCCATGAACTTCAGCATCGTGGAAATTCGCCCCGTCAATCATCAAATATGGCGGGACTACCACCTTGCTCGACGGAGTTATTACACCGGAGTTAAGAGCGTCAGCAAATGTTGCGATCTTGGCCACCGATCCTGGCTCGTACACATTTGTTACTGCCATGTTTGTGGGAGCCTGCGCAAACCCGGTTATGAGATTCGAATTGGTCGTAGAACTGCCAGACTGCGCTTGCCCGCCGGCTGATTTGGATTTCACAGCACTGCCAGACTGCGCCTGGCCGGTTGTTCCTACAAGATTTGCCATGGCAATAATTTGACCATTTTTGGGATTCATGATGATCGCGCTACCGGACAAGGCCTGTGTTTTCACGATTTCAGCGCCCAGGGCCTGTTCGGTATTGAATTGAATGGCCTTGTCCAACCCCAGGACCAAGTTGTCTCCGGGTCTCGGCGGTATCAAGTCGACGGCTCTTCCGGGAAGCGGCGACCCGGACACAGATACGGAGACCATCTTTTGACCGACCTGACCGTCAAGGAGATTTTTGAACTGGTATTCGAGCCCGGAAAGCGGTACTCCGGTCGGTCCAAGCGACCCAATGACTGGCAATGCGAGGCTTCCGTTGGGATCAGACCGCGTCATTTCAGTTATTAATGATATTCCCGGAAGGCTCCCCTGTGAAATCAGCGACTGGATCTTAGACGACTGTTCAGAACTCACAAGATGCTGCACGTAAGAAAACTGCCCCTGCTGAAGCAAAGCCATCCTGATCGTTGCCACCGGCGTTCCAAGGATCTGCCCGAGAATTTCAGCCTCTTTGACTGGATCTACGACGATGGCCGGATCCGCCACCACCGTTTTCTTCGGAATAGAGACAGCAAGCTCATTGCCATTTCGATCGAGAATCGCCCCGCGCGGAGCTTGTACCGCGACAGTTGCAGAGCCCTCCGCCTTCGCAAGCTCCACGTAGCGATGATCAGGGTAAACGGTAACTCGGATCAGCTGATAGGCCAACGCAAGAACAAACAGGCCGATAAAGATCTTTGATGCTAGCAAGCGCTTCACGCTCACCGGCGTAGCCTGACCTCTGTTAGTTCTTTGATCCGACATATATGGTCCCTTTTCTAACCAGTCTTCGGGCTTGACGCAGGTGAATGGGACGAACTGCCAGAAGAACTGGCGACTGGCGCAGTGGCAGAACTCTTGGCTGGACCAGCGGCAGTGGCAGCCGTAGTAGCTGTTGAAGAAACCACAAGAGGCCTAGTCGGAGCGCCGCCGCCTGCTTCTCCCGGAGGAGCGAAAAGAGTGTTGGGTGCAGATATAACCTGCGGCGTAACTTGAGTGGATGAATTCTGGCTACTTGGAACATTGGGGACAGCACCTAGATATCCAACCTGTGTTGGGTAAACCATTCCTAGGTGACTTTCTGCGTACGAAACGATACGGCCTGGAGATTCAAGACCCGATAGCTGCACCTCCAATCTCTGATGCTGAGTTTGAAGTGACGAAAGCTGCGAATTCAGGGAGTTCAGTTTCAGTTGAGTTGCAGCCATTTCAGCCCTCATCACGACAGCGGCAAACAGAGCCAGAAATCCAATCACATAGGCAAGAAAGATTTTGTTGGAAATTCTGAATCCGACCAGTTTCCGAGGTCTCTCGACAACTCTAAGCTTGGGACGCTCATAAATAACCTTGTGTTTTGCGACACCGCCTACAGCATGCGGGTTTCGGGACCCCGCACTCGCCCTAGCCATCGCCAAAGCCGTCTGGGTGTTTACCTCCGGCCTGGCATTTCTTAGTTTCATCTCTCGCTGCGTCCTAGCCATTGCCGGCTCCATCCAACGAGTCATTGCCTTCCAAGATCTCAATTGCCCTCAGGCGAGCACTTCGCGCTCTTGGGTTTTCTTCAATTTCGACGGCTGACGGTGCCCTTGAACGAATGACGTAGCTGGCCTTTGGCTCCGCCCCGCAAATACATCCGTACCGCGAGGGACAGGTGCATCCTCCGGTTACTTGTTCGCGGAAAAGCGACTTGACAATTGAATCTTCACCTGAGTGGTACGACAAAACTGCAATGCGCCCCCCGGGAAGCAACAATTGAAACGCCTTTCCAAGGGCCGTCTCCAGCTTTTCAAGCTCGTTATTGACCCTTATGCGCAGGGCTTGAAACACTCGGGTTGCAGGATGACCCCCGGTCCGTCTCGCTGCTGCTGGTATCGCTGACTTGACTACCTCGGCTAATTGCGTGGTAGAGGAGTACGGCTTTCCAACCAGGATCGCCTTGGCGATGCGGTAGGCAAATCTGGGCTCGCCATTCATACGCAACAGCCTGGTCAACTCATCCACGTCTACCTGGTCGAGAACTTCCGCCAAGGTTTGGCCTTGGGTTGGATCCATCCTCATATCGAGCGGACCCTCCAGCCTGTAGGAAAAACCCCGCTCTCCTCTCTCAAGCTGCGGCGAAGATACGCCGAGATCCAGAAGAAGCCCGACTGGGGAGCTGCAAAATCGGTTGTCGCTTTGGCAAGCCTGCACTAATGCGTCATCAAGTTCGTCAAACTCTTTGTGAAGTACCATGAACCTCTCCGAATATTCGGACAGACGCCCGGAGGCTGCTTCGACTGCGCTAGGATCCCGATCAAGCCCGAGAACGCGCAGTTGGGGTCCGCGCTCGAGCAACCCCTGGGTATGGCCACCGGCCCCAAGTGTTCCGTCCACAATCACCCCAGTCTTTAGCGGCGCAAAAACACCCATCACCTCTTCGAACATGACCGGCCTGTGAATGAATTCGGCTGCCGTCATGCTTGATTCCCTGCCTGTGCGTCTCGCCAGCTATCGGGGCTCCACAGTTCAATGATTCCGAGTGCGCCATGCACCAATACTTCCCTATCCAGTCCGGCGAATCTTCTCAACGATTGAGGAAGCGCAAACCGTCCAGCCTTATCGATTTCTATATCAAACGCCTCAGACGCCCAGACCCTCATATTGAAGCGAAGCAACGGGTCGGAAAGATCCTGACTCTGATATGAATTGGCAAAAGCAAAAAAATCCTCTCGGGTCCAGATTGCAAGGCAGGGATCTTCGTACTGCGATCTGGTGATGAAGCATTTGTCGCTCAGATGGGCCCTGAATTTAGCGGGCAGGGTCAGGCGTCCCTTGACGTCAAGAGAATGCTCGTATGCACCAAAAAATTTTGCCTGTGCCTGTTGCGCTTGGGACATCGCAGTCATAGCCCTTTGTAACACCTAAGAAACCCGAACTCACCACTTCGACCCACTTTAACCCACATCTCCCCACATATCAACCATTTAGGACACAAAATTGACTTTTGAGGTGCAGAAATCTAATACTTTGGCCCTTTCCGGACCAAATGGGCTTAGATGTGTTGGAATTAGCTTGTCAGAACTTGACCGAGATGGATTAGCTAAGGCGCGCGAGGGCCTCTACGAGCCGCTTCCTGAGTCCAGAAATTACGAGAGGACTCTCAAGATCAGCCAGCTTTTGAGATATTTCCGCCAGTCCGAGTGCATAGCCACGGCTAGGAGTGCCGAGACTTTCACCCGGAATCAGCTCTTGCATTTCATCAAACGGATACTTCACGTATGCGGTGCACTGGAATACCGAACCGAGTGACGTCCTGCGCTGGGATATGCCGACAACTTTGGCTCCTTCGAAAGTTATCTCTCCTGGCCCTAGACCGGCAAAGCAAATCCTCTTCGCCAGCTCGCCGCCCAGCAACCTCCCGGTGTGCATTTCAAGATCCCCTATGCCAAGGACCGAAAGCGCCTGCAGGAAAAGCTTGCCAATTACCTCGAAAGATTCGCTCACGTCCGCGCTGAAGTACTTGTCGCCTTTGGGAATTGCGATATCCACCCAAAGCTGCCCATTTGGCGATAGAAATACCGCCCCGCCGCCAGACCTGCGAATGACCACTTCAGCACTCAGGCGATTCAGTGACTCCTTGTCGATCTGATCTGGATTCTGGCTGGAACCTAGCACCAAAGCGTTCCCGGTAACATTGATGAACCGAGCAGTTCTTCGATCGGCATACAGCGCGGGATTTGCGTGCATATTCAGCGCTGATCCGACTTCGTCCACTATCCGCCATGAGTCCACACACTCAGACTATCGACCCTGCCAGATTCCAAAACCCAATTACGCTAGGCCGACATCGGACTCGATCCCACATAAGGAACCCACTCCTCGTTGACAGCTCCCAGAAGATGCACCCAGGCCTTGCCTTTGGGCGCCATTGGCAGCTTCCGAAGGACAAAATTCGTATCCGAGAGAAACCGATCCTCTTTTTTTGAGTTGCACAGCTTGCAGGAAGCCACTACATTCTCCCAACAATGCTCGCCACCCTTCGACCGCGGTATCACGTGATCGATGTTCTCCGCCGGCGCGCCACAGTATTGGCATAGGTAGTTATCCCGGGCAAATACCGATCGCTTGTTCAAAGCGACCCTGGTGGGATATGGAACTCTGACGAAATAGTTCAGACGTACTACGGACGGCGCAAAAAACCTTGCGCGCTCGGAATGGAATATATCATGGCTTTCGTGCAGCGGAAGGGCCTTGCCGGCCAGAACAAGTCCTAACGCTCGGCGACTAGAGACAACACCAAGAGCTTCGTAGCTTACATTTAGCACGAGAGCCCTAGACACCAACTACCTCAGATGTCCTAGCTGGTCTCGCGACGAACCGAGGCCCAAACAGTAAGTACCGAAGTGATCAGAAGTGCGGCAATCGTCAGAGGGCATAAGCCTCGCGGGCGCAATAGTCCGTGTTTCTCCGTCACCCATCCGATGATCGATTGCCATACTGACCCTTAGCTTATCTTAGAATTCAGCGAATTTCCATACACCATTGAAGAAATTCGACAAGATCCCTGCTGGATGGCATGGCCTTAGAATCGCCGTATATCGCCTCCATGCGAAACTCCCAAAAGTCGCGAGAAGGAAGTGGGAGAAATGGAGCCTTTGCCCACCATTTCATCCGGGCGAACCGTTTCAGCTCGATGAAGCCAATTGCCCAAAGGTCGTTATGCGGCAACAGCGACAGGCAAGATCGCAAAAACCACAGCGCCATTCTGAATTTAGTCTTCATCCGCAACACCTCGGTTAACTCTCCATACCAAAATAGCGAGTATCGGGTGCGAGATGACTTGCCGAGACCTTTATGAAGAAACTAGTTTGGGCTCTTTTGGAAGCCCCAGCACCATTTCTGCCAAAATGTTTCTCTGAATTTGAGAAGTACCTGCGTAGATGGTCCCAGCTCGGGAATTCAAAAATGCCATCACCCAGCTCATAGAGGAATTAGGTGCCCCGGGATCGTCGGTACGAAAAGCAGTGGACGGAGATCGGCCCAAAGGGACAAGCGCCTTAGCGCCCAGGATATCAACGGCAAGTTCAGTGACGACCTTGTGGTATTCGGACCAGCACAACTTGAAAATTGAGCTCTCGGGACCGGGACTTTTACCATTTAGGAACCCTGTTAGCGTACGAAGCCCAAGCAATCTCATGATTTCCACCTTGCCGTAGCACCATGCAAGCCGCTGGCGTATTAATGGATCCTTGCTTGCGCCGGTCTCTTTTGCGAGTTCCATTAGGCGGTCCAACTCCATGCGGAACCGTATTGGCAGAGTAGCGGCAGCTTCGCCACGCTCATATCCGAGAAGGGTCATAGCAACTGCCCAGCCATCTCCCGGTCTCCCAATAATGTTCTCTGCCAACGTGGTGGCATTGGTAAAGAACACTTCATTGAATTCCGACTCGCCCGACATCATTCGAATTGGTCGAACTTCCACGCCGGGCTGATCCATCGGCACCAATAGAAAAGAAATTCCTTTGTGCTTTTCCACCTGTGCGTTGGTTCGTGCAAGCACAAAAATCCAGTTAGCCAGATGTCCTCCGGAAGTCCAAATTTTTTGGCCGTTGAGCACCCAAACATCGCCGTCGAGTTCCGCCTTGGTGCTGACATTCGCCAGATCGGAACCGGCGTCAGGCTCAGAATAACCTTGGCACCATCGGTCCTCTCCGGAAAGAATCCTCGGCAGAAAGTACTCCTTTTGCTGCTCCGTGCCCCACGCAATCAAAGTATTGCCGACCATTTGAATTCCAAACTGATCGTTGGATCCTCCAAATGGAACTCCTGCCTGCGTGAACTCCTCGGATAGCACTACCTGCTCAAGCTGAGACAGACCTGCTCCTCCGTATCTTTTCGGCCAGGACAGCGCCAACAGATTGTTATCGTAGAGAATCTTTCTCCATTGGTTGGTGAACTCGGCCACCTTCGCCTTTTCCAAAGCTCCCGTACCACGCCAATCGGCGGGAAGATTCATTTTTAAAAAATCGCGCATATCCCGGCGGAAAGTCTGCGCTTGCGGCGAGTATGTAATGTCCATATGCAGTCCTTCGACGCGCCTTTCTCAACTAGCTATCTCTAAAAGCTCAGAAAAGACCTCTTTGGTTTGAAATCGCAACGGTTGCTGCGCCGATAATTGGCCCGTGCTCGGCAAGTCCCACAGGAGCAATCTTTGCGCTGCTCGAAAAGCTCAATTTAGCTCGGCCAGACAGCTCCTTCTGCGCAGCGCTAAAGAAGGGTTCCCCAAATCCAAGAGCAACGGAGCCGCCAACCACTATCAAATCAAGATCCAACAGCGAAGCAACTGACGCCACTCCCCGACCTACATACTCGCCGCAAAGCACCTTAATATCGTCGGTTGCCTGACGCGGGTCCTGACCGTAGTATTTGGCGATGTTTAGACCAGATGCTTGAGCTTCCAGGCATCCTCTTGCGCCGCAGCTACAAATGTTTCCATTTGGCTCGACGTTGACATGACCAACATGTCCAGCATTCCCGAGTCGGCCACCCAAAAGTCTTCCATCAAGAATAATTCCGCCGCCGATTCCAGTCGAAACAACCATTGCCATGAAGTTTTTCACGTTCTTGCCGGCCCCAAACAGGCCCTCCCCAAGAGTGAGGGCTTTTCCATCGTTGTTCAGGTAAACCTCGAGGTCAAACTCGTCGTGGATGGATCTAGTCAGCGGAAAATCCCTCCATCCGGGTATGTTCAGCGGAGAAACCAACCCGCGGTCAAGGTCCATTGGCCCCCCGCAGCCTATGCCGACCGATGAGAATTCGTGAATATTCGCTTTGTCGGCGGCATCGTGCAGTACCCTCTTTGTGATTTCCCAAAGATCCGACTCCGATGCACCTTTTGGCGTGGGAGCTGCAACATAAGAAATGACGTCGCCTCCTTCTGAAACGACGCCGCCGCCAAACTTCGTGCCGCCAATATCAAGAGCGAGAAAATGATCCATGAGGCCAACTATAACAGCATGCCTATGCCTTGTATTAGCCACTATCCGCCTAAGGACTCTGGCGGTGCCGACTTCAGGCTGGACAGCTATGACATCGCTTCGCGTGGACGGGAGAAATTACTCGAAGCGCCGCTTCTGGCCCAGATCGGGTCGGCAGGAATCAAGGGCATCGTTATTTGGTTCGGTTTGCCAACACGCAGGGTTTAGATAGCCTTATTTTCGAGGTGGCTCCTCTCGCGGTGATCTTGCCGAAAATGGGACTTCAGCTTGCCATATTGCGGGCAAGCGCAGCGCACTTCAGCCAGACTCCGCCGCAGAAAGTCTCCGGCTGTTAAGATTTTCTATGGCTTGAATTTTTGACGACTTTGGTCCCAACGCTGCCGCCACACGGATTCTTTGGAACTGGTGGTGCTCAATAGAAGTTTTGCCCGGATCAGAGAGAGACCTGAAATATGTCCGATTCGGCCAGGGTTCGCATATTTCCTGGCACAGCATCTGACAAAAGTGCGCGACTGTAATTGGCGGTCTTTGCCACCAGGGCTTTCCCATATTGGGTATCAGGGATCTCCCGCCAACTGAAGTGATCGATTGCTTCGATCATCCCCTTGATCACTAGGGTTCGGGCACATTGGCCGTGGAGCGCCCAAGGTCGAGTTTTTTGGCTGTCGGCAGGATTGGCGTGTCTGGCAAACGACCTTTCTACCAGCTCTCGGAACACTCTTTGTCTTTTCCCTGACTTGTGGAACAGCGACTCCTGTGTATGGAGGTCTAGCCCCTCTGCCCGAAGTGCTTCCCAAACTTTGAGGAGAATTTTCCGAACTGGGAGCCAAGACCTTTGCTCTGCACTGACGTGGAAATATCATTCCACCCGGCTTTACCCATTCGCCGGAGGTTCTGTTCGAAAATCACCGCCGCGCCCAGCATGATCAGAAATCCGATAAAACCAATCAATACTGAACTGGTAAAGGTAAGAATTAACATCGCCAAACCGGCAGCGAACCCAAGCAATGCCCACTTTATATTCCTACCCGCATGCCGATAAACGGTCTCCGACTTAACGCGGGTCGCGAATTCAGGATCGTTCTCGTAGAAGTTCTTTTCGATCTCCTGGAGAATCCGGTGTTCCTCTTCTGAAAGTGGCACCTTTCGCCTCCTTTCCCGCATCGCTGAAGACCATAACCGCGAGCTATACAATCATAGAGCTTGAGCCTTAACTAATTAGTTATATCCTACTACGCGAGCAGCTAGAAATGCACTCGCGATTCACTATGAAAATAACAGTCTCCTGGTGAAAAAATATGCGCTAACTCGCCTTTGGAGAAGAGGCTGTCGTCAGCTATTTTCCATATTTACTTGAGCTTCCTTTAATGCCTGGGAAATCACTAATTCTAATACTTTGTCCTGGTTTTCTCCGATCGAGGCTCGCGCTATTCCATCGCTTGGAACCAATCTGACAATCACCTCGACGTCAGGATCGTGGAGACGCTCAAGATCCGATCGAGTTGCCATTTCAGGACCTAAAACAACCTTGGCCATCATCCCCTTCGCATAAAGCAGAACCTCCGTCGCCCCCACTCCAAGCATCTCCGTCAGGTCAGCCGCCAATCTCGGCCTCAAATCAGCCTCGACTGCGACGACCTTCCCAAGATTGGCAATGGCATTCACTACCGACCTTGCGAATTCAGAGCGCTCGTGGTGCCCTGGGCCCTTTATCTCGACAACCAATGGCTTTACCATCTCAAACTCCCAACTCAAGCAGCCGGAATGCCTCGGCAAATCCCACACCAATCAACTTTCCGGTCTCCCTGGCCCTGGTCGAAATCACTTCCCGCATCCAGTCTTGCCTGTCTCCGATTTGAGATTGATGGCAAAGCACAGCATTCAATTTTTTCTCAATGGATCTGGACACGTCAACAAACGCATCCGCCTCCAAAGAGCCGGACAATAGCACGGTGCTCACTTGATGGCCTGGACCTTCAGACGGAAAATAGTGAGGCAGGCCTGCGGCTGGGGAGACAGCATCCAAAACGGCCCACCCCAGCTCGCGATGATCGCGGTGGTTAAAATATCCCGAGCCAAAAAAGACTGCCGTTGGATCGGGACAAAGCACCGCCTCGGGCTTGAATTCCCTGATCAAATTCACCAAGCGAGCCCGAAACATTACCGAGTTTTCGATGCACCCGTCTGGTATTGACAAACTTATCATCTGCGAGACTCCGACAATCTGGCATGCTTTCTCTAGTTCTGAATGCCGGTCCGCTTCGAGCTGAGCGATATCTTTCGAGGGATCGATTGTACCCTTCTCGCCTTTGGTGCACACGACCAGAATCACCCTGGCGCCAAGTTCAGCCCAAAGGGCCAAAGCGCCGCCGCAGGACACATCCGCATCGTCGGGATGAGCATAGAACGCCAAGGCTAAAGACGGCACCTTCGAATACAGTTGACCCACTATTTTCCATTCTCAATGCGCAGCAAACCGTCATTGCGCACCAAATCGCATCGCGAACAGAGACTTTTCACATGCAATTGCATGTATTGACCACAAAGAATCTGCTGCGTAATTCCATCGAATACTTCAATGTAAACCAGAGCCTAATATCGCCAGCCCCCACTCAAATCAACTCTTCACGGATCATCGGGATTAAACCAGCGCCTAACTTGGATACATGCAAAGCTATCAAACCTTGGTGGAAGCGGCAAAAACATTTGCCACCGAAGCTGCCGATCTGGTTCGCTCCTCGAGAATGCAACAGCTCTCGATATCTTCGAAATCCTCGAGCACTGACATGGTGACCGACGTTGACAAGGCCACCGAGAATTTCCTCGTCGAACGTATCCATGGGGCATTTCCCGAGCACTCGATAATCGCCGAAGAAGGCAGCGACCTCAAGGGAGCTTCAGAGGTTTCATGGATTATTGATCCAATAGACGGAACCACGAACTTCATCTACGGTTTTCCAAGCTATTCGGTGTCCATCGGAGTTCGAGTGGCTGAAACAATCGTAGCCGGAGCCGTATTCAACATTCCCGAGGACGCTCTCTACTGGTCCGGAAAGGGCATGGGGGCATTCAAGAACTCAGATCGGATTCATGTCCGCGAACGAGTCGCGGTATCGAGATCTCTTATTGGTACCGGCTTTGGCTATAGTGCACTCCGCAGAGTTGCGCAAGCAAAATTCCTTGCCAGCATCATTGGCGAAGTCAGAGACATAAGACGGGCAGGTGCAGCATCCCTCGACCTTTGCTTCCTAGCCGAAGGAAGGCTGGACGGCTACTACGAAGCGGGCTTGTGGCCTTGGGATTATACTGCCGCAACCCTTATCGTTCGCGAAGCAGGCGGAACCATATTTGGCCCGGTCGACGATGAGCCCTCAAGGGAGCTGACTATTGGTGCTTCCAACTTGGAGCTTGCCAGTTTCCTAAGGGACAAGCTCCATCCGTATCTTCCGTTCGAGGAAGATTAGGAAATTGAGATCCGATCCCACCTGACGCACCTCTCGCCAAACAGGCGCTGAAGGCCCATTTCAGGCCTGTCGGCAAGTGATAGCCGCATGAGGCAAGCACTGACGATTAGGGTGCAGCGGGTACTCGCAGATAGTCGTCGCAGCGCTCAGCTGAAGACGTAATTCTCGGGGCCAATGAGGTTATGAGTGCAAATACTCCGCAAAGCCCATTTGTTACCTGACACTCGCGACGTCAGCACGGATCTTCTGTTAATATGGCGAGAATGAAATCGGCTCTAGGAAGCAGCCTGATGCGGGCTCTTTTCACTGGTGGAGCAGACCGCCGGAATCGTAAGGCAGCTGAGTGCAGCTTGCTTGGTGTGGCGTTTGCGCTGCTCTTGTCATCGTGTGGCGCGGCGGGCGCCAGCTCTGAGACGACTCTACCGTCACTCCCCGCTCTGACATCACCTGGTACCGTTCAGGTGCACAAAGACGTAACTAATTCGGTAGGTGCGCCTGCAGTGTTCAACCTTGGATCATCGCCAAATATGTCTTTAACCCGGCCTTTATTCATCTCCAAAAGCGGCTTCCTCGTTGGGGCGGAAATCAATGGCAATCACAGTGATATCTTCGAGCGCACCGAGCCGCTCGCCAACTGGAACTTCGTTGGTTCGATACCAGGAACCGTAACTCAGCTCGATTTCGACACCTTGGACTTCGGCTTCGCACTTGTCGGAACCGGTATTTTTTCTACTGATTCCCTTTACTCTACGTCAGACGGAGGACGGCACTGGGCGCTGGTCTCGACCGGCAAATTCGTACAGGTACATTTTTTCAACAGTCGCAACGGCATAGCCCTTGCAAATCCCGCCAGCGGCCCGGGCCTCGGGGCCGAAATTCTGATTACCTCTGACGGCGGTCTCAGCTGGACCAGGGAACCTGCATCGGAGCTGTCGAAAGTAAGCCTGTTCGGCAGCAATTATGCCGGCTTTTCATTCGTTTCGACCGAGGTTGGCTGGATGGCGGTCGGCGGGCAACCATCGGCGGGCAGCGAAGAGAAGTGGCTCTTTCGAACTGTAAATGGTGGCCGCAGCTGGACACAGATTGCTAACTCTCCCTCTTTCTCCTCTCCTGAAACGACCCTTCACGCATCTTCGGGTCTGCCAATGGGGGGATATATGGATCAGGTTCGCTTTGAAAGTCCTTCGTCTGGCTACTTGATCCTGGCGCACGTCGGCGTGCTCAAGACCGTCGATGGCGGAATCAACTGGACCGGGGAGCAGCTCTTGCCAGGGGGTGGTCATCGTTCGACAAGGATCGCCGATATAGCCACAGCAACCCCGTTCGGAGGGATTGCTGTTACCGAAGCTGGTTCGATCTGGAACCAGGCGAATAGTGGAGCTGTTTGGGAAAAAATCTATCCCCCGTATCGAGCTGCCAGTGTTTCTTACAGCTCAGGCAAGATCGAGATATCGACCGGGAAGGGCCGCGTTCTCGCCCTTGGCGGTAACTCGCCAACTGCGTCGAAGGTGCTGGGAAACTTTGGAGCCAACACTGAATCAGTAGACATAGTTCCAAACGGTGAGATTGTGATCACGAGTACCGCGATCGAGATCAGGCAATCGGGAAACGGCTGGACCAAGATGCCAGTACCGGGTGTGCAGCAAATAAATTGCGGCCGCTTCTTGAACGCCTCGGTCGGACTGTTTGCACCAGGTCCGCTGAGTGCAATGCTCGAGGCAACCTTAAGTGGTGGACGAAGCTGGACTAAAATCCCTCTTCCGTTCCTCCCGATTTCCCTAGATCCGCTAAGCGCAACTAATTGGTGGGCAATTGGCGAAGTGCTAGGCCCGCCCATACCCAACCCCTACAAGAAGAACCTCCATACCAGGACTTATGCCCTATACCACACCGCAAATGCAGGTCGTAGCTGGACTGAGTATCAAACCCGCTGGGGAGCCAGCGGCATATTGGTGGGAGTGAATTTTTACTCTCCGTCAGTTGGGTACGCTTGGACCGAGAACACCCTGTTCGCCACTACCGATGGCGGTTCAACATTCGTCAGCCGGCAACTACCCAGCAACCAAATGATACCGAACCCTGCGAGCCTGGCTACCGGCAGCGGCGGTCGGGCCTGGATGGTCACCAACAGCTATCCTGTCTTTGAAACCAAAGACTCAGGGGCTTCGTGGTCCGCCATGAGGCAATGAGCGTTGCCGCCCTTATTCTGAATGCAAATTGAAAACCACCTCGACGAAGAAGTTCGCACTTCCCGCAATGCTTAATTGCCGGGGCCTTCGCTTTCTAGGATCCGCAGAGCATCGACGCCTCGTTACATTGCCGGCCGATGATCAGCAGTCTTGAACAAACGCCTATCCCCAAAACCTCAACTAGGCAGGCAGCCCTTCCGAAAAGACCTGCTCTAGCCGTAGTAACGTCTTTTCGATTGAGATCAGGTTCCTAACCGGGGCGTCAATTAGTTGGATAAATCGGACACTACGCGCCGTCGAATAATCGAAGCATTCCACCACCTCTGTTGATGGCTGTCCGTCCTGCGTATCAATTTCACTGAGTCGATAGCGCCAAATATGGCCACCGAAATGACGCCACGCAATCAATTTGTTCTCTTCGAACTCGATTACGGTGTTAGTCATGCGATACGGAACAACCATCTTCATCCGCATGCCAAACTTTGCAGAAAGATAAAGGCGCTCCGGACCGTTGAGCACGCCCCTCACAGTTCCTGAACCGTCAATTTTCGAGTGCAGAGCTGGCATAGCCAAAAGATCAAAAATATCCTTGGCATGAGCAGGTATGATCCGAGAAGAACATACCGCCATGTGCTTGGCATCAAACATCTATGAGTAAACCTCGTTCAGCGTATATCGACAGGAACTAGCCTACGCTAGCCTTTAGGCCTCTTTGGCTCAGTGTCTTTTGACAGATAACTAAATTCTCGTTCGAAATCCTTGACGTCCGCGAAACCCTTGTATACGGAGGCAAACCTCAGGTAGCCCACCTCATCCAAGTCCCGCAACTGCTCAAGAACCATTCTGCCCACCCTTTGCGTCGAGACCTCCGGCCCTTCGGAACGCAGGGTATCTTCGATATCACTGGCTAAAGCTTCGATCTGATCCTCTTTTACCGGCCTATTCTTCAGCGCAGACTTGACGCCAGATACAATCTTCGACCGATCAAAAGGCTCTTTATCTCCGGACCGCTTTACTACTAGAAACGAAAGCTCATCAATCCTTTCGAAAGTCGTGAAGCGGCGTCCGCACGAGAGACAGGCACGACGCCTCCTAATGGAGCGGCCGTCTTCGGCAGTTCGCGAATCAATGACTTTATCCTCTAGCTCTCCACAAGCCGGACAGCGCAATTAGATCTTCCACCACCCCAGACCATATGACATATATGATCCTACAGGGATAGCCGCCCGTGCACCCAATTACGATCCGACCGAACCGCAAGCAATCAGTAAGTGAGGTGCAGAACCGTCCCAGGCAAAAGAATAGAGCCCTGCTCCGAGGATGTAATCTCTCTAGCAATTAACGGCACTTGGACTGGACTCGGTGCAACCTTGGAAGCAATCGACCAGGCCGAATCCCCGGGTCTGACGGTATAGGAAACAGACCAGCCTGACGGCAATGAAGTTACCGAAGATGTCTTGGCCGGCGAACCAGCAGATATCGAGACGCCCACCGAGTAAGCGCACAGAAGCATGATCGATATCACACCACCAATAATTACGTTTCTCAGCAGGCCCAAAACCGAAGATCCTCCGCGACGGCGGTCACGGCTGCCGGTTCCATAAACGACGTGAAGCCGACCTGGACCGTTCTGCTGCTTCAGTTCTACGCCTTGTAGCGCCACCACAGGCCTTCCTCCCATCGTGTCAGTCACCCTCAAACTATTATATACGAACATTTGTTCGTTTCTCGCTGTTTTTCGAACCTTTGTTTGCATGCTTCCATCTGTCCTGCTAGCATGTAGAAAGTACGGGAAAGTCTTCACCATGAATTATTCATCATGGTTGTGACAACTTTGGAGGGATATGTCAGAGCCAAAGGTAAAATCATTGACGCCTGTAAGACGGTCGATTTTGGAATATATCATCTCCCAGCAGCGGCTACGAGGATTCCCTCCATCCGTCAGGGAAATCGGAGAGGCCGTCGGACTCAACTCGTCCTCATCGGTGCACGCGCAGCTCAAGATATTGCAGGAACTCGGTTACCTTCACAAAGACCCGACCAAGCCAAGAAGCATAACCATCAGTTGGAAAAGCGCGAACGCTGGCGACCCTGCGGTCGAAACAGAAACTGTGCAAGTCCCGCTAGTTGGGCGAGTAGCAGCTGGTACCGGCGTATATGCTGAGCAAGAAATCATCGACTCCTTTACCCTGCCAAGATCGCTAACTGGTGGCGGCGAACTTTTTGTCCTTAGAGTAAAAGGCGACTCGATGACTGGAGACGCAATTCTTGATGGAGATTATGTAGTGGTGCGTCGCCAACAGAGCGTCGAGCCCAACCAAATAGCAGTCGTGGGAACTCCGAACAATGAAGCGACCATTAAAAGGGTGGCTACCAATGGCGGATACGTTACCCTTATTCCCTCAAATTCCGCATATGCTCCGATGGTCTTTCCTGCCGACGAAATTACGATCTATGGCAGAGTGGTGAACATCCTGAGGTCCATCTAACTTCCGAGTGCGCCTGTCATTATTCCAAAGGCCGCTCTAATTTCTGATAGTTCAACATACTCATCTCGAGTGTGCGCGAGCAAAGGATTCCCAGGACCAAAATTTGTCGCAGGAATTCCGCGCGAGGAAAAAAAGGAGACATCGGTCCAACCCAGTTTGGCCTGAGGTGTTTCAGAGGTGACTGCAAGTAGCTTTGCGATGAAAGGGTTGCTCAGATTGGGACTTGCACCCAGCACGCCTTCCTCCAATTGGATATCATCGCCCAGGCCTGGGTCGATCAAATCGCCAAGCAGCGCCTTGATAGTCTGAAAGGCCTGATCAATATCTTTGTTGGGAGCAAATCGATAATTGACCACGACATTGGCTACATCGGGGACAACGTTATTTGCAATTCCGCCACTGACCCTCACCACCTGAAGAGCCTCCCGAAATTGCAGGCGATCAATCAAGGGATTTTCAAGATCAGCATGGGCAACACGATCGATCAGCGCCCCCGCCCGGTGTATTGCGTTAACACCAGCCCAGGGCCTGGCGGTATGAGCCCTTTTGCCAGCAAGTTCTATCCTGATCCGCATTGTTCCTTGACATCCGGCCTCAATCCGGTTGGATGTCGGTTCCATAAGTACTGCAGCGTCGCCGCGAAGCAGTTCCGGATTTGTACGTTCGATTTCCAGCAATCCGCTAAAAGTGGAGGCAACTTCCTCGCACACGTAAAAGATAAGCGTCAAATCAACTGAAAAACTCTCTACCAGCTCTGCCAGGCCGAGCATCACAGCTAATCCGGCCTTCATATCTGCGCTCCCAAGTCCGTATAGCCTGCCGTTTTCCACTCGCAGACCCTGGTTGTTATCGGGCGGGACAGTATCCAGGTGGCCTGCAATAATTAATCGGAACGACCTGCCGAAGGACGACCGGACAACTATATTGTTGCCGATGCGAAAGAGATCAAGGCTAGCAAAGCCAGCCAGGTAGCCTGCAACGAAATCCGCTAACTTCTCCTCCTCGTGTGAAACGGAGGGGATCGCAACCATTCTTTGGCAGAGCGCTGAAAGATCGGTTTCCATATTTGGGCAGTATCTCCTTTCAGTCCGAGGGGATGATCAGGTAGCGATACCGTGATCCCGGAGCAACTCATTCAGACCGGCCTTATCATGGCGTTCGCCTTCGTTCAGATGTTTGATCACGAGCACGCATGACAAGCCAAATTCACCTCCAGCAAACTTCCTGGGCCGCGTGGCGCTGATGGCAACGCTCCAGGGAGGTATGCTCCCACGCGAAATCTCCTCGCCGGTCTGCGAATCGATCACCGGGATGGACGGATTCAGGATCACGCCTGCGGCCACGACGGCACCCGCTCCCACCCGAGCACCTTCGGTAATCATTGCTCTAGACCCGATAAAGGCCTCATCTTCGATCACCACAGGGGCAGCCTGCACTGGCTCCAGAACTCCGCCAATACCCACGCCGCCAGACAAGTGGACTCTCTTGCCTATTTGCGCACATGAGCCGACGGTAGCCCAAGTGTCCACCATTGTCCCCGAACCAACTCTGGCTCCAATATTGACGTAACTGGGCATGAGTGTCACTCCAGCCTCCAGAAAAGAACCCCACCTTGCCGAAGCGCCTGGAACCACTCGAACGCCATGAGATGCAAAGTCTGCCTTCAGGGGAACACGGTCGACGAACTCAAATGGTGCCAGATCCATGGTTTTCATATCCGAAAATTTAAACAGCATCAGAATCGCGTGCTTCAGCCATTCATGCACCACAACCTGACCGCTGACCGCATCAACCTCAGCCACCCTAGCCTCGCCAGAGTCGAGCAAATTAATTGCCTCGTGAACCAGCTTCCGGGCTTCAGCGTCAGATGGATCAACCTCACTCCTTCGAGCCCAAAGCTGTTCAATCTGTGATTCCAACGAAGTCATCAAACCCTATCTTTCTTTTGCGCCCTTTGAGCAATCAGTTCGAGCTTACTCATGTCGGCCACCATAGCCACGCGAACAAACGGACGTGAATCACCGCCGTAAAATTCGCCCGGCGACACAAGAATTCCCAGATCTCTTGCCAATTGAGCTGCCAGCTCAAAACCGTCCTCGAATTCAGACTTGAACCATAGGTAGAAACCACCCTTGGGAGCGGGCACGTCGTAACCGAGGCTGGTAAATAGAGTTCCCATGAACTCGAGGCGCTCAAGATAAACTCTGCGCTGGGATTCGACGTGGACGTCATCCTTGAATGCGACCGCAGCTCCATGCTGCATCGGCCCAGGGACCATCATTCCAGCGTGCTTTCTCACCAGGGCCAGATAATCTACCAAACCTGAGTCGCCAGCGTAAAAGCCAACTCTTATGCCAGCCAAGTTTGATCGCTTTGAAAGAGAGTGGACCGCAACGACATTTTCGCTTCCGTATCTCAGAATGGAGTCGGGCTGTCCTGCCCAGGTAAATTCGCAGTAGCACTCATCAGAAAATACCGGAACGCCAGTGGAATTCGCGAAGTTATACAGTGCGCCAAGATCGTCAAGCTCACCAGTGGGATTCGAAGGCGAGTTGGACCAAAGCATGACCGCTCTTGCCAGTTCTTCCCGATCGATAGATTCGAGCTTCAGCCTCCCGTCGCGCCCGACAGGAACCGGCACTGCTCGGCATTGCGCAAGCTCGGCTCCCAAGGCATAGGTTGGATATGAAACCGCAGGATATAGGACCGTGTCCTTGGACGGGTTTCGCAGCTTCAGATACCATGGAGTGCTTGCAACGAATTCTTTGGTGCCGATGCAACTGGCAATATTTCCAATCGGCACATCAACGCCGAAGCGGCGTGCCAGCCAGTCGTGCATCGACTTTCTCAACTCAACCGAACCCAATGAAGCCGGGTAACCCTTCTCCGCGTTTGAAGTCGAAAGCGCTTCGACGACCTCTTTGGTCGGCGAATCAATGGGAGTGCCGACGCTTAAATCAATCATCCCTCCCGGATGTTTGTTGGCTACCTCAGCGATAGAGTCAAGACGATCGTACGGATATGGTGGCGGAGTAAACCCCGAAGAAACCTCAGATGACACCCTTAATCGTCTCCAACCCTAAATATTGTCTTATTTTGACAGCGCGAACCAAGTGGACTCAAACCAAAAAGCTTTTCCATCCTATCCAACCAGCCTAAAGACCTAAGCTGGATCGACGGTTAGACGGTCACCTGATAATTGCGAAACATCTCCAGAGATGCACCCTCCAGTCTCGCTTTCACCTTGAATCCCGCCTCAGACTCTCTCTGAAATATTACTTCACCTTCCCGGTGCAGCATTGCCAACAGATCGCCGCGATCATAAGGCACCAGCAAATCAACCACTTTGGCCATGGCACGCAGGCGTCCAGCGACGTCTTCAAGGAAATCATCAAGCCCTTGGCGCTCGGTTGCCGAGACGAAGGCGGCATCTGGATACTTGCTTTTCATCGCTTTCAAATCGGACTCGCACAGCCGATCAATCTTGTTGAACACCAGCAACTCGTCCACTTCCCCCGCATCGATATCATCCAAGACGGTGCGGACCGCCTGCATCCGACCCTCGATGTCAGCGCCCGAAGCATCCACGACATGGCAAAGCAGGTCCGACTCAGCAACTACTTCCAGCGTTGAGCGGAATGCCTCCACAAGCTGATGGGGAAGCTTCTTGACAAACCCAACCGTATCGGAGCACAAAATTGCCTCGCCCCCCGGAAGCTCGAGTCTTCGGGTTCTAGGATCCAAAGTTGCAAAGAGTTTGTTGGCAACGAATGCATCTGCATCAGTGAGCGCGTTTAGAAGAGTTGATTTTCCGGAGTTGGTGTACCCCACCAGAGAAACAGAGGCCACGCGGGACTTGATCCGTGCCTTTCGTTGGACCTTTCTGGTGTTTGAAAGCTCCTTCAGATCTGCTTTCAACTTCGATATCCGCGCCAGAAGCCTTCTTCGATCCTCTTCGAGTTTGGTCTCGCCAGGACCGCGAGTTCCAATGCGACCCACCTGCTGGGAAAGAGATACTCCGCGGCCTCTGAGCCGCGGGAGCCTATAGGTTAGAAGAGCCAGCTCAACTTGTGTCTTGCCTTCGGTGGAAGACGCATTCTGGGCAAAGATGTCCAGAATCACCGCTGTACGGTCTATAGCGGTTCTACCGAGAATTTTCTCAAGATTGCGTTGCTGGGCCGGCGACAATTCATCGTCGAACACGACAGTGTCGACATCCAGAGTCTCAGACAACGAATGGAGTTCTTCCGCCTTACCCTTGCCAACGTACATGGCAGGATCGGGCTCGCCTCTGCGCTGAATGACTCTTCCGACCACCTCAGCACCAGCGGTATCGACCAACAACTCAAGTTCGTCTAGGGAATCTTCCACATCTCTCAACTGCGATGATGGGAAGACTACCCCAACAACAATGATCTTCTCCCTGAAAGAACGATCAATTAGTGTCACTTGACGAGTGCTGCCATAGCCTCAAGCTGGCTTGAGGTCACCTGAATATCGCACACCTTTTGCGCTGGGCCTGTCAAATAACACGTGGTGCCCGCTATTCGGACGGTCAGGTCGCCGCCCGGATTGTGCACCACAACGGTGTCACCGATCAATCCAAGGTTATTCGCCACGAAAGAGCTCGCGGTGCTACCCGTTCCACAGGCTTGAGTAATTCCCGCCCCCCTTTCCCAAACACGCAGCGTCATCTCGCTGCGGTTGCGATCCGGAATTATCCACTCGATGTTCATTCCGCCTGGAAATTCCGATTCCAACTTCGGTCCTAGGGTTGCAATGTCAAGCGACATGAATCTGTCAGCATCCATTGCCTTGGTGGGTATAAGCACTAGATGAGGGTTGCCGATATCGACGCGGACAGCACGATATTCTGTCCCATCGATCGTTCTGAGATCAGACTCGAAAATCTTCGGTTCTCCAATTGCAGCGGTAATAGTGGCGATTGGCTCTCCACAGGATGAGTGACCTTCAATCTCCATCACTCCAGCATCTGTGTCGATCGAAAACGAACCGAGAGGTGCAACTCCGGCGTCAATCAACGCCTGGGCCAAGCACCTTATTCCGTTGCCACTCATCTCCGCGCGTGAGCCGTCCGAATTGTACAGGACCATCCGAGCCACGGACGGAGAGTTGGCATCCGCAGGTGTCACATGCATCAAACCGTCGGCCCCAACACCTAGATGCCTGTCCAGCAGGGCAACTATCTCAGCCTGGTCCAATTCGATAGTCCCGGTCATATCCAGCAGCACCAGAAAATCATTTCCTAATCCCTGATGCTTCGATAACAGCAACTCTTTTTCCACTTGATCAGTCACTTCCTCGCGGACAACTCAAAATGCCCGATACTATCGAAACTAGTTCCATTTTCGCTCTTTCGGGAGTGCTAAACCAGGTTATCCTTGGATCCCGTCTGAACCAGGCAGCTTGCCGCTTGGCAAGCCTCTTGGTCCGTGCCAGAATTGCAAGGCGAGCCTCCGGCAGCGTCAAATTGCCTTCGAGAAAGCTGATGATCTCCTTGTATCCCAGCGCCTGGCGGGCGGTTCGCGAAAGGGCGCGCGGACTGCGCAACAGCACCTGGACTTCTTCGATCCAGCCGGAAGCCAAAAGCTGGTCAAGTCTTTTCTCAATACGGTCAAATAGCTCGGCTCTTGGCAGATCAATGCCAACCGCCTGAACACCTCCTGCCCCAGCTTTGAAAAGTCCCGGACCCTGGTCAGAAAAACGCCTGCCCGAACCCAGCGTAACCTCGAGAGCCCTGATAATACGGCGACTATTGTTCGGTTCCATTTTCAGCGCAGCTGCCGGATCCAACTTTTGAAGCTGGCCGTAAAGCTCTAAAATTCCAGATTCGGTATCGGCTCTACTCTCGAGGTCACTGCGAATGTCCGGCCAACGTCCTGGAATTTCAAGACTATCCACCACTGCTTGGAAATAAAGGCCGGTACCCCCAACCAGCAACGGCAAGCCCTGCCGCTTGGCAATCGCATCCAGCACCGCACTGGCATCAAGCTGGAACTGCGAAACCGAGTACTCCTCCCAGGGATCCACGACGTCGAGCAAATGGTAACTAATTCCCTTGATATCTTCTTGGGTAGGCTTGGCCGTACCAATATCCATCGAGCGATATACCGTCATTGAATCGATGCTTACCAGCTCGAGCCGCTCAAAATTCAAAGCCAAGTCCATTGCAACTCTGGTCTTGCCCGATGCCGTCGGACCAACCAGAGCCAGCAGAGACGCGGTATCAGATGGTTCGCCACTCACGATCAAAAAGCATACTTCCGCCGGGAGGATGCAGACCTGACAGCGACAAGCGACGCCGCGATCCCACCTAGGTCAACCACTCTGCCCTCCATTCGCAGGCTCTAGGGCGGTATCTTGATACCTGGCGACGGTAAAGGCTATAATCATCGGGACATTCACGGCGAAGACTACGAGCATTGAAGTCAGCAAAATCAGTGCATTGCCCCGGGTCCCGTCGAAAATGAACACATATTCCAACATTCCCCCGACAATCACGTAAGCCAAAAGTGCCCATTTGCCAACTTTGAAAAAAGTAGCACGTGACAGCGCCTTAGATCTTGCCAAACCAACGATGTTGAAAATTACCATGAGACCTGCAACGACTGCCAAGATGGTAGGAAACAAAAGCGATACCCTGCGCGGGTAAGATGCGGACAAATAAATTCCGCCTATCACGACTAGGACAAGAGCTCCAATGCCAACCTCAGTTACCGGCGGCAGCGACACTTTTCGGCTTGCGCCATTTGATGAAGTCAACTGCACCGCTACATCTCCTTGCAACTCGCCGGTCATGACGTGGCCACCCTTGTCATTATCACAAGTGTGGCTATTTGCATGGCACCCGTGATACCAGCTGTATAAATGAACCGCCGCATCAATTTTTCGATGATCATCCCGTTGGGATTCGCCTTCTTCAGTTCGAATAAAACAGCAACATTGGCTGGCTCCAAAATCCCCAACGCAATCACCGTCATGACCCCTACCACGATGAACGAAGCGATCAGCCAACCGTGCAAGTCTGCATTGTGATCTAGATAACCAAGCTCGCGAGCAAGCTGGAAGCCAGAGCCAAGGGTCATCGTCACCACTGTCGGCATTATAACGAGCATCTTGGGCATGAACCGTGTTGAAAACTCCATTCGGGCTGGAATTGACATCCTCCCCATAATGGGACCAACCACGAATCCTACGAACAAATCAATGCCCGTCCAAAGTCCCCCGCCAACCACGTGATAAAAGTCAAGCGCCCAGTTCCAGTTGCCTGCGATACTGGCGACAAGACCGATGATTACTAAAGCAACGGCTGGAAGAGCCTTTAGGGGAACTATCTGGAAGTCCCTCAAGCCTGTTTCATTA
The DNA here is from genome assembly GCA_027322285.1 of Actinomycetota bacterium. GTDB lineage: Bacteria > Actinomycetota > Acidimicrobiia > Acidimicrobiales > Acidimicrobiaceae > SCQM01. The sequence continues at coordinate 63,277 of DAHVRV010000005.1, forward strand.
TGAGCACTGGCTGGAGCAGATGGATAATCCCCCGCGGTTTGACTAGCCACTTTCGCCATATACAACACCCCCGGCTTGATATTGAAGGCAAATAACGCAATTACGAGTAAGAGCTTATCCGACCGTAAATGCTAACCTTTTCTTCACCCTTGGTGAACTCAATACTTCGATTAGCTCACCACGTAAAAAGTAAACCGCAGCAGAATCGATCCTGACATTGGCGTACGAACCGGCTGCAAGCACTGGCTGTGGCTGGTCCCCGACAACCGGTGCCAGAAAATGAACCAGCTTGTGCTGTCGCGTCCTACCAGTCCACAGTGCAGGGTTCTTTTTCGAAGGGCCTTCAACCAACACCTCCTCGAGCAAACCGACCCGGTCCATGTGCCTCTGCAGAGCTGAGCGATCTATCACAATCTTGAGCCTCGCAAAACGCTCCGAAATGACCTCTTCCGGCACGGCAAGATCGGTCATTTTAGCAGCCTCGGTTCCGGGTCGTGAAGAGAAGATGAAGGTGTATGCACCGTCATAGCCCGCCTCTGCGACAACCTCCAGCGTTCGCTCAAAATCATCGTCAGTTTCCCCGGGGAAACCAACAATTATGTCTGTGGTGACTGCAAGTCCTGGAATTGCCTTCCGTGCCATAGCAAGCTTCTCAAGATACTTGTTCGAGTCATATCCCCGATGCATCAGAGAAAGAACTCGATCCGATCCAGACTGAAGTGGCAGATGCAAATGCTCACAGACTGCCGGGGTCTCGGCCATAGCGGCGACTGTCTCAGGCAGCAAGTCCTTTGGATGAGGAGAGGTGTACCGCACACGCGAAATACCTTCGATTGCCCCCACTTCCCGAAGCAAATCGGCAAACAGCGGCCGGGCTCGTCGATCGTTCTGCCAGTAAGGTCCAGCTGACAGGTGGTCGAGGCTTGGATCCTTCCTTAATGCCAAGGCGATATCGCGGCCATACGAATTCACATTCTGCCCTAACAGCGTTACCTCGGTCACACCCTGAGCTGCCAACTCTGTCACTTCTGAAACAATATGACTGAAACTGCGCGACACCTCCTTGCCCCGCACAGAGGGAACGATGCAAAATGCGCAGCTATTATTGCAGCCCACCTGAATCGTAACCCAGGATTTAAAACTGCTGGTGCGAACTGCGTTCAGGGCCGGCGCAAAGTCGACATCTTCGGACGAAATCGCATCGACAATTTCCATGATGGGGCCGTTCTCGTCAGATTGCCGGAGAAGCTCTGCAGCTCTGGAAACGTTATTGGTGCCAAATACGACATCAACCCAAGGCGCTCTTTTTTGAATAAGATCACGATCCTTTTGCGCCAGACACCCTGCCACCATGATCTTCAAATCTGGATTGCTGTCACGAATCGATTTGGCATGCCCCAGAGTTCCGTAAAGCTTGTTGTCGGCATTCTCCCGGATGCAACAGGTATTGAACACAATGACATCCGCTTCATCAGTCCCTGTTGCGGGAATCATGCCATCTGCCTCGAGCACGGAAGCGATTCTTTCCGAGTCATGCTCGTTCATTTGACAGCCAAAAGTTCTCACTAAATACTTCTTACTCACGACTAACCAGACTAGCAACAAGGCCCACTCAATTGAGTGGGCCTTGTTGTCCGCGGAAATTTGCAGGTCATTCGCGAAGATCATTCATCAAAATAAATTGGCTCATTGTCTGCCTCTGAAAATCCAGATGGCCGATCCGGGCCATTCGTCACAATGCCGACCGCTGAGCGAACTTTCTCATCCAGTTCAGCCATGAGACCTGGATTATTGGAGATGAACTCCTTCGCCTTCTCTCTACCCTGGCCAAGCTGCTCACCGTCATAGGTATACCAAGCACCGGACTTCTTTATAATTCCAGTCTCGACACCGACATCCAGCAAAGAGCCTTCCCTGGAGATTCCAAAGCCATACATGATGTCGAACTCCGCCTGACGAAACGGAGGAGCGCACTTATTCTTTACAACCTTGGCCCTTGTTCGGCTTCCAACAATCTCCGCGCCATCCTTGATTGCCTCGATCTTTCGAATATCAATGCGAACTGAAGCGTAGAACTTCAGAGCGCGCCCACCCGGAGTAACCTCTGGCGAACCATACATAACGCCTATCTTCTCCCTGAGCTGGTTGATAAAGATCGCAATTGTGGCCGATTTGTTCAAATTGCTGGTTAGTTTGCGCAAAGCCTGAGACATCAATCGAGCCTGCAGCCCTATATGGGCATCCCCCATCTCCCCTTCTATCTCAGCTCTGGGAGTAAGGGCAGCCACTGAGTCAATCACTAGAACGTCAAGTCCTCCGGAGCGAACCAACATATCGGCAATCTCCAACGCCTGCTCACCATTATCCGGCTGAGATATCAGAAGCTCATCTATGTCCACTCCGATTGCCTTCGCATATACCGGATCCATGGCATGCTCGGCATCGATATAGGCACAGATTCCGCCATTCCTTTGAGCTTCCGCAACGACGTGCATTGCCAAAGTTGACTTTCCAGAAGATTCAGGACCAAAGACCTCGATCACTCTACCCCTGGGAAAACCGCCAACTCCTAATGCAAGATCTAAAGACATAGCACCAGTTGATATAGCCTCGATCTTCATATGAGCATTTTCACCCATCTTCATGATCGAACCCTTACCAAATTGCTTTTCAATCTGACCTAGAGCCATTTCCAATGCTTTATAACGATCTGTTGCCTCTTCTTTCGCCAAGAAACTCACCACTCCCTCATTATCTATTTCCGCATTTTCGTAAGTCCGACCCATAAATCTGTAGAAACTACCTGTCCTAAAGATATCTAATCGCTGTGACAGTTTCCTCCCCGCCCTTACTAACGGGATCTGACGCATGGCTTTTCAAAACAATTATACGAACATATGTTCGTGTTGTCAGCAGATTATAGAATTTTCTTAGTCAAGACCCGTCGAAGAACTCCTGCCGGAAAGCATTCGGCGGAGCCAATCGAGAGCTGAAATGGTGGCATACTGCCTGACCCTGTCCCTGTCTCCAGGCAATCTCAACTGGATAGCCCTATCCCCAAACATGGTGGAAGAAGTGCCAATAAAAACAGTGCCTATAGAGTTGCCCTCCTGAGATTCTGGACCAGCCACCCCTGTGATAGCTAAACCAAGATCACTTCCCAGCAGTTTTCTTACACCTAGAGCCAGTTCGATGGCAGCACTTTCACTGACGACGGGGCCATCGCTAACTCCAAGCAGCTGGTGTTTAACTTCGGAGGCGTACGAAACCACACAGCCTTTGTACCAACTTGACGCCCCAGGAACACTGACTAGGCGTGACGAAATCAACCCGCCGGTCAACGATTCCGCCACAGACAGTGTCAGCCGAAGCCTTACCACTTCATTGGCCACCGACATTTCGATAGTGGTCTCGTCGACACCAAACACGATATCGCCGAGCATGCTTTTCAGCTCTTTTTCTTCGGCATCGAGTAGCGCATCTACGATCTTGCTTGACTTGCCCTTGGCGGTAATCCTCAGCTTGATGCCTTCGATTCCCGAAGCTAAAAAAGCAATCGTCGTACTGCCATCACTGGCATCTAGCGCCTCCAACCTGGGTGCCACCAGTTCCGACAGCGCTGACTCTGAAAGCCCCCAAGTCCTTAAAGTCCTAGAGCGAATAACCCCGCTTACCCCAGCCCGGAAGACTAGATCCGGTATCACCGCCCGATCCAACATATCGAGCATTTCGTATGGAACGCCTGGTACCGCATATATCACCTTGGCGCCCACCGGGCATATGAGCCCTGGTGCAGTGCCCTTTTTCTGTTCTATAATCCCTGCGCCCACCGGCACCATAGCCTGCTTGGCATTATTGGCAGTCATGGTTCGACCCCTGGAGACGAACATCGCTCGAATCTTGTCTTCAATCTGAGGATTGCGCTGAAGCGGCACCCCCATGACCTCGGCGATTGCCTCGCGCGTAATGTCGTCTTGAGTCGGCCCAAGTCCGCCACAGACTAGAACAGCGTCGTTGCGCTCCAATGCCAGATTCAAAACGGAAACGATCCGCTGAAGGTTGTCCCCCACCCGAGTCTGATAAAGGCAGTCGATTCCCACTTCAGCCAATTTTTGCGAAATAACGGCGGAATTTGTATCAACAATTTGGCCGAGCAGCAGCTCAGTGCCAATGGCTACAATTTCGACTCGCACAGTTTGCTCTCCGTTTTTGCCTATGCTGAATTTCGGACCCTACCATCGGCATAATAAAAATATCCGCTCACAAGAGCTAGGAAAGTCGCTAGCCAGACAAGAATCCCAATTTCGATCTTGGCGGATCCATAAACTCCGGGTATCAAAACCAGGCCAATCACTATGACTTGAACGAACGTCTTTGCCTTTCCAAGAGGCCGGGCGGGAACCGAAATTCCCCTCCTGCCTAGAATGCTTCGGTAAAGAGACATCCAGGTCTCACGTATTGCCATTACTACAACCGGCAGCCACCACACTTCGTTTTTCGCCACCAAAACGGCGAAAAGGCCAAACACCATCAACTTGTCAGCCAGCGGGTCTAGAAACGCTCCCGACCGAGTGGTTCCCTGGTGCCGTGCCAGAATACCGTCAACCTTGTCAGTGGAAGCAAGAATCATCCAAATGACGAAAGCAAACCAGGTAGAGCCATGCTCAGCAACGCTGTACATTAGAACTGGAGTGACAATCACCCGGATAATAGTTATGAAATTTGACGGTGTAGCCAGTGCACCGGGGCCAAATGTGCTTTCCGTCGACACGTGACCCTCCTAACCCTCAAACTCGCCATAAAGATCTGGACCCTCTGAACCCGAGATTACAAGATCCACATAGCCTCCAGATGGAATTTCCGCATCAATTTTAATGATTCCATCGATTTCAGGCGCTTCCCTGTAAGACCTCGCCACTCCGGGCTCGTCAACCAGGGCATTAACTTTCGTTCCAATGATGTCGACCCGCTTCTTTTGTGTTATCGCTTCTTGAAGTTCTGAAACTTCAGCAAGCCTTTCCAGCATTAGAGACCGATCAACCTTGCCGTCTAGAGAATTAGCGTAGGTGCCGTCCTCATCCGAGAAGGTAAAAAATCCAGCCCAATCTAGCTGCGCCGCTTCAATGAACCTCAACAAATCGTCGTGATCTTCTTCAGTTTCGCCAGGATACCCAATGATGAATGAAGAGCGAAAAACCGCGTTCGGTTCAACCGAGCGAATGGTCCCGATCTTGTCAATAAATCGTTCGCCATTTCCCCACCTTTTCATACTGCGCAAAAGCCGGCGCGACGAATGCTGCAGCGAGAGATCGAAATACGGCACTCCCGTAGCGACGATGGCATCGATAAGGGCCCCGGTCAATTCAGAGGGATAGATATAAAATAGGCGCACACGATCAAGGTATTCAGAAAGCCGTCCCACCAGGTCCACCAGCTGCTTCTGGCCGTAAAGGTCCAAACCATAGGAGGCTAGGTCCTGCGCAATGAGAACCACCTCACGTACATCGAGGCCAAGTGCCTCCTCCAATATCGAATCAATCGGCCTTGACTGCTGTTTGCCTCTGAACGACGGTATTGCGCAAAAGCCACAGGCTCTGTCGCAGCCTTCAGCAATCTTCAGGTAAGCCCAGGAACTGCTGACTTTTGGCCTAGGAAGATTGAGCAGATCAAAGTCCCGAGCTCCCCGAACACCACTCAGCCGTCCGGAAATCTTTATCGGAATCGATGTTGGCCCAGGTCGCGAATTATCCAGCAGATCCTTGCCGAAACCCACAACTAAGTCAGCTTCGGGGAGTGCCTTGGCAAGTTCCTCGCCGTATCGCTCCGCCATGCAGCCGGTCACAACAACCTTCGCGCCTCGTTTTTTGATCTCCACCAGATCAAGCACTGCCTCTATCGACTCAACCCGTGCAGCTTCTATAAATGAACAGGTATTCACCACAACAAGATCTGCTGCGCCAGCTTTCACTGCTGGCACAAGACCCTGGGAGGCCAACCTACCCTCTAGTTTCTCGGAATCGACCCTGTTTTTGGGGCAGCCCAGAGTTTCGATCCAATACGAAGAGTTCATCTATTACAAACTAGCAACTTCCAACGGTTGAAAATCTGATCCGTAGGACTTAGCCACTCGTAAGCCTTGAACATCAACATTGAGTTTTTCAATGCGGTACAACACTTCGCTGCTGTTCAGCAGAACCTCCAACGTTCTAGACACCTCGGCGGTATTTGAAGAACTGCAAAAACCAATCATCGTTGGTCCAGCTCCCGACCAGCAGCTTGCAATCGCCCCAGACTTCGCAAGCGCCACCAAGATCGCGGCAGATTCAGGGAAAAGAGCGGACCTGTAAGACTGGTGGAGCCTGTCCTGGGTGGCCTCAGAAACCAAGGCCCGCAAATCGCCGAAGCCTGCCACCAGCATTCCCATGCGGCCGAGGTTAAAGATGGCGCTCTCCAAAGTGATCATCTCGGGTAGAACACCCCTAGCAGTCTTGGTGGACAGCTCTTTAAAGGGTATGACTGCCACCGCAGCTAGGTCAGGATCTACTGCAAGGCCGCGGCTGACGAACGTCGAATTCACCTTCGTGGCGGTGACGAATCCCCCAAAAACTGACGCTGCGGCATTCTCAGGGTGGCCGTCGAAACTCGCGGCGACAAGAAACGGATCCTCGGCACCTAAAGCTGCGCTGCAGGCCGATACAAATGCCGCCGAAGACCCCAAACCTCTTCCAAGAGGAATCTGCGATCGAATTTTGAGATGGACGTTTGAATGCCCCAGAACCTGTCTTGCCACCTGAGCTCCAAGATGCTGTTCTGTGATTTCCAACCCAGACCCTTCACCGAATGCAGAAACTTGGAATCCGTCGGAGTCTTCAGCCTCGACCTCCAGGTACAAAGACAGCGCGATAGCAAGGGTATCAAATCCGGGACCCAAGTTTGCCGATGAAGCAGGGACTCTAGCTATCATCTGTACTCCTTACAGCCGCTTCAAGCGCCAGGACAACGGTGGGCTTTGGATGGCTTTTGTGGTCACGAGAGGAACGGAGGCTGTTTGATCTCCAAGTGTAACTGTCAGGGTACCTACCTTCGAACCCTTGGCAATATTGTGGCTCAATTTGACGAATTTCGCCTGATAGCTTACATGCAGTCCTGCCCAGCCCATAAAAGAGACATTATTGGCTGCCTCAACGGCAACGGAGTTGGCGCCAGGAACATGAATCGACGCAACTAACTGACCTTGCTTCAAAACAGTTATCTGATGGGGTACTTTGCGAGCCGCATCGACCAATTTTGTGCTCTCGGAAAGAGCCGCTATAAGAGGCTGCACTCCGGATTGGCCCAGAATCGCGCCAACTACAAGGTTCTTCGACGCCCCATTGGTTGCGGCAAACACCAGATTTCCAGCGTTGCCCATCGAACCGGTCTTGATTCCGACGAATCCATTGTGGCCGACATTGTAATTCACATTGTAAACCACCCCGGCGACCGGAAGAGTGACCTGAGCTTTGCTAACAATCGTGGCGAGTACCGGATTCTTCAGCAACGCGAGCGCTGCAAGAACTTGGTCATGCGCCGACCCCACCGTTCCACTGTCGAGTCCCGACGGGTCCTTGAAAACCGATCTCGTCATACCAAGCGACTTGGCCATAGAGTTCATCTTCGCTACAAAGGCCTGGGTGGAGCCGGCATCCCATGTAGCGAGCATCGATGCAATATTGTCGCCAGATGGAACAAGAAGCCCCTCAAGCAGCTGATATTCGGTTAGTTTCTCGCCGTCGGAAACAGGAACCACAGAATCCTGCTGATTGTACATTAACGTGTAGTTTGCGACGTCGCCGGGAGTCACACTAAGAGTCGGACCCGTACTGCCAGACGTCAATGGATGATCCTTGATTACGACCAGTGCGGTAATAATCTTGGCCACAGAGGCTAGCGGCAGTTGCGCATTTGCATTGAAATCGCCAATCGTACCTACACCCTCGATTGCAACCGCGCCTCCTCCCTGCGAAGGCCAAGGCAGTGACGGCGACCCGCCGGGAATGACCACATCCCCTAGCGTCGGCACGGCAGTTGGAATCGGCACTGATCTGATCAACTGTATCGCTGACACGATCACAATTAAAACGATCACAACCATTATGACTCTCGATAGCCCGGCCAGCGAAGAGCGGGAATCCCTGCGGTGACTGCCGCGAAACACGGTTGAGCTAGATCTGGGACTCAACCAAGAGTCATTCTTTCTCATTACGCAAAACCTCCAACTTTAATGTGCGTATGAACAGCGTGTCTTAGGATAGGAAAACTCCAACGAATAAGATAGGTGGCCATAGATGTGGAAGTTATTAGAAGTAACCCTCTTCTTTGCGATTCTCCCACTCTTCCTTGCTCATCAATACCACTCTCGGCTTGGATCCTTCTGGGGGACCGACTATGCCTCGAGACTCCAACAGGTCCATTAAGCGACCGGCTCGGGCGAAGCCAACGCGCAGTTTTCTTTGAAGCATCGACGTCGATCCTAGTTGAGATGAGACAACAAGCTCGATCGACTGTTCTAATAATTCGTCAGACTCGGCTGAATCAAATCCTCGCTCACTGCGATCATCTGCGCCCTCGACTCCGTCAACGTACTGTGGCTTGGAAGATCGAAGCCAGTGACCGACGACGGCCCTGACCTCAGCCTCAGAAACCCACGGGGCCTGAATACGCCGCGGAACGTTCGATGATGCATTTAGCAGCAGCATATCGCCCTTGCCTACCAACCGCTCGGCACCAGGCTGGTCCAATATGACTCTCGAGTCGGCCAAAGAGGACACGGAAAAAGCCATCCTAGAAGGAACGTTCGCCTTGATCACTCCGGTGATTACGTCAACCGATGGCCTCTGAGTTGCTATCAGAAGATGGATGCCCACCGCTCGCGCCATCTGAGCAATTCTGCAAATCGACTCTTCGACGTCCCTTGCTGCGACCATCATCAAATCATTCAACTCATCCACGACAACGATAATGTACGGCAAATGCTCCAGGGTTTGATCACCAATATTGTTGAAGAGCGGCGAATCATCCAGAATCTCGTCCACCAAGGAACGGGGCGGGGGGTTGCCGGCAGAAATCTCCGAGGATACAGAAGATACCATCTGATTGTAACCAGTTATGTCTCGAACGCCCACTTCTGATAACAGGTCATAACGGCGTTCCATTTCCTTGACTGCCCAGGCAAGGGCATTGGCGGCCTTTTTCGGATAGGTGACTACCTGTGTCAATAAGTGGGGCAAACCGTTGTACTGTCCGAGTTCGACCCTTTTTGGATCAACCAGAATCATCCGAACCTCGTCGGGCGTTGCCCGCATCAATATAGAAGTTATTATCGAATTGATGCAGGAGGATTTCCCGGCACCAGTAGCACCAGCAATCAGCACATGTGGCATCTCGGCGAGATTGACCATGACTGACCGGCCCGCTATGTCGCGGCCTAGAGCCACTTCCAAAGGATGCTTTGCAGAACTTGCTTCCGGCGAGGAAAGAACGTCACCAAGTGTGACGATTTGCCTATTTTGATTCGGGACCTCAACTCCAATCGCTGATCTTCCTGGAATTGGAGCAAGAATTCGCACATCGGCGGCAGCCATGGCATATGCGATATCTTTGTTGAGCGAGGTAACTTTTGCGACCTTCACGCCTTCGCCGAGCTCAAGCTCATATCTGGTCACCGTTGGACCAACGGTCATTCCAACGAGCTTGGTTACGACTCCGTGGGTAGCCAACGAGCCTTGCAGGACCCGCCCTCTCATCGCCAGCTCTTCCTTGTCAAGATTCTTGGTGGTTCCGCGCTTTAGTAAAGACAGGCTGGGAAGCCTCCACAATCCGTTGACTTTGTCAACGCTCAGCTCAATCGAATCGATGTCCCGCACCTTTGAAGCCTTAGGTGGTGAGACTTCTGGAACGTCCAAGACATGTTCTGTAATCGCCGCAGCGGAGTCGTTCCCCTCCAAATTGATTCCTGTGTTTGGCTCAGCATCGAGACGATTAAGATCTCCCGAGGTCTGCTTGCTCTGGCGGCGGTCCTTTGCCCACCACTTTGGAGGTTCCTCTTGGGATTCATCGAAACCGAGTCCCTCTTCCGCCGCTGAATCCTTTTTCTCGGCGACAACGAAGCGCCTTAGGTGATCTACAACAAAAATCGCTGTGCGCTGGGGACCGATCCTGAAAAAGGCCAGGCCGAAGAGTACGAGCATCACCGCAAGAATCACAAGGCCACCAAAACGGCCAGCTTCCACGCTAAGACCATGACCAATGAAATAACCGAGAAACCCGCCCTTGGCGCGAATGACAGGACCGTTGAAGCTCTGATATAAGTCACCCTGAATTCCAGCAAGAGCCAGCATCGAAAGAACGCCAAGAATGCCTCTGTGTCTGGCAAAGGCTATGCGCTCAGGAAACATAAGTGCCAGGCCGCATAAGAACAGTGCAACCAAGCCCACAAAGATCCCAATGCCAAAGATGGATTCTGCAAGGATTTTCAGGTCAGTGCCCAGAGGACCAAAAAAGAGGGTGACAGATGACACCAGAACCAGGAGAGCCACGACAACGTAAACAGCTCCGCGAAATGAATCGTCCATTGTGCGAAAGTGCTCGGCAATCGACTTTCGGGGCGTATTCTGATTGGGTACCGCTTTCCTGGTACTCGCAGATGACCTTCTGGAAGTTGTCTTTCTGTTATGAGAACCCGACGTTGCGCCGCTCCTAGCTGAATTGCCAACTCTTTGGTTCATAAAAATGAACTTAGCCAGAAATGCGTTGAACTCAACCAAATTCCGAGACTAAATTACGAATTTGTAATTAACGATCAATCATTACAGAAAATAAGACAAAAATCTATTATTTACGCCTCCAAAACGACCGGCACGATCATTGGCCGGCGTTTTGTCTGCCTATTGACATATTTGCCTAGAGATGTCCTTACATGGCGCCGCAGAGTTTCGAGATCAAGGGCATCCTGGAGCGCCGCCGCGGCAATCGACCGTCGAACTTCTTCTTTTGCCTCCTCGATCAGCCCTTCCGCCTCGTCTGCGTGGATCCAGCCGCGAGTGATTATTTCAGGCCCGGTAACGAGCTCACCCGACTTCATATCCACAGTCACAATCGCAACGATCACCCCCTCTTCTGAAAGCACTTTCCGATCTCTCAGCACGCCGCGGTTTACATCGCCAACTACGCCATCAACATAGAGATAGCCGGCCGGAACCTCGCCACCGTAATCGATACCGGAATCGGACACCACCACCACATCGCCATCCTCTGCAAGAAGGATATTCTCCTGGGAGACACCCATCTCCCTGGCAAGCAGCGTGTGATTGAACAAATGCCTAAATTCGCCGTGCACTGGGATAAAAGCCTGCGGCTTGGTGATTGAAAGCAGCATCTTCAGCTCGTCGGCTTTCGCATGTCCGGATGTATGCACCTTTTCTACGCCCTGATGCACGACCGAGGCCCCGCGCCGGTAGAGGCTGTCAATGACATTTCCAACAGCGGTCTCGTTTCCCGGGATCGCATCCGCAGAGATAATCACAAGATCATCTTGCTCGAGCTTTAGCCATTTGTTCTCGCCGGCAGCCATCAATGAGAGGGCGCTCATAGGCTCTCCCTGAGACCCGGTCGAGATTATGCAAACCTCTTCGCTTGGATATTTTGACACCTGATCTATATCGAAAATATGGTCGTCTGGAATGTATAAAAGACCTAGGCGCCTCGCTAGCGCTACGTTCTTCCCCATCGATCTTCCGAGAGTAAATATCCGTCGTCCCGATGCAACTGCTACATTCGCAACCTGCTGGACCCTGTGGATATGCGAGGAAAAACAAGTTACAACAATTCGGCGGTCCTTTGAGATGCTAAATAATCGCGAAAGCGTCTTGCCAACTTCCGATTCCGACTCAGATCGACCTTTTTCTTCAGCGTTTGTCGAGTCCGACAGGAGCAGACGGATTCCGTGATTTGATGCGATGGCCCCCATCCTCCCCAAGTCCGTCAAGCGTCCGTCCACCGGATTCAGATCAATCTTGAAATCTCCGGTATGAAAAATCACGCCCTGGGCTGTATAGAAGGCTAGGGCAAAGCTGTGAGGCACCGAGTGGGTAACCGGGATGAATTCGACGCGGAAAGGACCAATTTCAAGAGTTTCGCCGTCTGCGACGGCAATAAATTCACAACGATCGGAAAGCCCGGCTTCCTCGATTCGATTGGTTGCCAAACCCAGCGCGAGTTCGGAACCGTATATTGGCAGTACCATGTCGATATCCCTAAGAAGGAACGACAAGGCTCCAGTGTGATCTTCATGTCCGTGGGTTAGGATGCATGCGACAACCTTGTCCTGGTGGTCCTTGACATAAGTGAGATCGGGAAGTACTAAATCGACCCCGGGCATATCCGGATTAGGAAACATCAGTCCGCAATCAAGAATTACGATCTGGTCATCTTGCTCTATGAGGGCGCAGTTACGGCCGATTTCGCCTAGTCCTCCTAGAAAAATTACTTTTACGTCACTAGCCACGAATCTCTTTCTTTGCTCTGGCAATCTCGACACCCAGGGCGCTAAGGCCTTGGTTTGTCTCATCGAATACGTGCAGCGCTTCCTTTTCGAGGTTCTCGGGTGCCCCGCCCAGGGGAAGTCTGGTCTCCCCTACTTCAAGTCCCAAAACATTCAGCATGACTTTTGCTGGGATGGGGTTGGGCGCGTCAAGCCTCGACTCGAAATCCACCGACGGCAGTAATGCCTGATTGATCTTCATAGCACGCGAAGAATCACCGCTCAGAAAGCTCGAAATCATGGCCTGGTATCCGAATGCAGCCCAGTGAGTGGCAACGCCAACCACTCCTATGGCTCCAATTGCCAACAGAGGCAGAGTGAGCCCGTCATCACCAGAGTAGACCTCAAAATATTTTGGCAGTTTCGGCATCAACTTCGAAGTTGCCAACAGATCACCGGCAGCATCTTTCAGCCCAACCACATTGGGACATCGCCGCACTAGCTCCAGCAGCGTTCCGCTCTCGACTTTACGACCCGTTCGAACTGGAATGTCATAGATGATCACCGGTAAATCAGATGCGCCTGCAACCGCTTCGAAATGGGCAAGCAGGCCTGACTGCGGCGGCCTGTTGTAGTAAGGAGTCACAATTAATGCCCCGGCGACGCCAGCCTCTTTTGCCCGCTTCGTCATATGTACAGAGTGCAATGTATCATTCGATCCGGAACCGGCAATTACGGGGACCGAAACCGCTCCGGCCACAGCCTCCCAAAGTGAAATCTTTTCGTCGTCCGTCAAAGTCGGTGCCTCGCCGGTCGTCCCGGTCACGATCAGACCTTCGCTCCCATTTTCCACAAGCCACCGGGCAAGCTCAACGGTGCGATCCAGATCAACCTCGCCGTCGCCGTCCATCGCGGTAGCCATTGCAGTTAACACCCTGCCAAAGCGAGTTGACGCGCTGTAAGTCACATCGAACCACCACCTTCGCTCTTGAGTTGGCCATGGCCGAGCCCTAGCTTCGCATCGATAAGCTCATCGATACCTCTCACCAATCCCGATAGTGTCGCAACCGACTTTATCGCCAATATCACTCCGGGCATGAAAGAGGTCCTGTCATATGAATCATGTCTGATCGTAAGCGTCTGTCCCAGGGTACCGAAAATAACCTCTTGATGCGCAACCATCCCTCTGACTCTGAGCGAGTGGACCTGGACACCTTGTTCAAACCGTCCGCCTCTCGCGCCATCCAGGACTAGTTTGACTGTAGGGTCGCCAGCAAACGGGTTCCGCGAACTGTCTCTGAATTTTGTAACTCTACGTGCGGTCTCCATCGCCGTACCGCTCGGAGCATCGACCTTTCTGTCGTGGTGAAGCTCGATTATGTCCACAGTATCGAAAAATACCGACGCCATCTCGGAAAAGCGCATCATCAAGATTGCGCCAATGGCAAAGTTTGGGGCGATGATACAATTCGCTTTGGAATTTGCAAAGGCCTCGCCGAGTTGCGATATCTGTTCGTCTAAAAGGCCGGTAGTGCCAACCACTCCGTGGATATTGCGCTCGGCGCACCACATCATATTCTCGAATGCGCTTTGAGCCGAAGTAAAGTCAACGGCCACCTGAGCTTTTGCACTGACCAGGGAGTCCTTGGCACCACTCACTTCAAGCCCAGTACCAATGATGCCGGTGACCTGGGACAGGTCAATTCCGGAAAGCCGGGGATCGATAGCGGCAACCAAAGTAAGCTCCGGATCATCGAAAACAGCCCTGCAAACAGTGGTTCCCATCTGTCCGCCAGCACCAAACACTCCGATTCGCATATTTCTCCCTAGTCAAAGACTCCATTGGGAACAGGCCCAACCACAGAAATCTGCCTGGAGCCCGCAAATACCTCTGCCGCCAGCTCCGCAACTTCATTGACTGACACCCGTTCAATTTCAGCCAAAACTTCCTCGATCGATTTGAGTTGCTGACCAGTAACCAGCACCGATCCCATCTGGGACATTACCGACGCCGTATCTTCTCTAGCGAGAAGAACCTGGGCACGCAAATATCGTTTGGCCACAGCTAGTTCTTCCTCGGTCACACCAGCCGAACTAAGCTCCTTTGTAACAGAATCTACCAACTCCAGTGCTCGAGCGAGCTGAAAAGGGCTAGTCGCGAAATAAACGCCCAGATAGCCTGAGTCTTGATACGTTACGCGATCTGAATATATCGAGTAGCACAATCCGCCTTCTTCCCTGACCTTCTGGAACAGCCGGGATGAAAGGCCCCCTCCGTAAACGTGGTCCAGCATTGCCATGACCCAGCGCCTCCGGTCACCTCTGGGTATTCCCGGATACGCGATAGAAATATGGGCCTGCTCGATATCACGCTCGCTTATTACCGGATCTGAAAACCTAAGATGCGACGCGTTGCGTTCTGGAACTCTGCCGGGTGAAATTTGGCCCAGGCTGGAAGAGAATTGCTCTACTATCCGCTCGTGGTCCAAAGCGCCTGCGGCAGAGATGACCATATTTGCTGAGCCATAGAAACTTGAAAAAAACTCGCAGATTACATCGCGATCAATTCCTGGAATGCTCTCCCGAGAACCAAGCACTTCCCGGCCGAGAGAATGTCGCTCGTAAACGGAAGCAACGAGCTGCTCGTTGACGAAATCTGACGGCTCGTCGTTTGCCATAGCAATTTCTTCGAGAATAACGTTACGTTCAGATTCGATGTCCGATACATTGAATGACGGCTCCGTGAGGATCTTTCCAAGGATCTCAACACCCAAATCGGTAGCCTCTCCAAGCAGACGTACTTGAAAGCTGGTCAGCTCTTTGGTGGTGAAGGCATTCATGTCCCCGCCAAAGGAATCCACCAACACGGCAAGATCCTTGGCCGACAGTTCGCTGGTACCCTTGAATGCCAAATGCTCAAGAAAATGGGACGTTCCATGCTGATCCTGCGTTTCGTCCCGAGAGCCGACTCCCACGAAAACACCGATTGTTACCGAGGATGCTTGAGGCATCGCCTCGGTAACAATTTGAAGACCATTGTCGAATCTAGCTATTCTTGACACAATCCGCCAATTACCTATCGACGACCGTCACGTCTGCCACTTCTCCTCGGGCCTCTTCCGTGTCCACCTTCGCGCTCTACTGGCCGGCCAGACGGAGACGGTCCAGGACCTAGATCTCCATACTGAGACCTCAGCTCCTCGTCAAAGTGAGCCTCGAACGAAACAACTGACGACTCCGAGGAAGGTTGGGACTCATCCGCATCTGATTTCGAATGGGTCGCAGTTTCGGCACCCCCGTCACTGGGTGACGGAGCCGCTTCATTTGCCACTTCCTGCGAGCCACCCTCGATTACCAGCGAGAGAGAAATCTTGCCGGCGGCGTCAATATCGTCGACGTGAACTACCAGGTCCTGGCCCATCTCAAGGTAGTCCTCAACCCGCTCGACCCGCTTTCCTCCACCCAGTTTGGAAATGTGGAGAAGACCGTCCCTACCCGGCAGAATATTGACGAAGGCGCCAAACTTGGCGATCGATACAACTTTCCCGCGATAGACGGCCCCAATCTCAGCCTTTGGCGGATCAAGAATCTCGAGGACTCGCCTTCTAGCTTCCTCAACGGCATTGGAATCCTTAGCACCAATGGTGACGGTGCCAACGACGCCGTCGTCGTCTATTCCAATTTCAGCTCCCGTCTCCTGCTGCATGGAATTGATGTTCTTGCCTTTTGGCCCGATGATCTCGCCGATCTTGTCAAGTGGGACCTCAAACGAGATGATCTTTGGGGCATTGCCCTTGACTGCGTCACGCGGTTCTGAAATTACCTTTAGCATCACGTCCAAAACCTGGAGACGGGCAACCTTGGCCTGATTCAGAGCCTCGCCCAAAATCTCTGCGGGAATCCCATCGATTTTGGTGTCAAGCTGAAGAGCCGTCACAAATTCCGAAGACCCGGCGACTTTGAAGTCCATATCACCGAGTGCATCCTCAGCTCCAAGTATGTCAGTCAGAGTTACGTACTTGCCCTCGGCAAAGACAAGACCCATTGCAATGCCTGCCACGGGTGCCTTTATCGGTACGCCAGCGTCCATGAGCGACAGTGTGGATCCGCAAACCGAAGCCATTGACGTTGAACCGTTTGAACTCAATACCTCTGATACCAGTCTCAGCGTATACGGAAATTCACTCTGCGGAGGAATCACCGGAAGCAGCGCACGCTCGCCGAGCAGACCATGACCGATCTCACGCCTCTTTGGACCCCGCATAAACCCGACCTCACCGGTAGAAAACGGCGGGAAATTGTAGTGGTGCATATACCGCTTGAACTCATCAGTAGAAATCGAGTCAAGCATTTGGTTCATTTTAGGCATGCCCAGGGTACAAAATGTGAGAGCCTGAGTCTCTCCGCGGTTGAAAAGACCTGTACCGTGCGCGGTTGGGATCAGCCCGACTTCCCCTGACAGCGGCCTAATGGTAACAAGGTCTCTTCCGTCAATTCTTATCTGGTCATCGACGATTCGCTTCCTGACGAGATATTTCGTGACGGCCTTGATGGCATTCTTGATCTGGCCCTCGCTACCCTCGAACCGTTCGGCAAGCTGCTCCTGGATAGCAGCTGAAGCCTCCTTGAGACTTGCATCGCGTTCGGCCTTACCCATCACGTAATTAGCCTTGGCCAGCAGGTCTGTACCGACTTCTTCAACTGCATCGTAAATCTCGGCAGAGTAATCAACCTGGGATACGTACTCCAAGGGAGGCCTCGAGCCGTGAGCTTGGACCAGATCGCGCTGCAACTCAATCGACTGCTTGATCCAGGTCTTGGAAAGCTCCAATCCCTCCGCGATAACCGTCTCAGTCACGTACGGCGCACCAGCCTGATAGTTATTCCAACTGGATTCGGTTCCACCTGCTTCAACCATGATGATTGCAATGTCAGAGCCCTCAGAGTTCTCACGACCAGCCACCACGAGCTCAAAACTCGAAGAATCCCCATCCTGATAGGTGGGGTGCGGAATCCACTTGCCCTCCGCGCTGAAGGCGATCCGAACGGCACCGATTGGTCCCTGGAATGGAATGCCGGAAATCATCAAGGCAGCGGATGCCGCATTGATTGCCAGCACGTCATGCGGATTCAATAGGTCGGCACCAAGTACGGTCCCCACCACGTGCACCTCGTTACGGAAGTCATCCGCAAAGCAAGGCCTGATGGGTCGGTCAATTAGACGTGACGTAAGTGTCGCCTCATCGGTAGCACGACCCTCCCTCCTGAAAAACGAACCGGGAATACGTCCTACCGCATACATCCGCTCCTCAATGTCGACGGTCAGCGGGAAAAAGTCAATCCCCTCTTTTACCGTTTTTGACGCGGTAGCCGTAGCTAACACCATCGTGTCGCCAAGCCGAGCGACTACTGCGCCGTCAGCCTGCAAAGCAAGTTTCCCTGCTTCAAATGAAAGGGTTTTGTCTGTCCCACTAATTGGGGACGAAACGACAACGGCCTCGGCCATTTGTCTCCTTAATGTCTTTTTGGCGACCTTGGTAGTTCCCAGTCGCTAACCACCAATTGCTTGGGGGCTAGCGACTGGCAGCTGGGGGCCAAAGTCGCAGTCCTATCTCTTATGTACCTGCCAAGCCAAGCCTGCATGTTCCACATTACGGGAAATGTATCTGCATTTCCTACGGTCTAGTCTATACCTTCAAAACAGTCCGAAACTTTTATGGCCCACTCCCCATTGCGGAAGTGGGCCATAAACTTAACAACTACGAAATTATCTGCGGATGCCTAGACGACCAATCAGAGACCGATAGCGCTCAACATCCTTATCGCGAACATAATCCAACAGCCGGCGCCTATGGCCAATCAACTTCATGAGGCCGTGGCGAGTATGGTGATCACCCTTGTGCATCTTCAGGTGCTCAGTCAGATGAGTAATTCGATTTGTAAGTAGTGCAATCTGAACCTCAGGAGATCCGGTATCGGACTCATGTAGACGGTATCCAGAAATGATCGCTTCTTTATCTTGCATGCAAACCTTTGTCCTATAGACCTATGTGAGAGTATCCAGTTGGATCTGCTCATAACGTCCTTTGAAATCAAACATTGTGATCCTAGTAGGATTCGACCAGACTACAAGCTATGCGTGTCACAGAACGCCTCAACGCGAGCAATATCTTCGGTGATTTTAGCCATCAGCTCCTCGCTGGTGCTGAAGCGTTCCTGGTCGCGGATCTTCTTACCAAACTGTACCTTGATCTCCTCCCCGTAGAGATCGCCGTCGAAGCCCAATATGAACGCTTCAAGAAGTCGCTCACCGCCACCAGGATAGTAGGTTGGCCGCGTTCCGAAAGATATAGCGGCTGCATACCGCTCTCCATTTTCCAATATCACCCATCCGGCATAGATGCCATCCGGCGGAGTCGCCATGAGACTGGAAAACGAGACATTGGCCGTGGGATAGCCAAGCACATTACCACCCCTGCTGTCGCCATGTTCAACATGACCTCGGAGTTCGTAAAGGCGTCCAAGGTACTGCATCGCCTTCTCCATATCGCCTGACGCTATCAAGTGGCGAATCAGTGTCGACGACAACACCTCGCCACCTGGCCCTCCCGGAGATTTCAGCGGAGCCCCCAGAACTTTGAACCCATGCTTTTGACCCAATTTTTCAAGAAGCTCCACATTACCCTGTCGATTGTGGCCAAAGTGAAAATCGCTGCCAACTACCACCATCTTGACATTGAGCTCTCCAACGAGAAACTCCTCAACAAAATCAACCGCACTTTCATTTGCCCTGTTTTGATCAAAAGTCACCACGCATACCGCGTCCACACCTGTTTCGGCGAGACAATCGAGCTTTTGGCTGACCTCACTCAGCAATAGAGGTGCTGAGCCAGGACGCACCACGGACGCGGGGTGCCGGTCGAAGGTCACTACCACCGAGCTAGCCCCAATATTTCTTGCTATCTCAATAGTCTTTGAAATCAAGTACCTGTGGCCGAGGTGCACACCGTCGTATGCACCAATTGTCACTACAGAGCCATTCGGATATTTGCTGGGGTTGGCATCGGTAAAAATCTTCATTACGGACGAAACTAGTTGATCGCCGGCAAAATAATGCCAGCTCGAAAGGTGTCTCCAGAATCTCGTCGATATACGCCTATCAGCTGATCCCAGTTCAGAAATGGTCCCGCGCTAGCATCGAAAGCTAGTAGCTCATCATTTTCTTGGTCCGGCATCACGACTCTGGAGCCCTCTCGCGCCCGCGTAGCCTGCTCTTCATTCAATCCCACGACTGTGAAATCGCGAAATGCTGACGTGGGGCTCAAAGTACTTGCAGAAGTCACTTCTTCAAGAGTACTGGCCTCTCCAACGGCAAAACTTCCCGACTCCAGACGCCTGAGATTGCAAAGATGAGCTCCGACTCCAAGTGCGGCTCCCAGATCATGAGCTATCGAGCGGATGTACGTGCCCGAACCGCAACTGACCTCGATATGAACCACGTTTGCTTGGGGCGTCATCGAATAGCTGATGGAGTCTATTCTCACGCGTCTCGGCTTTATCTCGACGGCAAGATTCGCGCGATGATAGTCATACAGCTTCTTACCTTTTACCTTTATCGCTGACACCACCGGAGGCATCTGGCTGATCTCGCCCGTCATGGCCTGAACAGACTCGCTTAATCTCACAGCATCGAGGCTTACCACCTCGGACCTCGAGACTACCGTTCCGTCAGAATCGTAGCTGTCAGTCTCGACGCCGAAAACGACGTCACCTGAATACTTCTTGGTCTTCCCCTGATAATGGTCAAGGAGCCTTGTCACGTTTCCTACCGCCAGCACCAACAGGCCTGTAGCCCCTGGGTCCAGGGTTCCGGCATGACCTATTCTTTTCTCGCCGTAAATGCGCCTTAACCGAGATACGACATCGTGGGAGGTCATTCCTGCCGGCTTGTCAAGCAATACCAGACCTCGCGACACTCTGGCCTTCAACTTCTAGTCCCCATTGTTGTCTGCTTGCTCCCCGCTCGCAAGCCTCCTCAGGATCTCATCGATCTTGGTTCCATGAGATATGCTTGCATCCTGGGCAAACCTTAAATGAGGAGTCCGCTTCATCCTTACCTGGGAAGCGACGGCGCCCTGTATCTTCTTGCGATATTCCTCGAGAGCCTCGGCATTCTCACTCGTTAGATTTGCGATCCATACAACGGCATTTGAGAAGTTGGGTTCAGCCTCGACTGAAGTGACCGTTGTCAGCTCCAATCGTGCATCACCCTGAGAGTACTCTTCAATGGCCTCGGCGATTACTTCATGTAAGAGCTGGTTAACTCTAGCAGCGCGAGGATATTTCGGGGTGTTTCGACCACTCCCACGTCGAGGCACCGACACCTCAAACACCTTCTTTCAACTGAAATCCTGCTTGCCGGGGGCAATTAGGACCTTGGAATCTCACGATCTTCGAAGGTTTCAATTATGTCACCTGCACGCAGGTCCTGGAAATCGCTCAGGCCTATACCACACTCGAAACCAGACTGGACTTCGCGGGCATCTTCTTTAAAGCGCCTCAAAGAGGTGATCGTGCCCTTCCAGATAATGACGCCGTCGCGCAGGAAGCGCACCTTCGAACCCCTGGTTATCACACCGTTGCGCACGTAACAACCGGCGACGGCACCGACTCGAGGAACCCTGAACACTTCGCGCACCTCGGCATCGCCGGTAACTACCTCTTCGTATTCCGGTGCCAACATGCCGACCATGGCAGACTCAATATCTTCGATGACCTTGTAGATGATCTCGTAATTGCGGATCTCGACATCGTTTGCCTCGGCAAGTTCCCTGGCGCGCCGATCAGGACGGACATTAAACCCGATGATTGTTGCATTCGAAGCAGTAGCCAACCCCACATCATTCTCGGTAATCCCGCCGACGGCCTTGTGAATAAATGCGAGCTTTACCTCGGGACGCTCAAGCTTGCGCAAGGACTCTACAATTGCCTCGAGAGACCCTTGGACATCCGCTTTGACTATAAGGTTGAGAGTTGCAGTCTCTCCACGCTGAATCTGCTCAAAAAGATCTTCAAGTTTTGCACCTGGAGTGGCAGCTGCAAGATTCGCATAACCCGCCATTCTCAGTCTCTGCGCCCTAGCCTCACCGATCATCCTCGCAGTCGCAAGATCATTGGTTTCTCTGAACTCATCCCCTGCGGAAGGCACCTCGGAAAACCCAAGCACCTGTACCGGCATAGAGGGCCCGGCTTCTTTGACATTGTTGCCTAAGTAGTCGATCAAAGCTTTGACCCTTCCCCAAGCTGGACCTACCACTACAGGATCGCCCACCTCTAGGGTGCCTCTTAGAACTATCACAGTGGCAACAGGACCTCTGCCAACATCCAGATTCGCCTCCAGAACAACACCCCTAGACCTTCCCCTGGGCGTCGACGACAGCTCCATGACCTCGGCCAGCACTGCGACCTGCTCAAGTAGTTCAGTGATGCCAAAGTTCTGCAGCGCCGAGATCTCGACCATAATGGTGTCGCCACCCCAGGCCTCTGGAACCAAGCCAAGTTCCGCAAGCTGCTGCTGCACGCGGGCCGGATCGGCATTGTCACGGTCAATTTTGTTGATCGCAACCACAATCGGAACTCCGGCGGCCTTAGCATGGTTAATGGCCTCAATGGTCTGAGGCATCACGCCATCGTCTGCAGCGACAACCAAAACCACGATGTCAGTAACCTGGGCGCCGCGGGCCCGCATAGCCGTAAACGCCTCGTGGCCTGGCGTGTCGATAAACGTAACGTATCTGCCATTCACTTCGGCCTGATACGCTCCTATGTGCTGGGTGATTCCGCCAGCCTCTCCGGCAACTACATTTGCTTCACGAATACGGTCGAGCAGCTTGGTTTTACCATGATCTACGTGGCCCATCACTGTGACTATCGGAGGCCGCAGCTCGAGTTCAAACTGGGCATCCTCCTCTGTGTAGTCGAAATACTTCGCCACGAGCTCGGCCTCTTGTTCCTGGCCAGCATCAACGAGTTTGACCGATGCGCCTAGCTCGGCGGCAAACAGCTCGATCATGTCATCCGACAACGACTGGGTAGCTGTAACTACCTCGCCTTGGAGGAAGAGAAATCTCACCACATCGCCCGCGGTACGATTTAGCTTAGGACCTACCTCCTGAGCCGAACTGCCCCGCTCAACGATGACCTCCCCAATCGGAATAGGCGCATTCGAGGCGACATAAGCCGTAAGCTGAGTTGGCTCCAACTCTTCCATGCTGCGACGACGCCGCTTCTTCGACTGCTTTTGGGCAGGTCGGCCCCTTCCCGGGGCACCCCGCGTGGAAACCGGGGGCGGTGGAACCGTACCGCCGCCGCGGGGGGAGTATCCGCCCCCGCCTTGACGAGGAGGAGACGATGAACCGGCCGGCGCGCCTGCTCCGGCTGTCCGGTTACCGCCAAAGCCTCCGCCACCCTGACGTGGTTGGAATCCTGAACCCGTTCGCGGAGCAAAAGTACGCTCCGATCCTCCCTGTCCTGGCCTGGGCGCCTGTCCCCCGGTCTGACCAGCTCTGGGCGCTGCGGTACCTCCTGGCCGATGTACACCGCCTTGACGAGGCGGAAAGTTGTTAGGCCGTCCCCCGGTCTGACCGGTACCTTGGGAGCGCGACTGTGCTGGACGAGGCCGCTCTCCATCACCCTGCCGCTGCTGTCCAGCTCCACGGCTGCCCCCGGGAGGAGGTGGAATCGGACGGCCAGAAAGCGAGCGCGGTGGTCCCCCGGGAGGAGGTGGAATCGGACGGCCGCTTACGGACATAGGTGGCCTGACGGGCCTGTTGGCTTGACTGGCAGATCCAGAAGACCCTGCGGATGAACTGATATTGCCACTTGGGTTGCGCTGATCGGCGGCGCGCTCATTGGGCCTGGTCCGCTCACCGCGATCTTTCTCACTACGATGCGAGTCGGGCCGTTGAGCCGCTCTTGACTCCGGAGAGGATGGAGCGTGAGCTGCCCTGGCAGGTTCGGAACTGCTGACAACCTTGCGCCCCTGGTTCGCCGCTCCAGCACCTTGTCGAAACTGCTGAGGCGCTGCTGCGGCACTGGGTCGTTCGGGAGCTGGCCTGCGCTGCTGCGGAACGCTTTCTGCAATCGCGCTTGTCGCTTTTATTGGAGCGGGTGTTTCTGACGTAACTGGGGCAGAGGCGGATGTCCTTGGTTGTGACGCAGATGGAGATTCCTGCCTTTTCGGATGTGCGACGGGTTCCTCTTGGGGCTGCTCGGCGCGGACCATCCCTTCCCGTTCAGCTTTTCTCCGTGCGCGATCCGCCTGTGCATCTTCGATGCTGGAAGAGTGGCTCCTGACGCCAATCCCAAGGGCAATGCAAAGATCCAAAGCCTCCTTGTTGGTAAGTCCTAGCTCTTTGGCCAGCTCGTAAACCCTTATTCTCTTAGCCAACTGCTAACTCAGTCCTCTCCTTGGCCTCAATACCGACCACAACAATTTGAAACCCACATGATTGAAAACCAGACCACACACTGCTAGCGCGGAACGTTCACCAATTCTCAACTGCGAAAATACATATCAACAAAAACTACCGAACAATTATCCTAGAAGCCAAGCTCCTCATATACGGTTGATATTTGGTTTTGCACCTCTAGCAGCGGCTCGGCCTTTAGTGCTCTCGCGAGCCTTCCTTTTGACGATGCCGCCTTGAAACAGGCTTCAGTCTTACAGATCCAAGCACCCCGGCCCTTGGATTCAGCAGATTCTCTGAGGCGACCGTCTTCAGCCAGACAGATCCTCACCATTCCATCAACCGACTTTGCGGTGCGGCACCCTATACAAGTACGCAGTGGCATCACCAAATAACACCTACTCTTGCTCAGCTTGATAGTCCGAAGCCGTTATCTCCTCTCCGCCTTCAGCCGGATACCAAACAAGCTCGCCCGAACCATTGTCAACCCATTCGCCCTCAGCCCACTCCAGAGCATAGCCACTCTCCTCGGCGGCAATTTCGCTCTCAGATTTGATATCAATCCTCCATCCTGTCAGTCTTGCCGCAAGGCGGGCATTTTGGCCCTCTTTCCCAATAGCGAGAGACAGCTGGTAGTCATCGACTATTACGGTTGCGGATCCGGTTTCGGTGTCCAACCTCACTTCTTTCACCTTTGCGGGCTGCAGCGCCCGTTGCACGAACTCGGCTGGATCCTCGGAGAAAGGGACAATGTCAACCTTTTCTCCCCGAAGTTCATTTGTTATCATGCGCACCCTGGCACCCCTGGCACCCACGCATGCCCCGACAGGGTCCACATTTGGATCATTGGACCATACCGCGATCTTTGTACGGTGGCCAGGCTCCCTTGCGGCAGCCTTGATCTCGACAATTCCGGAGTTGATCTCGGGAACTTCCAGTTCAAACAGCCTTTTTATCAACCCAGGGTGAGTTCGAGACACGACGATCTGGGGACCCTTGTTGGTCTTTCGCACTTCCACTATGTAGGCCTTGACTCGGGCCCCATGCTCGTAACGCTCAAACGGAACCTGCTCCTGCTGAGGAAGCAGCGCTTCGACCTTTCCTAGATCCAAAAGCGTGTATCGGTTGTCGCTCTGCTGGATAATGCCGGTGACAATGTCACCCTCTCTTCCCACGTACTCCTCGTATTTGAGGTCCCTCTCAGCCTCTCTTATCCTTTGCAGCATGACCTGCTTGGCAGTTTGCGCTGCAATTCGTCCGAAGTCTTTTGGAGTGTCATCCCATTCTCTAACGACATTTCCGTCATCATCAAGCTCTTGACCGAATACGCGGATCTCTCCAGTATCAGGATCTATGGTCACAACGGCTTCCTCCGCTGCGCCAGGTCTTCTTTTATATGCGGCCACCAGTGCGTTAGCCAGGGAATCCAATAAGGTATCCACAGCGATGCCCTTGTCGACGGCAATCATCTGCAGTGCCTCTAGAAAGTCAAAATTTGTCTTGGCCATCTCGTCCCTCAGTCTTTCGCTGTCTTGTTCGCTGTCAATTTAGAATTACCCGCCCGTTTTGATCCTTTGGCGGACTTGATTTTGGGCGATTCCGAAGATCCCCATTCAAAAACCGTGTGTGCTCTTTCGATCTCGTCAATCCTTAACTCCAACTCAGCACCCGATGGTGCCGAGGAGCCGTCGGTCACGACCATTATCGAACCTGCATCGGCGCTCTTGAGCGTTCCCGTAAATCGTCTTGGTCCTGCAAATTCGGGATTCATTTTCAAGCTCAATTTGGCGCCTATGAAACGCCTGAAGTGAGATTCGGTTCTTAGCGTCCTTTCGAGCCCTGGGCTGGAGACCTCCAAAGTGAACTGACCAATATCATCGAATTCCACTGAGTCGTCGATCAGTCGGGAGATGAGTGTTGACGCCTGAGAGATCCTGTCGAGATCAAGAGGAACTTCACTGTCGAGGGTGACACGCAAAGAGCCACTACGGAATGCTATATCCAGCATTTCTAATCCCTGGTCTGCCAAGCTTTCCTCAGCTATTGTCCGAAGCTTGTCCTCGATCCTTTGCGCCACCTCATTCACCTCCTCTAAAATTCGTACATTATAAAGATACAAAAGCGCGGGCTAGAAGCCCACGCTTTATCTCAATCGCATACCAAATGTAACTCTAGGATCCAGCCTGGAACGACTAGTAAGAGCCTTTGATTACAGTATAGGCGAAATTCCTCCGAGAGAAGTATGAATTGAGCATTAGCCGCAAGGCGCTAAGCCAAACAACTTCACCAGCCATTATCTGTTCTCTGACAGATAATCAACTATGTCGGGCACGCTCACCTCTATTCGCTCGCCGCTCAGCCTGTTCTTCACCTCGATGACTCCGTTCGCAATTCCGCGCTGGCCAATGATGGCGATAGTCGGAACGCCAATGAGGTCAGCGTCTGCAAACTTGACTCCGGCGGTCAATTCTCTGTCGTCATATAGCACCTCTACTCCCCTCTCCCAGAGCTGGCGGTAGAGGTCATCGGTGAAAGCAACAGCTTCAGGTGCCCTGGACGGGGTGATTGTCAAAAGCTCCACCTGATACGGCGCCACGCTCTTGGGCCATCGCAGTCCATCTGAATCATGAAAATGCTCCGCCAAGACTGCAGGAAGGCGACTCATCCCAATCCCGTAACAGCCCATCCAGTATTTTTGGTCGCTACCATCCTCTGACTTGAAAGTGGCAGTCGGGATTTTGTTGGAGTAGGAAAGCCCAAGTTCAAAGGTATGGCCAGCCTCGATCGATCGCACAAGCGACAGGGCATCTCCGCATTTCGGGCAAGGATCACCTTGGGCGACTACGACAAACGACCCAAACTCGTCCACCTCAAAATCTCTGCCGAGGACCACGTTGGATACGTGGTGACCCTCCAGGTTGGCACCGGCAAACCATGCGGAGCGCTCAAGAATTGAATAGTCCGCGAGGACTCTTACGCCTTGCTCGCTCATTCCCATCGGGCCGATATATCCCTTGAATAAAAACGAATTCGACTCAAAATCGTCGTCGGTCAGAGGTACTAATCCTGCAGGTACCTTTACCTCCCTGTTCCCCGGAACCAGGATCAATACCACATCGTCATTGGCATCTTTGAAAGCAAGCGACTTCAAAAGAGCTGAGCTATCCGCTTCAATGCCCTGCGATCCAAGGGCTCCCACGACCTCGTTGATCGTCGTTGAACCGGGTGTGGAATGCATCTTCGTTTCCTCGGTAGGAGCGTCGGAAGGCTTCCTGATTGCTTCGCCGCGTTTGGCCGCTTCGATATTGGCAGCATAACCACAGGTCGGACACTGTGCAAAATGATCTTCCCCAATTGGCGAAGGCACCATGAACTCGTGATTGACATCGCCTCCGATTGCGCCTGAATCAGCCTCCACCGGCACATACGGCAAACCGCAGCGATCGAATATATTCAGGTACGCCTGATACATACTCTTGTAGGAGGCCTTCATTCCGCTCGCGGAGGCATCAAACGAATAAGCGTCAGCCATGATGAACTCCCTGGTCCGCATGAGCCCATACCTTGGCCGAGCCTCATCGCGGAACTTGGTTTGGATCTGATAGACCGTAACCGGGAGATCTCTGTATGACTCAAGATCCGGAGAGATGGTGGCAATCACCGCTTCCTCGTGAGTGGGACCGAGCACAAAGGTCCCCCCCTTTGCATCGACGGTCATCAAGACGTCGGACATAGTTTGCAACCTGCCAGTTTGCTCCCAAATCTCAACTGGATGCAGCGCGGGAAGCAGAAGCTCCTGGGCACCGGCTGCGTCAAATTCCTCGCGGACGATCTGATTTAGCTTGGCCAAGACTCGCAGTCCAAGCGGGAGAAAGCTGTAGACACCCGAGGCCAAACGACGTATGTAACCTGCCCTTACCAACAACTGATGAGACACTGCCTCGGCATCCGCCGGAGCTTCTCGTTGAGTTTTCAAAGCTAACCTTGTCATGCGCATGCGTAAAGGCTATTTGCTTTGAAGCCGAGCCTAACAACGAATTAGCATAAATCCCTACCAGGACCGACACAAATCGCTTGAAGCCGATCAGCCAGCCTCGTCAGATAAGCGCTTCCGGATCAAACTGACCTTCGCCTCGCTGTTGTTGACATCCGATCCCTTCACCTCGAGCAGCTCAGCCCGGTCCAGCTCAGCCTCCCGCGCCGCATTTTCATCGGCAGCTGCAAGTCGAGCCTCCACCCCTTCTTTGGCCAGGTTCTGCGCCTCTTGAACCAGCTCCTCCACCATCCGCTCTTCCGGGACGACCCTGACTATCTTTCCCTTGATGAAGAGGTGGCCTTTATGCTTGCCCGCCGCAATCCCTAGGTCTGCCTCGCGTGCCTCGCCGGGACCATTGACTACGCAACCCATGACTGCCACCTGGATCGGGAGCTTCAGCTTTTCCAGCGCTTCTTCGACCTGACGGGCAACTGAAATCACGTCGATTTCGGTCCTGCCACAGCTTGGACAAGCAATCAAATCCAGTCCGACGCGATCTCTCAGGCCTAGGGCCTCCAGCAGCTGCCTACCGGCCTTGGCCTCTTCGATCGGGTCGGCAGTAAGCGAGTATCTTATGGTGTCGCCAATACCCTCTGCAAGCAGGGCGCCAATTCCAGCGCTGCTCTTGATAAGGCCAGCCGGAGGCGGTCCAGCTTCGGTAACTCCGAGATGCAAAGGAACATTGGTGGCCTCTGCGAGCATACGGTATGACTCGATCATCAGCGGCACATTCGATGCCTTGACGGAAATCTTTACATCTTCGAACCCAACTTCACCAAAGAGAGACAACTCGTAGAGCGCCGACTCGACCAAAGCTTCTGGTGTGGCGCCGCCATACTTCTCGTAGAGATCAGGATGCAGGGATCCGGCGTTGACTCCAATTCGTATTGGCACGCCCCGATCCTTTGCCTCTGAAGCCACCAGCTTTATCTCGGCAGGCTTTCTGAGATTTCCCGGATTTAGCCTCAAGCATGCGACGCCAGCCTCGAGCGCAGCCAGAGCCATCTCGTAATGAAAGTGAATATCGGCCACAATCGGCACCGGAGATCTTGGTACGATGCGGGCCAGTCCCTCCGCTGCATCCGCGTCATTGCACGTGCAGCGCACTATGTCAGCCCCGGCTCCGTACAGTGCATAGATTTGAGCTAACGTCCCTTCGACATCGGAAGTCTTGGTCGTAGTCATCGACTGGACTGAAACTGGCGCACCACCCCCAACCGCTACTTTACCTACCATGATCTGGCGGGATTCTCTTCTCGGCTTGGAAAACCCTGTCTGTCTAGCCATTTTGGGACAACCTTCGGATCTAGGAATTGCGATTACAGTAAGTTATCTAACCATCTCTTCAAATTAAGCCTAAATCGAAATATTGATTTCGTCGTCTGGCCTATCCGAATGGATTGGACAGCGGATGAGTTACATCCAGATAAAGGGCCGTCGCACCCAACAACACAATTAACGTCACTACCAAATAGGTGAGAGGCATCAATTTCACGATATCGACATAGTATCTTCTGCGCTTAGTCGAACGGAGGCGCTCGTAAACCGCCACAATTATGTGTCCGCCATCTAGGGGCAGCAGCGGGACGAGATTGAAAATCCCCAGGAAGATATTTATTGAAAAAAGCAGAGAAAGCACAGGACCTATACCAGACTGTGCAGCCTGCGATGCCAACCTCACGATGCCGACTGGCGATTCAAAACGCGAAGACGCCCCTTTTGAAGTGATTTGGGTCGAAGGATGCTGTAGCTGCTGAACATAGTTAGAAATTCCATGCGGCGAAAAGTGGCTGACCAAGGCCGAAATCGTCTGGAGTGAATAGCTCCACATGTTGGTGAAGGTCATGCCGATGGCTGCGAGCGGATTCACCTCCTGCGTAGGAGCCACCAGCTCGACTCCTATCACTCCAGTCGGCGGCTTTCCTGCTGGCTCAATAGGCTGTCCGGATATTGTTACTTTGTCAGCATTTAGTGGGGTAACCGTTTTTCTTATCAGGTGACCGTCGCGGGAAATCTCCAGCGAAACCGGCTTATCGACCGACTTGGACACGATCGAAGCGAGTTGCGAGGAGCTCGTAATGCTGTGACCATCGGCCGAAACTATCAAATCTCCCGGCAGGAGTCCGGCCTGCGCTGCCGGAGTTGTGCGACCGTCAAACCTGCTCAGTGCCGCAATCTGTACTTTGGAGGGATTTGGCACGCCGATAAAACTAAAAAGCGACCATAGCAGAAGAAATGCCATAACAAAGTGCATAAATGACCCCGCCGCAGCAACCATGATTCTTTTCGGAAACGTCGACTGGCGAAAGGTGCGCGGCTCGTCAGCCGGATCGACTGGCTCTAGCGAGTTCATTCCCAGGATCCGAACGTAACCGCCGGCAGGGATTGCTTTGATCCCGTATTCTGTTTCGCCCTTCCTTATCGACCAGATCCTGGGTCCAAAACCCAGGAAATACTCAGTCACTTTCATGCCTGACATCTTGGCAGTAATGAAGTGGCCCAGCTCGTGAACCATGATTATGACTATGAGGGCGGCAATAACCGCAATAGTGGTAATCGAGTTCGTATAGAGCCCGACCCCAATTACGGCAGCGATAAGAACGGCTAATTTAACCAGCGATTTAATCTGCTTGGACCTTTCCAGATCAACATCCTCCTGCCGAGCATCACTAGTGGATCTTTTCAAATTATTGCTCTCTAAATCAGTCATAAGCTCTCAATGGCGGTCCGGGTTACTCTTCGTGCTTCGAAATCTGTTTCCAATACATCGTCAATCGCATCTAGCCCGACGTCTTCGTAACTCTCGAAGCTAGCCTCCACAACCTTGTAGATGTCAGTCCAACCTATCCTCCCCGTCAAAAAAGCATCGACCCCGACTTCATTAGCCGCACTCAGCCAAGTCGGCGCTCCTCCGCCGCGGCGCCCCGCTTCATATGCAAGCGGCAAAGCAGGAAAGTTCTCGATATCGGGAGCCTCAAACTCCAATAATCGGGACTCCCTCCAGTCCAAAGCCCCGAAAGGCTGCTTGAGACGCGACGGATATCCAAGTGCATATCCAATTGGAAGTCGCATGTCTGGACCAGAGATCTGTGCCAGCGCAGAACCATCTGTGAATTCCACTACTGAATGGACGATGGATTGAGGATGCACAACAACCTCGATCTTGTCGAAACTGACTCCGAAGAGTTCGTGAGCCTCGATGACCTCCAAGCCTTTGTTCATCAAGGTTGAAGAGTCAATGCTGATCTTCGGCCCCATGGACCATGTGGGGTGTGCCAAAGCCTGCTGCAAAGTGACCTTAGAAAGAAAATCGCGATCTTTGCCTCTGAATGGACCGCCGGAAGCCGTAAGCACAAGCTTAGAGACCTCAGTTTCAGAAAAAAAACTGGATCGCAAAGCTTGATGGATGGCCGAATGCTCCGAGTCAACGGGAATGATCTCCCCGCCGCTCGACCACCGCACTTTCGCCACCAGATCGCCGCCGGCGACCAGAGACTCCTTGTTGGCCAGCGCCAGGCGCTTGCCCAACTCCAAAGCCGAAAGGGTGACAGGCAGGCCAGCGAAGCCAACTACCGCGTTTAGAACTACATCTCCGGCCTCCGCCATTGCCACCAGAGCCTCATCGCCAGCTACAACCAGCGGAGAGTAGCGCAACTTGCCAGTCAGTTGATTCACCAGGTCTTTGCGGCCAAGCCCAACAATCCGCGGGCGGAACGAATTGGCCTGGTCTGCCAGCAGATCGATATTAGAGTTTGCAAAAATGGCCGACAAATCAAACTGATTTCGGTTGGCTGCTATCACATCGAGTGCCTGCGTACCAACCGAACCCGTGGAGCCCGCGATACTTACCTGAACCAATTTGAACTCCAATAACTGCGTTTATCAGCTGAGGTGAAGGATCTTCAACAAATAATAGACAGCTGGCAGAACAAACAACAAGCCATCTATTCTGTCGAGCATACCACCATGGCCAGGTAATAATTTTCCCATGTCCTTGATGTTGAGGTCACGTTTTACCATCGATTCCGAAAGATCACCAAGTGGCGCGACAATCGCGACGACAATTCCCAAAACCACTGCGCTTGACACTGTCCACGGCGATATCTGCGAAACGACCACAGCACTTGCCAGCAGCGACGCAACCGCGCCGGCAATCAAGCCCTCCCAAGATTTCGTAGGGCTGATCTCCTTAGCCAGCTTGTGCCTTCCGATCCAAGATCCGAAGAAGTATGCTGCGGTATCATTTGCAACCGTAGCAACCAGCGCACCCAGCAGATACGCCACACCGTGCCCATGGGGAAAATCTTGGGGCCTTATGATGGCGGCTGCGAATGACCCGAGCCCGCCGATCCATATGAAACCAAGTAAAGTGACCGAGATGTTCAGAGTGGGCTGGCCACGAATTACTCCCACTAAATACCACAACATCGAAGCAACCATCATCAATGCAAAGACAAGCGCTATCCCGTTTGCACCTTTTTGATAAGTCGTAATTAAAAGCGACAGTGTTCCGGCAATGCCCAACAGCGCAGCAGGCCTGAACCCGGCTCGGCGAAGAGTGTCGTAGAACTCGATAATGGCCAAAAGTATTGCAATCGCCACAATTGCAAGTACAGCGGGTGCGCCGAAGTGGAATGCAAGGAGCACCACAATGCCGAGTCCAAAACCTGTGGCAATGCGTATATAAACTGGACTGCGCCGCCTCGTCACCGCAGATTCGTTCTTGATTCTAATAATTCGCTCTTTGCGGGATTCAAAAGAACTAGGGACAGGGCTGTCGGCTTCTCCAATCCCGTCATCCGTAGAACCGGGCGGCACCTCCGGTTGATCTTTGCGAATGCTTGCCTCAGGAGGTCGGTTGCCCGAATGTCCATATTTACGCCTCGGGAGGCCCTGCAACTTGGGCATAGACAGGGTAAAACGTTTGCTTGGCAACTCGATCTCATCAGGAGTACTGAACACCTCATCAGGACTGGCATTGTGACTTACCGGGCCACCTACTCTGCCACCCGACGAACTATTTCCGGAGGAGATCCGCAGCGCCTGAGTGCCTGAAATCTTCTTCGATGGCCGACTATCGGGAGCGCTCTTTTGCAGATAGCGACGCGAGCGCTGACTTTCTGATGACAATTCTGTTTCTGAATGGCTGACGGGATTGATCTCATCCTGGCCCGAAATTCCATACTCACCAGCCCCGGTGAAAAGCGAAGGAAGCCTCAGTGACGAAAGCCGCGACTTGATTGAACTGTCATCGGCATCCAAGCTAGACAATACCACGGGGATCTCCCCGGTTGGAGGATCGGTCCATGGTGGCAGTTGAAATCCATCACTGCCTGAGTTTTCAGCGGACTGCGGTTCAAATCGATAGCCTCCAGAGGTTTCGGGCTTGTCGTCATCTGAATCGACCGGTCCTCCATATTCTGCCATACATCCTCCAGCCCAGCGACCTAATGCAAATCGAGCTATTACTAAACCTCAAGCAGCTCTTTTTCTTTTGTTGCCAACATCTTGTCCAGTTCAGCAATGTGCTCAGAGGTCACCTTGTCCAGGTCCTTCTCAGCACGCTCCAGATCATCGGTGGTGATCTTGCCATCCTTTTGCACTGTTTCCAGCTCGTGCCGGGATGCTCGCCTAAGGTTCCTGATTGCAACCTTTGCATCCTCCGCCTTAGCCCGAACCACCTTGACCAGCTCTTTGCGCCGCTCTTCGTTCAGTGTCGGAAATACCAGCCTAATGATCTGACCATCGTTAGAAGGATTAATGCCGATCTCTGAAGTTTGAATGGCCTTTTCTATCGCCGACAGGGCCCCCCTGTCGTAAGGAGTGATCAGCAGGACCTTTGCCTCTGGCACAGATATGCCGGCAATCTGCTGCAGCGGGACATTAGATCCGTAGTACTCGACCAGGAGCCTCTCAACCAAAGCCGGCGAGGCCCGACCAGTGCGCACATTGGCAAAATCCTGCTGGGCATGAGTGATCGCCCTTGCCATCTTTTCCCTTGTGGATTCTATATTTTCTGAAACAATTGAATCTTCCATCAGCTCACCAACGTACCTAACTGCTCGCCGATCAAAGCGCGCAATATATTCCCGGCAGTCATAATGTCAAAGACTAAAATTGGCAGATTGTTATCTTTGCAAAAAGTTATGGCTGTAAGGTCCATTACTTTCAGTTCCTTGGCCACGACGTCCATGAACGAGACGTCCTCAAAACGAATCGCCGAATGATCCAGCTTCGGATCAGCAGAATATATTCCGTCGATTCCCGAGTGGGTACCTTTCAAAATCGCGTCGGCGCCAATCTCCGCCCCCCGAAGCGCTGCCGCTGTATCGGTAGTGAAATAGGGACTTCCGGTACCTGCGGCAAAAATTACAATTCGTCCTTTTTCGAGGTGCCTGACCGCCCGCCGTCTTATATAAGGCTCAGCAAGTTCGGCCATCTGAATAGCGCTCTGGACCCGTACCGCCTGGCCTTTGCGCTCAATCGCGCTTTGCAGAGCAAGAGCGTTGATAACGGTGGCAAGCATTCCCATATGATCGGAGGTAGCCCTTTCAAGGGTCGAGCCAACCCCAGTGGTGCCTCTCCAAATGTTGCCGCCACCGACCACGATGGTAATCTCGACACCCAGAATCGATTTAGCTGCCACGATTTCAGTCGCCAGCTGGTCCAAAACATTCGCGTCAACGACTTCATCGGATGCCGAGCTCGCAAGAGCCTCGCCCGACAGCTTCAAAACGATCCTATGCCATCTGGAGCGTGAATGACTGGCGCGCTCGAGGACCTCCGAGTAAGACAACTTAGGCTCCAACTATTACTTGGCTAAACCTGACTATCTTTTGTTTCCCTAGAACCTGTGACACACTCTGCTTATCGTCTTTCGCATAATCCTGCTCCGTCAGGCAAATCTGCCGGAAAAAGCCATTCATGCGGCCTTCGATAATTTTAGGCAGTGCTGCCTCGGGCTTTCCTTCATTCCTCGAAATTGCCTCAAGGGTCACCCTCTCGGCATCAACTACATCTGAGGGGACGTCCTCGCGGCTCAGGTATTTTGGCTTGGCAAATCCAATGTGTATCGCAATGTCATGAGCCAATTCGATCGATCCTCCGTCAAGTTCCACAAGCACCGCTTGTACGCCGCGCTCCGACTGAATATGGAGGTACCCATCAATCACATGAGGAGACTGAGTGGCAAAATGCGAAACACGGCCCAGGGCAATATTTTCCTTGAGCGTTACCTTCAAGGCCTCGATCTCGGCATTCAAGCCTTCCAGCACCGGCGCAGGCGCTTGGTCTGATGCAGCCACTGCTGTCGCTATCTTGTTTGCCAATCCTACGAATTCCTTGCTCTTTGCCACAAAATCGGTTTCACATTTGAGTTCCACGATCGCACCAATAGTGTGCTCCGAGTTGATCACTAGCGACACGGCACCCTGCGAGTTTTCGCGATCTTCTCTTTTGGCCGCGCCTGCCAATCCGCGCTCTCTAAGAAGTTTGGCAGCAGCTTCCTGATCGCCGCCAACTTCCTCGAGCGCCTTCTTGGCATCCATCATCCCAGCACCGGTTGCTCGACGCAGTGCCTGCACATCGGCTGCGGTAATCGCCATCTTGACTTTATCCTTCCAATCACATATTTCTCGGTTCGCCTGCGACGCAGGCAAACCCGACAAACTTCTTGTTATTTTTCAATTGGGCGCCTTTGCGCAGCCCCGCAGACGCCTATTCAGTCCTCTTCTGATCCTCCGGTTGATTTGCGGGCTTCAGCCTGAAGGCTTGCAATGCGAGCTTCTCTTTCCTTCGCCTCCTCCAGTGCCTGGCGACGGGCTTCATTCTGCTGAGCAGCTCTGCGTGACTCATTCTCTGCTGAAACGGCGGCCTGCGGATTTCGAAGCCTTTGGATCTTGCGGCCTTCTTGAATGGCGTCATAAATGATCCGGCACATCAAGTCGCCAGATCGGATCGCATCGTCATTGCCTGGAATGACATAGTCGATTACATCTGGGTCACAATTGGTGTCTACGACTGCGACGATAGGAATACCCAGCTTGTTGGCCTCGGTAACGGCAATGTGTTCTTTTTTGGTGTCGATGATGAAGACAGCATCAGGAAGCCTCGACATTTCACGCAGTCCACCCAGGTTTCGCTGAAGCTTTTCAAGCTCCCGGGAGAGAATCAGAGCCTCTTTCTTGGGCATGTTCTCGAAGTCACCGGCGGCCTTCATGCGCTCATATTCTTGCATCTTCTTTACGCGGCCCGCAATTGTTGAGAAGTTGGTGAGCATTCCACCAAGCCAACGCTCGTTGACATAAGGCATCCCCATCATCTGCGCATACTTGGATACTGGATCCTGAGTTTGCTTCTTAGTTCCCACAAACATGACTGTTCCGCCTTTGGCAGCCAGGTCACGCACGAAGGTATAGGCAACTTCAATATTCTTTAGAGTCTGCTTGAGGTCAATTACATAAATCCCGTTTCGCTCGCCATGGATGAACCTTCGCATCTTTGGGTTCCATCTGCGAGTCTGGTGACCAAAATGAACACCGGCTTCAAGAAGCTGGCTCATAGTAACGACTGGCTCAGCGGCCATTTCATTCCTCCCATCGGTTAGTCAAAACTTCCGGCTAGACGTCAAGAGACGACCGAGGGGATCCGGAAGTATGAATTTAATTTTGCAAAATTAGCAGGGCATAGCCTAGCAGGCAACGCGATAGCTTTCGAGCGAAGGGTGCTCCTTTGGCAGGAATAAATAATTATTCCTGTTGCACCACAGCTTTGCACCGGGCAATCCAATCCTAAAACAATGCCCGGGCCAGAATCAGGATGCCCGAATCGGGTGCAACCGCGCAGTCAGGCTGGGTCGAGACAAAACATCGGGCGTTTAATCTTCGGTCATACCGGCTTTCGCCGCGAGCATGGTCAAAGCGCTTAGGCAGCGGGCTTCCAGAGATAATTGCTGGCCGCAGCCTCGCAGCCCCAAACCGACCAGAAGACTTGACCTAGCCGATCACATTGATAATCATCTTGCACGGAGCCACAGCCCTTGGCATTTGCAGATGTCTTCCGCGGTGAAGCCCACCTCCGACGGTAATTCGCCCACCCTTTTCGGGCCGCACTCTAACAAGGGGACGGGTCCCGCCGTCTGACCAGTAGCGACGGAACCGACCACGCCGGACTTGATCCGTGCATGACCAAAAGCTGCTTGGCTTTCACAAGCTAGAGGCGCTGCCTGCCCAAAACTAAGTAACAGATGAGCCAATGTCGCCACCAGCAAACGCTATCTGCTCCTTGGATGCGTCTCCTCGTGCACCCTTATCAATTGATCCTTGCTTACCTTCGTATACACCTGAGTCGACGTAATTCTGGAATGGCCGAGGAGTTCCTGAATTACCCTCAGATCTGCGCCGCCATCAAGCAAATGCGTAGCGAACGAGTGTCTTAGAGCATGGGGATTTACCGGATTTGCACTCCTTGCATCGAGCACCCGGCGGATGTCTCTCGTGCCAATCCTGAGTCCCGCTTGATTATAAAATACGGCAGAACTGGAGCCTCCAAACTTTGATCCCAATGCTGCAATCATTGGTCCTCTTCCCGACAGCAAATAACGCTTTATTGCCGCAACGCAGGACTTATTCATTGGAACGATGCGCTCCTTGCTACCTTTTCCCATTACCGTCACAGATGCCCCCTCGAGATCTAAGTCGTCTAGATCAAGTTTCGCCACTTCAGATACCCGGAGCCCGCTGCCATAAAGCAGTTCGCAGATGGAATTATCGCGCAGTACAAGATAGTCAGGCGTGCCAGGCCTGGAAACCGCGGTCATCAAATTGTCAGCATCGTAACGAGATAGAACCCTGGGAAGCTTCGTCTCGATCCTGCCAATGGAAAGTCCGTGGGCTGGATTTTCCGACAATCGGCGCTGGCGGGTAAGGAACTTCAGGTAACCCCGTATTGCCGAGAGTTTCCGTGCCACGGTTCGCCGCGAATTGCCGGCCAGCACAAGGTGGGAAATATAACCCTGCAGTATCTTCCGGTCGATTTGGCTTGGATCACTGACAGCATTCTCCTGACAGTAGGCATGAAATGCTTCAAGATCGACTGAATAAATCTCTTTGGTTCCATCGCTAAGACGTATCGCTGACCATATGTACTCTTCTACATCCCAGCCCATAACTAAAGTTATACCACTGAAAATTACCACGTTGTAGTTCGCAGCTGATATTGGTTGGGCGTATCAACTTTTCTCCAACCCATTTTCGATATGATTAGCCCATGACTTGTGTCCGTCAAATAAAATCCCAAGTCTTGGCGGAAAAAGATACGTCCAGCCTGTCGCCAAGCCCGAATGCCAAAGAATCTCCGTACCGGCATCCGGCCGCAGCCTCATGACCCGGCCAGTCTGGCTGGATCAGGCTCTTGCGTCAGATCCTGCGCTCACGCGGCTCATTTCGGCTGTGGCTACGACCGTTTCCATGGGTCTGGCTTTTTTGGCCGAATGGCAGTTCGTAAACTTCTTCGATCCGCTAGGAATATCGCACCATCAAAGCGCCAAGTACGGTCCCGGAGCGCTTGCCTTGCACCATGAAGTGGTAATCGTTGCCATGCTCGTCGGAGGGTTATTGGCCCTAATGCTTGGCATTACCTTCGACGAAACTGACTTAAAGGGAACGGCGATTGCAACGGTTCTGCCGACTGTCCCGCTGCTAACTGCGACGCTTATTGCCCTGCTCTTGGGCTCAAATACATGGATAGTCCTTTCGATCAATCCCGTGCTGCTTGGTGTCGGCACTCTCTTCCGCCGGTATGGACCCCGGGGAAACAACATAGGTACCATGATGTATCTTGGAGGATTTCTCGGATACTTCATGAGCGGGCAGTTTGGTCTGAAAGCCCTTGGGTGGTTGGCTGCCGAGGTGCTTGTGGCCGTACTGGTAATCTTTATCGTCAGGATTCCACTTGTTATGTTCCAAGCGCGGTCAAACCTTGAACGATCCATGCACTCCTATACGATCCGAGCACGACTATTGACACAGCTCGCGGTGAAAGTTCTTGAAGGCAGCGGGGAGAAATCATCCGACGACCTTCGTGTGGCACTCATTCGGCTCAATGAAATGGCATTGATCATCGAAGCCTACATGTCCCGATTCGGCAGCACTCCAGCGATTGAAGAGGCGCGCCAAACGCTGTTCGACCTGGAGCTGTCCCTTTCAAACTTGGCCCGATTCTCAGATTCGCTGTCCAGGCTAAATCTTTCCTCATTGATCTCCAGAGACATTGTCGACTATATCAAAGGGATTCCAGACCCAGACACCGAGCAAATCGCCGTCGAATTGAACCACTCCTTGGCAAGATGGCAGACCTTCCATCCTTCTTCTGACAGCGTCACCCCAATCCTGCTCAGACGCCTATCCGCATCAATAATAAATCTCAATTCAGCCGCGATCAGGTGGCGAAAGGTTCGAGAGATACTGCACACCTACAAAAAAGAGCTCTCCGTCACGGCCAGACATACATCCAGCCTGCGTACGGGCCACCTCCCTGGATCTGCTGTCGTCAGCGCAAGCGCATCAAACGAACCTTGGGACCATGCAACCGGAACATACATTGGACTCACACCCGAAGTTCGCGCGGCAATCCAAATTACAATCGCTACGGCCGCAGCGACCTGGATCGGCTACTTTGTCGATCCGCAACGTTATTACTGGGCATCTCTGTCGGCCTTACTCTGCTTTATTGGCGTTAACAATGCCGGCGAACAGGTGAGAAAAGGCTTTTACCGATTCCTCGGAACTGTGCTCGGCATCGCGATAGGATCGGCATTGACCAAAGCATTCGGATTGAATTCAACTCTGGATGCCATCACTGTATTAGGCGCAATGTTTCTTGGGGTTTACCTCTTGAAGGTCAACTACTCTTTCCTGGCCATGGGTGTGACCGTTGCAATATCAATGGTATTTCTGCAACTTTCCGAGCTGTCCAATTCCCTGCTGCTGGAACGAATTCTTGAGACGGCCGTTGGGGCGCTTCTGGCTTCATTGACTGCCCTGTTTATTCTCCCTCTCGGTCCCAGACGCGTGATTGCCACGGCTAGGGCAAGGTTCCTCGATCACCTTCAGCAGCTGCTCACAACTGCCGTTGGGTATCTTCAAAGTCCGGAACTCGAAGATGAAATGGTTGGATTGTTGTAGAGCGACGCTTTCGTTGATTGCTACGGGGATGTTAGGCGTCAGTGGAGCTGAGGATGGCGTGGAGGCGACCGCGTAGTTGCAGTGTCGCTATCTGTTAGGGCAAGCTGGGGAGGTCCGAATAAAACAGGACCCCCTCGCTCATTCTTAGCAGATCACGAGAGGGTCCCCCAAAGATGCCAAGAGGCACCATGACGCTCATTGTAGCAAGCGATCCCGATGTTGGTGAAGCTGAACTGTTGGATGGAAAACTCAGTTGTCCATCCTGTGACGGAGTGCTTCGGCCATGGGGACATGCAAGGTCGAGAACCATTCGGATGTCAGATGGCGTAAAGGCCGTTCATCCACGAAGATCGCGCTGTAGGGATTGTTCCAAGACCTCGGTTCTTCTCCCCGATTACCTGCTAGTTCGTCGGGTGGATGAGGCAGCGGTAATCGGATTGGCTCTAGTTCAAAAGGCTGGGGGTATCGGACACAGAAAGATCGCTCTAGATATCTGTCGTCCCGAGACAACCGTGCGAAGCTGGATCAGATGTTTCAGCGAAAACTCAGAGATACTTCTAGAACACTTTGTCAGTTGGGCGCTGGCTCTCGATGCCACATTGTCTGAGATTGTCCCGGTGGGATCTCTATTCGGCGACGCAATCAGTGCAATCGGCATTGCCGCCCGTGCTGCAACCATCCGGTTTGGCCCCAAACCCCTATGGTCCCAAGTATCAGCTATGTGCGGAGGAAGGCTTCTTTTCAACACCAACTCACCCTTTCCAGCACCTTCATAATCAGCAATGATCCCCTTTGTCGTTTACGTCTACGACAAAAGGGAGAAATTATGGCAACAGATCGACTGGAAGAGCCAAAACATCACCGGGCGGAAGATGTAGCGCTGTTTCGCTACGGAATTATTCGCGAGGCAGCAGATGAGATACTCTCTAAAGCCAAGCGGGGGCAACTTGTGCGCGAGTTGGCTTCGGTGGCACATATGGGTGTTAACGGAGTTCCGGTGGTGGTATCGCGGCAAAGCATCGACCGCTGGATCCGCACCTACAGAAAAGGCGGTTTCGCAGCTCTTCACCCATCTGCCCGCCATGTTGAGCCCCGTACACCGGAGCAGCTGCTCTCTTTAGCACGTGAGCTTAGGAAAGAAGACCCCTTTAGAACAGCAGCCCATATTGCCCAGATCATCAGAACTCAAAACGGATGGTCACCCCATGAGCGAACCCTGCAGCGCCACTTCAAAGCTTTAGGACTCACAAGAGCCCAGCTGAGCGGTCAAAACATCGCATTCGGACGCTTCGAGGCCAACTATCCAAATGAACTCTGGGTGGGAGATGCCCTACATGGCCCAGTAATCGCTGGCAAGAAAGCGATCCTGTTTTGTTTTTGTGACGATCACTCCCGATTGGTTACAGCTCACCGATGGACGTACTCTGAAGACACTCTTTCAGCCCAGGCAGCTCTACGACGTGGAATACTGTCAAGGGGGATACCGGGTACAGTTTATTTGGACAACGGGAGCCCATTTGTCTCGCGTCAGCTGATAAGAGCCCTGGCAGTCCTGGGCATCCGGCTTGTCCATTCGAGACCTGGGAGGCCAATGGGCCGCGGGAAAATTGAGCGTTTTTTCAGAACCGTAAGAGAGCAGTTCCTAATTGAAGTAGCCCACAGCGACATCTCTTCTCTCGAAGTTCTGGAAGAACGCTTCCAGGGATGGGTAGAGCAGGTCTACCACAGGCGCATTCATTCTGAAACCGGCCAGACGCCCCTTGAGCGGTTCTCCATCAAGCCAAAGGTGCCAGATCTGGCTCTTGTGCGAGAGGCGTTTCTGTTCTCTGAGACCAGAACCGTTACAAAAACTGCAACGGTCTCCCTCTATGGAAACGACTACGAAGTGGATCAGGCGCTCGTAGGTCGGCGCATAGACCTGGTCTTTGACCCATTCGATCTCTCCCTAATCAATGTGCGGTACATGGACAGAGACTTCGGTAAAGCTGTCATTCACAAGATCTCCCGTCATTCTCATCCGATGACGATTGCCCACTCGCCAGAGACCATAAAACCAAG
>DAHVRV010000060.1:0-4396 GCA_027322285.1 Actinomycetota bacterium
TGATGGGGACCCGCCAACCCCAAAGGCTCATGTCCGTGGACCTGCATTTATAGGTGTTGGGACCGGGTGCGGTGGCATTACATATCAAACTGTAAATCTGCCGGCTCGGCCTACGGGGGTTCGAATCCCTCCCAGCCCACCAGCTGTAACGCAGTTTTTGAGAAGGGGATTTGACGGAGAAAGCTAACTAGCGCCTAAAGGACTCGTGTTAGCGATTGCAGTCGCGTAGACTTCGATAAACGAAATGTGACATGACTCTAATTGTATGACTATTGGTACGAAGCCCTTTGGTGGTCCTCACCAATCGTAGAGTTTTAAGGAGGCTTGCTCGTGAAGAGACCTCGTCTTGTCCTAGCGGGAGTTGCATTAGCTGGCGTGCTGGGACCTCTGGCTGCCGGTGCGGTGCTGGCCGGTCCAGCGGCTGCCGCCATTCCCGTGCAAAACCCGGGTCCAAACTGCTTCGGCGGAGCGACCTCGTACGGTAATCAGCTCAACGTCGTCAACTTTGGCGAGGCGAGTGGCCAGGTTCTTCTTGAGGAAGGAGTCAACCCCGGCCAGTCGCAGCAGTACTACCGAACTGTTACCTGCGGATAGGAATCTCAGCGGAAAACCGTCGGACCGCGCTGCTTGATACCCTCGTGCGTGTTGGTGCCAGCACGCTTATACTCGACGCGCATCGCGTTCTTTACCGTTCTCGAATCGCCGAGGCGGGACAGCCAACGTCATAGGAGTTCCCGGCTCCGGGCAAGAGCAAGGACGGCAAGGCAGCAGCACCGCTTGCAGCAAGTGTCGCAGGCGTAGCTGGGAGAGCTTCCGCTTAGACTCCACATCCTCGGGTGGCCACCTATCGCGCGGCGAGTTTTACCTCGACATGCATGGCTGCCCTCTGTCAGCAAGACGGTTTGCCTTTCTTATCGTGAGGGCTCTTGTCAAAGCTCTGCATATTAAAAAGTCGGCGCCGTCTAAGCCAGTTTGTGTGAGTTGGCTGGTAAACTCTTTGGCTCTCAGTGCTTGGATACGGACGGCAAATTCACGGGCCTGGCTTAGAAGGTCTTGGTAGGCAACTCAGATGCGGATGATGTTGAGAGTTTCTTAGAGAATAATCAGTAGAATGAGGCAGAATTCTCTGGCCTTTCTTATTTAATGTAAGTAATTTTACATAGAGTGGAATTTGCAAAACTTTTTGTTTTGAATTCCTAGTAGCTCCTTCGTACGTTTTTGGAGTTGAACTTTTGCCGCTACTTGCGACTTCTAAGAGTGGAAAAATTGAGGCTGACCGCTATGCCGCCTTGGCATCGAGGCGGTCTTTTGCCAACATATTCCAGGTTTTTGGAAGGCATATGGTTCTGGGCTTCATCTCTTCATTGATGGTGGCCCTTGGCAGTCTTCAACAAGTTTCGCCCTTTGTTTCTAAGGCGGCCGGTTCCTGGTGGCTTGGAGTTGCCCAGCCTGGCTCGGTCCCTTCTACCAGGTTTGAATTTCCTGCTGAAGTAATGGTGATTGTGGGCCTTGGGATCGGCGCTCTCGTCTGGTTTGACCTAATAAGAAAAGTTCGCAAGCATCCCAATATTCCCCTTCGGGCATTCTGGTATATAGGTGCAGCATGGGTGGTGCCTCTCGCACTTGCCGGACCGATTTTTTCAAAGGATATATACAGCTACGCGGCTCTGGGAGAAATGGTTTCGCATCATATATCCCCCTACAAGTACGGGCCGAATGTCCTGGGAGGCACATCATATCTCACGCCCGTGGATCCGATATGGGGTAATACCAGGAGCCCGTACGGCCCATTGTTTGTCGGTCTGGCCGCACTAATTACCACGGTCACCTTTCATCATGCCTTCGCCACTATGGTCGGGCTGAGGATCTTGGCCTTGGTGAGCGTCGTAGGCATTGCCATCTATGTCCCTCGTCTGGCGCAGTCTTTAGGTTTCGACAAGGGGATTGCTTTTACTCTTGCGATTTTGAATCCGCTAACCATCTATCACTTGATTGCATCCGGCCACAATGACTCCCTAATGCTGGTGCTACTCCTGGCCGGGCTTTACTATGCCAGGAATTCGAGGCCGGTCCTGGGTGTAATTCTGGTGACGCTCGCCGCAATGGTCAAAGTTCCCGCCGAAATTGGAGTTCTTTACATCGGTTGGGGATGGTTGGGAGACGGCCGACCTTTCAAGGAGCGAGTGCGTCCCGTAATCACGGCGTTCATGATTTCCGGGATTGTCATGGAGCTGGTCGCCAAGATTACGGGTTTGGGATGGGGCTGGATTCTAGGTCTATCCACTCCAGGAGTCGTAAGGTCGCCTGCGGTGCCGACAACTGCGCTAGCTTCCTGGATGTACGGTTTGTCCCACCTGGTCGGCTTGCAAATTAGGCTTGGGTCTTTTCTGACCTTGACGCGTGGTATGGGTTTTGCAGTCTCCGGACTCGGAGCCTTGTATTTCTTGTATCGCTCGCGGTATTACGGTGTCTTGAAATCCATTGCTTACACATTCCTGGTCGTAACGCTTTGCGCCCCGGTGATTTATCCGTGGTATATAACTTGGGGACTGATCATGTTGGCTG
This sequence comes from Actinomycetota bacterium, assembly GCA_027322285.1. Lineage (GTDB taxonomy): Bacteria > Actinomycetota > Acidimicrobiia > Acidimicrobiales > Acidimicrobiaceae > SCQM01. Next base: position 2,566 of record DAHVRV010000060.1, read on the forward strand.
TGACGCCAAGCAACAAGATCACCTGGGGAATAGTAGCTGTTTCCATATCAGGTATGGTTCTCGGTCTTCCTGGAGGACCTCCGCTTATCGCGTCTTTGTTTTATGTATTGCTTATATTCACGGTGGTCGTGCTGGCCGGCATGCGAATGAAGTTGATATCGAAGGATAGGTTTGCACCTTTGATCAGCCGTTATTTTGGTCAGATCCAGTCTGTTTAGTTTTTCGAATGGACTTGAATACTTACGGCGATCCTGCGGCTCTCAACGAGGCGCTTTATGCGCTTACGCAGGCCGATCCCGTGATTGCCGATCTTGCGGGCAAGTACGGCGTTCCTGTGCTGGACAAGAAGTCTCTGACTGATTTCACCGTTGAGGGTGAGGAAACAATGGCTGGGTCAGTCGATGACCGGCTATTTTGCGAACTCGTCGAGGTTGTAATACATCAGCAGCTGGCCGGCAAAGCAGCAGTTGCCATCACTGGCCGATTCAAGGCGGCACTTGGTAATTGCGTTACTCCCGGAAACGTTGTCTGCTGCGATCAGGAGGTGCTCCGCGCCACCGGACTTTCCGGAGCCAAGCTTGCGGCAATTCGTGGTTTGGCTCTCGCAATTGACAATGAGACCCTTTCCCTTAGCTCCATGGCAGAATTTGGCGATGAAGAAATTATCTGGGAGTTGTCTAAACTTCGCGGCTTTGGTCCCTGGTCGGCGCAGATGTTTCTGATGTTTTCCTTGGGAAGGCTGGATATATGGCCCTCAAGCGACTTGGGGGTGCGCAAGGGATACCGGCGCAGCTACCGGCTCGAAACGGTTCCCAGCGCCGGGGAGCTTTCAATCCTTGGAGATAGATTCAGGCCCTACAGGTCCCTTGCGGCCTGGTACATGTGGAAGTCGCTGGCCGATCCGTCCGAATAGCCATGCAATAATCTTCAGTTAGAGCAGCTTTTGCAACAGGGCAACGTCGAGCCATTTGCCGAACTTTCTTCCCACTTCACGTTCTATGCCCACCAGAGTGAACCCGCAGGATTCGTGCAAAGAGAGGGACGCCTCGTGGTTCGCCATGACCCTGGCCATGCATGTGTGGAAGCCATGTTGATTGGCCAGCATGAGGATGTGGTCCAACAGGGAAGTCCCTATCCCCCGCTTGCGGTAGTTGGAATCGACATAAATCGAGTCTTCAACTGTTGTCGAATAGCCAGCGCGAGCCCTGTAGGGCGAAAGGCTGGCGAAACCGCATATCTTTCCATCGATCACGGCAACTATCGCGGGGTAAACGCCTGAATGCTCCGCCATCCAAAATCGCTGTTCAGCTTCTGATCTTGGTACCAGATCCAAGGTGACAAGAGACGATGTCACCTCGTTGTTATAGATAGCCCTAATGGTTTCGGAATCTTCCGGAACTGCCCTTCGTATCTCCACAACCTAAAGCTTATGCCAGGTGGATTTTTGATGTACGAATTAAACCCAAGCAGCAGATTGATTATTGTGAAAAACCGAGGCCGCAGATGTCCAACTTCCTTACCGGCTCATATAGAATCGGTACGCTGGCAGTATCGCCCCCTTAGCTCAGACGGCAGAGCACAGCCATGGTAAGGCTGGGGTCGTCGGTTCGATTCCGACAGGGGGCTCGATGGCGGCGTAGCTCAGATGGTTAGAGCGCACGGCTCATAATCGTGAGGTCGTCGGTTCGATCCCGACCGCCGCTACCAACAAAGAAGTCGGTTGGGAATTCCAGTGTAGGGATTCTTAACTGAACTCACTAGGCTGTTGATCTGTCTTTAGGCACGACATGAGGCCCCGGGGCTCCAAAGGATCTGAATAATGGCGAAGAAT
>DAHVRV010000061.1:0-4323 GCA_027322285.1 Actinomycetota bacterium
TTTCTTCTTTCCCTTCGACACGGATTCTACTAAGCAGTTACCGTGTCCGGGAGAGGGGTACCAGGCCATTAACTAGCTTGACAGAGGGGGAGGAGAACGCCACAAGCAAGCTGCCTAGCATCTGCTAACCTAATCACCAATCACCGAGGCATCACTCACATAGACCTTTGATATGGCCCCAGTTAATGGGGACCCGCCAGCACGGGTAGGGAAACCAGGGCTTTCTAAGCTGCGTGCGGCAAAAGAGGGCATCCCTCTGTGCGGATAGTTGAGATTCCGATTACATTTACGGATCGATGTCTTGGTAGGTCGAAGATGTCTAGCGGAATCGTGATCGAGGCTCTTCTCTTGTGATAGATTGAAGGCCCTTCAACTAGTTAGCAGTGGACGAAGGCGGCTAAAGCGACAATTCTTCACAAAAGGTATGAGAGTTCTGAACCAAGCAGATTTGGACAAATTAAGGAAAGAATCGAAGTCATGGACGTTGTTCAGTTTCGGTTTGCTTTCCCGGCTGGCTCGGATGTTGTGACGCTGTTGACACAGTTCTCGAAAATCAATCTGACAGAATTCAGTAGATTGATCGGTTGAGCCTATGCCAAGCGAAAACCCAGTGTACCTGAAACAAATTTCACCAGAGGTTGAGGCCAACGACGTTCCTTCTGACGCATCGAGAAAATGTAAGTTTCGACGAACAGTACTTTCGTTCAATACTGGAATATTCTTCATCCAGTTCGCAGCGCTAATACTTGAAGCCAATACCCTTTACTCGCGAGGTGAGCTGACTATAGACTACGCTGTTTTCGCGCCCGCAGTCACGTCCATAAGCCATCTTTTAATGAATCCCCATGTAGCGCTTCCCGACGGAATCCTTAACGCTCCATTCATACAAAATCATTTCGAGTGGATTACATGGCCAATCTCGCTGATCTTTGGCTGGTTGTTTAGATTTCCAACATGGGTGATTCTGCTCGTGATTTGCCAGGCCCTACCTACCGCACTTGTGGGACTACTAGCCAGCATTTATGCGTACAGCGAGGCTGAGCGCCACAACTTGGCACCAAGACAGAAATGGGTTGCGTCATCCACGCCATCTCTCCTAGCGCTTACTAACATCTGGCTGTACTGGGATTCGAGATTCGACTTCCACTATCAGGCACTGCAAGGCTGTCTCGCGCTTCTGATAATTCTTGCTCTTGATCGCCGTCGATTGGGTATAGCCTTTTCTCTCGCCGTAATACTGTCTGGAACCGGAGAAACGGCGGCGATCATGTTTCTTCCGATTGCAGCATTTTCAATAATTAGATCTCGGCGGAGAGATGCCGGGCTGGCTGCCATTTGGTCATTGTTCACAGTATTTGAACCTGGGCTGTTCCATATACACACTCAAGCTGGCGCCAATTTTGCACAAGAATTTTCGTATTTACAAGCTGGTGGTCATGCGCCAACATCTGCAATTCAAGTGGTTCGCGCCATGCTGCGAGATCCGCGAGCAGCAGTGCGTCAGGTATGGGCCAATCGTCTTGATGTCTGGTCTGAGGTTACTGCCTCTGGTTTCCTAGGGCTATTTTCCCCAGTTGCGCTAACTATGATCGCAATTCTTGGCCTTCTCCTCTGGTCTGGGACTGTAGCCAGTTTTTCGGTTCCAGTCTTTCAGACAATTGCAATATCACAATTCACAATCTTCTTCTCTGGACCAATCCTTATAATGGTCCTTCGGAAGACGAAGATACTTGGCTTTGTGGTTGCAGCATTCATGGTCATGTGGTCAACAGGATGGTTGATTTCCTTTGCTCCGGCTTTGACTGAGCAGCTTGTCACGACCTCAAACACAGTTATCGGAACAGAGCTGCACAAGCTCAACTCCGAAATTCCAGCATCGACTATTGTCATGACTCCCAACGCGACACTGGGTGATTTTCCAAACCATCACGTGCGTCCATTTGGATGTTCACCTGGACACTTCAAACTCCCCGACTCACGAGTGGCTGTCGTCGTTGATCCTTGGAAAGGGATTCAGGTGTGCGGTCCTTACGAGTTACTCCAGGTAGTCTCACGTATGGCTTCCCTTCCTGGAGCTCAAGTAATCGGTCCAAGTGCAAGCGGCATTTATTTAATTTATTTGGATGCGGGTAGTCTGTCGTCCCGCAATATATATGTTTCCGACCAGCAGGCACTCACTGCACAGTTCCTCATTTCGCCCAACACCAGTCACGGACGATTCGTGAGGACGGGAACGACTGGACTAATCGAAAGCGCACGAGGTCAACAGTACGTAGTTGAAGGAATCGTAGCGGACTTGAAGCCTCGGCGCTCCGGTGAGGTAACTGTCGACATGGCGGTTAAAGGTGTCGCTCAAATTCAAGTGTGGGATGACTCTTCAAGCAGGCTGCTTGCAGAGGCTAGCCCGCCCACAAACAAGCGCGAGCAAGTAACTTTGAGATTCAAGACTGGACAATTTGTCAATCCGCCCGGCTTTACCCAAGGATATGCAATCTTTAGAACTAAGTTAATCCCACCTTTAAATTCGAACCCAATCGAAATTAGGGTTGTAAGCAAAGGGCAATCTCAGGTCAAGTTGTATAGTCTGAAGATAAATATGTTATGAGTGCTGCTGTTCACCCACTCCAAGTGCGTGGTACCTGCGCACTTGCATTCGCACCAGATCAGCAAAAGCACCCAATGCGGAACAGACACTGACTCTTGATCCTTCCACATCTCGCCATTCGGTCAAAGGTAGTTCAAGAAAGTAACCAGCCGAGACTCTCAGGGTTGGATTCTGATTATTAATAATCCGATCCAGTAGCATGACATCAAACATCCAAGAAGATTGAAAGGGGCTAGAGATAGCTTCACGGAAAGCTTCAGAAACTCGAAACATTTTCGCACCACATTGTGTATCGCAAACCCTAATATAAGTCCAGCAAGAGTACTGAAAATTCGCCCCACATAATGACGGACTGGGTGACGCTCAATTTGAGCTCCTAAGCGTGAGACACGTGAGCCAAAGACGCCGTGAAGGCTAGAATCTCCTTCTATTTCATTTATTAGCCGAATCAATTCACTTATAGGAGTTGCCAGATCAGCGTCAAAATAACCGACAATCTGTGCACCGCAGCTGACTGCGATGTTCAACCCACGCCTGACGGCCTCTCCTTTGCCCACATTTGAACCCATCTTTTCAATTGCAACCAAACATGAAGCCTCTTGAATAATCTCGAGTCTTTTCAACGTCCCGTCAGAAGAACCATCATCAACGAAAATCAAGTTTACGCGTTCGGTCTTTGCCAACTGGATAAATTCATTGGTGTTCAAACGTTTCTCTTCGTTGAAACACGGGATAATTACAAAAGGTAGGTTTGGCACCAATTGATGTTTCAACCTCGCTAGTTACTCTTGCGGCAGACCGCCCAGTAGCTTAGACCAGGCAAAACTCTTTGACATTTCAGCGAAAGCCAAAAATCAAACGCACCTTCACTCTCCAGAACGCTTGTGAGCACGTTTGTCAACGTGCTACTTTGATTCCACACAGCAGCGGTTTTCCGAACATTCGTGGGGTGTCCTACTGGAAGTTTCTGCGCTAACCGGGCTAAAAGCAAGGAAGAATAAAGTCCTCCTTGATTCACAATCTGGAGACCCGAAGCTATTAGCAACTGCCTACAAGCGCTTGGAGAGTAGCGTCGAAAATGCTGGAGAATGCGGTCATGCTCAGAAAATAGGAACTGATAAGCTGGAACGGTTATCAAGATCCAGCCGTTTGCTTCGAGAAGATTGAGCACCACATGTCGGAGAAAACTTGTATCATTTGCGATGTGTTCAAGGACATCAAGCATCAAAATCACTTGAAATTGGCCACTTGGCTGTTCGGCTACTAATTCGATTTGGGTATCGTTTGTGAGAGTGGCAATATCCTGGTCGTTGTAATTTATGTCCCAGCCAACAAAACGAGGAGAGCTTGTGATGCTTTGTAAAATCCGGCGCGCTAGCCAGGCATCTCCACAACCAACGTCAAGCCAAGTACTGTAGGTACTCAACTTGTAGTATCGAAGAAGACTTAAAATGAATTTGCTTCTCGCAATTTCCCATGGATGTCGAGGTGCGCCTGCGGGCAGCCTTTCGATAAGGTCCATTTCATAATGGTACTTGAAAGGTTGAGCCGTTGTTACTCAAATTGGAGTTCATGAAAATCGCATGATCTCCTTTTCTGCTTAAGCGTTCATCTGGGCTACCACCGCTCTTCCATGTGTTGCCGTCAGGTCATCAAGTACTACCACCTGGCGGCGTTCATCGATCTCTTGGAAATAGATTTTAGGGAACTTGGGCCAG
>DAHVRV010000062.1:0-4243 GCA_027322285.1 Actinomycetota bacterium
GTTATCCCGAAGATTTTCCTACTCCGAACACTCTGAACAGGACATAGGCAATTAATTCGGGATAACTAAAACTTCGGGATAATCTTTTTTATCCCGAATTCGGGATAAGCGTGATAAGGCCACAGTAGAACAGATGGTGGGACTTATCCAACGTGAGGTTATCGCTCGATTTCGCCATCGTCGGTTCTATTCCCTAGGGGAACTGAACCTTGCCATCGCAACAGAGATGAAGCGGGTCAATGACCTAGTAGTAGCCGACTATGGTACTTCTCGCAGAGAACGCTTCTTAGAGGTAGAACGACAGCAGCTAGGTTCGCTTCCCCTCCTACGCTTCTCATTCGGAATTTGGTCGAATGTCCGCGCACGCTCCAACTATCACGTCAAGGTAGACCACAACTACTACTCAGTCCCTTGGCGCTTTGCGAACGAGACCCTACGATGCAAACTCGGGGCCAATACGGTCGAAATCTACGATCGCACGACCTTGGTCGCATTGCATGAACGCTCGATTGGTAAAGGGATATACAAAACCGCTGAGGCTCATATGCCAGAGTCTCATCGGTCATTTGCTCGATCGAACAGTTTCGAAGGACTGATGAAGCAGATCGCAGAGATAGGCGAAAAGACCGAGGAGTTTGCCAAGGTGGTGTACAACCACATTGGCAAAGAGGGACTTGCTTTACAGTCGCTCACCCTCATTGCCAATGTCGCCAAGACCTATGGCACAGCCGAGACCGAGGATGCCGCCCGTCACGCCCTAGCAATCAAAGCGACACGTGCCTCCTCGCTGGAGTCGATCCTCAAGTCACACTCGAACCATCGTGATCTCTACTCCCAAGATACCTCACCAGTTGCGCCCCATGAGAATCTTCGTGGGCCGAGTTACTTTTCCACCCAAGATGAAGTTCCATCTGAGACCAAGGGAGTCGATGACTATGTCCGCTGAGATCATCGTTGCTGAGCACTTTCGTACTCTAGGACTTGGTAGTGCGGCTGAAGAGTACCGACGTCTGAACGAGGAGCCATCAACGTCCTCGCTCTCTTTTGATGAAAAACTTGCGATGATACTTGGAGCGCAAGTAAGCGTTCGACTCAATCGAAGGATCCAACGACGGATCAAGGAGGCTAATTTCAAGATCCACGCCCAACCTCAAGAGATCGACTATCACCATCCCCGAGGTGTCACCGCCTCGGAGATGGCCGAGATCCTATCGATGGGTTTCATCCGCCAGAAACGTGGAATCATTATCTCCGGACCGACCGGCGTCGGAAAGACCTTTTTGTGTTGCGCTATTGGGATGGCCGCAGCACAAAGAGAGTATTCCGTAGGATACTTTCGTCTTTCGAACCTCTTTGAAGAGATCGCAGTGGCAAGGGGAGATGGAAGCTACAAAAGTTACGCCTCAAAGCTACGAGCTCGAGATTTGATCATTATCGACGATTTCGCATTAGCCCCAATTCCCTCTAGAGGGTCAAGGGAGCTACTGGATCTCCTAGATGACCGCATCGGATCATCTTCGACGATCATCGCCTCACAGGTACCGATCTCCTCGCTCCATCAGAGCTTCGAAGACGCTACCATCGCCGATGCCGTATTGGATCGTATCGTCCATAGCTCGATAAGAATCGAAATGAAAGGAGAGTCCATGCGCAAAATACTCGCTCAGACCCAAAATACCTAGGACTCAAAATACCTAGGACTCAAGGTATCTGAGAAACCAAGGACACCTCGTCGAAGATGAAACAAGTTGACACGCTGAGTGACAACGAGACATTTGTTTACCCAGCCGGACAAGTGAAATCTACGACATGAGCTACCATAATTGAATAACCAACGAGCCATCTCTGAGGCTGGTCCAAAGACTCAAGCGAGAAATGGTCCTAAGAATTCAGCAATGGTCCAAAGAATTCAGCAGGGTGGTCCACGAGATCGGCATAGTCAGATACCTTCTTTCTGGCCCGGTTGCCAGAACTGGACCCCGATGTCGCTACTTTGGGAGAAGATGCAGAGGCGATTCCGCTCAAGCCGTAAACACCCGCAAGAACTACGACGACTACACCTCCACCAACCATTGCTTTCATTGATGTTCGCATCGATGCCTCTCTTTGCTGATGGCCACCACGTACTCAATACCTGCACTGGAAACCTATGGTCCCAACCAAATCTCGATCGACCAAACGCACATATATAGACGTCACACACTGACCTGCTCCGTGAAATCCAGCAAAGAGTAGGGGAATGTCGTCGCATTGAGATAGTCAACTAGTTCTTTGGTTACCGGCTCGATCTTGGGAATGAAGCGGTTGTGTGTTACTTGAGAGCGTCCATTCTTCCAAACGTGTTCTTGGGGATTGAGTTCGGGGGAATACGGGGGAAAGTGTACTGCCTCTATATGAAGGTCAGCCAGTGCCTGCTGGGCAACACTCCCTCTGTGCCATCCTGCTCCGTCCCAAAGAAGCAGAATCTTCACCTTGGGGTAGATCTTGCGAATCTTTGACAAAATGTCCGCTGTTTCATGCATCGTCTGGCGTTCTGTTGCAAATGCATGTTCCTTCCCTGTTTTCAGGTTCAAAAACCCATAGATACTTCGGTTCTTTCTGGCTCCGTTGGTCTCTATTACAGCCGGAGTGGTTCCTTTGGGTATCCACACCTTCTGCGTAGTTGTCGCCTGGGTGAGAACCATCTCATCTTCAGCGAGAATCACTGTATCTGGATCAGAAAATGCCTCTTCTAGGCGTTGGTGCTGCTCTTTTTTCCAAGCGGCTACCACTTCTGGGTCTGCTTTTTCATACTGCTTTCCTGGCAGATGAAAGCTAAAGGAGGCTTCCTTGAACAGTATGTAATAGCTAGTTCGAGAGGAATAGGCGACGCCATATTTGTGCTCAATCAGGGTAGCCAGGATCCGTGTTGACCAAAACGGCGAGTTGGTATATCCGTGGTCGTTTGGTGTTGTCGTCTCTAACATGACGAGCATTTCGTCCCGCTGAGCCCTCGTCAGAAGCACCGGAGCGTTGTTATGGCGCTTGTCTTTGAATGCTTCAACGCCAAGTTTGCGGAACTCCCGGCGTAGACGCTGTGCATGCTTGTAGGAGAGGCCTATCTTGTCGATGGGATTTCCGGCCTCAAGGGAAACTACTGCCAGAGCACGCTTGTATTCATCGATGTTTTTAGTCTCATTCATGAAGGCTTCTATGGTGGCCAGTTCTTCCGGTGTGAGCATGTCATGTGAAGATTAACACACCCCTGGAGAAATTAAAAGGACCATTTGGCGCATTTTAGAATGTGATGTGAATAGACGGTTTTGACTTCAAAGGTGCTTTAGAAGCAATTCAGAGGCTCATCGAGGAGTTCGAGTGATTCTGCCTGTTGGAGCGGGACATTTTAGGGGGATAACTTGCAGAAAATCCTGATTGTGGATGATGTTCCGACGAACATCAAGATTCTTCGTGAACTGCTGGTGGGAGATTTTGAGCTGTTCTTGGCAACCAACGGTGAGATGGCAATCGAAGTAGCCGAATCAAAGTTGCCGGACCTGATTCTAATGGACGTGATGATGCCCGTAATGGATGGCATTATGGCTTGCGAGATTCTTCACACTAGACCAGCCACGGCCACTATTCCGGTCATTTTCATAACGGCGAAGAACGATGTGGAGGACATGGTAAAGGGCTTTGAAGTTGGAGGTGTCGACTACGTAACCAAGCCCTTCAACCCTGCGGAGCTTAACGCCAGGGTTAAGACCCACTTAGAGCTAAAGGCTTCCAGGGAGCAGCTACTGAGATCCCGTAGGCAGCTAGAGGACGCAAACAGGCAACTGGAAGATCGAAACGATCAGCTCAACCAGGCTATCGAACAGCTCAATATAGCGGTCATGACCGATCCGCTAACCGGACTCCATAATCGTCGATATATGACTCAGGCAATCGAGCAGGAAAAGCTGAGGTTCAAGAGGACCGAGAGGCCTTTCGCCTTGATAATTGCTGACATAGATCATTTCAAAGTTGTCAACGACACTTATGGGCACGAGTGCGGAGACGAGGTGCTTAAGCAGGTGTCTAGGACGATTTTAGGACTGCTAAGGGAACAGGATCACGTAGCCCGCTGGGGAGGTGAAGAGTTTTTGGTTATGTTGCCCGAAACTGGACTAAAAGGAGCGGAGTCTGTGGCCGACAAGCTTCGAATGGCGGTTGCGGAGACAGTCGCCAAGGGCCCCGACGGGGGAGTTAAGGTCACCAAGATCGG
>DAHVRV010000063.1:0-4060 GCA_027322285.1 Actinomycetota bacterium
ATGCTCGCCCGTGAATCCCCTGTATCTGACCGCGTCCAGAACCCGTAATCCCCGTACACGGCCCGCTCCACTCTTACTTGACGCAAATTACGAAAAACCGTGAACACATTGTGCCATGCTCTCCAGAAGATTGGGGCTGCAACCCAGCGCCCCTGTCTGAAGTTGAGACGTGGGAAATTTCAGTGCTCCCAACTCCATGAACCCTGCGGCTTGCCTCTCATCGGCAGGGACAGAGACCTCATGACGAAACACGCTTTGCCAGCGCATAAAGCGTGATGGGTTTAATCCCTTGTCTCGACAAAAACTCTTGCAATCCTGACCGCTGGCCAGAAACTCGGACACGAACCCCTGCCACTCCTGCTTACTGTAGCGCAATCTACCGCTACCCGAATTTGTTTCCATTCCCTTTCTCCCTTGTCAAAACCTGGGAGAAGTATGGGGAAATTCCTTCTGCAAAAATATAACGCCGCTCAGTTACCGCTTACATGCCGGCCGTCTGCACCTGGCACATAGCGGTCATACTAGCACAATAGCCTCAACCAAGATTCTGCACACGACACGCTTACCATTAACTGGAAACGAAACGGCATGTCTGTCAAAATCGTAAGCCTGTGTTGTTGCAAATGCAACATTCATCTTTCACCTCTATTGCGACATAGAAACATCGGAATGGTTTTTTGCCCAAAGGTCTTAATCCTGCCGCAGAACCCAACATGCTCATTGGGAACCTGCGTCGTAGCAAGTCATTATCCAGCTACATCTTTTGGAGCAAGATCAATCGGTTTACAAAATCGCTCATCACTCATCCCAAATTGACAATGCCAAAGCGCTCCATTCTCGCTGTCTATCAGGATAAACGTCCACATATTTCCGGTCGGAGAGAGAGAAAATCGACCATTCTCACCATTGCTGTCCAGCACGGTAGTTTGAACGGGCACAACCCACTCGCCACTTTGTTTGTTAATAGAGAACTGAGCCTGCCACAGGCGTCCCGTTCGCGTGTCCAATAGCAACAGCGTCCATATGTTTTGGGTCTGATAGACCTTAAAGCGCGGAGTCTTAATACTCTCCGGCGTAGGCGGCTTTTCTTGAGTATGCGTGTGGCCCCCTTCGCATGCAGATAACACGCAACAGATAGAGAATAGTAATGCCCTCAGCCATTTCATGAGCCAACCTCCCTCTGGCATTGTGGATTAGATTTTACCAAAAACACACTCCTCAGATAGGGCTGACTGAACTGCCGATGCCTTGTGGCAGTGTCGGCTCTGGCCGAGTTGTACGCGTAAGTCGTCAGGCCGGTTTCTGAGTACAGCAGATGTTCAAGTGACGGCGTAGCTTGGTGGACGTGGGGCAAGCAATAGGTTCAGTGCTATCCGTTGCTAGTAATAAAATCGTCATTCAGAAAAAGAGCTGGGTTAATGTCGGCAACCCACGCAACACCGGTCTTTCAACTGCACCATGACCACTGACCGCTATGGCCGAAGATCAGCCAAGTCGCCACCTCGGCCTAATCAGCCCAGGCATCATGTATTGAAGTCTGGCAGCTTAGCTGCTGACCAAAGCAGGCATCAACATATGAGTTAGGCCCCGCTGCGGCGTACTTTTCTTGAACTGGCGACCTCATGGCCATTTGGCGCGCGGTCGGTCTCCACCCTCCCAAGCTTGCGCTAAGGCCTCGGGTTTCCAGAACCACGTCGTCTGGTAGCTCTTGATGTCCGCAAGCTTTTCAAAGAACCCGCTATCCGTTGCAACAACAAGGGCAGGCAGCAGAAGATAGTGAAAGAGATCGAAGTCGATGCCATCGTTCCTCTTCTTTTGCGAAGTAGGATCGTAAGGCTCCGATGTTTTTTTCGAGCGTACAAACTGGCGCCATAGCAACCGCATCTGAAGGTCCCAGCGGACTGAGAGTGGGGGAGAGAGTTCGGAGACTTTGCTGTCGCTGCCGGTGAGAGCGATTGTGAGTTGTTTATGCTTATACTCGTTGAGGGGTTCGTCCGTGACCTCGGATTCGCCAAGTTTCTCGAAGACGGCGAACCAAGCTTCCCGCTCAGACTGCAGATCGTCGTCCGCGCTAAATGGCTCGCCCCCTGTTGCTGAATTGGCGCGGTTCAAAAGGTCCCAGCTCTTAGTGGACAGTGCACGCACCTGATCAATGCTCCAGTCTGGAGCCTTCTCATTGGAGCCGATCAGGGCATAGATATCCCTCTTTCCAGAAAGGATAGGTAGACTAGGATTCAGAAAGGTCTTCAGGTGCGCCAGTATTCTCGCCGCCTGTTCTTCAGTAATGGCGCCGGACGCGATCTGGGTAATTAGTTCAGCAAACGCATTGTCAGCCAGTGAGAACGAATATCCATTTCGAGCCATCTCAGCGAAGGTCGTGACCCATGGCGGCGCCGCGTTCGAGTAGGCAAGATTACGCGCTGGACTTGTATCCAGTACCACAACGGTAGTGCCTGCTGGTATCAGTTCGTCGAGGGGCTGCATGTGATCTCCAGTTCGCTCAAGGGCTACCGTGGCGTGGTGTGGGGTCTAACTTCTGAATTCACCGGCCTGCGCGGCTTTTCGCGCAGGCCCGGTGGAATGATAGGTTAGACACCTTTCCCAATTACTAACCAGTCTAGGCGGTGGGCGTTACAAAAGGCCCTGACTTGCATGAAATGCCTAAGCGACTGAATATGTTCTTCATCTCGCACTCCAAATTCAAGCATGCTCGAAACTTGAGCTTCTACGCGATTGAGCAGTTGTTGGAACCAAGTGTCAGTAGGCGATGGTGCTTGGACTTCTGAATCCGATCTGACTAGAGAGTTAGCAAGATCACGAAGAGATTTTGTAGCATTTACACTCTGGGGCTGAATACGTTCTACAAGGTTGGCGATCCGTGTCTGTAGAGGCTCGAACTCCAAGTGAACAAAGTCAGGGTTAGCAACACCCGATAAACCACCACGGTCGTAATACCAAGCGCCATGGCCTGCAAGAGCGGATGCCGGAGGAAAAGAGCTAGACGGAACTATGCTTTGATTCTTTGTATGCTCGTACAGTGCTGCCTGTGTGTGGAATGCAGGCGCGGCATAACAAACAACGGCATTCCCATTTAAGTTTGCCGCCATCCGTTCAAGTGCAACCTGTTGGTGGGGTGTAATTTCAAACTTCCAATAGTCACCGGTGAGGCCGGCCTTCTTTACTTTACCCCTCGGACGAGTTCCAGAGTGTGGACGTTTGGCCTGTAAGAAAAGGTTTAGCGTGAAGTCGGGCAGTATTTTGTCTTTCAAGCGCTCTTTCCAAATGTAGTGCCAATCATAGTCGAGCAAGACCACTCCGCTCATGGGACTAGCAAGGCCGTGAAGCCCCCAGAAATATGGATCGGTCACATAGGCTGCGCGATCAATTCCGATATGTTTTTCGAAGACTTGGCCGGGCTCCCACACGAGATGGTTACCGCGCTCCAACTGGTTGTATAGAGGACCACGGTATTCAGATTCTTCAAAATCAGCAGGGATCATTTAGTGTCCAATGGAACGGGAGGCGTCTAACAGTTATTAGACGGACCCATCGGTCCGTATTATTAACAAAGGGAGAGTGCGAAGATTTTCGGTAACCAATTGATTCCCACCGACCTCATAAAATTGACTGACCGCATATGCATAATAATACAGGCAGCAAGAATTCGTACGAACTAGGGCTTTCAGTGAGGTTCCTCCTGGCTGCAGCAGGGCTCAAAGCGGTCATTCTGGGGATGAAGCCAGATGTCTGCTATGGCCGATTTTCGGCCCGTCCCTTTCTCGGCCATGCGGAAGTTCTCAGGGCCGCCACCAATGTCTTCTATAGAGCTGATTGCAGACGAAAGTAACAATTGACCTTAGGGGAATATAATTGCCTATGAACAATCGCGACGAATTTTCAGAAAAAACCAAAAGGGCTGTCGCGGCGCGCGCCGGTTGGCAGTGCTCCTTCACGGAGTGCCGTAAGCTCACCGTTGGCCCCAGCGATGAATCTTCTGACGCCATAACCAATATTGGCGAGGCAGCGCACATTTGCGGCGCAGCATCGGGACGAGGAAGTC
>DAHVRV010000064.1:0-3861 GCA_027322285.1 Actinomycetota bacterium
CAGGAGTATCCACCCCTTACCGCAGTCGCTGAAAAGTTTGTATCAACTTCTAGTTTCAGTTATTGTAAGTTGCTTGAGAACGTAGTTTGCTGAATATTCCACACCCTAGAGTACCAATTCCAGTGCCCTCTGCGAGAATTGAGCACCAAGTTCTCTTGGGTCTGGCTGATGGCGATCAATTCAGCCTCAACTTGGCTGTGCATCTAACGCAATTCTCCGATACATCAGACAAAAGCCTCTGTGGCAAGACCCTATGAAGATTAGCAACCTGTGCACATGCCTCTGACAGGGCATCGGGAAGTTGGCTGGCAAGTTCCAATGCCCTTTCAATCACTTCTTCCGAGGGTATTCCGAAAATGGAAGCGACGTTAACCCAATGAGATGAGTTGACATACTTGATTGCATACTGACCTCCTATTTTCATAGCCATTTGAAGTTTATGATACTGGTGATAGGGAAACATGCTTGCAACATCATATAGAGGACCTAGCCTTACTGAACCTCCGGCGTGTAAGAGGCAGTAGTTCTTGGCGTGGGCATCGGTGCCTCCTATTAGCCAGTTGAAGAGCAAGGCGTCAACAAACCGGCGCTTGTCTATCTCAGATGCATGGCGCGGAAAAATATGCTTTTCGAGCAGGCGAGCGATCCTCTCCGCTGTTGGTCCACCGTCTCGTTCGTATTTGGAGTTCGGCATTTGTGCGAAAGCTTGGCAAATATCTTCCTGGTGAATACGGATGAGGTTCCCATCAAGCCATTGCCGATCAAATCGCTCTATAACAATTGCCTCTTGATCCTCGAATTGAACGATAGTAGTACGTGCCGCGGCTAGTCCTAAATTAGAAGCAGCTTGTTGGCAGAGATGTTCATTGAGTGCCTGATCATCCCAGCTATCCACCATGACACCTGGTTTGATGATGTGAGTAGTTGCCACACCCCCGAAGGGACGACCCCATCGTCCGTCCCGACACACAAGGGCGAACTTTGATTGATTTCCTCCAAGTGAGAAATTTGTTATCTCGTCAGCTGATCTCCAGGCAGATGGGTCGTTACGCAATATGCGAAGTCGTTCGGCTATGTAAGCCTCTTCCACCCATTCGATACCCTTGTGTTCTCTCGTCGTTTCGATTCGATCGAGAGTGAGGAATTGTACTGCGCCTGGGCAGTCCTCTCCCATGTGAGAGAGCAAACCAAAAGCATCGTTAGAAGACACTCCAAACTCTGATCCCCAACGACGAAGAACGCGTTCGTCTTCGGGAAGAAGTCCAAACATATAAGGGGCAATGACACTATGAGGATACGACCGAGTCGTGATGGGCATAGATACCGATAGCGGGTTCCGAGCACCATCTTCATAGAAAAAGCAAAGGTCATTTATGGATCGTCGAGTAACGTAGCCGATCAATTCTCCATTCAATAGAACGGCGAGTTGTTCATCCACGTGACGGCCCAGAAAGGTCACCGAGGAGTCGATCTATCAGCTCTCCTCCCCGGGTGTCACTTTCGAATACCGAGAAATCCAATCCAAGGTGTTGAGCTACCTTGAATACCATCCCGATTTCGCAACGCGGTTCGCCAGCCTCGATACGGATGATGGAGCGCCGACTTACGTTGGCCTTTGTTGCGACGTCTGCCTGGGTTAGATGTAAGGTCTGTCGACGTTTCCGTAGAATGGCTCCGAGTTCTTCAATTTGGCGAATTAGCATTGTGTATCCAGGTAATCGTTCGATGACTCATATCACAGTGTAACTGAGCGATTACTTATATGCAACTGTAATCGAGCGATTACGTCCCAAAAGGAAGGATGCTGCTGGCACGGCTGTGTTTGTAATCAACGTCGCGCTTGTAACCGGCGAGCGTGCTGGTTCCAGTGTCTCTGGGCAGATTGATCGCAAAGCTTTTTATGGGGCCATTGAGAAGGCTAGCAGCATCTCGAAGGTCGACACTTGTGGCCGACCTCTGTTGCAATTTCAAGGCCGCCCTTGACTTGATGCTCAAGTGTACACTAGACTTATTTTATGAAGCGGAGAGACCTTATCTCCAGTATCAAGTCTCTGGCTAAAGAGTAGGGTTTCACCGCTGAATTTACTGAAGGAGGTGCTCATACGAAAGTGAAACTCGGAAACCGGCAGTCTGTGATTCCCCGCCACGCGGAGATCAATGAGATCACTGCCCGTAAGATTCTAGAGCATCTTGACCCGAAAGGTGGCGAGAGATGAAGGTAACTGCAAACGCGGCGAGAGCCGGTACATGGTGGGCCATTAGCGTACCCGAAGTTCCTGGTGTATTTACACAGGCGAAACGGCTTGATCACGTTGCAGCGATGGCTGCTGATGCTGTCGCGCTTGTAACCGGCAAGCCCGCTGGTTCCGTTGAGGTAACTGTGAAACCTCAAATTCCTTTCGAAGTAACGTCCCATTTAGAGCGAGCGCGTCAACTTCGTGAGGAGGCTGCCCAAGCCAACACTGATTCTGCCAAAGAAATGCGAGTTGCAGCCCAAGCTCTTGCGTCTCTAGGCCTTCCACTTCGCGACATCGGTGCCATACTCGGCGTGTCGTACCAGCGAGCTCATCAGCTCCTGGTTTCGGCTGCGTAAATATCGAGCAACGTTATGATACAAAGGTTCTAAGTCTTTATCACGCGCATTCAGAGGCAGGGAAGTTTTCGCTTTCGTGAACCACCCATATCGGTGCCTTTGAGAGAATTGAGCGCCACTTTTTTCTGGGAGCATAACCGAGACTGAGACCAATCGGCCCTTCTTATTCTTCTTGAGGAATGGAAGCGGTCATCGCTTCCAAAGCGTGGTCTAAGCGTAGGTACATGCGTCTACTTGGGTCTCCGACGACATCAACAAAGCCAAAGTGTGAGTAGAAATTACGCGCTGATTCGTCTATCGGGTCTACGGCGATAAATCGGGCGGCGGCTATAGCGCTTGCCTTTGCTCCAAGTTCGATCGCATACACAAGAAGGTCGCGTCCATAGCCATTTCCTTGAAAGTGTTGATCGATTGCAAGCCGAGCGATGAGTGCCATTCCTATCGAAAAATCTGGCAGGCCTCGAGAGTATCGTCGGGGTAGCTGGTCCGGACGGACACCTCCCATCGTCAGGCTGAAGTATCCAGCCACAGCTCGTGTATCAGCCCCAGCTCCTGCTTTCGTGCCAGCCCCTGCATCGTCCCCAGCTCCTGCATCGTCCCCAGCTCCTGCTTTCGTGCCACCAGCCCAGTTGAGTCCCAATGAGTGGTGTATGAACCTGTGAACTAAGAGAGGATCCACCACAAGAGGCGGTCACCGCGTCAACCTAAATAAGCAGTTATTTACAAATACTATATTTAGGAGAAACACGACCCAACTTTCGGCTCTTACGAGAAACACTCCTGGTGAGAGGCTTGAGGGCTCTTTTTTTGGACACTACAACCTACCTGCTACACGATGGTGCCTCTTTAGTTTGTCCTTGACTCCCAAGGCGTCATAGATCTCTTTGTGTTCCGGTTCTGCAACTGAAGAAATACGTAAGTGATGGATCTGTTCTTTGTCATCTGTAAATATCATCGTCGAGCGCATGTGGGTGGAGAGGGTCTCATTTATTGTTGACCAGCTTGTATTGTTGCCACTCACTCGGAGACTCTCTTCAATGGCCGACATGAGGTGATAGCTCAAAACTGAGATGAACAGGTGTGCCTTAGTCCGATCTTTTCCATGATGGAAGACTGGCCTTAGACCTAGGTTGGACTTTAGGGATTTGAAAGCATTTTCTACCTTGGTAAGTGTTGTATAGAGATGCCAAATCTCGGATGCAGATAGATCGTTATGTGTAGTTGTAATGACGTAACAGCCATAAAGGAGTTCCTTGTCATGAAGTGAG
>DAHVRV010000065.1:0-3742 GCA_027322285.1 Actinomycetota bacterium
CTGCAGAGCACATGGTTAGATCGAAGGCGACCTCACCACACGCCCTGGTTTCAATCGAAGTCGATTTCGAGGCTGTTGAGAGGGTAAGGAAAGCTATCAAGGATCAGTTCCGCGGTGAGGAGGGCTTTTCACTCACCTACCTGCCATTCATTGCAAGGGCGACCGTCGAAGCGATGAGGACGTTCCCGCACCTGAATGCATCCGTTGGCGAGGATTCCCTTATAGTCCACGGAGATCTGAACCTTTCTATCGCCGTTGACCTTGATCAAGAAGGACTGATCGCCCCGGTAATTCACGGTGCGGATACCAAGAGACTCAGGGGACTCGCGCGTGATATCAGGGATTTGGCTGACAGGGCCCGCTCCAAGCACTTGACCGCGGATGACATCCTAGGTGGGACTTTTACCATTACCAATCCCGGTCCATTTGGAACTTTTATGACGGTTTCGATCATCAACCAGCCGCAGGTGGCGATTCTTTCCACCGACGGTGTTAAAAGGAAGCCCGTGGTGGTGACTCAACCTGATGGCTCCGAGTCGATTGCAATCCACTCCGTAGGGATCATGGCGCTTTCATTTGACCATCGAGTAATAGACGGAGCTTATGCGGCGTCGTTCCTGGCTCGGATGAAGGAGATTATCGAGACTTGGAACTGGGCTCAAGAGCTTTAGCCGAAAATTCAGCTGGATGGGGACAATCTTTTTAGTTTCCCATCCAGCTTGATCGACCCCTTCAGCATCATCAACCGGTATTCGCCCTTCGTAGGAGGCCAAAATGCTGCAAACTCGGTGGCTCGGGCGGGTGTGGTACAAAGACGCTCAAGCTCTTCAGCGTGCTTTATTTGCCACAACTAACGAACAGTATCTCCTGTTGCAAGAGCATCCAAGCGTTTACACGCTGGGTGTAAGGACCGACATGAAGAATATTCTGGTTGACCCATCCAGTGTGGGTGCGGAGATGATCCGTGCTGACAGAGGTGGCGACGTGACTTTTCACGGTCCTGGGCAATTAGTTGGGTATCCGATCTTGAATGTTCCAGATGAGGTGGATCGGACCCCAAAATACGTTAATCGATTAGAACAGGTAATCATTGACGTGCTTAGTCAGCTCGGCCTTGAAAATGCTGGTCGGTTGGCCGGATATCCCGGAGTGTGGGTAGATCCAGAGGGCTCCAATCCGAGAAAGATCTGTGCAATTGGGGTTAAGATCACGCGAAACAGGTCAATGCACGGGTTCGCACTAAATGTGAAGACTGACCTGTCAATGTTCGGTCATATCGTTCCTTGCGGCATTACTGACAAGCCTGTCACGTCGCTCGAAAACGAAGGCATATCGGTTTCGATGGAAGAAGTAGTTGAAAAAGTCGTCAGGCGTTCCGCCGAGGTGTTCGATGATGGGACTTACCTGCACCAGAGTGTTGGTTTTAGGCGGCATGAGCAATCGCCAGACATTGACCGGAGCATGCAGGAAATTGCCAGAGAGTTGCGCAGCGAAACAGCGGGGCAAATGAGCAACATGGCCAAGCGAATGGATCGGTCCGGCATTGACGCAGGCGACTTTTTGACTATTAGCTCCCGCAAACCGGAGTGGCTGCGCGCCAAGGCGAACATGGGGACCGAATACCGAGATGTAAAAAGGACAATGCGCAAATATTCACTGGTTACGGTGTGTGAGGAGGCGGGCTGCCCAAATATTTTTGAGTGCTGGGCAGATGGAACGGCTACCTTCATGATAAATGGGGAGAACTGTACGCGTGCCTGCTCGTTCTGCTTAGTGCAGACCAATCATCCAGCGCCCTTGGATCCCATGGAGCCGACCAGGGTCGCAAATGCGGTCAAGGAAATGAATTTGGCCTTTGCCGTGGTGACGGCGGTGGCACGTGACGATCTCTCCGACGGCGGATCTGGCGCGTTCGCGGCAACCATAAATGAGATTCGTCGAATTGCACCGGGGACGCGAGTTGAGGTGTTGATACCGGACTGCAAAGGCGACAGCGCGAGTCTCTCAAAGGTATTTGATTCCCATCCGGACGTGCTGAACCATAACCTTGAAACGGTAGCAAGATTACAAAACGTTGTCCGCCCTTCGGCCTCTTATGCCAGGTCGCTTTCTGTGCTCGCGCGGGCCAAGGACGCGGGGCTCGTTACAAAGTCCAGCCTCATCGCTGGAATGGGCGAGACCAAGGAGGAGTTGGCCGCCGCACTGCGTGATCTGGCATCGGTTGGCACAGACATCGTGACTATAGGTCAATATTTACGACCGACCAAAAACCACTTCCCAGTTGCAAGGTGGATAACGCCTGAAGAGTTTTCTGAGCTAGTGGAAATCGGTGAAGGGTATGGCATAGGACACGTCGAAGCGTCTCCAATGGTAAGGTCGTCATATCACGCCAAATCTTCGTTTAGTATGATTGCCAGCTCTGGGCACCTAATTCAGGTGTAGGATTTCATTTCTAATTCGGCTTTTTAGGGCGGATACAGTGGCGAGTCGGCTTTCCATAAGTGCAGGAGACCTTACCAAGGTCTATGCTTCCAGGCTGAGCAAAGTTTGGGAAAGAATGTCTTCCCTTGGCGTAGATGCTCTGGTGCTGTCCTTGGGGGCAGATCTTCCATGGCTGATCGGGTACAAGGCTATGCCTCTCGAGAGGCTCACGGCTCTTGTGGTGAGGGCTCATGAACAGCCAGTGCTAGTGGTGCCCGCTTTGGAAGAGCCCAGGGTAGTTCTGCATGGCGAGTTATTTAAAGTCAGACCTTGGCGTGAGTACGAGGATCCATACGAAATCGTTCTCAGCGCAATACGGGGATGCAGCCGGGTTGGCATATCAGATCGTATGTGGGCAGCATCACTGCTGAAGTTCCAGCTTGACTGCGCTGCAAACTTTTTACCTGCGTCGCAAGTCACGAGAAGTCTTCGAAGCGTAAAGGATCCTACAGAGCAAGCTATGTTGGCCGAAGCGGCAAGGCGGACCGATGAAGTTGCTGCTTCCGTAATCAGCGGAGAGATAAGGTTCATAGGTCGTAGCGAGCGAGAGATTTCAATGGAGATTTCTGAGCGATTGCTAGATGTCGGCCTGAATAAAGTGAATTTTTCCATTGTGGGGTCGGGACCGAATTCTGCGTCGCCTCATCATGAGCCCGGTCGAAGAGTGATAGGCGAGAGCGAAGCGATTGTTTGTGATTTTGGCGGAGAGTTTCAACTGGAAGCCTCGGCGGGATACTGTTCCGATATTACGAGAACCGTTGTAACGGGTGAGATGCCAGAAAGGTTTGTTGAACTTTACTCTGTCTTGGAAATTGCCCAAAGGCGCCAGAGAGAAAGTGTGCGAGCGGGGATCAGTTGTGAAAGGCTGGATGAAGTCGGCAGGTCGTATATCGAACAGTTTGGCTACGATGAATATTTCATTCACAGGACGGGTCACGGAATTGGAATAGAAGAACATGAAGAGCCATACATCGTTGCAGGCAACCTGGATTATGTGGAGCCAGGCAACGCCTTCTCAATCGAACCTGGAATCTACATCCCCAATCTTTACGGAGCTCGGATCGAGGACATCGTAATCGCAACTGAATCAGGATGCGATGTGCTCAACAATGTTGACAGAAGCCTGCACCGGGTTGGTTAACCGGCGTTACGCGATGAAGTACTTAGCCTGAGGATGATGGCAGATTATCGCGGAAGTTGTCTGCTCCGGATGTAGCTGAAATCCTTCGCTGACTTCCACCCCGATCCGCCCGGCTTCCAA
>DAHVRV010000066.1:0-3344 GCA_027322285.1 Actinomycetota bacterium
TGCCGCACAAGTGGGCGCGCTTGCCGCCCAGTGCATAGAAGGAGCGTACTTCACCAAGTACGTCGTCGTGGTGGACGAGGATGTCGATCCGGCGAATCTAGCCGAAGTGATTTGGGCGATGGCCACTAGGTCCAGGCCTAAAGACTCCATCGATATCTTGCGCGAAACTTGGAGCACCTATCTAGACCCCAGCCAGAACCCTCCTGAGCTCAGACCTTGGGGATCTAAGTGCATCATCAACGCTTGCAAAGAGTTCAAATACATCAAGGAATTCGCGAAACGCACGCGTCTCGATAGAAATGTATACGAGAAAGTGGCTGCCAGATGGCAAGAGCTTGGACTCAAAGGCGAGGCCCCGATAGTCAACCTGTTCGAACCGGAAGATCTTCGAAGTTAGATTACGAAGAGGGATGAAAATTAACTCTTTGAAGATACCGCTTCTGGGGCACAGACTAAATAAATGAATTGCAATGCCCGCTGCGCCGTGGGCTAGCGGCGCAGCTCCGAGGGGGTTTCGGTGGCATTGCAAGGTTCGAGCGTCATAATTGATGGGCCAGCCATTGCGGCGGCCGCACCGACACTCCTGGGGGTAGACCTACAAGCCGCTACGCAGTTCTGCGCACGGATTTTCGATGACAGAGCACCGATTTCAAATCCGTTCTCATCCACTGCGATCATCTCTGCGTAGCGAGCCATGCATATATTTCTAAACGGCGTTTGTTACAGAAAAATAACGCGAGGATGAACAGCAAATGAAATGAAAGAAAATCTTTTCAAACCGCGGATTCTGGTAATCTCACCGAGCCGAATGGACGGCAGCTCGTCCTCGAGCCTCAAGTCCCCGGCAGCTGCACCCGCCAACTAAGCGGACAGGAACGAAGCGACGACATCAGAACAAAGAGCCGGTAATCTCCCGGACCTTTGCCATGTCATCATCACTCAGCTTGAGCTCAATCGCTTTCACATTCGCCGCAACCTGCTCCGGACGGGTGGCTCCGGCAATTACCGAAGAAACGGCAGGCTTTGCCGCTAGTGCCGAAATGGAAAGGTCCAGCAGGCTTCCTCCAAGTGATCTGGCTAGATCGGCGAGTCTGCCGATGACCTCCCAGTCCGCCTTCTCCAGCTCTTCGCGACGCCCGAAAAGTCTTGTGCCTTGAGGCGGCTCTTCGCCTTTGCGGAATTTCCCGGTAAGCAGTCCCGAGGCCAATGGATAGTAGGGAAGCACGCCGATCCCAAAATTGACGCAAGCTGGAACGACCTCTTTTTCGACTGAGTGCTCCACCAGGGAGTAATGGTTCTGTGCCGAAATAAAGCGCTCCGTGTTATTAATCCGCGACACAAGTTCCGCCTCCGCGATCTGCCAACCGGCAAAGTTGGAAGACCCGATGTAGCGAACCTTTCCCTCTTTGACCAGTTCGTCAAGCGCGCTAAGCGTCTCTTCAATCGGGGTATTGGGATCCGGGGCGTGGAACTGGTAAAGATCGAGATAGTCGGTATGAAGCCTGCGTAGGGATGCCTCAATCGCTTTGCGCACATAGCGCCTCGAACCTCTGGCGATATCAGAGGTTCCCATGTCCATTCCAAATTTGGAGCCAAGTACGATCTGTTCTCTGCGGCCTTTCAGGATCATTCCCATGAATGACTCGGAGCCCCCGTGGCCGCCGTAGATATCGGCGGTATCGAAGAAGGTTATCCCGTTTTCGATAGCCGCGTTGATCACTTCTTCAGTCTGCTCAAAATCACAGCGGCCCCCGAAGTTATTGCATCCAAGACCAACCACAGAAACCGTCAAACCGCTTTTGCCGAGCTGTCTAAATTCCACTGGCTACCACCTATCCAATCTTTGCGTCAGAGGGACATTCTCCATAACTAAAATCTATCGAATTGGCTCGCATATAGTTTTCGATCTCGGTTTGAACCATCCGCTCCAGCTGAACGATCGGCACATTTCGCTTCTCCGCCAATTCGGCCAGCTGGCTGAACTCCACCTTGGCTCTGACAGGTCCTGCCTTCACTGACAAAACCTCCCCCAGGACGGTGACCTCGAAGAAATCACGATCCAAAATATAGCGCCATTTGGCTATTGCTCTTATTCCAAGGGTTCCGGTAAGGGAAAACATCTCGGTACAGATTCGAACAGCGTCGTCGGAGGATGCCACTACAGTTAGCAGAACGCCTGAGCGGTCTTTCTTGGCAATGACCGGGGTGAGAAAGGCATCGAGCGCCCCCTTGGACAATAAAGCGGAAATCAAATATCCGCTCAGCTCGCCTGTAATGTCGTCGAGATTGGTCTGAAGCTCCACGATCTGCTCGAAGCGCCCCGGCAATTGCGGTGCTTGATGCTTTTCCGGGTCAATAGTCCCGAGGGTCATCTGCACGACATTCGCGAAGTCCGCAGGATCTTTGGTGCCCGCGCCATACCCAACGGCAGTGATGGTCATCGCCGGCATCTGCTCGCAAAAGAAGGCCGCCGATGACAGGATCGCCGCTCCAGTTGGAGTGGTAGCTTCGTAATCCGGAAAACCTCCGTATGCTTGCTTGTCCGCCAGCAGCTCGAGAACGGCCGGAACCGGAACAGCCAGGCCCCCATGGGCTCCTCTTGACGCTCCCCGGCCAAGCGCGGGAGGAGAGGTATAGAGCTGATCAAGCCCAAGAAGATCCTTTGCGACCGCGAATCCGCATATGTCCAAAATGGCGTCCAGCGCGCCTACCTCATGCAGCTCGACTTCCTCAACTGTCACGCCGTGCACTTTCGCTTCCGCCAGAGCCAACCTGGAAAAGATCTCCATGGACAGGTCTTTCTGCGACTGGCTCAGATCCGAATGATCGATGATCGAATGGACCTGGGAAAGCCTCCTATGCACCCCCGTCTCGGGCAGCTTGACTTCCGCATGAAGCGCCCTCAAGCCGCATCGGGTCACAGGGTCAAACCGGAGTTGAAAACCATCCAGAGCTTCGATTGTGCTCAATGCGCCGCACAGCTCTTCCTGGTCCGCGCCAAGGTCCACCATTGCGGACAGGAGCATATCTCCGCTGACGCCGGAAGTGGGATTAACCCAGGCGACTCGTGCCATAATCCAGTATCCGAATAGCGCTGACTGCCGCTCCAAAACCGTTGTCAATCCCAACCACGCTCAGTCCGGGAGTACAGCTAGAAAGCATCGACAAAAGTGCCGTGACTCCGTCAAGCGACGCCCCGTAGCCAGTGCTGGTAGGAACCGCGATGACTGGGGCCTTGACAAGTCCCCCGACAACCGAGGCAATAGCGCCCTCCATGCCCGCCACCACCACTACTACGTCAGCGGTTCGGATCCTCTCGGTCTGTTCCAGAAGCCGGTGAATTC
>DAHVRV010000067.1:0-3343 GCA_027322285.1 Actinomycetota bacterium
CAAGTTCGTTTACTTCAACCCAGATAATTGCATCAACAGTGTTTCATTGTCTTGCCAGAGTGGGATCTCTCGAGGGGCATCGTCGTTTACATACGTTTTCTCAAGTGCTTGTTTCATCATCTTCAAGTCAGCAGCGGCGTAGATGTCGGTAGTGTTGACACTTGCATGGCCGAGAAAGTCCTTGATGTACGAGAGTGGCATCCCTGCTTGGTACAAGTGCATTGCCCGGGTATGACGGAATAAATGAGGGTTGACTCGTTCGGGGACTTCCGGACAAATTTGTCTTGCTGATCTCGCATAACGATTGAGAAAGGACGCAACATTATCCGGTGACATCTTGCTGGGTTTGCCTTTTATCACCGTATAAAAGAGCAGCTCTTGCACGTCGTGTGGCTTTGGGTTATGGAAATATCCCATGTACGACTCGAGATGTCGGACAGTTTTTGAAAGCAGCGGGACCGCCCGCGTTTTTTGTCCCTTGCCCGTTAGATAAATACTTGGGACAGTGTCGCTTAGGTGGAGATCCATAAGACGAAGATCCAGTATCTCCTGAATTCTGGCACCGGTGTCGTACAGAAGCACCATAAAGAATTGATCACGGATTCCGAGGCGGGTCTTTGTGTTCGGCTGTCGTAGCAGTACTTCTAAGGCACTTTCCGAAAGGTATCGCATAGGAAATGCAGGTCCCTTCTTTAGCGGAACTTTAGAGAGTTCCAGGTATGAAGCCATCAGGGAGATATCTCGCTGAGCCGCATACTTGAAAAATGACTTGAGCGCCGCCAGCCTCTGGTTCTGAGTCGAGGTGGCGCAGTTTCGTTTTTCACCCAGCCAAACTATAAATTCCCCGATGAGAATGTGATTGAGGTAACCAAAGGTGATCTCTGAAAAATTCAGTTTCTTTTCTACTCTTACAAATGTGCAAAGTAGCGTGATGGCGTCGCGATAGGATTTCACCGTGTTCCCGCTGAAACAGCGATTCTTGGGTAGGTATACCAAAAGAAAGTCACGCACATAGCGAAAGAAGCGGTCATCTTGGTTCATTAGTTCACCTCCGGTATCAGATGAGCAAACCGTTGCTCGCTAGCTGATATGAGGGTCGGGAAAAACTCCGGAACAAGGTGAAGATAGTAGTCAGTTTCGCTCAAATGCGCATGGCCGAGGTACATGGAGAGGTAGGGCAGATATGCGTTTAGGTCTTTCCCCTCGGCGACCCACCGATTCAGCCGATTGACCGAAAAACTATGGCGGAAATCTTGAACTCGTGGCGAATTCCCGCTTATGGGTCCTACATTCGACTCCGTCCAGCACTTTTGAAAGGTGTACCATAAAAACCCGTTGCTATATCGCTCCCCACGATGGTTTGGAAAGAAATAGGTCCTCTCGGGCCAGATCACACTGACTCTTTGATGGTAAATCTGACAAAGGCGAAGAACGTCTTCACTCATCATCACGATTCTGTCCTTGTGTCCTTTTGACTCCAAGATGCTCAGGGTTCCAGTCGCAAGGTCCACGTTTTGTGCCTTCAGCCGGATGACTTCTGATGAACGTAGACCACAACAATAAAGCAAGCGAAAGATGACCGGGGCAACCAGATGGCGAGTAGGGGAATTTATGCTGTAGCTGAGCTGGTCGAGCACCGAGAAGAATGTCCTCAGCTCGTCCTTGGTGTATACGTGCGGCACAAAGCGGATTCCCTTAGCTGGAATCCCATCTGGGATAACATACGCGTCGATTCCAACGCTAAGCAGATACTTCGCAAACTGCCGGACTGGGGTGATCCTCCGGATGAGCGTATTGACGTGTTCGCCAGGCCGTTTTTCTGCCCAATGCATCGCCATGTCCATCCCTAAGAGACACTCATCTGGATAACTTTCCAGACAGAATCTGTCAAAGACACCAAGTATTCGCTCCGCTGTATCGTAAGGGAATCCGACTGCTCGCTTCTGAGCAACAAAGCCTTCCAGGTCTTTTTTGAAGCTACTTGAAAATTTGCTCATGACAAAGCCTCGCTGGTGACTTCAATTCCCTCAAGTCCCAATGCACAGTGGCGTAGATGCTCGGAATCGGTAGACAGATAGGTCTTTGTGCTGTCTTTGTTAGCGTGGCCAAGAACAGCAGAGATTACCGGCAGAGGGGTTTCTCCAGCCAATAGACGTGCGGCCAAGGAATGTCTCAGGCAATGAGGACCTCGTCGCTGTCCTGTCTCTTGGCGGACTCCAGCATTTTCCATATACGAAGCTACCAAGCTGTAGAGGCCTCCGCGGGGTGAGAGATTTACATAAGGCGCCTGACTTCGAACAAATACATATGGTGAATTCGATTCTGGCCTGCCATTTATTAGATAATCGATGATGGCGTTGCCAACATCTGTGAGTAGCGGGACCTCTAGCCGACGCAAGGTTTTCTGCTGGATGATCGAGATAGAGTCTGTTCTCCATTTGATGTCATCAAGTTTGAGTCGAATGATGTCGACGGAGCGCAGCCCGAGCCGCAGAGCCAGCAGTAGTATGGCAAAGTCCCTTTTGCCGACCATGGTTGTCCGATCGACGGCTGCAAGCAGTAGCTCTTCCTCTTTGGCTGTGATCGTGGGGATAAGTGTTGTCTTTCTCCCGAAACTTTTCGGAATAGCTGCTGTTAGGTCAGATGGGGTGAGACCCGTCTGTAGAGCAAAGCGGGTAAAGCTTCGAAGTCCGGACAATATCGTGCGCATACTGGTTGGCTGATAGGACCCGGAAATAACGGAAATGAACAGGCCAACATCCTTCAGAGTCAACTGGCCAAGACTCTTTACATTCCTATCTTCAAGATATTTGAAGAACTCCTTGGCGACTAAGGCATAAAACTCTACGGTTCCTTCCCCGTAGCCAGTGATCTTTAGCTTTTGGACGTAAGTGTCATAAATGTCGATGAAGTACTGCTCCTTGATCCCTTGGCTTCCCCATTTTGCTAAGTGCGTCCATTGCACAGTTCCATTTTCATGAAACTGAACTAAAAGATCCGTAGCTTTGCGGATGAGCTTGAATCTCCACGCCTTCAGCTCACCCTGCTCGTACTTTTCCCTGGCCTCATCAACAAAACGACCTGCCAGGTCAACCGAGAAAGAGCTACTGTCATGGGAAATAAAATAAGAGCGCAGCTCTTCCCACGCGTAGTCATACTGCCCCAGCGTCGACTTGCTGTAGCGGAAGGGAGCAATCGCTTCCTTCGTATGAGCAATCAAATCCTCAAGTGAAAGCTGTTCTACCATCTGCTCCTCCAAAGCTCTATCCGGCATGGATGCCGGTGTTGCACAAGTATGGACGACGTTCAGATTCGGCGAGATGTTGGGCTGTCCCATGTTTCA
>DAHVRV010000068.1:0-2918 GCA_027322285.1 Actinomycetota bacterium
GGCTGGCCGCCGAGATCCCAGTCGTGATACGCCCAGGTATCGCTTGGAGGCCACTGATCGGCTGCGGGCATCATGGCACGCATCGTGTCTATTGCGGGAGCGGATGGCAAACCCAGCTCGGTAGTGAAACCTATTCCCCTTCGCGTGAAGAATTCGACAGGCTCCCCATAATCCCACGGACCACTCGTCTGAAGATTCACCAGCCTGGAAGTCGGCGTGTAGTAGCGCGTACCATCTAAAGTTCTGATGAGTTGTTCCATTCCCGCATTCAATGCAGGCGGGGGAACGCCTTCATTTCGACCACACCAGATGGCGATGGAAGGATGATTGCGGTAACGAAGCAGAACATCGCGAACGTTATTGAGAAATAACGATGTATTATCTGGCTCTAGGTTGTAATTCTGCGTGCCAATCCAGAAATCGTTCCAAACTAGAAGTCCATATTCATCGCAAAGATCGTAAAAAGCTTCTTCCGTATTTTGTCCTGCCCAATTACGAATCATCGTGAAGTGCGCATTACGGCTTAGGCGGATATATGGCTCTAGCCTTTTGATGGAGACTCGCTTGCGGGAATCATCCAATCCCCAGTTGCCACCTTTAATTGCAATGCGCACGCCGTTGACTTTGATTACAAGATAAGGGGAAGTCTGATAGTCATCGATCATCCGCAAGGAAGGGCTCGTCTCTTCTCCAGGCCGTATAGAAGCAACCCAGCCCTCCGACGATTTCAAGATGCCTTCATGGCTTACATCTATAACCTGCTCTCCGTTTTTCCAACCGGTTGTTGGCGAATACTCGACGCGACGGAGGTGGCCGGTTTCATCCAACAGAGACAGTTCGTATGTGATTTCGCGTATGCCAAAGTGCAGATGCTTGGTATCTGATTCGGTTTGACGAATATGAAAAGAAGTCTCGAGATGATATAACTCGGGCTTGCCGTAGCCATTGGGCCACCATAGCCGGGGATTTGCAATAGACAGTTTTGGGTATTCCGCAGGCGCTAGGGTTATTGCGGTTCCACCCGGCGGTACTGTTACCCCCTTCACGATATCTACGCCTTCAAAAGACACCTTCAGTACGCCATGTACGGTCGTTGCTCCATGGTTTGCAAGCGGAATGGAAATCGTGACATCGGCTCGACTGGTGCTGGGCAAATTCAGGGCAGTCACCACCTGAATGTCGCCAATCTTCACCTCGCCTGTTGCCTTGAGCGTTACGCTTTGCCAAAGGCCTGTATCCCGGTCCCGAATTCCGGGAATCCAACCCCATCCTTCCGTGCTGATGAAGGTTGGCCCATCCATGCACATTATTCCCCCGTTGGGACCGCCACCGTACGCAATCGATTGCTCGGGCGGAATGCCAGGATGTCGAGGCGGAGAAATACGCACTAGAAGCACGTTCGGCTTACCGGGTTGTGCAATGCCAGTGACATCGAACTGTCCCCGAACAAAGGCGCCGCGAATATCCCCCAATCGCTTTCCATTAAGCCAGATTGTGGCAGCGTAGTTGATCCCATTGAATGTCAGCGTCAAACGTTGATTTCGTAGAGCTACGGGCGGCACGAACTGCGTCCGATACCAGTAGTCGTGCTGATTCAGCGTCTCAGGAATCGCAAGATTGTTGAGACCGTAATCGGGATCAGGATAGATACCGTTGGCAATGAGGGTAGTTAAGACTGTACCGGGCACGATGGCATCCATCCACTTGCCGATCGAAGCGCCAGGTTGCGAAAGCTCCAAACTGCTGGACTTTATATCCAGAGCGGACGCTAGCTGCCATCCACCCGTTAAAGTCCATTCATGGGGATTGATCGGACTCAAAGGTGGGACATTGGGAATGCTGTGTATAACAGGTTTTGATGGGGGAACTATTGACGCCGGCAGCGTGGCTGGATCTTGAGGATCACGAAGGCCTGCTTGCCCTTCAGTTTGCACTGGCCAGTCCTTCGAACCCGCCTCAAATTCAGTTAAGTCCAGTGTTTCCTCCTGGCCGAGCATTGCATGAAGATCATTCGCAGTTATCACGCGAGAAACGAGCGTGAACCGCGCTATTTTCCCTGCGAAGTGCCCGCCGCTCGCCCACGGCAGCACTTCTGGGGCCATATACATCATGGGGGATGCAGTACCGAGTTTAATCCTTGTTGACTCAAGCTCTTCCCTGACATCATAGTATGGGGCCATAATTGTAGGTAGTACAGTACCTAGTTTTAGCTTCTGGGATGCTACTTCCCTGGCATCATAGTAAAGGCGCAGCGATGCCCCATCGTAACTGGCGGCGAGCAAATGCCATCGATTCGGCTCTGGATGAATGGGACTGAGTATGCTCCCCCCGATCGACCAAAATGCTAAGTTGCCATCAATCACACCGAGATAGCGCTGCGCGGCGCCTATTGCCTTGGGATCTCCGAATCCAGCAAGCAGCGTCTTCGACGGAAATGGACCTTCACTACGCACCCAGCAATACATCGACCAGACTGAAGCCCCTGAAAGCGGAGCGCCTTTTGTCGAAATCGTTTTCTCAAGTCCAACTCCGCTCGCGATGAAACTGCCGCTATAAGGACCACCCTGACCTGGTTGACTCTCAGCTTGCGGGGAAATCGCAATCCCTGCAAAAAAAAGCAGACAGCACAAGGCGACAACGGAATGGAGTGCGGATATCAGCTTGCTCTTCATAAATATCTCAGCATTGAGATCTGTGAGCGATTACACTTAGCAGCCTTAACAATTGGCACATTGCTAATCGGTTAAAACAATGCGTCCGAAACACAATTCGGCTACTGGCGCAGTCAAACGACCCGATTTTGCCTCGAAATGCAGCCTAAGCAGATCAAGTAAGACGAGCTAGAGAAAAGTATTGGAAAAATTGTGTTTTACGCGATGAAATACCGCACATTTGTTGACATTCACTCATGTTTCCGC
>DAHVRV010000069.1:0-2866 GCA_027322285.1 Actinomycetota bacterium
GATCCTTGGCTCACCATGCAACAACCTCCCAGCCAATCGTCCTAAGGGGTCAAAACACAAGATTCCGGTATAGCTCTCGAAGAGTTCGCCGTTTAGAAACTCATCTCGTAGCCTTGCGTTGAACGATTCCACCCGTCCGTTCAGCCATGGTTAACCGGCCAATCCTGACTAAGACTGATCTGATATCGATCGTCAGAAGTCTTATTTTCGTGTGGCTATCTGACGTTGCAACGCGCGAAGTTCCTCCTCCTGTCTACGCACCTTGGTAGCAACGGCTTCAAGCCCTTGGCGTAGCAGGCTGAGTTCGACAACGATTCCGTTAAAGGACTGGGCCTCCCTATCGGCTCGTCTGTGTTCTTCAACTATCGTTCTCAGCTCTGGGTGCCGGTAGAGGGTGGACTTGGCTATCCCGGCGTCCGTGACGACGGCGGTAAACGTGACGCGTTCTCCTCTCGCGACCAGCCGGGCACAGGCCGTCTCTACTCGACGTATCAAGTCGGCCTTCATGCGGAGCGGGCATCCGAAATCAGACGGTCGAGCCGTGCGATAAGACGCCGATGCCGGGCTGTCTCCTCATCCCATCCGCGTGCCTTGGCATCGGCCAGGAGTGCCTCCGCGTCATCTCGTTGAGCGAGCAAGGTGGGGAGGAAGGCGGCGCCTGAGCGGAAGTTCGGACAGTGTTCGCAGACGTTCGTGTAGGGACAAACCCCCTGTGCCGGAGTTCGCACGCAGTAGCCGACACCGAGACGAGCCTTGATAAGTGGGGCTTGCCTCCAGTCGGTGTTGAGCTTGACTGGTATTGACCCCGGAAGAACCGGTCCGAGGCGATCCTTTGCCAAGGTGAGCGCCTTCTCATAGTCGGCGCGGACCGTTGCGTCGAAGAGTCGTCCGTAGCTAAGGGTCATCTCGGCCGAGACATGGCCGAGCATGGCCATAAGGGATTGGAGAGAGCACCCGGCGTTCACCAAGGCAGTCGCAAAGGTATGCCGGAGTTGGTGGGGTACCACTGGGCCGATACCCGCACATTCTGCCGCCCGCTGCAACTCGGAACGCAATGCGTCGACCGAGACCCGACGCCCATGGTGAGTGAAGAGAAAATCGGTCGGGTGGCCGGTTCTTGGATGACGCAATGGCCGACCGGGAGAGCGGTACTCGACGATCCTCTCTATCAGCGCCACAGCGTCCTCGTCAAGGGGCACCATGCGTTCGGTGGCTAGCTTGCCGAGGGGTACCTTCAACCACGATCCTTGGCCTGGGACGTAATGGAGGACATCTAGCTCGAGGTCGAGTAGTTCCCCGATTCGCATGCCAGTCGCCCGTGCCAGTAAGAGGGCATCGGCACGCAGACGGTTCGGCGAGGCCTTGAGCGCTTCAATGAGTCGCCGATCTGCATCAGGAGGCAGGTAGCGAGGGAGGGGCCTAGGCCGCAGCGGGCTATCACGCTCGAAGATCATTCGGCGTCTGGGTGCTTCTTCCCATCCCCACTCGGTCATCGCGTCGAGCATTTGGCCTACCACCTGGATGCGACCACGTTGTGTGGAAATAGCGATCGGTTCACCACTTCGATGATGTACTGCATTAGCCACCGCACTTAGGTATGGTTCGATATGACGACGCCGGTCCAGATCGGCGAAGCTGGACAGCGTTGGATCGATCGAGGCCAGAAACCGCCCGAAGTGAGCGAGCTCACAGGCAGATCCGGTGACCCGGGCACGCGACCGCATCGCCTCGAGACGTTCAAGGTAAGCGACCATTGACCGGCGGATTCCCTCGTTCACGCCTTCGAGAAAGCGGTCCCAGCTCCACTGGGGCGGGATCGTACGTTTTGGGACCTGCTCCACCGGCGCTCCGAGGTGATACAGCACGATCCGGGTCTCGTAGAGGGCAACGTGATAGTGTTTGTAGTCGCGACCATGGCGCCTTTCGCGTTCCAAGAGTGCTGCCTCGAAAGCCGCCAGGTCATCGTCGCAGAGCTGCAACAGGCTGTGTCCGGACTCGATGAGCATGCGAACTGGGACCTGGGAGGCCATCCCATGGCGAGCACGAAGTGAGTATCCGAGCCGTTGAGCTGCGCCAAGGAAGGTTGCGATATCGGGGCCGATCGGGCTCTGTTCGCCCTCCTTCAAGATGCCGGACAGCTTGCGGTCAAGCAGATAGTCGTAGCCGGGATGAAGATAGCCGTGAAGCATGAGAAAGTTGAGTATCGGACGCACATAGGCACCCTCGGCGAGGCGAGCAGACAGTTGAAGAGTTGCAAATTCCTGCGGATCTGGAAAGCGCCGGAGCAGGCTCCTCGCTCCCACGAAAAACGATGGGTTGCCTACTCCTCGTCGTGCGAGCCATTCAGAGAACTCGGCAAAGTAGTCAGGGACGCCCTCGAGGACCGGTTGCCCCGCCGCCACAGTCAACGTTCCGCCTCACGTTGACGGGCACGAGCTTCGTCAAAGGAGCGACGCACGTGGGATGGTGAAAGGTGAATGTAGGCGGCAGTGGAGTCCACGTGGTCATGGCCCATGAGTGCTTGCATGACGGCCAAATCCACACCTGCTTCAGCCAACGCCGTTCCGAAGCTGTGACGCAATGCGTGAGGATGACCAGCCACGACTCCCGTCTTCTCCCGGTGATAGCGAAAGATCCGACGGAGCCCCTCCCCCGAGAGCGGCTGACCGCGGTGGGGTCCTTTGCCAACCACGAACAACCTGGTTTCATTGGTCTCCGGTCGCTCGACAAGCAGGTAGGACTGTACGATTGAGGCTACATCGGGGTCGAGGGGAACCCGGCGTTCCTTGTCACCTTTGCCGATCACTCGGACCCAGCCTCTGGCGATGTCGACATCACCAATGCTTAGTCCCAATACCTCGGCACT
>DAHVRV010000006.1:0-94624 GCA_027322285.1 Actinomycetota bacterium
GTGGTCTGGGATTTGATCAGGTATGCAAAGGATAACCACATTCGGGTGGGCCCTGGCAGAGGATCGGCAGCAGGATGCTGCGTCGCCTACTGTCTGGGAATTGTTGATCTCGACCCCATAAAATATGGCTTGATTTTTGAGAGATTTCTCAATCCGGGCAGAATCCAGATGCCCGATATCGACATGGATTTCGACGAGCGTTATCGTTCCGATATGATCCGTTACGCCGCCGAGCGGTATGGCTGGGATCGCGTGGCTCAGATCGTGACCTTTTCTACGATCAAGGCCCGAGCCGCTGTTCGCGACGCCGCCCGGGTCCTTGGCTATCCGTACGGAATCGGCGACAAGATTGCGAAAGCGATGCCTCCGCTGATAATGGGTAGAGACACCCCTCTGAGCGCATGCCTCGAACATGTCGAAGGTTACGACGATGGCTATAACATGGCCTCCGATTTAAGGGAAATGTACGAAAGCGATTCCGATGTCAAACGCGTGATCGAGGTGGCGAGGGGACTCGAAGGTTTGCGCCGCCAGGATGGGATACACGCTGCTGCGGTCGTAATTACACATGAGCCGCTCACGGAGTATCTCCCGATTCAACGTAAGCCGGATCCTGGAAGCCCAATCGATCAGGCGCCGATTGTCACTCAATATGAGATGCACGGCGTCGAGGAATTAGGGCTGCTGAAGATGGATTTCCTGGGCCTGAGGACTCTTTCCATCATCGAGAGGGCGCTGGATCTCATATATGAGACTACCAACGAACGACCCGATATCGATAGCGTACCTCTGGACGATGACAAGACGCTGGGAATGTTGCGCGAAGGCGACTCAATCGGGGTGTTTCAGCTGGAAGGTCGCCCGATGAGAGCATTGATGCGCTCGCTGGCTCCCACCAGCTTTGACGACGTTGCCGCGCTTGTTGCCCTCTATCGGCCTGGTCCGATGGCGGCAAATATGCACAATGACTACGCCGACAGGAAAAATGCGCGGAAATCAATCGACTATCTGCACCCGGATTTGAGGGAAATTCTCGGCGACACCTACGGACTCATGATTTATCAGGAGTCGGTGATGAGGGTCGCACAAAAATTTGCCGGCTATACCTTGGCCGAGGCCGATAACCTGCGAAAAGCTTGCGGAAAGAAGATTCGGTCGCTGATTCAGGCAGAACGCGAAAAATTCGTCGAGGGCTGCAAGAACTCAGGTTATGACGAGTCGATCGGTACCGCGCTCTTCGATATTATCGAGCCGTTTGCAGACTACGCGTTCAATAAGAGCCACTCATATGGGTACGGGCTGATTGCGTACCAGACTGCTTGGCTGAAAGCCAACTATCCTGTCGAATTTCTTGCTGCGATCTTGACATCGGTCAAAGATGACAAAGATAAGACCGCGGTGTATCTTTCGGACGCCCGAGATCATCAGATTCAGGTGATGGTTCCAGATATTAACGTTTCCCGCTCCGATTTTACGGCCGTCCCGTCCGACGAGGGCAGTGGTGCGATTCGATTTGGCTTGGCGGCGGTGCGCAATGTGGGCGAAGCCGTGGTAGGTCAGATTGTCTCCGAGCGCGAAAAGAATGGATTGTTCACCTCGTTCGCGGATTATTGCATGAGGGTTGACCCGGTGGCGCTCAATAAGAGAAGCGTAGAGGCTTTGATCAGGTCGGGGGCATTCGATTCTTTGGGGCATCCCAGGAAGGGGCTTTTGGAGGTATATGAAAACTCGATTGACCGCGCCATAATCAAGCGCAGGGAGACTGAAGCCGGAATCATGGGATTGTTCGATGCTCCGTTAGAGGACCCTAGCGATTCTCCAACCATTGAAATAACGATTCCTGAGTCCGAGTTTGAAAAATCCGAACTCCTGGCTTCAGAAAAAGAAATGCTAGGCCTTTACGTGTCTGATCACCCTTTGATGGGGCTGGAGAAAGCGCTGTCTAGATTTGCCGACTATTTGATTTCTGACGTTTTGGAATTGCCATCGACGCAGCGCGCTGATGAAATGATAACCGTGGGTGGGGTTGCGACTTCAGTCAGCCGCCGATACACGAAGCGCGGCGATCTGATGGGCAATTTCATTTTGGAGGATTTGACTTCGTCGATAGAAGTATTTCTGTTTCCCAAACAGATGGCTGAATTCGGGGCCATGCTCGAAGAAGATACGATCTTCCTCGTCAAGGGACGCGTCGATACTAGGGACGATCAGCCGAAGATTATCGCGCATTCGATTTCGAGGCCAAACCTTACAGAGGGGTCGAGCCAGCCGCTCGGCATCAGAATCGCCTTGACACAGGTGACCAGAAGTAATTTAACTCGGTTGAAGAATTTGCTTTCAGAGCATCATGGAGCAGTTCCGGTCCGCCTTCATATCGGAGATGATGTCTATCAACTGCCTCTGGAATTCAAGGTAAATGACAGGGGAGGTCTGATTGGGGAACTGAGGGTATTGTTTGGGGCAAATGCCATCTTCGACCCGAGCAGGATGACGAGCCTCAGTGCATAGCTGATGCCGCATGGTTCTAAGTCGACGTAAGAACGACTAAACTGATCTGAGGTAGATACTCGGGAGATTCTGTATTACGATGCCGATTGTTGTTTCGACCAAAGACTGTACTGCGTTAGGTGATGCCGAGCTGGCTGCAATGGCCGATATGGCAGAAAAGGGCGGATCCGGTTTCGATCTAGGCTTTTTGTCCAAACAACAAGAAGACTGGGTTCTTGTCACCGATGCACATATAGGTGATGAACTGGTGGGTTATGCGTTTTATACGCTTGAGAGAATTGGCGGCACGCCGGCAATTCTCATGGGAATCCTCACAATAAGCGCAGGTGAGGACAGCTCTGCCGTCTTGAACGCGATACTTCACGATCAATATAGGAAGGCAGTTCTTGCGTTCCCGGATGAGGACGTTCTCATTGGCTGCAGGTTGGTCTCTCATCATGGCTATGCGCTTCTCGAAAACCTTGTGGATATAGTTCCCCGGCCTGGATATAAACCAACCGGCGAGGAGCGCGCATGGGGACGTCGTTTAGCAAAGAGATTTGGTGCTGAGCATCGTCTTGATGATCGGACCTTTGTGCTGTCGGGAACTGGATGTGTTGATGGATACATTGATTTCGCCGATCCAGGTCTGAATGGAAAGTTTGACGAGTTCAAACACTTTTTCGAGCCTCTCGATACCAGCAGGCTCGACTGTGTATGCGCGTTTGGTTGGGTTATGGCTGAAGATCTTGCACTTGTTGGCAGAGTGGAAGAGGATTAGAAGATCTATTGCGGTAATCACTCAGGCGCGACTGGGCCTGGAGTCGGTTGTTATGAAGCGGGGATTCAATAATGGCCGCAACACAGCAGCTTTCAATAGGCCGCTAAGCTCGTGCAAGTTTGGGGCCCGGTGGTGCGCGTCATCGGCACTTTTCTTGAGGGGTATTCTTTCCATTAACTACCGGCTGCAACGTTTGAGCGTTCGAAGCAGGCCGTTGTTGGTGAAACTACCATTTTCGTCGTCCCGAGAAGCATTTGCTGTGTCTCGGACCTTAGGCGTCGGCGGTATTCGCTGTATGAATTGGCATTTGATCCTTGGTTGTTGCGAATAACTGGAATAAAATCATGATTTGTACATCAACTAGGAGGTCGTACCAATGCTTAGCACGGTAGTAAGTCTCCAATCATCGGCATTCCCCCCGCTTGCGCTTGGGTTTATGGGCCTAGGAACGGGCTATCTTATCTATGGGCCGCAGGAGTTATTCCATTATCCTAAACGAAATACTGACGTTGACGCGGCGACCGGGGTATGGGGAGTCTGGTTGCCCGGTTTTTGCCAGTTCGTGACTGGCATCGTTTTATTTTTAGGGCTAACGCTCGGAACTTTTACAGCAAAGCCTCTTTACATGGCCGCATTGGCATTTAGCGCGTATGGCATTCACTGGTTTGCCATGGGCTGGAATCGCATGCAAGGACGGGCGGAGCCTCGGGTGAATCTTGGGATGGCCATTGGATTCCTCGCCATTTCCGCGCTGGGCACCGCGGTGTTCCTTGGCGCACATGACACACCTGTTGCTCTCATTTTTATCGGCCTTATCCTTGTCTACATCTCCGATATTTTTGCAAGTTTGAAGCCTAATATGCAAGGACTGGGTGCTTTTGGCGAGAGGTCACTGGGTTTGTTTCATATTCTGACCGGGATCTGGCTTATCTATATGATGTTCGGCGTGACGCTGAACTTTGCCTTGGGTTACCATTGGTGGGTTTGAAATTCAACCTAGCTACGTTTAGCATCTAAGCCCAGGCTTGGTAAGAGTCCGGCTGGTGGAGCAATCTGCCGCCGGACTTCGATATTTAATCATCGAAATTATGACTTTAATTCCCGGAGGTATGCGGCAGTCATTTGTCGGTCGAGGTTGTCGGTTAGCTATCAGGCTCAAATTACCGGCCTATCGAAAGGTTTATTTTAGGGCGACCCATTCTTTATGCTATCGAGCGCGCCCTTGCTATTTTGTCTGTCATGTTGCATTGTATACCTAACATCTGTAAGCTAAACCTGACATAGTGATCGGTCATAGATTCGAGAAATTTAATGGCGTGCAACAAAGTCGAGCAATTTCGGGTACAGAGGGGGTTCTCACTTTCTGGGCTGGCTCGTCTCGTAGGGATTTCTCGGCAGTCTTTGTACTCCATCGAGGCAGGCCATCAGGTTCCCAAGGTGTATCTTGCCATGGCAATCGCAAGCGCTCTCGGGAGTGACGTCGCGGAAGTATTTCCTGGCGAGGGGTCCAAGGAGTTTCGCTTTGATATCCAAAGGAAGGCGCCTGGTGCGGTTAGCGCGTACGTGACAGAAATCGATGGAGAGGCGGTCATTCGCCAGTCCTCCGCGGCCGGATTTGCCGCGCCGCCCACAGCTGCCGACGCATTGGTTCGCGTTGTCGACCTCAGGTACGAGGTGGAATCGGAAATTGGCCGTTCTGGAATGTTCATGGATGGTTGCGATCCGGTGCTAGGACTCATATCCTCGCGTATCAACGAAAGATCTGGGGGATTCAAGCTTCGTTGGTTTTACGGTTCCAATAGAGATTCGTTGACGAAGCTGCATCGAAAACTGACTCACTGCGCCTTGATGCACGGCGAAGCTGCCGATATGGGTGATGAAGTTGACAAGTCTGAAGGATACTTCGTGCTGCCGCTTGGCCGTTGGGAGATTGCTCTTTGCTTTGCGGCGCAGAATCCTAAGAACATCAAGTCACTTACGGATCTGCTCAGACCGGATATCCGGTTTGCATCTAGGGAGGTGGGTTCCGGCGTTCGGCAATTTGTCGATCATCGTCTGGCTGAATTTGGAACTGAGACTGCTCGGGTCCCGGGTTCAGTCACGTTTGGAGGCCACTACCAGGTCGCGGCGGCAGTTGAACTTGGATTATGTGACGCGGGGATAGTGCCGGCGTCGATAGCTGAGAGTCAGGGGCTTGGATTCGTTTCGGTTGGAGAACACCAATCATCCCTGGTGTTTTCAAAGGATGGATATGCTCTGGCATCTGAGCAAGGGATTCTGGATCTGGCGAACTCTGCGTCATTTTCAAAGGAAGTGGCGGTCATGGGCGGGTACCAGCTGGTCAGCTGATTCGAATCTAATTATTTTGGAGCGATTTTATGCTTTACGTTAAGCGTGTTCGCGGTCTCTTACCCGCGCTGGTCCTAATTTCGGGGCTCGTTTCGAGTTGCGGAAGCTCGGCTGGCAGCTCATCGGCTGTCGGCACGCCTGCTGGCAGCAACAGCACAGTTAACTTATCCTATGCGGGATCACTTGAGGCAACGATGAACAACGTAATAGGACCAGCCTTTTCCAAGAGTTCGGGTTTTAAACTGAACGGATATCCTGGAGGCTCGGTTGCCCTTGCGAACCAGATCAAGGAAAAGCTTCGCCTTGCCGATGTTTTTCTTTCGGCATCGCCGTCGGTTAACAACATGCTGTCGGGCAGTGCAAACGGAGATCTTATTTCTTGGTATGCGAATCTTGCCTCATCGCCCTTGGTCATTGGATACAACCCGAAGTCAAAGTATGCATCCGAGCTCAACAGTGGCGACTGGTATAAAGTAATGAGCCAGAGCGGATTTCGGCTCGGAAGGACGGATCCGAAGCTGGATCCAAAGGGCACTCTGACCGAGACTCTCGTGAAAGATGAGGCAGCCAAAATTGGAGACCCGTCTCTCTTCGCCCAACTTTTAGGATCGCCGGAAAATACGGCTCAGATATTTCCCGAAGAAACGCTGGTTGGACGGCTAGAGTCCGGGCAACTTGATGCGGGATTTTTTTACGAGAATGAGGCCAAAATGGCGAAGATCCCATTTATCGAAACTGGCATTTCCGTTGGGGCAAACTTCACCATATCAATCTTAAATGGTGCCAGGAATCTAAGTGGGGCAATTGCATTCGTCAATTATCTATATTCATCGCAAGGGCAGCAGCTTCTGAATTCGGTGGGACTGCAGCCGGCGAAACCAACTGTACACGGCACCGGAGTGCAAAACGGTGTCAAGTTGTAGCTCTAATGGAGGCGCAGTAAATTCTCCGCACTCGCGTGTATGGCAGCCCTTTTCTTTGGACAGAATAGGGCAATTTGCCTTGCAGCTTAGTGTTGTGCGGAAATCGAGCAGGTTTGCTACGACTGGAAAATGGGGTAGCAGAATTGCCTAAAGGCAGTGTAAAGCCCAGGAAAGACAGCGGCATTTTTGGGGGATGGCTGGTGATCTACCTGGCGATTCCATTTGCCGGACTGGTTGTGTATGTTGGGTACCACGGAGTCGGAAGCGCTCCGGGGATAATTTCCGCGACATATATATCGGCAGCTACCGCGACCATTACAACCTTGACACTGGTCGTTTTCGGCGTGCCTCTTGCAAGCCACTTGGCCCATACGAACACTGTTTTCACGCGGGTTGCAAAGGTGATAATTCGTCTACCGCTCGGGATTCCACCGCTGGTCTCGGGAATTATGCTGCTTATAGCCTTCGGCCCCTATTCGACCATCGGAAGGTTTTTTGGTGGAAGGCTCGTGAGTTCGATGGCCGCCATCGTACTCGCGCAATTATTTGTCGAGATGCCATTCGTCGTCGAGGGTTCGCGTGCAGCGTTTTCCGTGCTTTCGCCAGAGGTATTTGAGGTGTCGTTTCTGTTGGGCATTCCAAACTGGCGCAGAATCGCGGGAATCGAGCTTCCTTTGGCAATCAAGTCGGTTCGGACCGCCGTGATGATGGGATGGCTGCGGGCTTTTGGCGAATTTGGTGCCACTGTGCTGGTCGCGTACCACCCGACATCCTTGCCGGTGATGATCTTTGCGCAATTTTCAGGGTCCGGTCTGACGACGGCAATACTTCCAGTGGCGGCAGTTCTGATAGTTTCGTTTCTTGCAGTGGCCGTCATTGGCAAGATATTCGTACCGTCAAAGCTGGTGCTAGGCATCAGAAATCCCAGCGGGAGGGGCGGAGAGATCCAACCGCTAGAGGCGCCTCCGGCCAAGAGCAGCAGCGATCATATAGAATTCGGCGTGAAGGGGCATGTAGGCGGATTTGCGATGGATGTGGACGTTGCCACGGATGGCCGGTCGCTTGCGATAACTGGCCCATCCGGCGCTGGCAAATCGATGACCCTTCGCAGCATCGCCGGACTCGCTCCGTCACTGGTTGGACGACTTGATTTGGGTGGTGTGGAATCTCCGCGGGTGGCTTATGTTCCTCAGGGTCAAGGCCTTTTCGACCACCTCAACGTTTACGCGCAAATGGCAGCTTCTGTGCGATGGGCTGGCGGCATAAAGGAAGTGGCTGAGATTGAGAGAAGGATCTTCGTGGTGGCAAACCAGGTTGGAATCGTATCGCTTCTCGATCGAAGAATCTCGACCCTTTCCGGGGGACAGCGGCAGCGCGTCGCTCTTGCTCGCTCTATTGCAGCAAACCCTGATCTGCTGATACTCGACGAGCCGTTTAGCGCTTTAGACCGGTTTGAGAGAGACCGGCAAATAAGGTTTGTCCGCAATTTGGTAATGGAACTGAACCTTTACCTCATTGTCGTGACACATGACATTACCGAGGCGGCATATCTGTCTGAGTCATTGGCGATTATTGACGATGGGCTGGTAATTGCCAATGGTTCTGTCGGTGATTTGATGAAGAATCCAGGAAGCGTGGAAGTAGCTCAGATCATGGGCTATGAGAATATCTTGGGCGTGACGGAAAATACACGGGGATTGTCCGAGGCAGTGAGCGATCTAACTGCACTGAACGGGGCGGGACTTGCGGTCGCATTCAAGAGCTTCGGTCATCGGGTAATCGAATCGAAGATTCTTTCAGTAAGGGGCGAATCGAGCTTTCAATTTGAATTCAAAGATGCGGGAGTAACCCTCCACGCACACTGCGTCGTAAGCGACTGCATCAATCTGGGAACCCATCGTGTGGCAATATTCAGTGTGGGCAACTCGAGGATCGAGCTTGACGTGACTGAGTCCTTTGGGGATCTTGCGGCAGGCGATTTCATTGAGATGCATGTGGAACTCGACCACAGAAGTACTTCGGTGCTGCGCGCGAGCCGGACCACGATCTGACAAATGGCAATCCGCGTACGCGGAGATGCTTTGAAATTATGACACGCGCGCACCTTGATGTTGGTGTGGTACCATGAAAATATGGGAGCGCGATCTCGAGCAAAGCCTGGGATGGTCCT
The DNA here is from genome assembly GCA_027322285.1 of Actinomycetota bacterium. GTDB lineage: Bacteria > Actinomycetota > Acidimicrobiia > Acidimicrobiales > Acidimicrobiaceae > SCQM01. The sequence goes on from DAHVRV010000006.1 coordinate 8,711, forward strand.
TGTCCTCATGACGGTTTTCGTCGTTGGAGCTGCCGTTGCCGGCCTGGCTCTGAGCGGGTCGAAAACGAATCTGGCGCCGAGCGAGGCCGGGATCCACAAGATCCGCCACGTCGTCGTTATTTTCCAGGAGAATCGGTCTTTCGACAGCTACTTCGGCACGTTTCCCGGAGCCGATGGCATCCCGATGAGCGGTGGTGTCCCAACGGTCTGCGTACCCGATCCAACCCTTGGCCGTTGCGTACGGCCATACCCCGACCACGCCGACGTCAACTATGGCGGGCCTCACGACGCCGGGGCGAGCGCGCTGGATGTTGCCAACGGCGCAATGAACGGGTACATCAGCGAGGCGGAACGGGGCAAGCACGCGGCTACTTGCCCGCCATCGCAACCAGCATGCACGCTTGCATCCCATGGCGCAGACGTTATGGGGTACCACACCGCCTCCGACATCCCAAACTATTGGGCATGGGCTCAAACCTACGTGCTCCAGGATCACATGTTCGAGTCGGTCCACTCCTGGAGCTTTCCATCCCATCTGTATCTGTTGTCGGGGTGGTCGGCAGATTGCGTGGTCCGAAATGACCCGGCGAGCTGTTATAGCTCCCTTATGCCAAAGCTCGCCACCCCGGCCGATCCTACTCCGTATGCCTGGACCGACATCACCTGGTTGCTGCATCGGGCAGGGGTATCTTGGACCTGGTTCTTGGACCATGGCGGCACTAGTGTCCAGGGAGCCAAGACGAAGAAGACCGTGGCTCGAACTGCGACCACGGCCGCAACGGCTTTACGAGCCACAACTGGATTCGCAAGACCGGCTGCAGCCCGCCAGGGCGTCCCTGCAATCTGGGATGTGCTGCCAGGCTTCACCGACGTGCACCAAGACAATCAACTCGGCAATGTGAAGAGTGACCCGGCGTTCATCGCTGAGGCAAAGGCCGGCACGCTGCCCGCCGTGTCGTGGCTGCTGCCGAATCCTGCTGACAGCGAGCATCCCCCCGCAAAGGTGTCGACGGGCCAGTCTTACGTTACCCGTCTGGTCGACGCGGTGATGGAAGGTCCGGACTGGAACTCCACTGCCATTTTCTTGACATGGGATGACTGGGGAGGCTTCTACGACCAGGTGGTTCCTCCGACTCCGGATTCGCTGGGTTACGGCATACGAGTTCCCGGCATCGTCATCAGCCCTTATGCTCGCGCAGGTCTGGTCGACCAGCAGGTCTTATCCTACGATGCCTACCTGCGCTTCATCGAGGACGACTTCTTGGGCGGTCAGCGGCTCAATCCGAAAACCGATGGACGTCCTGATCCTCGACCCGATGTCAGAGAGAACAGTGCGGTGCTCGGCAACCTGGCAGCGGACTTTGACTTCTCTCAGATGCCGCGACCGCCGGATCCTCTACCCATTAACCCTAAGACAACGCTCGCGAGCAACCCTGCAGCTGACCTTCCGCCGCCGAGCGCCCTCGGTCCTCTCGGTGGGTAAGGGCCATTTTGGATAGCTAAGCCGGGAGCGGAACTGGACCAAGCCGATCGACATCCCTTGACTTATTTAGCCTTCCTGCTGGGATATATATCTGGTCTCTGAGGCTCGCGCCAATCAAATCTCGCTATGCATGGCTAGCGCACAGGATCAGGAACTGTGGCGTTGCGCCATCGCGTTACCGAGGTTCTCGAGCTATCGTCAGCCAAAGTCACAGTTCGCGATGTTCGACGAATTTGGTTGGGATTGTGGATTTGGCCTGATTTCCGACTAGTGGGCCAAATATTGCCCGGCTCGATTTTGGTCAGAACTTTTTCGGTCGATCCGTCAGGAGAAAATCGGATAATTGATTCGTTGCGAAGTTGACAGTTAGTTGATAAGTGCCATTATTTAACTATGGACGGGAGATGGATGACAACTCGGGCGTCAGACGCAGACAGGGCGGATGTCGCCAATCTTCTCAGGGAGGCGGCAGCCGAAGGTCGTCTAACGATTTCCGAGCTTTCGGATCGCATTAGCGCGGCTATGGCAGCAAGAACATATTCTGAGCTTCATCAATGCTTGCGGGAACTGCCTGACTACAATTCGTACAGACCATGGCAAAAGATAGAGCGCAGTAAATTCGAGATCGTGAACAGCGGCTACCGGCGTCGAAGACGTGGCGGACTCGCGATTCTGGGTCCCATGGTCGTTGTTGCTATAGGTTTTGTGATATTGACGGCGCTGTCTGGATCGGTAGTTTCGCTGGTTTTGCTTCCAATCCGGGTGTTGCTGTATTTGGTTTTGTTTGTCCTGCTATATCGGGTTGCGAGGTTTCTCTTGCATATGATTCGTTAAATATCGGCGTTTGTGCTCCGATAAACAGTGAGGGTCGCACGCGGCCAGGCATGCCCAGTCGCCAGGAGAAGTGCAGGGTTTATTTTCGCCTTGCCCCCGGTCGTTGCGGGTCGTCAATCCGTATCGTCATTAAGATCGCTGATGATCGTAGCTTTGGTATCTTGAACTGGCCAAATCCCTGCTGCAGCCGATTCGAGCTGTCTCGCTTTCAGGACTTTGGCAGTTTTCCGGGAGATTTTTTTTGGCAGCAGTCCGACGGCGACCTTGCGGCAGTACCCGCCCCTAGGCTTTGCAAGGGCGACAACCATGAATTTCGGTTTGAATCCCAAGACTGAGGCAATCTCGCCATCGGTGTTCAGCGGCCGGTTGACCTTTTCGAAAAGTTGGCGCTCGGCTTGATTTCCGATCGGAAGCGAGGTGATGATCTGGCTCCATGGAAAGCTGATGGTGATTTCGCCGTAGCTGTTCTTGCGAATTGCCTGTCTCTTCGTTAGCTCGATGACAGTGATGGAAGGCGACCGACCTGTGATCAGTCCGTAGGAAATAGAGGGTCCGTTGAAGCCGAGAATTGGCATAGCACTGGGACTTGAGCACTCTTTGGAAAGCTGGGCGATGGCGCTCTTGCTATGGACTTGGCCTATCGGAATTATCTCGGTAACCCCAATCAGTTCGGGCCTAGCAGGATCCCGAATGCCGGGTTCATCGCTCAGGCGAACTTTCCAGAGTGCAAATGGGTTGAAGGAGACTGATGGGAATCTGTCGGGCTCTATATCGAAGCGTACAAATGCGTTCGTGTTCTGATCGATTCCGAATATTTCGTTACCGAAGTTTGCGAGAACGGAAATTTCTAATGAAGTGTTTTCCCCGAAACTAGGCCTAATTGCGTTCATGTCAGTCCTGATGATAATCCATTAAATCGGTAGAAAAATGTCTAGAGCAGTGAATCTAGTGCGTCGGATAGCTCAGACGGCTGCGATAATGGCTGAAGGCAGCTGAAACTTCGGCAAATATATGCAAATCCTCTTTGGCGTCCGTCCCATAGCGGAGAGGGGTATTGTTCTCCAAACGCAATGACAGCGTTGGGCAACCATCTGCCCTTGAGCTGGCTGACAAGATCGAGGCGATCACCGGGTATCACGATCTCTTGAGATTGGGCGCCGAGGAGTGCAATGGATTGAACGATTACCGGGAACGCGCCTGGATGCCGGGATATAGCTGCAGCCAGCAAGTCGACAACGCCAGTTGCGGAGTCTCTGAATTGCTGACCGTCAGTCAGTTTGGCCAGGCGTGCAAGACTCCGCGCGGCGACTGAGTTGGTTGAGGGTATCGCTCCGTCAAAAAGGTCTTTTGTTCTCACGATCAGCCTTTCTTGGTCCTCTCCGACGGTAAAGAAACCCCCATTCTCCTTGTCTTCGAAGAGGTCCAGCAGCTGGCGTGCAGTGGCTTCCGCGTTTGCTAAATACTTCGCTTTTCCAGTCGCCTCATAGAGCCGGGTGTAGGCGTCCACAAGATTGGCATAATCACCAGCAAAGGCTGGCTGGGACACTGACCCCTGATGCCATATCCTCATCCATCTTCCATCGCGCCTCATGTTGTCTTCCAGGAATTGCAAGAGTGATTCGCCCGTGGCTATCCAGTCTGCACGATCCATGATGAAGCCAATTTGTGCAAGCGTGGAAACGAACATGGCATTCCATTCAAGGATGACTTTGTCGTCAAGAGCTGGAGGAATTCGTTGGTAGCGGGCAGCGAGCACCTTTGCCCTGCACGCTTCGAGTTTCGTTCCGCGAATAAGATCTCCCCTTTTTGGGCGGAACAATATGTTTGAACCTTGGAAGTTGCCCCTGCCGGTGACTCCGTAGTGTTCGATGAATTCATCTGAATCTTTGCCAAGAATCTTTTGCAGGTCGGAAACGCCGAAGAGATAGTATTTTCCCTCCACCCCTTCGGAGTCGGCGTCTTGGCTTGAAAATAGACCGCCGCCATCTGTGTGGAGATCACGGAGCACGTATTCGACCGTTTCGCAGGCTACTTGCTTCCAGTTGGGATTTTTGGTCAGGGCCCATCCGACGGCAAAGATTCGTGCCATCTGCGCCTGGTCATATAGCATTTTCTCGAAATGAGGGATCATCCATTGTTCATCGGTCGAGTAGCGGGCAAAGCCTCCGCCAATGTGGTCGTAAATGCCGCCAGAGCACATCGCGTCAAGAGTTGTGGAAGCTGCCTCTAGTTCCTGCGAAGCGTGGGATCTCAGATAGTTGTTGAAGAGAACCTCGATAAGATTCGTCTGCGGAAATTTTGGCGGAGGTCCAAATCCTCCCCATTTGCTGTCGTATGTTTGCAGTACCTGGGCGGTTGAGGATTTCAAGAGCTCTTGCTCTTCGCGGGTCTCGATACTGAAATTGTTTCTTTCGATCGACGTCCTCAAAGAGATTGCGGTGCTGACTTGGTCTGCTTGGTGCTCGACCTCGTCGCGGCGATTCCTCCAGGCGTCATGAAGGGCTTCTAGAACCGAGGGGAAGCTGGCCATACCCCCAGCTTCTCGTGGGGGGAAGTAGGTGCCGGCGTAGAAGGGCCTGGTGTCTGGCATTAGAAAGACGCTCATTGGCCAGCCTCCGGAGCCGGTGATCGCTTGTACCGCCTCCATGTATAAGGCGTCGATGTCGGGCCGTTCTTCTCGGTCGACCTTGATGGAGATGAAATGGTCATTGAGATAGGCAGCGGTTTGGGGATCTTCAAAAGATTCGTGAGCCATGACATGACACCAGTGACATGCTGCATAGCCGATTGAAAGGAATATCGGCCTGTCTGTCGCCTTGGCCAGGTTCAGAGCCTCAGCACACCAGGGCCACCAATCTACCGGATTGTCCTTGTGCTGGACGAGATAGGGACTGGACTGGTTGGCGAGATGGTTCATGAATAACCTTCCATGTCTAGCAAAGCTGCATCAACTGAGCCTAAAGTCTCAGTATGGAGATCAGTCTAAGTAATAAGGTTGCGGTTATCACCGGCGGTTCAAGCGGTATTGGCGAGGCGATCGCGGAGAGCTTCGTTTTATCGGGGGCAAGAGTCCTCCTGGTATCGCGCAAATCGGAAAAACTTCGTGCAGCTGCTGAAAAAATCAACCAAGGGGTGGGTGCTGATGGGGCTAGTTGGATAGCTGAAAACGTTTCGGATCCCGCTGGACTCCAGCACGTAGTCGCCCATTGCAAAAGGGAATTCGGTTTTGTTGACATTCTGGTCAATTGCGCGGCGGCAAATCCATATTTCGGTTCTACGGTAAGCATCGAGCTATCGGCCATGCGAAAGATCTTGGAAGTCAATCTCGAGGCAGTGCAGATGTGGATCTCTGAGTTTTGGTCGAATTTCTGGAGCAACAGCAAAAGGCCTGCGAGCTGTATCAACATCGCATCGATTGGCGGAATGATAGTAGAGCAGGGAATCGGGTTTTACAATGTGTCAAAGGCTGGCGTGATCCACCTAACCAGGCAGCTTGCCAACGAACTCGCGCCAGTCGTGAGGGTTAATTCAATTTCGCCGGGACTTGTCAAAACTGAGTTTGCCAGGGCGTTGTGGGAGCGTTGGGGCGAACAGTTGGCTGAGAGTCTTCCGTTGAAGCGCATCGGGGAACCTCAGGATATTTCCGGCGCGGCTTTGTTCTTGGCGAGTGACCTATCCAGCTGGATCACCGGGACCAACCTTGTCGTCGATGGCGGCGCCCTCGTGAGGGGCCTGTCGTTCAGCTAGCTGCTTTTTCAGCACGTTCTTTTGGATCTTACCGAGATTCGTAGTGGGCATTCGACTGACTATTTGTAGTCTCGTTGGCGCAAAGTGGGGCGGGAGCTCGGATTTAACATATTCGCGCAATTCTTCGAGCTGGGGGGCTGCAAGGTCGGGAGAGGGAACAACCACAGCAGTCACAGCCTCGCCCCATTTTGGGTCAGGAAAGGCGATTACAGCAACCTGATGTACCTTTGGATGCATTTCGAGCACCCTCTCGACCAGTGCGGGAGAGATTTTTTCCCCGCCCGAATTGATGATGTCGTCAATCCGTCCGTCTACCTCGAGTTTGCCGTTTGAGATAGTGCCGGCATCTCCGGTATGGAACCAGCCCGATTCATCCTGGATCGCTGCCCCAGATCTGTAGCGCGTCGCGATCATTGGGCCCTTCAACAAGATCTCTCCGGAGGATGTTACTTTGTACTCCACGCCGGGAAGCGGCATTCCGTCGTAAACCACTCCTGAACCCGACTCTGTCAATCCGTATGTAACCATGGTGTTGGAAGGAATATTTGCAGGCGGTTTGGAGCCCCCAAGGATTATCTTTCTAAAGATATAGGGATCCAGCCGGGTCATGGCAGTTGGGACTAGCGAGACCAGCGTGGCACCGTCTCTCGCCGCTGCGTTGGCGTCGTCAGCATTGAATCCGTCATGGACTTCAACTGGATTTCCAGTCAGGAGCGCACGAAGTATCACCGACAGCCCGCCGATGTGTGCTATGGGGAGGCAGCAAAGCCATTTGTCTGAAGAAGTAATTCCAATGTGGCCTGACGTAGCCCATGCTGATGCCTCGATTTGGGCCATGGTGAACATGACTATTTTTGGATGGCCGGTTGTTCCCGAAGTGGCCATTGCCAAGCACTGTTCGTTTTCCAGCGGCAACGCATCTGGAAGCGATGTCACGTCTCCCGCAGAGCCGATGATTTGCGAAGGTCGGAGCGATTCGATGATGACTCGTTTTGCCTTGATTGACAGACGCTGATCGATCGGCACGAATCCATTTCCATCATCCCATATCGCCTTGATGACATCAACCAGTGAATTCGATGCAGGCATATCCAGCGCGACTAGTTCTCTCACAAAGGTTAGGCTAGCGAGAGAAAAACTTGATTTTTACCAAATGCCAAGGGCCAAAGTCTAAATTTAGATAATTCTTTCTTATTTAGAAGTTGCCGATTTGTCCTTTATCGAATGATTAGTTTGGATCAAAGCGAGGTTAAGAACCTATGTCGAAGCCAGTTTGGGAGTCACTAGCCAGCTATCACGACATCAAGTACGAGAAGAGCGGCGGAATTGCAAAGATCACTATAAACCGCCCAGAAGTTCGAAACGCGTTCAGGCCTCAGACGCTATTTGAACTTTCCGATGCGTTTAGCAAAGCTAGGGACGATACCTCGGTTGGCGCGATCATTCTTACAGGTGAAGGGAATGAGGCGTTTTGCTCCGGAGGGGATCAGAGGATTCGTGGAAACGACGGCTATATCGGCAGCGACTCCATAGGCAAGGCTGGTATCGGGCGGCTGAATGTTCTCGATCTGCAGATACAGATCAGGAGACTGCCCAAGCCGGTAGTTGCAATGGTTGCCGGTTATGCAATCGGGGGAGGCCATGTATTGCATCTGGTATGTGACCTGACAATTGCCGCCGATAATGCGAGGTTTGGCCAGACGGGGCCGAGAGTCGGCAGCTTTGATGGCGGATACGGTTCCGGCCTGCTGGCTCGTACTATTGGTTTGAAGAAGGCAAAGGAAATTTGGTTTCTTTGCCGCCAGTATGACGCGCATGAAGCAGAGGAAATGGGACTGGTGAACACGGTTGTGCCTCTCGCTGAACTTGAAAGTACGACAGTTGACTGGTGCGAGCAGATGCTAAGCCTTTCGCCTATAGCCCTTAGAATGCTCAAGTCTTCGTTCAATGCCGCTGACGAGGGGCTTGCCGGGGTCCAGCAACTGGCTGGCGACGCTACGATGCTCTTCTACATGACGGAGGAGGCCCAGGAGGGACGCAATGCTTACAAAGAGAAGCGCAAGCCTGACTTTACCCGTTTTCCACGAAGGCCATAATCGCTCGGTGTCTTGCCTGACGGCTGATGGAGGAGCTGATAGATGTCGTTAGGTCACTGGATAGCAGGCGCCCGTCCAAGAACGCTGCCGGCGGCAGTGGTTCCGGTGGCGGTGGGGACAGGGGTAGCCGTATCAGCCGGAAGTTTTAGGCCGTTCGAGGCTCTTCTGGCCTTGGGCGTGTCACTGTCGCTGCAAATTGCTTCCAACTACTCGAATGACTACTCCGACGGAGTTCGAGGTACTGATGAAAAGCGCTCGGGGCCGCTGCGGCTAGTGGCTTCGGGTTTGAAAAGCCCCAAGGCGGTCAAAATGGCTGCTGCTGGTTTCTTCATGCTTGCCGGAGTTCTCGGCCTTGTGCTCGCCGTTCTGGCAAGCTACTGGCTAATTGTTGTGGGTGCGCTAGCAATCCTGGCTGGCTGGTTATACACCGGTGGGCCCAAGCCTTATGGCTACTATGGCTACGGAGAACTTTTTGTCTTTATATTCTTCGGCCTCGTGGCGGTGGTGGGGACAGCATATGTCCAGACAGGCAGAGTGGACTTGAGCGAATTCCTTGTGGCGATTCCTGTGGGAATTTCATCGGTCTGTTTGCTCGTCGTGAATAATTTGCGCGATATACCGTCTGATTCCAGCTCCGGAAAAAAGACGCTTGCAGTGCGGATAGGGGATTCCGCAACGAGGCGGCTGTACTTCCTGCTGGTGGTTCTGATGTTCGTGCTTGTTGCCGGCTCCTGGCCGTATTTTCGCTTTGGGCCGCTTGGCCTTTTGGCAATACCGTTTTCAATTCGTCCGCTGAAGACAATTCTCAAAGGGGCGAGCGGCAAAGACTTGATCTCCGCACTTAGCCTGACTGGGAAAATGCAGCTCGCCTTAGCGCTCTTCTTTTCGGTGGGAATAGCGTTATAGCAAAAACTGGCCTTTATCGCAGACGAGATACGACGGAACAGAGTGCCCGGGATATGGTGTCGCAAACGCAAAGACTATTTGGCAATAATGATTCCGAACCAGAGTCTCGCTATCGCGGCGTGATAGCTCTATTTGTTCTCGTCGGGCTTTTGCTCAGATTTTATCTGCTGGCCCAGCCGGGACATCTCTTCGGCATTACCGAATATGACGACGGGGTTTATTTTGGCGCTGCTCTTCGTCTGATCGAGGGTGTGGTGCCTTATAAAGACTTTGTCTTAGTCCAGCCGCCTGGAATAGCTGCACTTCTAGCTCCGATTGCCTTCATCGCCAAGACGGTCGGGACCGCATACGGTCTGGCAATAGCTCGGATCCTCACCATCGTCATCGACGGAGTAAACATCGTGTTGGTAGGTTTGCTTGTCAGGTGGCGTGGCAAAATTGCTGTGGCGGCGGCATGCGCAGTGATGGCATTGTATCCAGCTGCTATCGCCTCGTCTCAAACAGTTCTGCTTGAGCCTTTTCTGAATTTCTTCTGTCTCCTTGGATTGTATATGTGCTTTCGCGGCTCGAGATTTCGATCTTCGAACGCGGCGCTTTTCTTTGGAGGGATGCTTTTTGGCTTAGCTGGTTCAATAAAGGCATGGGCAATTGTGCCAGTGATTGTGGTTGCGTCACTTTTATTTGTTGCTTCACAACCAATAGCAAAAAATATTAGAAAGTTGATTTCGTTTGCCATCGGCGTCACTTTTGGATTTGCCCTCCTTTCGGGGCCATTCATCCTTCTGGCGCCTAAGGCTTTCTTCAATCAAGTGATTATTGCTCAGCTCACGAGAGTTCCTGGGCAGCGGGTTGATTTTCAAGCCAGAATGAGGGAGATTGCCGGTGCTGGGCCTCTTGTAAAGCTGTTTGGGCATGCTGACGTAGTGATTGCTGTCCTTTCTCTGGCGCTGCTGGCCGTGTTGGTAATTGCGTCCTTCAGAATGCTGGTGGAACGGTCCAATTTCACCATTCTTGTGCCTGTGGTTACGACTGCGGTATTTCTGGCGTTGCTGTGGCCCAGCGACTTCTACTATCACTATGCGGATTTCATAGCGCCATATCTGGCAATTACGATCGCCATTGCTGTATCAGCTCCATGGTTAAAACGTCTTGCCCTGCGCCATGATGGTCTTTCGCGAACGGGTTTCCTTGCCGCGGCAGTACTGGCGTCTTTTTGGGTGATTGCCAGCTTTTATTACGAGTCGGCTAAAAGTCCAGCTCCGCAGCCTGCAAAATTGGTGGAGCAGCTGATTCCCAAGGGTGCCTGTGTCGTAACTGACGAGGTGTCACTTACGGTGGCGGCAAACAGGTTCTTTGCGTCAAATAGCAACTGTCCAAAGATGGTGGATTCTTACGGCACGGCGTTGGCGCTGAGTGGAGGCAAGACAATAGATGGTGGAGCGAGCCTGGATCCGCGGGTAATTTCGGCCTGGCTCATTGAATTGGAAAGGGCGGATTACGTCTGGCTTTCGCCGCAAAGCTACAGAAGAGTTCCCTCGGCGCGGAGCGTAAATACCTATTTTGAGGCTCACTTCAGGGTTCTCGCGCCTTTGGGTTCGGGGCTTGGCAAATTATACAAGCGGATCGGTTAGTATCCGCTGTATCTGCCCTTTCGGATCTTCGAACTAGCAATGACCGCGTCGATTAGGGTCTGAGGATGATCAAAGATTGCAGCATGTCCCAGAGAATCTATTATTTCAGTGCGTACAGCGACGTGGTCGCTATTTTTGAGCAAAGACGCAAGTCTGTCGGCAATGGCAAGGTATTTGGCGTCAGCTCCCCCGGTGATCAGCGTTAGGTGTCCGCGCAGCTCCTGAATGCGCGGCCAGAGATTATCCTGCATGCCGACGCTCGAATGCACAAGAGAGCCGGCGAGGGCTTCGGGGCTGTTTTTCAGCCTGTTTTGAAGGTCCTCGTTTATCGGTCCTCTCGGCTGGAAGAGAGCCATCGACATCCAACGCGTGAGAAATTCTCCGAAGCGCCCCTGGTCGCCTTCAATGCTGTTCAGCTCATTTGCAATGGCAATATCGGCTTGGTATCTCCTTAGCCGCTCACCTTCATCCTCGATTCCCGGGTTGACTCCTGAGAGAATCATGTTCCAAGAAAATCCGGAATGTTTGAGGCACATGGCTAGAAGATGGCGGGCTCCGAGCGAATAGGCGGCCCAGATGCTGTCGACGCCAAAGGCCAGCAGTAGATCGGCGGTTTCGTCCAGTCCGATTTGCAGGTTACTCGAGCCACCGTGGCCCGGAAGATCCACGCAAATGACTTCATAAGGCTGGCAGAGCGCGAGTTTGCCGGCAATCGCGGCAAAAGAGTCGCCGTTCTGGGTGAAGCCGTGGATAAGTACAATACGTGCATTTGGCGTGACGCCGTTTTGAACATAGCTTGTGTAAGCAAGCTGCGATGGTGTGGCAGGAGTTTTCAGCACTTTTAATTTCTCGGCGTTTGACACGGTTGAATCGCTGGATTGGAATTTCATTTAGGCTCGCTTTAGGCACTCCGTGAGATGAGGAACAATGAATCTTGGATTTGGACTCAGCTTAGTTAGCGAATGGGAATTGGCAGGTGTCACAGACGCTGTTATATCACCTGGCTCAAGGTCCGGTCCGATGGCGGTGGCACTGGGGCAGAGCGGAAAGATTTCGACTCATATCGTGCTGGATGAGCGTTCTGCAGGTTTTTATGCGTTAGGGCTGTCAAAGGTTAGCGGGATGCCGACCCTTGTCCTGACAACTTCAGGCACTGCGGCGGCGAATTTAAGACCCAGCGTGACAGAGGCATTCCATTCGGGCGTTCCATTGATAATCTTGACCGCGGATCGGCCATTAGAAGCTCACAAGTTTGGCGCAGCGCAGACAATGGAACAAGAGGAGCTCTTTTCGGACGTAGTCCTTTTCCGTTCTTCGCCGTCGGTCCCCGATGAAATAAACATGCCCCATTGGCGTGCCCTTGCATCCAGGGCGTTTCACGAGTCGGTCTCCAACCCTATGGTGCGGGGGCCAGTGCAGCTGAATCTGGCATTTCGAGAGCCGTTGATTGAGGAAAACCCACGGGTCGCTCATGCCAGGTCGTCCAAGCAACCCTGGTACAGGATCCATTCAGAATCGACTAGCCATCTTTTTGACGAGCTGCGTCACGTAGGGCGAGTAATGGTAGTTGCGGGAGAATCGGAAGAGAGAATCAGCGAGGAATTGATAGCACAGTGCGAGCGTTTGGGCTGGCCGGTAATAGCGGGTCCAAATTCCGGTTTCAGGCTGCAATCGAAGTCTTCCCTCGGCAGTTTCGAGGCGTTTCTGCGCTCGGAAAAGATCAGAGAGGAGATCCTGCCTGAGGTTGTCGTTTTGCTCGGAGGTGATCTTGCTTCACGAAGTGTGAACGGATTCATTTCCCAGGCGTCAAAAAGCGGGTCGAGGATTGTGAGGATTTCGAATCAATGGCGATGGAAGGACCCTCTCAACGTAGTAACGGATTTTTATTTCGGCTCGTTTCGCTCCTTCATGTCCCGATTGCCAGATCTTTCTAATGCGAATTCTTACCGCGAACTGCTCAAAGAACTTGACCAGGCGTCATTTCGGGGGATCTGGGAGAGTCTTGGAACGGATCTTACGGATCCTGTCATCTCTGCAGAGATATTTTCCTATGCCCGCAGATCGGATATGATCTTCTCCTCATCTTCCATGCCCATACGGGATTTGGAGTGGTTTGCCCCTTTGACCGATAGCCAGCCCATTCTTTATTCAAACAGGGGCGTGAACGGCATCGATGGAGTGATTGCGAGCTTTCATGGCGCCAGCAGAGCTCATCAAAGGCGGAATCCCGAGAGCAGGTCCGTGCTCCTCATCGGTGATCTGGCGCTTCGGCACGATCTGGGATCGTTGGCAGGCCTGCTTGGATGCGGTCTTAACCTCCTGATTTGCGTGACCGACAATTCCGGCGGGGGGATTTTTTCGTTCTTGGCGCACTCGGCGTCGTTGGATAAGGACCAGTTTGAGCGGCTGTTTGCAACACCTCAATCCGGCGATTTGGAAGCGATCGGACGGGGATTTGGGTTGCACACTCAAGTGGTAAAAGACGTCGCTTCTTTTAGGATTGAACTTGAGGAGTTCAGAAGCAAGGGCGGTGTCCGCGTGATCATCGTTAGATCGGACCGAGGCGAAAACGTAGCTGTTCATCAGGCGGCCTTCGACGAAGGAAAGCGCCTCGCCGAGGATACGCTTGGTATCCAAGGAATTTAGGTTTTTAGCAGTAGGAGACGACGTGGGTCTTTATGAAAAAATGGTGAGCCGGGGTTTGATTGCCCAGGTTACAGACGAACGAATCGCGGATATTTTAGACGGCTCATCTATCAGTGCCTACATCGGGTTTGATCCATCAGCCGATTCTCTTCACGTTGGTCATCTGGTCCAGATATTTAACCTGAGAAGGCTCCAGGAACATGGCCACAGGCCAATTGCTGTGGCAGGGGGAGGAACCGGGCTGATCGGCGATCCTTCCGGTAAAAGCGAGGAACGCAATCTGCTGGATTCAGAGGTGCTTTCGGAGAATTTAATCAAAATTCGAGCCCAGCTGACCAGGTTTTTAGATTTTGACTGTGGCGAGTCATCCGCGCTCGTTTTGAACAACGCCGACTGGTTGGGAAAGATCTCTTTGATCGATTTCTTGAGAGATGTCGCTAAGCATTTCAGCGTTAATCAGATGGTAGCGAAGGATTCGGTGAAATCGAGACTCAATGAGAGGGAACAGGGAATCTCCTTTACAGAATTTTCTTACATGCTTCTTCAGTCTTACGACTTTCTGCATCTGTTTGACAACTTTGGTTGCCGGCTTCAGATGGGGGCGTCCGACCAATGGGGTAACATCACATCCGGTATCGAGCTAATTAGAAAGATGCGGCAGCAGCCAGCCTACGGCTTGACCACTCCGCTGGTGTTAAAGGCCGATGGAACAAAGTTCGGAAAGAGCGAGTCAGGCACCATTTGGATCGATCCGGAAAAGACCTCGCCATACCAGTTTTACCAATTCTTTTTGCGTGCAGAGGATGAGGTGGTCGGCGGCTATCTACGGTCGTTCACATGGATAGGAGAAGACGAGCTTCGCAAATTGGACTTGGCCACGGCTGAGCAGGCGAGCAAGCGTCTCGCCCAGAGCGCGCTCGCTGAGGCGGTGACTGAAGTGGTGCACGGCCCGGAAATGGCTAGAAAAGTGCAGGCTGCGGCTAGGGCGCTGTTCTCCGAGGACATCCTGAGCCTATCGCCTGATGTGTTGGAGATGGCTATCGAAGACGCCCCGGTACACTATGTGTCTGCCGACTCGCTCGCAAGAGGCGTTGGCGTTGTCGATCTGTTCAATGCTGCCGGCCTGGCCAAGTCAAAATCAGAGTCGCGCCAGGTGATCGCTCAGGGTGGCGCGTATATAAACAATTCCCGCGTTTCGGATATAGAAGCCAGAGTCTCCTCGAGCGATCTGATCGTTGGAGGCGTCGTGCTCCTTAGGCGTGGAAAGAAAGACTATGTGGTTGTAAGGGCGGGAGGGTAGGCGGGCCTGTGAGTTTCGCTATAGCCTGTGCTTAGAACTCTTGCAGTGGCGATTGGATTATATGCCTGCCGTCGCATAACGACATTGACCTCCGTCGCCGTTGTTCGTAGGCCATGCCATCAAGGGACTGCCTCGTTGCTTTGCCGAGAACAGCCTGAAGACAGCTGATTTGTGCACCAGTTTTTATAGCTAATGCTCAAGAGCATTCTAGTGTGGGGCGGTTTGGAAGGTTGAACTCGCATGCTGAATAGCGTCGAAGAAGAAAAAGGGTGGATTTGGATCAATAGCCAGTCCAGCCTCGACGATTTAATCGAGGAACTTTGCAATGTCGGGGAGTTTGCCCTCGATACGGAGTTCCACAGGGAAAAGACCTACTATCCCAAGCTCGCGCTGGTGCAAATTGGCTGGGTCGACAAGGTGGCATTGCTGGATCCGTTTGCACTGGATCTCACAGCGTTGAGTGTGGTCTTCGGCAGTCCCGCGACCGTCGTGCTGCACGCGGGAACTCAGGATTTGGAGATCCTTTCTAGGATCGTTGGCACTTTGCCGCAGTCCATCTTCGATACCCAGTTGGCTGCAGGGTTCATTGGATTCTCGAATCCATCGTTGGCGTTGCTTAGCGAGCGGCTTCTCGGCATTGGAGTCCCAAAGGGAGATCGTCTTACCGACTGGACAAAAAGGCCTCTGAGCGAAGGTCAACTGCGTTACGCAGCATCCGATGTGGCAAATCTCCTGTCTCTCAAATCGGAAATCGAGGCTCAACTAGCCTTTATGGGCCGGCTGGAATGGGCTTGGGACGAGTCGAAGGTCCTGCTCAATAAAGACAGGAGGGGAATGCCGATCGAAAGGACCTGGTGGAAGATCAAAGAGTGTCGGCACCTCAAGGGCGAGTCCAGAAAAGTGGCCCAGACGCTCGCCGTGTGGCGTGAGCTCAGGGCTGCACGTCTAGATATTCCAGTTCGCTATGTGTTGTCGGACCTTGCAATCGCTGTTATTTCCCAGGAACTACCCATGACGGTAAATGCGTTAGCTGTTCTGCGGGGGGTTGAGCATCGTTTTCTTGTTCAGGGTGTGGACAAGGAGATCTTGGAAGCCGTAAGTCGGGGCAGATCAATTTCAGATACTGATCTGTGCCTGCCCGTGATTGAAGAGTCCGATAAACGGCTCAAACCAATTGCCGCAATGGCGGTTACGTGGGTTTCGCAACTGGCACAATCGCTGAAGATCGATCCGCTTTTGCTCGCAACCCGCTCTGATATCGCTGGTTTTTTGAACGGGGACAAGAATTCCAGGATCGCTACTGGATGGAGGAACGAGGTGTTGGGTGACCCAATTATCAAGCTCACCAAGGGTGAACTGGCCCTGGCGGTAAATGCCAGCGGCGAATTGGAACTCGAGAAGAGGTCTTACGTCCGGTATGTTTCTGGCGACTAGTCCTTGCCCATTCTGAGATCGATAGTTAGGGTTAGAACCCCATCGGCTAATTCGGCAGTGGCATCGCCAAGCATCGCGTAGTCCATGAAATCAATCTTGGCACGTTCCACGAATGCTCTTCGTTCGGGTCCTTCGACTGGGGGAATTCCGCGATTTTTTACCGCTCTTGCCCGCTCCTGGAAGCGTAAAATCATGGCAGCTGGATCAAATTCATTGCTCATGGACATATATCTTATACGCGTCATTCTTTGAAGGTTTTCCAGAGATAACTGCTCGGCTGATTCAAGGGAAGCAGTTTCAAAGTCTTGAAATGACCGGCCCAATACTTGGACGCCAAGTGCGCGCGGCGAAGGTGCCAGTAGTGACTGGCCGTCAGCCGGCTGAAATGAGTAAAGGATCGAAAGTGCCGGGCGGGACAGTCTGGCAACCTCACGAAAAGAAATTGGGCTGCCGTGGCTTGAGCAGTTTGCGGTGCGGAGTTAAATAGTTGGCGGACGAGCTGGCAATTTGCCTCGGGGGGATTCATGTCGATAGAAGGTGAGTCTGGGACCTTTGAAGGCTGAATTTGCAAGCTGCCGTGGGAATACCTGGTAAGTGCAGGGTAAAGTGGTCGGTAATTGCACTACAATGTATGTGTTGCAACGAATACTCATGCGCACCGACCATGGTTTAGAGTTTTCAGGTCAGTAAATCAAATCGGTGACTCTATATATTTGAGTGGGTCCTTCGGGATGTCCACTAGGAGTGGCTCGTGAAAAAGGGACGTCATAGGCGATACGAAGAAGCAAGACAAGCCAAACGAGCATTTAACTTTCCAGTAGAGAAGTGTGTTGAATGCGGCGGAGATTCGCAGCGTGGCCACGCCTCATGGTGCTTAGCCGCTATGGATGATGTCGAGGATGAAGAGGAATTTGATCCAGAAAGACACTCGAGTCCAAGTGTGTAGTCGCTAGCTGGGTTGATGTAGGACTCGCGGGTCTATATCTCTCTTAGTGACCTGGCGAGTATGCTGGCGTTCAGTGTGGTTCGGTTATCGTTCTGTTGAACTGTTTGCAATTGGCTAGCCTTGCCTTTACCACTGACTTTCGTTCCGTCTCCGCAACGTTTTTCGACACGCCTTTAGGGGTCGGCTCGAAGCCATTCCTAACGGGCCCGTACAGCCTGCTCTGTTTGGTTTGGAGATGTATTCAGTCCCTGATTGGGTGGCCTAGATGTCCTGGCCCGAACGAAAGAACAGCTGTTTCTGGCTATCGCGGTATTAGCCTCTAGGTGTTTGCTTTTCGCTCTGTGATTACCAAAGGGGAGAATTCTGCTCAAGTCTTTTGTCGGCGGCGCGATCTTCGGTGAAGTCCAGCCTGGGACCCGTGATGATGAACTATGGGTACTGTTGCATGGATGGGGCAGGACGATGGCAGACTTCAATGCCTTTGTCGCCTTGGTGGCAAAGGACACTGAAACGCCGTGGGTTGTTCGGTTCGATCTTCCCGGATTTGGCACTTCTCCTGCGCCGGAGCTTCCGGCTGGATCTTATGAATATGCGGAGATCGTAGGCGACGCAGTTGGACAGGCAGTGGCATTGATGCCTCACCCTTCAGAGGTGAAAGTGGTGGTCATAGGCCACTCCTTTGGTGGACGAGTTGCGCTATCGCTCAGCTCGATCAGCCAAAATTACTTTACTTTGTCGGCAGTTTTGCTGAGTGGAGTGCCGCTGCTTCGGAACCTGGAAGCGTCGCGTAAGCCGAAGCTGAGCTTCAGGATCGCCAGATCGATGTCCAAGTATCGCTTGATTTCGCAAACCAGGATGGAAGCCTTACGAGTCAGGTATGGGTCCCGCGACTATGCTATGGCTACGGGCGTGATGCGTAATGTCCTGGTCAAAGTTGTGAATGAAGATTATGGTGAATTGATACGGAATCTCAAAGTGCCTGTGGCCCTCTTATGGGGGCAAGAGGATACTGCGGCGCCTGTAGCGGTTGCGGAGCGGGCGGTTGGCCTGCATCCTTCGCTGATTAGTCTGCAAAAAATGCCGGGCGACCATTTTCTAGTTGTAGCTTCCCCCCAAGTGCTCTTGGATGAAGTCAAGGATTTAGTTCAAAGGACAAGAGATTAGATGTCAATCTCGGTGCTCGGCGTTCATTTAGTCTTTGGCAGAAAGATGAACGTCACTTATTCCTACTTGGCGGCCCTAGTAGCGATGGCGGCCATTGTGGTTTCGAGTGTGAGGTGGCTTCGCATCGCTCAGCGGGAGCACTATATTCCCGGGTATACGTTAAGGTTTGCGCTTCGCTGGTATCTGGACCGGCATCGGTTATCGAACCCGCTGCTAGGAGCGGCTGCAGTAATTGCCGGCGTTATTGCCGTGGCAAGGCCGGCAGATCTCATACCTGCAAGTGCGAGTTTCGTCGTGGTGCTGGCGGCTACGCTCGTGGCACCGCGCGGGCTCGGATATCGAGGTTCCACTTCTCCTTTGAAATACACGCGGAGACTTACCACTATTGCGGTAATTACGTGGCTTATAAATCTGGTCTTCATTGCGATCGGCGCATGGTTTAGCCTGGGCATGGCTTTTGGAGTCATCGCAATGATGCTGATTCCCTCAACTGTGGATCTTGTCCTCCTGGCGACGCTTCCGATGGAGCGAAGGAATCTGACGAAGTTTGTGGAAATGGCCACTAAGAAGCTTGCGAAGATCTCACCCAGAGTTGTGGCAATTACCGGATCTTACGGCAAGACTTCAACGAAGGTTTACATTAATCATCTCGCATCCAGTAGCTTTACGACATTTGCATCGCCAGCGTCGTTCAACAATCGTGCGGGTCTGGCACGGGCGATCAACGAAGGTTTGTCGCCGGGAACTGAGGTCCTAATAGCCGAAATGGGTACCTTCAAAAAGGGCGAGATTGCTGATCTCTGCAGCTGGATTCCGCCAGAGATCGCTGTGATCACCTCGATCGGCCCAGTGCATTTGGAGCGATTTGGCAGTGAGGACGACATAGTCGAAGCCAAATCGGAAATAACCAGAGATGCTTCAGTGGTGGTTCTGAATGCCGATAACCATTATTTGGTTCCTTTGTCGCGAAAGTTGAGCGCCGAGGGGAAAACCCTATGGATGGTGTCTGGGAACGACATCAAAGCGGATGTGGCCGTAAAGGACGACGACGAGGGAAATCTGGTCATTTACGTAGGCCAGAAGCGTTTGTGCGCCATGCCGTTTCTTGATGTTTCGAGAACCAATGTCGCAGCTTC
The DNA here is from genome assembly GCA_027322285.1 of Actinomycetota bacterium. Classification (GTDB taxonomy): domain Bacteria; phylum Actinomycetota; class Acidimicrobiia; order Acidimicrobiales; family Acidimicrobiaceae; genus SCQM01. Next base: position 28,034 of record DAHVRV010000006.1, read on the forward strand.
GGTGGCGGTGTGCCTTGAGCTGGGAGTATCGGAATCTAGCATTGCTGAAAGGCTGATTACCCTGCCGGTCGCCAAGAACCGATTGAACATTTCAGTCAGCCCCGAGGGTGTAACCGTTCTCGATGATACCTACAACTCCAATCCGGCCGGCTCAAGACTTGCCCTAGGCGCCCTGGAGCGGCGCAAGACAGCTTCGGCTCGTGCCGTCGTGGTCACTCCGGGGATGATAGAGCTAGGAAAGAAGCAGCTTGAGGAGAATTCTTTTTTTGCGCGCGCTGCTGCCCGGGTTGCCACAGATATTGTTGTTGTTGGCTACACCAACCGGCGTGCTTTGCTTCAGGGTATCAACAACGCCAACGGAGAAGGCTCGAATCCTAACGTGGTGCTTACCAAGAATCGTAAACAGGCAGTTGAATGGGTCAAGGAGCATCTTCATAGCGGAGATGCGGTGCTTTACGAAAACGATCTTCCTGATCATTTTCTTTAGGAAATGACTCACTTCGAACGTTTCGCTGCGAGCAGCTGTGCGTCTAATCTTTTTAGCGGTTGAAGGGACTTTGATTAAAAGAATTGGAGATTGAAAAGCGAATGGCCAGAGTCGGTGTCCTTTTTGGTGGAGTTTCGCCAGAGCACGATATAAGTATTTTGACCGGTCTTCAGGCGCTTAGGGGTCTAGCAGTCACTTCTCATGAGGCGGCCGCCATCTACTGGGCGAAAACCGGCGAGTTTTTTGAGGTCGATGCTTCTCTGGAGGCAAAAGACTTCTCCCTGGGAATTCCTTCCGGCGCCAGGCGAATCTCGTTCAATCTGGATTCCGGGTTTGCTGCCGCCGGTGGTGGCAGGTTTTCGAAAGCACGCGAATTGGAAATAGACGTTGTTGTCGTGTGCCTGCACGGAGGTGCCGGGGAAGATGGTTCGGTACAGGCACTGCTGGATCTCGCAGGGATCGCTTATACGGGCCCAGGATCCAAAGGTGCGGCTGTCGGCATGGATAAGCTGGCATTCGGTGGGCTTCTTTTGGCTCACGGAGTGCCAACGCTTCCGAGGAAACTGTTGAGCGAAGTCGTCGGCCATCCGGGCTTTGAAGGACCTTACATCGTGAAGCCAAGGTATGGAGGATCCTCGATCGGAATCGATATCGTGGAGGATTTCGATACGGCCATTGCAAGACTTCGATCAAATGTTCATCTTCGCCAGGGCGCCGTGATAGAACCTTTCAGGCCGGAGCTTTTCGATCTCCAGGTCGCCCTAAGAAGTTATCCCGAAGTTGAGCTATCGGCAATCGAGAAGCCGGTTCGTACTGGGTCAAGTTCGGAGATTCTTACCTACGTAGACAAATACGTCGCCGGTGAAGGAATGGTTGCGGCGCCGCGCGAGCTGCCGGCAGTGATTCCGGAAACTCTCGCCGATTCAGTGAAAAAGTATGCTCGAATAGTCGCCGACATTCTTCCGTTGCGAGGCGTAGCTAGGATTGATTTTCTGTCGGACGGCCAAAATGAGCTCTATGTGAGCGAGGTGAACACGATTCCAGGTTCGTTGTCGAAGTATCTCTTCATTTCACCGGAGATTGCTTTTGGAAAGCTTCTCGGCGATTTGGTCGACGAGGCTCAAAAGAGCAAGACCTATATGCCCGTTACCGCTGGCGCGGATGGGTCGGCCCTGGCAAGTGCCGGCTCGATCGCTGCCAAGCTTGCGTAAAATCGACCAGTCGCGGATATCAGGTAGCATTGGGCCATGGCGCTTTGGCAGTTCGAGCTAAACGAAGATGAAGATCTGGTAATTGACCAGAAACCTCATTGGATCATGCTGATGAAGCCGATTGTTGAGGTTGCGGTCATTGTAGCCGGAGCTGTCCTGGGAATTATTTTCGTTTCATTTCTGCCGTCCTGGACGATCCTATTTCCGCTGGCCCTGGTTGTATTCCTGCTTGGACGATTTGGCCTTCGATTCGCGAAATACAAGGCGTCTCGCTTGATCGTTTCAAATGAAAGACTGATCTATGTGAGCGGAGTGCTTGGGCGCCGTTCACAGGAGATACCAATATCTCAAATCTCTAACCTATCGTTCAACCAGAAGCTGTCTAGTCGGATTCTCGGATACGGCCTGCTTGAAGTTGACCATTCCGGCGAGCACGGAAAGACGACTTTCCAGTATGTGCGCAGGCCTGAACGCATTGTCAGGCTTGTTACCTCCCAGATTTCGCGGCGATCATCGATCCAAGGAGTCTCAAAGGTTTACTCTCCAATTGATGAGCTGACCAAGCTTGCCCATCTCATGCAGGCCGGATCAATCACCCAAGATGAGTATGATCTTGCGAAATCGCGTCTGCTCGATCAGATATAGGTCGCGGCTGGCTATAACCTGGATCCATGGATAGTAAGGCGTTGTGCCAAGCGTGGCGGCGTTCACTCGAAGGTTGGGCGATACCCGACGAGATTTTAAGCAAGGCCAGTTCCTCGCCATGGAGACTGAGACCTGAAAGTTTTGCTCCATCAGAAGCTCGCGCAAGCTCTCCCACTATAACCAAGATCAGGGAGTTGCTGTCTTTGTCGTCTCAGCCGGCAAACAAGAGCGTACTTGATGTTGGCTGTGGTGCAGGAGGCATCTCTCTATTGCTTCTTCCGGAGTTGGTATCGCTGACTGCCGTAGACGTGTCCCAGGAGATGTTGGACGCCTTCAGACAACAGTTCGTCGAATTGGACAAGACTGGCGTAAACCTTCGATTGGTGCAGGGCTCATGGCCTGAAGTAGGCGAGCAGGTGGGTCGCGCCGGAGTCGTGATCTGTGCAAATGTCATGTATAACGTTCCCGACCCTTGCGAATTCATAATGAGACTAAATGATTCCGCGATTACCGGCGTAGTGATTGAGGTTCATGAGAGTCATCCCCATTCGAGCACTGTAGGTGCATGGAAGCACTTTTGGAATGTCGAGCGGTCATGTGAACCGACCGGCAGCCAGCTGGTTCAGATCATCGAAAGTCTGCGAATCAAGCCCCAGTCGCTAACCTTCGCCAGGGACAGGCAGCTCGCGCATCCGGGAAATGATGAAATGGTGAGATCCATCCGAGAGAGGGTTTGCCTTGATCCATCGATGGATCCGCTAATAGAGGAATTTCTCGCAGAGCATCCGCTAGAGGAGCTGCGAAGCCGCTTGATTTGGTGGACCAAAGAATCTTAACGCGTTTTACACCGGTACAGGGATAAATTCGGGAGTATTTCACTCAGCGCTCATCTGAAATAGAGGCTCATGAACGGGATACCGTGGCACTTTCAATGATCTGTGCAGCCTGTCTGTACCTGATGTCCGGGATGACATAGTCATGTGAAAGCACCTCTGGTTGAAGCTTCTTTGGCAATGCGCGCCAGCCCCCGGCTTCGGTACCGCGCGCCAGCGGCGACGTTCGGAATTATCAATGGCCAACAAGGTGAACCAGGCAAACACCTATAGAGCTTTAAGAGTATCCAGGGCGTACCTTTCGCGGCGGCATCAAACCGCATAGTGTCCAACGACGACGATTCTCGTAGATCTATCGTGAAAACCAGTCCAAAGGTAGTTAAAGCCAGTCATTCGAGCTGTTGGGTGTTTCGCGCCGCATGGGAATTTGCAGTCATGACATTGCGCTTGGGCAATCGAAAATGAAGCGGCAGATTGGTTGTAGGCTGGTTTAGGAACCTGAGTACCGGACTAATCCAGGTGAAATTCCCGGTCAGCTTGCATCTTGCCCATAGATTGGCATCAGATTAGCTTGGCATACGGTCTTTGAGGTCAAGGCGGGAGGGACTATCAATGGCAACGGCACAGTCCAACGATATTGAACTGGAATTTGACACGTTTGGCGATCCAAAATCCCCGGCGCTTCTGCTGATAATGGGTCTTGGCGCCCAGATGATTGCATGGCCTAAGGTAATTTGTAACGAACTTGCCGCAATGGGTTTCTTCGTAATTCGCTTTGACAATCGCGACTGCGGCCTGTCAACAAAGTTTGATTCATTTGGAATCCCAGACCTGTTTGCAGGCATGCGTGGTGATGCCGCCGCCGCCGCTTACTCCCTTGTCGATATGGCTAATGACGCTGTTGGGCTTCTGGATTTCCTCGATATTGAAACTGCTCATCTGATAGGCGTTTCGATGGGCGGCATGATTGCCCAACAGGCTGTGATTGACCATCCGGAGCGCATTTTGACTTTATGTTCCATGATCTCCACTACAGGCGCCAGAGATGTCGGGCAGCCCTCGCCAGAGCTAATTTCGGCGCTGATGCAGCCGATGGGCGAAGGCAGGGAGGCAAATATCGCAGTTTCCATGGAGATATCGAGAGCTATCGCTTCAGCCCGCTATTTCGACGAGGCTAGGGAGATGAAACTCATAGTCCAGTCTTACGATCGCAACTACTGTCCCGACGGTGTGCTGCGCCAGCTTATGGCCATTCTGGTCTCGGGGGACCGTACCGAATCCTTGCGCCGGCTGACGATACCGACTTTGGTCATTCATGGCCTGGCAGACAAATTAGTGGACCCCAGCGGTGGCTTTGCCACGGCAGCTGCTGTTCCTGGTGCAACGATAGTGACCTTTGAAGACATGGCACATGAAATCCCGGAACCGCTTTGGAATGACATCCGTGATGCAATCATGTCTAATATCAAAAGAGCCACGTTGCCATCGTGAGAGGCGGGCTTTCCTGGGGGATGAGAGAGGGTTGCTTCTTGGAATCGACATTCTGCCCGGTTGGTGGCGACGCAGATAGCAAGGTCGAAGGATGGCTAAGTTGTGGGCTATGGTTGGGGAGTGACTAATTCCGAAGCTCCGCTTGGCGATGTAAAGATAGTAGAATTTGCTGGCATTGGTCCCGCGCCATTCGCGTCGATGATACTTGCTGGCCTTGGGGCGGATGTAATACGCATTGACAAGCCCCCATCATTCGTAACTCCCGCGGGAACTGATCTGTTCAGTTCTGATGCAATGAACCGTGACAGGCGCTCGATTGCACTGGACCTAAAATCTCCCGGAGCCATTGCAATCGCCAAGCGGCTTATTTCCAGTTCGGACGGTGTCATAGAGGGATTCAGGCCAGGAGTCATGGAACGCCTTGGCCTTGGTCCCGATGTGTTGTTAGATCTGAATCCCAGGCTGACCTTTGTACGCATGACTGGGTGGGGACAAAGCGGCCCGTTGGCGCAAACGGCGGGACATGATCTCGACTTCATTGCAATCACCGGGCTTTTGAATGCCATAGGTACCAAAGAGTCCGCAGTAATCCCTCTCAATCTGGTGGGCGACTTCGGCGGAGGGGGAACAATGGCGGCGATAGGCATGCTTTCAGGAATTATCCGCGCCCGGGCGGGAGGCAAAGGAAGCGTGGTCGATGCGGCAATCGTGGACGGAGTGTCGCTGATGGGCACCATGTTCCAGGGGCTGATATCCAAGGACCTGTGGACGGGCGACAGGGGTGAGAATCTGCTCGATGGAGGAGCACCGTTTTATTCGATTTATCGATGTGAAGATGGTAAAGATCTTGCAGTGGCTTCTCTCGAGCCTAAGTTTTTCGCCGAGCTGTGTTCAAGGCTGGGACTAAGCGCCCATCCTGCTTTCGCCGACCAGTATCGACGCGACACCTGGCCCGAAATGCGCGAGGTGCTGACCGAGATTTTTTCAAAGAGGAGCCAGGAATATTTTGTGGAGTTGTTTGCCGGCGCTGATGCCTGCGTGATGCCAGTGAACAGTTTTTCGGATGCCAGGCAGGACAGCCACCTGATGGAAAGGGGTGTTTTTGAAGACGTAGAGGGCATAAGCCATCCCCGTCCAGCTCCCAGATTTGACAACTTTCACCCAGCTATAGCCCCAGCACCCTTTCCCGGTGAGCACAGAGATGAGATACTTGGAGAATTAGGCTACTTTGCCCAGGAAATTTCTGCCTTCGAGGAGTCGGGCGCATTCGGGTAACGGAGGATCGGTGTTTTATGCTGGCAACGGGGTTGGAGGGCCGGTCTTCCTTCCCCGCGAATCACATCTGTTGGTATTAGGGCCTCCGCGTTCTGGCAAGACCAGGTCCATCGTAATCCCAAATATTTTGATGGCTCCAGGGCCGGTGATAGCCACCTCCACCAAAAGCGATATAATTGCGGCCACCCACGTCCAACGGACTGCAAAAGGTCGTGTTTTCGCCTTCGACCCGTCCGGATCGGTCCCGCTGCCGGCCAATGTAGAGAGGGTCTATTGGTCACCGATAAGCCCAAACGGCACTTTCTCAGACGCTCTATCAGTCACCAGGGCCATGATCGATGCATCACTGCTTTTGGGCGGCAGCCAGGCAGGTTATTCGCATTGGGTGGAACGTGCCGCTTCACTAATAGCTCCTTTGATCCACGCGGCACAAATCGGGGGATATGAAATGGACACTTTGATGGTTTGGCTGAATCGCAGGGAGTGCGGCGATCCGGCCGGAATCTTGAAGGCCTGCGGCGAGACGCTTGCGCTTGACGCGCTGAAGGGGGTCTTGCTTAGCGAAGAGCGCGAAAGGTCCGGTATATTTTCTACTGCGCTCGGGCTGTTTGGAGGCTATAACTTTCCCGAGCTTCACCAGCAAAGCAGTCTGGCCCGGTTCAATTCCTGGGAATTTCTGAATTCGAGCGACACAATCTATATCGTGTCGCCATCGCATATTCAGAAACTCATTGCGCCTGTGATCGTTGGAATGATTGACGAAGTGAAGGGCGGATCTTTTGCACTTAGCGCCAATCCTGAAAAAGACATGCGCAGGCTTCCGCTTGCGCTGATCCTTGACGAGATGGCCAATATCGCCCCGCTCGGTTCGATCTCATCGATTCTTTCCGAAGGGGCCTCCCAGAAGGTGATGCTGCTCGGCGCGCTGCAGGATCTGTCCCAGGCTCGCATCCGCTGGGGTGAGGCCTCGCAGGGCTTTCTCACACTCTTCGGGTCGGCTCTGGTATTTCCCGGAATTTCCGACCTGGCTTCGCTGCACCAGCTTTCGCAGGTCTCGGGCAAGGTCGAATACGACACGGTATCCAAAAGCTATGGCGGATCACTTGCGGAGCGTTTCATTGGCCCTCGTGGAATCACCCGATCGAAGGACCGCCGCCCGTTATTGGAGCCATGGGAGATTGCGCGGTCAAAGGGGGGACAGGGATACCTCTTCCGGCGCTCACATGAGGTGCGCAGGGTGACTCTAGGTCCACTTGAAGGGATGGAGTCCATCACCTTTCCTACACGGCACAGGACCTGACCCTCTCGGTTGTGCCTGGTTCACAAAAAATTGATCTTTTATGCATTTGTCTGGACCGGCATGACGTATGAAACCGCAAGGACAGGAAAGCCTAATCAGCGATGATCGAGTTCTTGACGAGATGTACAGATGGGCAGGTCAACGTTCTGGTGACGCCTTGAACCAGTTGAATCTGCGTCACGGCTTTCGATCCAAGTTCCTCAATCGACGAGCATTCAACCACTACGATTACATCGTAAGGGCCGGTAACTTGATCCACTGATAATGTGTTGGGCAATTCTTGACATTGCTTGGCCACCGAGGCCGAGAACCCAATCTCAGTCTGGATCAAGATGAATGCTCTCACGTTCACAGTCGACTCCCTGAATCCCTTTGCACCAACAGATATCGCCTAAATAACTTAGTTCACATCAATTGAATGCGATAGGCGGCCAGACTTAACTACGCATAAATTCAGCCAGGACTTACGCATGGCACTAAGTTGCCAAACTGATTTCTAATTCAAAGCCAATGCTAAAGCCCAAAGGCTATACGTTTTTTAGAGCATCTGTGCCGCTAGAACTTATGCTGAAAGCCTTCGATCTCGACTCCTTTTCCATCTAAGGTTATCATTGCGCTATCGTTGAGCTGGCCGATCTGCGCTGGTCGGGCTAGATCGGCGGATGCAAAAATCATCGCAACCGTGGCGGGATCGCAATGGCTGAAAATCAGTTCGTAGTCTTCGCCGCCATGCAATGCATTAGAGATTGTCGAGCCATCTGCCACCGGAATATTCTCGAGCGATGCGCCTAACCGCGAGTTTTCACAGATATGGTTCAGGTCGGCGAGCAGGCCGTCAGAAACATCTATCATCGCCGTGGCTTTCAGCCTAGATATTGCCTTGGCTTCCGCCAGTCTTGCCTTGGGTTTTTTGTGCTTCTCCACAAGTGGTCCCGCAGCCTGGGGATCATTCAAAAGTAGTTCCAGTCCTGCCGATGATCCGCCCAGTGGACCTGTCACAAAGATGAAATCGCCGATATGCGCGGTGGACCTAAGTATTGGTTGGCTATAGGAGGATCCGATCATCGCGACTGAGACCACTATGAACTCAGAGGAAGATAGGTCGCCCCCCGCAATATGGAATCCGTATTCTTCGCAGGCCTCCTTCACTCCGCTATAAAAAGCTTCCATATCGAAATGTCGGGGACAGGCTAACGAGATTGTTGCAAAACGTGGGAAGCCTCCCATTGCAGCCATATCGGAGACATTTGTAGCCATCGATTTGTAGCCAATTTCGGTGGCTGTGAAGTAAGATGTCCGAAAATGAATGTTTTCAACCATCATGTCTGATGCGAAAAGGTTAAGTTTCAGTTCTTGGAAATTTATGACGGCAGCGTCGTCCCCGATTAGAGTCTTATAGGGTTTGGAAAGGTCACAAGCTTGGTCACCAAGTAATCTTGTAATCTCTGAAATCCTAACGAACTCAGAGTTGACATCTTTGCCGTGCATGTGAAACAAGTTAGTTTTCGTTTAGGTGGTTTGAATTCAAATCGTGTAAAAATATATGGACTCTGGATCAGGGTCGTCATGTGCAGCGTCTAGGCGCTGGGTCGAATCTCAGTGGCTTGGACCGATATGAATCGAGGTATTCGCAGGGTGAAGTATCCTACAGAAAACAAAGAGCTGATTTACTGGGTCAATGAGATCGAGAAGTGGTGTGAACCGGAGTCCGTTTATTGGTGTGACGGATCAAGCGAAGAATATGACCGTTTGGCGCAGCTCTTGGTTGAAAATGGAACTTTCAAAAAGCTTAGTGACGCCAAGCGTCCCAATTCTTACTGGGCACATTCAGACCCGGCCGATGTGGCCCGAGTCGAAGACCGCACCTTCATTTGTTCTGCATCTGAAAGGGACGCTGGGCCGACCAACAACTGGCGTGATCCCGTCGAAATGCGCGACGTGCTTAATGGACTTTTCAAGGGTTCCATGAAGGGGCGCACAATGTACGTCGTGCCGTTTTCCATGGGTCCACTTGGCTCGCCGTTTTCCCAGATTGGCGTGGAAATAACCGATTCCGGGTATGTCGCGGTGAACATGCGGATCATGGCGAAAATGGGTCAGCCTGTCCTTGACCAACTCGGACGCGACGGCGATTTCGTCCATTGTCTGCACTCCGTTGGCGCTCCGCTGGCTCCCGGGCAGCAGGATGTGCCATGGCCATGCGATGCTGAGAATAAGTACATTGTCCACTTTCCCGAAACCCGTGAAATATGGTCATATGGTTCCGGTTACGGAGGCAACGCCCTTCTTGGCAAAAAGTGTTTGGCTCTGCGGATAGCATCGGTGATGGCCCGTGATGACGGCTGGCTGGCCGAACACATGCTGATAATGAAGCTTACGGATCCAACCGGCAACGTGCGCTATATTAGCGGCGCGTTTCCCTCGGCATGCGGCAAGACCAACCTTGCAATGCTCTTGCCCTCGCTTCCCGGCTGGAAAGTGGAGACAATCGGTGACGACATCTGCTGGCTGAGGTTCGGCCCGGACGGCCGGCTTTATGGCGTGAATCCGGAAGCCGGCTTTTTCGGCGTTGCACCTGGGACCAGCAACAAGACCAACCAAAACGCCATGCGGACTATTTCAGGCGATACCATCTTTACTAATACTGCGCTTACCCCTGATGGCGACATATGGTGGGAGGGGATTGACGGCGAGGTTCCGTCGAACCTGACCGACTGGAGGGGCAATCCATGGATACCGGGATCTGGCACGCCTGCGGCTCACCCAAATGCCCGATTCACCGTCGCCGCCGATAGGGCTCCCTACATTGCTCCGGAATGGCAGGATCCAAATGGGGTCCCGATTTCGGCCATACTTTTTGGCGGAAGGCGGGCTTCCTTGATTCCGCTCGTGACTGAGGCCAAGTCATGGGAGCACGGTGTGTTTCTTGGCTCCGTAATTGCTTCGGAGACCACAGCGGCAGCGGAAGGCAAAGTAGGGAACCTCAGAAGAGATCCTTTTGCGATGCTGCCATTTTGCGGTTATAACATGGCCGATTACTTTGCCCACTGGCTTTCGATGGGCTCCAGGGCCGATGCCTCGCAGCTCCCTAGGATCTATCTGGTCAACTGGTTTCGCAAGGACGAGAATGGCAAATTCCTTTGGCCCGGTTACGGCGATAACTCGCGCGTGCTCGCGTGGATCGTCGCCAGATTGGAAGGCCGCGTAGATGCGCAAGAAACGGCACTTGGCTTCACACCAAAACCAGAGGACTTGGATACCACCGGAATGTCGATCGCACCACAGGTTTTGGAGGCTCTCTTTTCCGTAGATTCTACGAAGCTGGTGGATGAAGCAGAGGACATTGCCCGCCACTACCAGCAGTTTGGCGAGGATCTCCCGAAGGAGCTCTCTGACCAGCTCGAGGAGCTGCGAAGGTCGGCAGCGATATAGAAAATGATTGAGTTTTGCTAAAAATGTACTGGGCTCCGCATTGCGCGGAGCTCGCTACATTTAGCAATTGATTCAAAGGTCTGTCAGACTTGGTGCATCGATCCTAACAATCTGGTATTTGAAGCAATAGGGCGCCTATTTGATTCGTTGGCCGAATCTCTTCCAGCTGGCTGAACTAACTCAGATCTGTATTGGGATTCTGGCAGAAATTGGAGTACTCCATTTTACCGCTTGGTACGCTTATGCAGTGCTTTTAGCCACCCCGAAGAGGGGTGGGGCAGCAACTCGAGGTGCAGCCATTGGGATTGGAATAGGTCCCTAGCGAGGCGGATCCTCTGTGGCGGTCAAGGAGTTCCTGGGTCAAATTGACGATCATGTCGATGAATTCAGGCGAGTCTGAAGGAGTCTTCGCCCTGGCAACGGACATGCCGAGCTTGGTTGCCTTTGCTGCAGCAAGGGTGTCAAGGTCATAAATAACTTCCATGTGCTCGGAAATGAAGCTTATGGGAACTATTGCCACGTTTGTTATTCCCTGCAAGGCCAGCCTGGCCAGGTGATCGGACACGTCGGGTTCAAGCCAGGCCTGGTTCGGCGGGCCCGACCTTGATTGGAAAACCAAGGCGGACGGAAAAGTCCGTCCAGTTTGACTTGTGATCCCCGCAACCACCAAGTCGAGCGCTCTATGGAGTTGCTCCAAGTACGGAGAAGTGTCTGACATTGCCCGAGGAATCGAGTGTGCGGTGAATGCGAGATGGGCTGAGTTGGTATCCGGAAGGCTTCTAAGCGCCGCGATCGAATTCGCGACCAACGGGTTTATGAAGCCTGGATCGGAGTAGTAATGGCGGATCTTGACGACCTCCGGGGCATCATTTCCCAAGAGTTCTTGGGCGTTTTCGATGTCGAGCTTGTACTGCTTGCAACCTGAGAAGGATCCGTACGCGGAAGTCACAAAGCATATCGCGCGCTTGACTCCGTCGGCTTTCATCTGGGCCAAGGCGTCGGCGACATATGGCTCGAAATTGCGGTTGCCAAAGTAAATCGGCAGGTGTATGCCATTTCGTTGAAATGCAGCTTCGAGTCTTTTGATTATATCGAGATTGATCTCGTTTATGGGGCTTTTGCCCCCGAAAAGGTAGTATTGCTGGGCAACCGTTTCCAAGCGTTCTTTGGGTATGTTCCTGCCGCTAGTGACGTTTTCCAGAAACTGAATTACATCTGATTTATTGTTTGGCCCGCCAAAAGATTGAAACAGGAATGCGTCAAAGCTCAATATCCCCCAGCCCTTATCGGACTGCCTTTTGGACCTTTCCACCCTTGATGCATGAGGTGCAGACGTTCAGCTTCTTCGTGGTTGAGCCGATTACTGCGCGCACTCTTTGGATGTTTGGATTCCAGCGTCTCTTAGTCCGCCGGTGTGAGTGGCTGATGCTCATGCCAAAGGATGGCCCTTTGCCGCAGATTTCACATACCGATGCCACTTCTTTACACCTCATATCTAGACGTCTTGCAAAAATTGCTCGATTAATTCTACGATGAATCGCCAGAAATGCGTTCAATCGCAATCCCTTATATTAGCATTTGCGCCGATGGATCATGCTCACGAGTTGTTAGCCGAAAAGTTAATCCACGTAATCGAGGCATCAGCTGAGCTGCTGGACCGCTTCAAGGCTGCCATAAACCGCCTGAACGTGTATCCCGTGCCCGATGGTGATACCGGATCTAACCTAGCACTGACATTCAAATCTGTAATCGATGAAGTCAATTCAGTGAATACAGATTCCCTAGATTTGGAGTCTTGCGTGGCCGCTATTTCCAAGGGCGCGCTTATGGGCGCGCGCGGGAACTCTGGCGTAATTTTCTCTCAAATAATTCGAGGATTTGCTGAGGGGGTGAAAAAGGCCGGTGATTCCGGGGAGAGTTTTCTTCGTGGCGTCGCCTGGGGCCTGGAGATCGGTTCAGAGCTGGCCGACAAGGCGGTGCTCAAACCCGTTGAGGGAACAATTTTAACAGTGGCCAGGTCAGCTGCAAATGCTTCCTCCTCGTTTCAGGAAGGCGATCCTGCAACTTATATCCATGAGATAATGCAAAGTGCGGTCGAGGCATTGCTTGATACCCCCCGCCTGCTTCCGATCCTTGCCGCGGCCAATGTTGTTGATGCCGGAGGAGCAGGATTTGTTCTGTTTATCGAGGCGATCGCGAAGGTTGTGGATCCCAAATATACCGAAGCGGAGCGGCCCTGGTTTGCTCCGGCAATGGCGGGAGCCAGTGAACTTGCAAGTGCTTTAGTTCAGGAATCGCAGTATGGAGATGTTTCGGAACTCAAATACGAGGTGATGTTTCTTCTTGAGGCAACAGATGTCGCAGTTGAGGGATTCAGGGAGGTCTGGGCGGGAATTGGCGATTCCATAGTCGTTGTGGGACAGAACGGGATTTGGAACTGCCATATTCACACCGACGATATTGGCGCGTCTATAGAAGCCGGCATAGAAGCCGGTCGTCCGCGAAATATTCGGGTTACCGACCTGTCGGAACAAGTGAATGAAGAACGCTGGGTGGTGGCGGCGCACGGTAGCGGGGCTCCGGATCCGTTAGGGACTTCTGACGAGGGTGCCAAGACGGCGGTTGTTGCAGTGGCCAACGGCGAGGGAATTGGCCGTATTTTCCGGTCGATGGGGGTAAACAGGATCGTCATGGGCGGACAATCCATGAATCCGTCGACAGCTGACATCTTGACGGCCATCGATGAGCTCGCCGCCGACAAAGTCATTATTCTTCCCAATAACGCCAACATCATTCCCGTTGCCCAGCTTGCGTCAGAACTGAGTTCGCGTGAAGTTACCGTTCTGCCGACGAGCGGGATAATCGAGGGCTTCACCGCTCTTATGGCGTTCGACCCGGCAGCGTCCCTGGCAGAGAATGTCGATACCATGAGCGCAAGCGTGGATCGTGTTGTGGCCGGCGAAGTTACCCGGGCCGTTAGATCTTCAACCTGGTCGGGCGGTAAAATCATAAGAGGCGCCTACATGGGCATCGCAAGCGAGGGAATTCGTTCCGTGGCGCCGGATCTGACCGAGGCGTCGAAAAAGCTCCTGCAGAGCCTGATCTTTCAGGGGGCTGAGATTGTCACCATGATCGAAGGAGAGGGATCTTCCCAGGCAGTAACAAGGGAGCTGTCTGAATGGATTGCGGCGACCTGGACCGGCATCGAGATTGAGATACATCATGGCGGTCAGCCCCTTTACCCTTACCTGTTTGGTATTGAATAGCCTCGCAATGCCACTTGGAGTTACAGGCATGTAATATGGTGTCATCAGTCAGGTTTCTTTGGGAAAATACGAGTCCAGAGGTTTTACCATCAGAGATCTAGTGTCGCTAATTTCATTACCGGTTACGCGTCTGAGCGGAGTAGGCGATAAGAAGGCTCAGGCGCTGTTGGAACTGGGCATCGAATCGGTATTTGATATGGTCACCTTCTATCCCCGGCGGTACGTGGATAGAACCAGGCAGGCTTCGCTGGTGGATTTGGCAGTCGGCGAAGAAGCGCTGATCCTTGCGCGCGTGCGCAGGACTGGGCTGCGGCGTACCCGCACGGGCAAGACAATCGTGGAGGTTGATGCCTTTGATGGCACTGGTTATCTTCACATCATTTTTTTCAATCAGGCATGGAGGGCGAAGCAGCTGAAGGAGGGGGTTGAGGCCGCCTTTTTTGGAAAATTGGAGCGATTTCGGCGCGTGACGCAGATGTCCAATCCAATCGTGGATTTGATAGGTGACCGCACCGGCAGGATTGTTCCTATCTACCCTCAGTCTGAGAAGTCGGGCATGGCGTCATGGGAGATAGCCAAACTGGTTGACGATGCCTTGAACAGGGCTGGCGAGATTTTCGACCCTGTTCCCGATGAAGTTTTGAGCCGGCTCGGCCTGATGGGAAGGTCTGCGGCCATTCAAGCGGTTCACAATCCTTCGTCGATGGGGCAGGTGATGACTGCCCGTCGCCGGCTGGCATTTGATGAGCTGCTTCGTTTGCAGCTGATGCTCAGAAAGTCGAAAGTTGAAACTGCTCACAACTCGAAGGGCATTTCGCATGCAGTTGAACCGATTTTTGGGAGTATCGTTCATACTTCGCGTTTGAACGCAGGATTGTTTCCAGCCGAAGCTGCGAGGGCGGGCGAAGGATCGAACTCTCTTATCGCAGAGTTTTTTGCATCCTTGAGTTTTGATTTGACCAGCGCCCAAAAGAGGGCGCTTGACGAGATTGCCAATGACATGCGGTCTCCCATCCCAATGCACAGACTGCTTCAGGGTGACGTCGGCTCTGGCAAAACTCTGGTTGCCCTGGGCATGCTTCTAATGGGCGTACAAGGCGGATATCAGGGAGCCTTGATGGCCCCAACAGAAGTTCTGGCTGAACAGCACTGGATTACACTGTCACATCTCCTGAAGGGGTTTAAAGTGCCAGGATCAAGCGAAGATGGCCTGTTCGAATCCAGCGAGCGCAATATTTCGGTGGAAATGCTGTCGAGTAAGACTCCTGGAGCGGCCAAGCGCAGGATTCTTGATGGGCTGGGCAGTGGGCGAATTGACATTGTTGTTGGCACGCATTCTCTGATCTCGGACGGAGTGATGTTTAGCGCCCTTGGCGCAGTTGTTGTCGACGAGCAGCATAGATTTGGAGTCGAGCAGCGCGCGGTTTTGAGAGAGCGGGCCAGGACCGGGCACGGGCTTGATCCTGACGTACTGGTAATGACTGCGACGCCAATTCCACGCACCGCAGCTATGACGGTTTTCGGAGATCTCGATCTCACCGTTCTCGATGAACTTCCTCCAGGTAGGACACCGATTCGCACTCGCTGGGCGAAGACCGGAGACGAGTACGGAATGGTATTCGAACGGGTTCGCTCTGAAGTGGCCCTTGGCCGGCAGGCTTACATAGTATGCCCTTTGGTGGACGGGTCGGAACGGGTGGTAGCGAAATCCGCTAGAGAGGAGTTTGAGCGGCTCGGCGCCAACGAGTTGAAGGGTCTTAGGCTCGGTCTGTTGCATGGTCAAATGACTGCGAAAGAAAAGGATGACCAGATGGAGAAGTTTCGGATCCATCAATTGGATGTTCTGGTTGCCACCACAGTCATCGAGGTGGGTGTAGATGTCCCCAATGCAACCATCATGGTCATAGAGAATGCCGACAGGTTTGGCATCGCGCAGCTTCACCAGCTGAGAGGTAGGGTCGGGCGCGGGCAGCATAGGAGTTATTGTTACCTGATTTGTCTCACGGAGCCGGATGTTTCGAATCCGCGAATAGAGGCCATGGTGGCGTCAACCGATGGCTTTTATCTAGCCGAAAAGGATCTTGAACTAAGGGGCGAGGGAACTATCATGGGTCGCCGCCAAAAGGGCAGAAGCGACCTCAAGCTGGCTTCACTGGCTCGAGATAGGGATTTAGTGGCCTCGGCTCAGCTGATAGCCAAGGATATTGTGGGGGACGATCCTCTAATGCAAAGCTATCCCCATCTTGCAGATGAAATAAGGGCGTTCCAGGATCCTGAGGAAAGCGAGTTCCTTTTTTTGAGCTGATGCGTCTTTCGCAAGAGTCGTGCCGGACTGCTAGTGAAGAAGCCTCGAAGCTGAAGATCTGGCCAGTGCTTCTGACTCAAGGGCAATGTGACCTTCACTACTTAGCGGTTGTTGGACCCATGCTTGCTAAATTTTATTTTGTGCGTGTCCTTACTGGAGCCAACAAGAACCGAAAGCTGCTCTCAAATGTTTCAGGAGCCACTAGACCCACGTCCTCAAGGGTCAGAAAGTCGATTTTCGATATACTATGGTCGCGGGTCGGGATCGAAGACAAACTGGTTCTGGATCTGTTTGCAGGGACTGGGGCCTTAGGTATCGAGGCTCTGTCGCGGGGAGCCAGGGAGGTTCATTTTGTTGACCAGTCTCGCGCCGCGGTGAAGGTTATAAAGGAAAATCTTGCCGGGCTAGGTATAGAGCCCAGCCGCGCAAAGGTAAGAACCTCGACATACAAGGATTTTCTCAAGGGCTACTCTGGAGATCGATTCGATATAGCATTTCTCGATCCCCCTTATGTCTTCAACGATTGGAATGAACTATTGCTTCAAGTTCCTGCAGCTATCATGGTGTGCGAAACTGGAAGCCGGATAGAACTACCCACGGGGATCGAGAAATTGGTGGAACGCAAGTATGGAACTACATTAGTGACACTGATTTCAAATTCAGATCCTGGCGATTGAGAAAGGCACTGTGAGTTAGTTGATTATCGCTCTTTTTCCCGGTTCTTTTGATCCATTCCACAACGGCCATTTGGAAATAGTTGAGAGGGCATCCCAACTATTCGATAAGGTAGTAGTTGCCGCAATGCGAAATCCGCAGAAGGCCGGCCCTCTGTTTTCGTTGGAAAAGAGGGAGGCGATGATCGAAAAGAGCGTAGCTCACATAAACAACGTGGAGATAGTTGGACTGTCCACGTTGGTGGTAACCTTGGCGAGGGAGCTTGGAGCGTCAGTAATAGTGAGAGGCTTGCGGGCGGTGTCAGATTTCGAGAATGAACTTCAAATGGCACAGATGAACAGGCAGCTTTCGGGCATAGACACGGTATTCATACCGACAAGCGCCGAGTTCTCCTTTTTGGCATCTCGGTTGCTTCGGGAGGTTTGGCATTACGGCGGAGATGTATCCTCAATGGTTCCTCCACCGGTGGCGTTAGCTCTCGCAGAGGGCGTGCGCTGATTGGCATTTCGGCATTGTTGGCACCATAGTTAGCACCATAGGCGGATCATTGGACGGCAACGAGTATTCAGAAAAAAGAATCACCCTCGAAGAGGCACTGTTGGCCATCGCCGAGTTGATGGAAAATGCCAAGGCTATGCCACTTTCAGCTTCCGTACTGGTGCCTCGCGACGAGATACTTTTTTTAGTGGACGCCGCACTTGAGGCTTTGCCTGTCGAGATCCGCAACGCTCAGCTTGTTATTCGGGAGAGGCACGAAATTGGCGATAAGGCTCGTTTCGAGGCTGATGAGATTATCGCTGCCGCTACAGCGAAAGCTGAACGACTGGTTGCTCGGGCAGAGATCACGAGACAGGCGAATCAAAATGCCAATCGAATGATTCAAGAGGCAAAGCAAGAGGCAGCCCGTTTGAAATATGCCGCCCTGGATTACGTGGATCAGAAACTCGCAGAGTTTGAAATCGCTCTTGCAAATATCGATAAATCCGTCAAGGCCGGCAGGGCGAAACTTGTCCCTTCCGTAAACGAATCGTTTGATCCAAGCGATCCCCTCGGAGATTCTGGGACTGAAGACACGGAGTTGGACAAGAGTCCTTTTTTTGATCAGGATATTGAATGAGTTCTAAACACTCTTTCATCATCGGGATTACGCGGTTGCGCAAAGAACCGGGTTTATCGATGAGTTTTGGCTTGAGCGGCGCGATCGCGGATCTCAAGGTGGCGTCGTCGCGAGTGCGGGACGATCAGATCATAGAGGTATCGGGTGTCGCTGAGTCGGTCCATGGGGGGTTGCTAATTACGGGAGAGATTGCGGCGCGATGGGAGGGCGCGTGCAGACGGTGCCTCAATCCCACCTCCGGGACGATGCACATTCCGGTATGTGAGCTTTACGAGAGAATTGGTCCCGATTCTAGGGTTCCCGTCGAAAGCGATACATATCGGTACTCGGGCGACGTTCTTGACCTGCGGGAAATGGTCAAGGACCAGATCCTTCTGGAGCTCCCGCTTGCTCCGCTGTGCAAGGAGAACTGTCTGGGACTGTGTGTCAGCTGCGGTGCGGAGCTGAATCTAGGCCGTTGCGGATGTGAATATGCCGCAATCGATCCGAGATGGGCCGGACTTGACGTTTTGGCCGACAAAGACCGTTAGGATATAACTCTGGAAATTCCCGGAGACCTGGGAGCGGCTCTGAATGTGCGCAAGGGTTGCTCTGAGCACCTAGAATGTGTCGGTCGCAGCCCGGGAATTTATTAGATCCCAAGATTTGTGAGAGCGAGATAAAATGGCGGTTCCTAAGCGGAAAACTTCGAAGGCCAAGACGAGGTCGAAGCGAGCTTCGGCCTGGACCTTGAAGCTTCCAGCACGCAGCGTCTGTCCCCAATGCAACGCTTCGAAGCAACCACATGTGGTTTGCCCGGCATGTGGATGGTACCACGGCCGCCAGGCCATTCAAGTAGGCTAACAGTGCTTCCTATTGCCCTTGACCTTGAGGGCGGGGATAACGCTCCGGATGTCGTAATTGACGGCGCGAGGAGAGCTCGGG
The DNA here is from genome assembly GCA_027322285.1 of Actinomycetota bacterium. Taxonomy (GTDB): domain Bacteria; phylum Actinomycetota; class Acidimicrobiia; order Acidimicrobiales; family Acidimicrobiaceae; genus SCQM01. The sequence goes on from DAHVRV010000006.1 coordinate 46,995, forward strand.
ATGAGCTTTCTGTGCCAATTGTTCTGGTCGGCAAAGCCGAGACAATTAAAGAGCTGTCCGACTTTGAAGTGCTCGAGGCATCTGAAGTTATAGCCATGGATGAAGATCCTGCCTCATCGGTTCGGTCAAAGAGGGATTCGTCGCTGGTGAAATGCGCAGAGCTGGTGAGAGACAAGCAGGCGTCTGCCATGGTTTCAGCTGGCAATACTGGGGCAGCGATGGCTTCTGCGCTGCTCAAGATGGGAAGAATTCGCGGAGTAGCCAGGCCTGCGATAGCCACAACGATCCCGGTACCAGGATCGACGCCGACTGTCTTGCTGGATTCAGGCGCCAATTCGGAATGTCTTCCCTCCTGGCTGGTTCAATTCGGTGAGATGGGTTCTATCTTTGCCCGTGAGGCTTTCGATATCGCCGATCCCAAGGTCGGCATATTGTCGATAGGCGAGGAGAAGTCCAAGGGGAATACCCTTGTCAAAGAGGCGCATCAGCTGTTCGACAAGGTCAGAGGAATTTCGTTCATTGGCAATGTCGAGGGCCGGGATGTTATGTCTGACCGCGTGGATGTCGTCGTTACCGATGGTTTCACCGGAAATGTTGTCCTAAAGACCCTTGAAGGCGCAGTGCGCGCGATAGCTAAGGGTGTCATAGGTGCGTTGCAGAGTGGCGAAGGCGGCGAAGAAGTTTTCCAGTTGGCCGTCCCAAAGCTTCTGAATCTCTGGTCGGACCTCGATCCGGACTCATACGGCGGCGCCATGCTTCTTGGTGTCAACGGGGTGTGTGTCATATCGCACGGGTCGTCCTCCGCAAATGCAATTTTCCACGCGATTAGGACAACGTCAGTGCTGGTTCAACACGATTTGGTCAACAAGCTTGCTGCCGGCATTGCGGCCGCTACAGCAGATCTGGCGTGATAGACAAGTGGGCGCGTTCTGGACTGTCGCGAATAAGGTAAGTCTAGGATTGTGTAATTCTGTGGTTTGTCGATGTCGTTGTTTTTGAGCTATTTCCGAAACGCAATGTCTGGGAGTAAATAATTGAACCGCAATGAAGTTTTTGAAATCATTAGGAACCATCTCGCCGATATCCTCGAGATAGATCCCGAGAGAATAATTGAAACAAGTTCATTCACTGACGATCTTAACGCTGATTCGCTTGCTTTAATTGAATTAGTAGAGGCCATTGAAGAAGAGTTCTCATCTCAGGGAAACGCCTTCAGAATAGAAGATGAGGATCTTGAAGAACTCAAGACAGTGCGGGATTCTATCGATTACGTGGTGGAGAAGCTCAGTATTGAGTAGCGATGAACGCCGAGCCTTCAGCCCAGCCCGCGCCGAAAGCTTAGGTGAGGCGCGTGTCTGAGGGTGGTTCAGATGGGGTTCAGGCGCAGTTCGAGCAAGCCTTGAAGGATCTGATAGAAAAGCTGGATATCGGCGGGATTTCCATAGCCGGAATGACACAAGCAGCTACTCACCGGTCATACTGTGCAGAGCATCCCGGCATCAGTTCCAACGAACGGCTGGAATTCCTCGGCGACTCGATTCTCGGCCTCGTTGTTGGGAAATACATATTCCAGACTTTTACCTATTTCGAGGAGGGTGAGCTAACCAAGCTTCGAGCATCAGTGGTCAGCTCCCATAACCTCTCCAAGGTGGCTCGCTCAATAGAGTTAGGCGCAATTCTGCTACTGGGTAAGGGTGAAGAAGCATCTGGGGGGCGCGAGAAGAATTCTATTTTGTCTGATTCGCTTGAAGCAGTGATGGGGATCGTGTACTTGGAACTCGGGTTTGCTGCCGCCGAGAGTCTGATTTTGTCACTGATCAAACCTGAGATCGAGGCCCACGCGCTTGGTCCGGGGCACTCGGATTACAAATCGCGTCTTCAGGAGTTGTTGGCGCAGATGGCAATGAAGCCGCCGGTTTATGAGGTCGACTGGAGCGGACCTGACCATGCCCGAGTTTTCCAGGCCACTGTAAAAGTAGATAACGGAGTGCTTGGAAGCGGAACAGGGTCTTCCAAGAAGCTTGCGGAACAGCGGGCGGCCGAGGATGCCCTGGATTTCCTGTCCAACACGAAGGTGAATGACTCCAGCGTCGGGAAGTAGGCCAATGAATGCCTGAACTCCCTGAAATTGAAACCCTTCGGCACGATCTTTCCGAGTTGATGATTGGAAAATCTATTAATGGTGTGTCGGTGGCTAATCGCAGGTCCATCAGAGTTCATTCCTCCATTGGCGAATTCGAACAGCCGCTACTTGGCGCTCAGATACGCGAGATCCGCCGAAAGGGCAAATTCCTGTCAATCACTGTTTCATCCCAGTACCGCCAGAGCTTCGCTTTAGTGGCTCATATGGGCATGAGTGGGCAGCTGCGGAGTTACGCCAGCCACAAGGATGTCCCCAAGCATTCCCACGTGGTTTTCGAACTATCCGATCAATCACTCGTAGTCTTCGTGGATCCTCGGACTTTTGGGCAGCTTTACCTGGATGAATTGGACCAGTCGGGTCTAGCTTCGTCGCTTTCGCGCCTGGGAATTGATCCTATAAATCAGCCTGAGTCGGTTTACGGCGCCCTTCAAGGCTGCATGAACCGAAAGACCGGTATCAAATGGATGCTTCTGGATCAGTCGCATCTTTGCGGCATAGGAAATATGTATGCTGACGAGATTCTGTTCCGAGCTGGAGTCAGATTTGACCGGCCATGTCGAACTCTTTGCACCGAAGAATTGTCGGCAATAGCCGGTTCGATATCTGAGGTGTTGAACGCGGCGATCTTGTTGAGAGGTTCAAGTCTCAAGGATCTGCAGTATCGTGACGTTGCAGGTGGCTTAGGTGGCTATCAGAATATGCACCTGGCTTACGGGCGGGAAGGACTCGAGTGCCTACGCTGTCACGGCATCGTGGAGAGGATGTTTTCCAAAGGGCGATCGTCTTTTTTTTGCCGCTCTTGCCAGCGATAATTTCAGGTAGTCTTTTGTAACCGTTGCAACCAGCCAATACGTTTGCTAAGGAGAGTTCCGGGTGTTTTTGCGCTCCCTGATAGTCAAGGGATTCAAATCGTTTGCCGATCCTGTCACGATTGATCTTTCGCCCGGCGTATCCGTAATTGTCGGTCCTAATGGTTCTGGAAAATCTAACATTGCCGACGCAATTGCCTGGGTGCTTGGCGCTCAGGGCCCCAAGATGGTGCGGTCATCGAAAATGGATGAGGTCATATTTTCCGGAGCAGGGCGGCGTGGCCCTCTTGGCCGTGCGGAGGTCTCGATCGTTATAGATAACTCCGACGGGGGACTTGAACTTGACCTGGCGGAAGTAATGATCACAAGAACGCTTTTCAGAACCGGTGAAAGCGAATATCTTCTGAATGGGAATCCTTGCCGGTTGATTGATCTTCAGGAGCTGCTGTCAGGCGCCGGAGTCGGTCGCCAGCAGCATGTAATCATTTCTCAAGGCCAGTTAGACCTGATTCTCAATTCAAAGCCCGAAGAACGCAGAGAGGTGATAGAAGAGGCCGCTGGCATAACCAAATTCAAAAGAAGGCGCGAGCGTACCGAAAGGCGTCTCAACGCCATGGAAGGCGATCTGGTCAGAGCTGGAGACTTGGTTCGCGAGGTGAAGAGACAGATCAAGCCTTTGGTGCAGCAGGCCGCCAAGGCTTCGCGGCAGCTGGAACTCAGAGATCGCACCACGCATCTCAAACGCTATATCGCCGGAGCGGAGTTGAGGGCGCTCGAGAGCACAGCCGAGGCGGTTGCACAGGAGCGGATTGACGCCGAACTGGCGGTCCTGGCAATTCAAGGCGAGGTTGCCGGGATTGACCAGGCTGTATCTTCTCTTGAAAGTGCGCGCCCGCTCGTGGATGTTGATGACTTGTTCGATATCATAACCCGTGCTGAGGCGCTTTCGGAGAGAATAAGGTCGACCGCAACTCTTGCAAGGCAGAAGAGAAATACCTTGTCGGATCGGTTGCAGGCAAGTGATAATACCGCCGTTGTGGAGTCGCTTACCAATGAATTAAGAGGCGTTAGCGATGAGATACAGGGTGTTGAAGCTCAGATTGTCGAGCTCGGCGCAAGGGTTGAGCAGCTCGAACTGGATGAGGCCAGCTTTAGGTTGGAAGAAAATCCCGAAATCTCAGAGATACTTCAAGATCTGAACAATAGATTCGGCGAATTGACCGGCGAAAATGGTTCACTGCTGTCCAGGCGGAATGTGCTATTTGAAACTTTGAATAGGGTGGCGGTACAAGCGAAGGGTTCGGAATCGAGGAGGTTGCGCCTAGAGGAGCAGCTCGGCCTTAAAAGTCGCGAACTAGAACGGGTGAAGGAGCGGATTGTACAGGTCATCGAACTCCGAAATCAGAAATCTTCGCAATACTTACTTGGCGTAGAGTCGGAGAAGGCGCTTAAGGGTCAGGTTGACGCTGCTGAAGCATTTCACAGCAATCTCCAAATCGAGGTCAACTCTCTTCGCGCAAAGGTTTCGGCCTACGAGGCTGCAATAGAAGAAGGCAGGTCCAAAACCCAGGCCAAGGCACTGAGGGAACTGGCTGGATTCTTGGGTGCGCTCGTCGATGTGATCGATATAAGGAGCGGATATGAGGCAGCTTTTGCCGCCGCCGTCCACGGTCTCTCTTCGTGCGTTCTAGCCAGCGACCAGAAGTCGGCCGTAGAGGGACTCAAATATCTGAAGTCGAAAAATCTTGAAGGTTCCATTATCTCGGTAAGCCAGTATGTAGGCAGGACTGGAAATGGATCGACCCATCCGCCGTCAGGGGTGATCGCGCTTCGTTCGCAGGTTTCGACCCAAAGCATGGAACTGGGCAAATTCTTGGATCAGATTCTGCTTAACACCTTTGTGGTGCCGAACTCACTGGATGAGGCGATTGAGATGCATCGGCGCTTTCCCGAGCTTATTTTCGTCACGGTCGAAGGCGAGCGATTGGGGGCGGATGGCTTCTGGACAGCGTCGCGACCTATGCAGGGTACAGGACTTGCGCTAGAGAGAACCCGGAGGGAACTGGAAACAAAGGAAAAAGATTTCTCAGATTTCGACTCGGAGCTCCGTGCTTTGAACGCAGCATACTCACAGTCTGCAACGGAGCTAGAAAGTATGCGAAGTGAATTGGACGGGGCGCGTGAAGAACTCGCCCGCCTCGAAGTTTTGCCGGAGAGACTGGCCGCTGACATTGGCGTGACGACAGCGGAATTGGAGAGAGTTGACGGCGAATTGGCGGGATTAAGGCAGCGAGAACAAGATGCCGCCGAGGAGATGGAGACAATTGACCCCTTGATAAGTGAAAAGAGGGAGCTGTTAGATCGTCTGGAATCGCAAATCGTGGCGCTGCAAAAGAAGATGAAGGAGCAGTTTTCGCGGAGGAAAGAACTTGATGCCATCGGCGTGGACCTAGAGCTGAAAGCGGCAAGGTTTGAACAGGCCAGAATCGCCCTTGAAAGGGAGAGGGTTTCAGTAGGTTCGCGGCTAGCAAATGAGGTCGAGATCCAAAGGTCCTCAGAGGTTCAGCTGGCAGCTTGGCGCCGCGGACTGGCTGGGCTTGACCACGTGATCGATCACTCCGCCGTACTTGAATCGGAGGCCCAAAATGTTGCCGAGCAGGTCAAGAATGAGAGGCTAAGTCTGATTGACGAAGCCAAAGTAAGGCACGAGCGTCTGAATGAGGCTAGGTCGAGGCGGTCCATGCTTGAGTTGGAGCTTGAAGGCAAGAGGGATGTTCTCCAGGCAAGCATTGTCCGCGGCTCGGAGACAAAGGTTCGGTTGGAGACCATGGGGGAGAGAATACGCAGAGAACTCGGGGTCGAGACTGAAATTGCCAAGAGTACCCCCATCCCGGAAGGCATTCGGCCAACTCAGGCCGAACATGTTTTGAGGCAGCTGGAAGAAGAGCTGGCTGCTCTTGGGCCGGTCAATGAATTGGCTGAGTTCGAGCTATCGGAGTTGACTGAAAAATCAGAGTTTCTTGAATCGCAGCTAGAAGATATTAAAGCCTCGCGCCGCGAGCTTGGCAAGGTAATCAGATCCATAGATTTGGAAATGCTCCAAATCTTCCAAAGTGCAGTGACTGATGTTTCCCGCAATTTTTCCAAGCTGTTTGAGCAGCTTTTCAATGGCGGGAAAGGACGGTTAATGCTTATGGAGGCAGACGATCCGCTGCAGTCCGGCATTGAAATTGAGGTTAGTTTGCCTGGCAAGAGTGTGAAGCGAATGTCACTTCTTTCGGGCGGCGAGCGCGCTTTGATTGCGCTTGCATTCTTATTCGCGGTTTTTGAATCCCGTCCCTCGCCGTTTTATATTCTTGACGAGGTAGAGGCTGCGCTTGACGACATAAATCTAAACAGATTTTTGAAGCTGATTTCATCGTTTGGAAAAGCTTCGCAGCTACTGATCATTTCTCATCAGAAGCGGACTATGGAAGTGGCGGACCTGTTATATGGCGTCACAATGCAGGAAGGCGGGTCAACCAAAGTTGTCTCCCAGCGGATGTCGGAGATAGCGGTGAATGCGCGCTGAATCGCTGCTGAACTGCGCTGGAATTCCAGCCGGACCGAGCTGGCCAACGATCTTTCCTGACGCAGGAGAGACGGTAATGTCTAGGCTGGCTTAGCGATGATAACTGTGACCGTAGTGTTGGCTGTAGCAATAGTGCTTGTTGTATCGACGATTTACCTTGTTTCTAGAAAGGGCAGGTCGAAGCCTTCTTTTCCTTCAGAATCCTCGGTTGTAGCCGGAAGGCCGATACAAGCCCCCGAAACTGGGGGAATTTCGGAGATAATCGAACCAATCTCGGAGAATCTCGTTCCACCGGGAGATATCAAAAGAGGCATCGGACGGGCGCGGCTAGCCTTCGCCAGGCTATTTGGAAGCATTTTAGGCGGCGACAAATCTAGTCAGCAGTTGTGGGATGAGCTGGAGGAGGCGCTCCTTGTATCAGATCTTGGCATCGACCTTACGACCAGGGTCTTGGACGGCGCAAAAGCATCCATGGAAATTTCTGAAAGTACTGACGGTGTCGCAATGGCTAATGCCGTCAAAGCCCAGCTGAGAAGCCTTTTCGGTGAGCAATCCCGAGACCTTGCCTATTCGCAAGATTCTCCCACGGTGTGGCTTGTCGTCGGGGTCAACGGAGTTGGAAAAACCACGTCGATTGGCAAGCTGTCCGCAATGGCTGCTGCTGACAGCAGGAAGGTAATATTGGCAGCCGGCGATACATTTCGAGCTGCCGCCGCAGATCAGCTTCAGATGTGGGCAGAGCGCACTGGAGCCGAGGTCGTCCGTTCGGTGCCGGGCGCGGATCCGTCGTCGGTCGTGTTTGACGCAATACAGAAAGCTGCCGCGCGCGGTTTCGACCTGGTAATTGCCGACACGGCTGGAAGGCTCCACACCAAGTCGAATCTCATGGACGAATTGCGAAAGCTCAGGCGAACTGCAGAGCGGGACCCAGGGCATCTTACGGAAGTGCTCCTGGTCTTGGATGCCACCACTGGTCAGAACGGGTTGGTCCAGGCAAGGGAGTTTGCAAAGGCTGTCGGGATCACCGGTGTAGTGTTGACCAAACTCGACGGTTCCGCCAAGGGAGGAATTGCGTTGGCGGCCGAAGCTGAGCTGGGCGTTCCCATTAAATTGGTTGGAGTGGGGGAAAAGGTCAGAGATTTGATCGCTTTTTCTCCAGACGAATTTCTTGACGCGCTGCTTGAAATAGACAGTCAAGGCGAATTACCTGATGAAGACTGAGGTTTCAGAAAATGTTCGATAATCTTACGGATCGCTTTGAGGAGATATTTTCCCGGATTAGAGGAAAGGGTCGGCTCAGCGAGGCTGAGGTGGATGCGGTTCTGCGCGAGATCAGGGCAGCGCTAATCGAAGCCGACGTGAATGTGGGAGTAGTTCGCTCATTCATTGAGCGGGTTAGAACAAATACTATCGGCGAAGAGCTTTTTCGGAGCCTTTCGCCTGCTCAGCATGTAATAAAGGTCGTTAATGCCGAGCTTACCAGTGCTCTCGGCGGAGAAAATCTTAAGATTAGCTATGCCAGCAGACCCCCAACGGTGGTACTTATGGCCGGACTGCAAGGTGTCGGGAAGACAACCGCGGCAGCAAAGCTCGCCCTTTGGTTTCGCCACCAGGGAAGGAATCCGCTTCTGGTTGCGGCCGACCTGCAACGCCCTGCTGCGGTCGAGCAGCTTAGGATTTTGGGAGAACAAGCAAGCGTTCCTGTCTTTTCAGTTCCCGGGGACCCGGTAAACACCGCCGGAGCAGGGGTTGAAGAGGCTCGTCGCATCGGCCGCGACGTGGTGATAGTCGACACGGCCGGCCGCACTTCCATAGACCAGGAGCTTATGGACGAGGTGCGCAAGATATCTCAGTCAATTACCCCAAACTACACATTTCTAGTTATCGATGCCATGGTCGGACAAGATGCCGTCAACTCGGCCAGGGTGTTCAATGATGCCCTGGCCTTGGATGGAATTATTCTCACAAAGCTTGATGGAGATGCGCGTGGAGGTGCAGCGCTGTCGGTGCGCCAAGTGGTTGGCAAGCCCATCAGCTTTGTTTCAATCGGCGAGAAGCTGGCCGATTTTGATCTGTTTTATCCAGACCGAATGGCAAACCGGATTCTTGGCATGGGAGACGTGCTTAGCCTTATCGAACAGGCTGAAAGGACTCTTGACAAGGAGATCGCCGAGAAAGGCGCCAAGAAGCTAAAAGGTGGAAAATTTGACCTCGAAGATTTTTTGGAGCAAATGCAACAAATTAAGAAGATGGGACCCCTCAAGGGAGTCTTGTCGATGCTGCCCGGCGTGCCGAAAGAGATTCGGAACGCGGATATAGATGAGCGCGAGCTGGTCAAGGTTGAGGCGATCATTTCTTCGATGACCAAGGCGGAAAGAAACAATCCGGACATGATAGACGGGTCGAGACGGTCCAGGATTGCCAATGGTGCCGGGACTTCAACGGCGGCGGTGGGCACGATGCTCAAGCAGTTCAAGGATATGCAGAAGATGATGCGGTCTATGGGGATGGGCGGACCTTCGCCAACTAAAAAGTCTCCGAATCGGTCAAATAACAAAAAGAAGAAGCGTCGATAGCCTAGAGTATTATCACAGCGCGGTTCAGGAGCCAACTGTCCGGCACTGCAGCGGTACGGGGGGAAAGACCTTAGACTATAGCGGCTGATGACTGATGCCGAATTTGATTAATAGGGTGGCTTAGGTCAGATTGGTTTTTAGTAAAAAGAATAATAAGGAGTAGTGAGTGGCGGTCAAGCTACGTTTAGTTCGGATGGGTAAGAAAAAGCAGCCTACATATCGAATCATCGCTGCGGATTCCCGTTCGCCAAGGGATGGACGATTTATCGAAATACTGGGCTTCTACGACCCGAAGCAAGAACAGTCCAAAATTGTCATTAATAATGAGCGGACCGTCAGTTGGTTGCGCCAGGGTGCCCAGCCAAGTGAAACCGTTGGCAAGCTGTTGAGAATATCTGGGGCATGGGATGAGTTCCAGGCTAAGGCAGCTGAGTAATCAAGTGAGTACAACTGAGCCGTTAGATCACAAAGAAACTGAAGAGACTGAAGAGGAACTTGCGATTTCGCTTCTCAGATATCTAGCATCGCAAGTGGTCGATGACGTGAATGCCATCAGCATCAAGAGGGATATAACCGAGGATGGCAAGTTGCACTTGACGCTGCAGGTAGCTGATGAAGATATGGGCAAGGTCATTGGCCGCAAAGGCAGAGTAGCCTATTCAATTCGAACAATTGTGCGGGCCGCCGGCGCGCGGGAAGGCTTCGACGCCTCCGTTGAAATAGTTGAGCGATAAGCTTCCGAAAGTCGCTATGGCCGAAAAATCTCTGGAAGTCGGCTACATAATGAAAGCGCATGGCATCAAAGGCGAGGTAATCGTCGGCTTGATTACAAACAGGTCCGAAAGGCTTGATCCTGGCTCCATGCTCGCCTGCGACGGTCGCCATCTGAAAGTAGTGGCGTCATCTGCGCATCAAGGTCGGTGGATAGTCCGATTCGACGGGATAGCCTCGCGCACGGAGGCAGAATCTTATAGAGGCAAGCCCCTGTTTGCTCCGCCGATAGCCGATGAGAGCGAGATTTGGATCGATGAAATTGTGGGACTTCCGGTAATTGACCAGCATGAGAACCAGTTGGGGGTTGTGGCGGCACTCGAGGCAAATCCGGCCTCAGACCTTCTCGTGCTTCAAACGGGCGAGGTCATTCCACTTGTATTTGTCGTAGAGGGTGAGCTGGATTATCGCGTTAGCGGTGCGATCCATGTCAAGATTCCAGAGGGTCTTCTCGAAAGCGAGGCCTAGATGCGAATTGCAGTAATTTCACTGTTTCAAGAGATCATTGATTCCTATCTTTCGAAATCTCTGCTTTCAAAGGCTAGGGAGCGGGGGATCTTCAGCGTCGAGGTACACGACCCGCGGGATTACGCGACTGACGCGCACAAGACCGTGGACGATTCTCCTTTCGGAGGCGGTCCCGGAATGGTTATGATGTGCCAGCCGGTTTTCGATCTCGTATCTGAGTGCAACCTTCCGAAACCCGTAATCGGCCTTTCGCCGGGCGGCAGAAGACTTGATCATGCTCTGGCTTTGGAATTAAGCGCCATGGACGGTTTTACATTGCTCTGCGGACGTTACGAGGGTATTGATCAGCGGATTATCGACGAACTTGTCGATTTCGAGGTATCGGCGGGAGATTACGTGCTGGCGGGGGGAGAACTTGCCGCTCTTGCGCTGATCGAGAGCACCCTGCGCCTTATCCCTGGGGTACTTGGCAATGCAAAATCGTCAATGGACGAAAGCTTTGCTGACGGATTGCTGGAGTATCCCCATTACACTAGACCCGCCAGCTTTAAGGGCGTGACTGTGCCAGAAGTGCTGTTATCTGGAAACCATGCCCTCATCGCAGAGTGGCGGAAAGCAGCCGCTCTTTACAGAACTCTGGTTCAAAGACCGGATATGATTAAGGCCCGTGGCGGGTTGAGTGAAGCGGATGAGCGGATTCTCGCCAAGCACGGATATTCTTATAAAGTCTCGGAATAATTTTAGGAGTTCCAGTTACGATGAAGCCAACCGACCTAGTTGACAGGGAAAGTCTCCGCGAAGGCGTACCCAATTTTGGACCCGGTGACACTGTCAAGGTGCACGTGCGGGTGGTAGAAGGCACCAGAGAAAGAATTCAGGTATTTCAGGGCGTTGTGATCCGCAGATCAGGCTCTGGACTTCAGGAAACCTTCACAGTCCGCAAGATTTCGTTCAGCGTGGGCGTAGAAAGAATTTTCCCTGTTCACTCTCCGATAATTGCAAAACTCGAAGTGGTCTCTCGGGGTGATGTTCGCAGGGCAAAACTTTACTATTTGAGAGATCGGGTTGGAAAAGCCGCGAAGATCAAAGAAAAGCGCTAAGAATTAATTAGTGGGTATTTACATTTTATCTGATGGGTTGGCTGGGGAGAACTTTGGCCACCCCATTGTTCATTTAAAGGTTGGAGAGTACCTATGAGCTCAGAAGATCTTGAAAATTATGAAACTGAAATTGAATTGGCTCTCTATCAGGAGTACCGGGCCGTTCTCCCGATGTTTCAGTATGCCGTTGAAACGGAGCGAAGGTTTTATCTCACAAATGAGGTGAACATAACTCCGCTTGGGGAAGGCGATAGGTCCTATTTCCAGGTGGAGCTAAAGGATGCATGGGTTTGGGACATGTACAGGCCTGTGCGCTTTGTTGACAACGTCAAAGTCGTGACTTTTAGAGATGTGAACATAGAGAAATTGCCTGAACATCAAGAGATCTGAATTTATTGATGATTGCCTGAGTAATCCAAACCTGAAGTGAATCCCTCTTGCCGTTTTCCAGGTCATTCGAGCCTTGGCTTGCACGGAGCTTGATGGTCGCTGACGATTATCACCGGAGAGAAGAGAAGACTCAGGGGCTGCGGCGTCTTTTGGATGCAGGAATTCTATTCTGTCGCCTTATCCAGCAATAGTTGTGCCAATGCCGTCGAAGATCGGGGGCATCAACGGGCACGATGACCAGGTGCGGAGAGCCTTTCGTTATGATGTCGTTGCATTCTGGGCATATGTAGTTCTTTGTAGCCTGGTACCCTTGAATAGCCTTCAGCGATGCAGTGTAGCCGGTAAGCGGGTCCGTTTCGAGACTGTCGAGATAGCGCTCGTTATCCTGAAGGGGATTTGTTTGTTCCCTGTCCGGATGTCTCATGCGGTTCTTTTTCGTTCTCTTGCGTTTCGTCATCTAAATACCCGTACCGGCGCAGCAATCATTGTGCCAAACCATTCGGGTTCCTCAAATCGATGTATGAAATTCCAATACTCAACAAAAATGCTAGTCCAGTCCGCGATGTGTTCTGGCGAGGGGGTTCAGGCGAGTCGCTCGCTATATGCCCTGGGCCGTTAAATGGGCTCATTGCCACAAGGGAAGGCACACCGCAGATAAATCTTTTAGTTGCTTGAGACTGCGCCGGCTGTGAAAAGCTGTGGGTAATATACGATTGTGCAAATGAATCTGGGTCTCTGGAAATGCTATTTTGAGGGACCTGGGAAATTAATCGGTGCTCCCACGACTAATTGCGTGGCCTTGTCGGCTTGATCCGTAAGGGTGGTTGTGGTTTGACCGATTTATCTGACACTGTGCCGGTGGTCATCACGGAATGGAGTAGACATGGGTTTCGAAGTTGTGATTGAGATCCCTAAGGGATCAAGGAATAAATACGAGGTCGACCATGAGAGCGGCCAGGTCTGGTTGGATCGCACTTTGTTCACGCCCATGGGATACCCGACTGACTACGGATTTATTGAGGGAACCCTTGGCGAGGATGGAGATCCCCTTGATGCCTTGGTTCTGCTGGAGCTTCCACTGTTCCCTGGCTGCCATGTAAAGGCCAGATCGATTGGTGCATTCATCATGAGTGATGAGGCGGGACGTGACGTGAAGTTGTTATGTGTGCCTGAAAAGGATCCCAGGTGGTCTCATATCCAGGACATAAATGATGTGTCGGAGCACGTAAGGGATGAGATCACGCACTTCTTTTCGCATTACAAAGACCTTGAACCCGGCAAGAGTGTAACCGTCGAGGGCTGGAGAGGCAAGGATAGTGCTGATCTCGAGCTCGCTAATGCGCAAGCCCGGCTGGCCAATCACGGCCACTGAGGACGAAACGTCCCGCTCGCCTGATTTTTAATGCGGATAAAAAGTTGCAGAATTTATCCTATCCAAATAGGTGTAAATCGCAGCAGTGAGTAAACTGGATTAAAACGGCGAGAAAGTAGAAATGACGTGGAAACTGTTCTAACCGAAGAGGTGAGGCTCGACCGCGAGCGGGAGCTTGAATCCTTAATCGAGATGATTCGGCCTGCCGTGCAGTCAGATGGAGGAGACCTGGTGCTTCAGTCCGCGGACGTTGAGACCGGCATAGTAAATGTCACGCTGGTTGGTTCGTGTTCATCGTGCGCGATTTCCGAGACTACCCTGAAGGCCGGTATCGAGAGAATTCTTACTGCCAGGCTTCCATGGGTGACTGCGGTTGTGGGCGATGTGGATGAATCTATTGGTTACGAAGATTCATACGCGATGGGACGCGGTGGCTACGTGCCAAGGATTGATGCCTAGGCGCTGCTTGGAAGTTTTTTGGGCGAGCAGCTTCGGACGCGGTGATTTCCAAAACACTCAGCGGGAGGCTAATGTCGTATAGGCCATAGTCGGTTCGCAGGGTGGGGATCCTAGATTATATGAGGGTTGTTACAAAACTTATACTTACGGTTATTTTCGGCGGATTATTGCTCGGACTTGGCTCTCTACTTCTTTTCCCGGCGTTTTCTAATTTGACGCTTTTTTTGGAGCCGGGTTCGCTTTCAACGCCGATCCAGCTGCGTGCACTTGCATATCCCTCGAGATTCTATGATGCGCAAGGCAAGATGCTTTATGTCATGCAGACAAATGGATACAGAGTTCCCGTCACCCTCTCGCAAATTCCCCAGAACGTAGTCAATGCTGTCTTAGATGTTGAAGACCACACTTTTTATCAACATGGGCCGATCGATCTCAAGTCGATAGCGCGTGCGTTATCGGCAGACGTATCCGGTGGGCAGATTCTTGAGGGTGGTTCCACAATTACCCAGCAGCTTGTCAAGAACACAGTTTTGTCACCGCAGCGAACCATTGCGCGCAAGATTCAGGAGGCGGTGGATTCCTATCGCATTGAAGGCCAGCTGACCAAAAGCCAGATCCTTGGGAAGTATCTCAATACGGTATATTTCGGTGACGGCGCATATGGCATAGGAGCAGCTGCCAAGACGTACTTCAACTTGAGCGTTGGACAGTTGACTACCGCTCAAGCTGCTCTTCTTGCAATATTGATCGAGGATCCGTCGGGAAACGACCCCTTTCTCCATCCGCAAAATGCATTAGCAAGGCGGAACACTGCCCTGGATCAAATGGTTCAGTACAACGACCTTACGCAGTCTCAAGCAAATCGCGACAAGCTCGAACCCTTGCCCACCGTTTCGTATAGGCCCTCTACAACCGCACCTTCTGCTTTTGTCCAGGAAGTCATCAACCGCATACTGACCGAACCGAAATATTCGGCTCTCGGAAGTACCCAGAGTCAACGCTTGCAGGCTCTCAACAGCGACGGGTTCGACATTTACACCACCTTGAACTCGAAATACCAGTCTGAAGCTGAGGCGGCAGTCAAGAAGATTGTACCGAATACTAATGGGAAGTATACGGCGGCACTGGTTAGCATGAATCCTTCCAGCGGAGCCGTCGAGGCTCTGGTCTCTGGGAACCCGTCTAAAGGATTCGGTGGCTATGATGTTGCCACGGGTCGGGGGGGAACGGGCCGGCAAGCCGGTTCTTCATTCAAGGCGATCGTTCTAGCTGCACTTCTTCAACAGGGCTACAGTCCTAATGATATCATTGACGGAACGGGGCCTTGCCAGTTCGTTATTCCGAATGTCCATCCATCGCCTTACATCGTGCACAATGCCGAGCCCGGATACGGATTGATGACCATCACGAAGGCCACCGCTGATTCAGTTAACTGCGCCTACGTCCGTCTTGGTGTCAACATGGGTGATCAGAATATCGTGAATATGGCCCATATCATGGGTGTAACCAGCCCCCTTATAGCTGTTCCGTCGTTGGCGATAGGTTCCGAAGACGTCACGCCGTTGGAGATGGCGGGCGTTTACTCCATTCTCGCCGATGGTGGAATCAGACACAATCCGTATTTCGTCTCAAAGATTCTCGACTTGCAGGGTAAGACAGTGCTTCAGACCCAGGCAAAAGGAACTCGCGTATTGTCTGCGCAAAATGTGGCAGTCGAGGATCAGGTGCTTCAGGATGTCGTGCAGTATGGAACGGGGACTGCTGCCGCAATTCCGGGACGTGAGGTTGCGGGGAAAACCGGTACCACCGATAACTTTACCGACGGATGGTTCAACGGTTTCACACCTCAGTTGGAGACAGCAGTTTGGATGGGCGATCCTGCCGGATCCGTTCCCATGTTTGATGTCGGAGGGATTCCTGTTTATGGTGGTACGTATCCTGCAGAAATTTGGCACGCGTACATGTCTCAAGCGCTTGCGGGCCAGCCAGCATTGACATTCCCACAGCCCAACTTAGCACTTATTCCACAGGGCAGATTTATCGTGCCAATTGACTCGCCTGGCTCAATAGTTGTTCCGCCTACCTCGTCTACAACCACGACGACGGGACCCAATGCTGGTAGCGGATCGCCCAGCACTTCTTCGAGCACTACAATTGCCCCTACGACAACTTCAACGGCCCCTACGACTACTAATGTAGTGCCAGCGCAAGGTACCGGCTAGGGGGTCCGCTTGTTGTATGTCCTTTGGCAGAAAAAAGGGTGGGTGAGAAGTGGATAGATTTGCTTTGGAACGTCTCTTTTCCCTGCAGGATGTGGACACGACGTTGCATGAGCTGCGAAGTAAGCTCGGCTCGCTGGCGGAGGCTTCCGGGGAGAGGGCTGTCGCTGTTGAGGTGAGGTCACTCCTGCAGAACCAGAAGGTCATGAATGCGAAAATGGAAGCTCTGGTGAGTCGAAGAGACGAGCTTGACGAACACTCCCGGACTCTGGTGACCAAGGTTAAAAATATGAGAGCGAAGGAAATGAGCGGGGCAATTTCCCACCGCGATTTTGCTAGCACAGAAGCCGAGATATCCCATCTTGAAACACAGCGAGCAGAGCTCGATGACGCCGAGTTTGAGGTGTTTTCCGAAATTGAAATCCTACAATCGCAGATTCAAGATGTTCAGCAGAATCTGAGTCAAAAGAATATCAAGCTTTCAGAACTGAAGGACATGAACGCAGGAATCGCGGGTGGCCTCAACGCCGACATTGCTTCTCTTGAGGAGCAGCGATCAGAACTTGTTGGAGTTATAGACGCAGGCCTAGAGAAGATCTATGAGGAAATACACGCTCGTTTGGGTTCGATGACTGTGTCAAGGATAGAGAACGGTAACTGCCAAGGGTGTCGCCTAAAGCTCTCTTCGGTCGAAATCGAAGGGGTGAAGCGAACGCTTGCAAATGAGTTTTCACGTCCTCCCACGTGTGAACAGTGCGGGAGAATCCTCTTCATATAGATGTCGAGTTGGCCTGTAGGCGGGGTTCTGTCCGGTAGACATCTCTACCTGGGTGATCATCCATCTATGCGGCCTACCAGGAGCTTTATCATTGTCTGATCGGGCGGGCAGCCCATGCTCCATTTGGCCTTGCTCCGGGTGGGGTTTGCCGAGCCATAAGAGTCACCTCTTACGCTGGTGCGCTCTTACCGCACCGTTTCACCATCACCATTGCTGGCTGTCTGCTTTCTGTTGCACTTTCCTGCAGGTCACCCTGACTGGCCGTTAGCCAGCACCCTGCCCTGCGGAGCCCCGACCTTCCTCAGGAGTGTGACTCCCGCGACCACCCAGCCAACTCGACTATTTAACTCTAGATGTCTTGCAGAGCGTCCCTGCTGGGAGAATTGTCGCAGCCTCGGGATATGGTTATGCGTATCAAGAGAATGTTTGACGGGAGTTTGCCAGTGAAGATTGCGGCGCTTGGAGATGCCCATGTTGGGCGTTCGAGCTATCCGATAGCCAAGGAAGGCGTCAACATACGTGAGCGAGACTTTGAGGAGTCATTTTTGCTGGCTGTGGACTTGCTGCTCGAGCAGAACCCAGATCTTATTTTGTTTTTGGGTGATATATTTGATTTCCCCAGGCCTTCATTCAGATCCTTCAGGACTGTTCAAAAGGGAATGTTCGCTATCAAAGAATCGGGCGTTCCACTTGTTGCGATAAGCGGAAATCACGACACGCCCAGACTCCGGGGGACAGAGAGTCCATACGGCGCGCTACACGATGTGTTTCCACAGTTTGGATTGATGTACAAGCAGCAGTATGAGTATTTCGATATCGGAGATGTGCGCGTCCATGGAATCCCGCAGATGATGGACGAGTCGGATACCCTGGACGCTCTGGAAATTGCCACTTCCAACAAGAGTCTGACCAAGGTAAATCTTGTTATCACGCATCCGAGGCTAAAGGAACTAGCACCGTCGCATGCGGATATAAATGAGATCGAAATTGACGCGGAATGCATTCACGGTGACTTTGCGCTTTTGGGCCACTACCATTTCCACGCCAAAGTCAAGGAAAACATGTGGTACGTAGGGTCAACAGACACCTTTTCATTTGGTGACAGCCCGGGGGTGTCAAAAGGAATTGCTGTTATGGACACTGGCTCCGGACAATGCTTGCACGTGGCTTTGGACGGCCGCAGACCTCTGTTGGATCTTGGCGTCGTATCTGCACTCGGGCATGGTCCTAAGGATCTCGAGAGCGCTATAGGCGAGCAGCTGGAGAGCACTCCGTCAAATTCCGTTGTGAGGCTGCGCCTGGACGGAGTCGATCCATCGGCATATCGGATGCTAGACCCTGGGGTCATTCGCGAGCTAAGCGATCATCTGCTCTATTTCAAGCTCGAGCCGCTCTATGTCTCGGCGGCGATGGAGGTCGAACTTCCCGAGCTTGAATCGATGCCATCAAAATGGACTCGCTTTGTCGAGTTTCAAGATGTAGCAGACGACGTCAAAGTTACAGTTTCGAAAATGGGTATCGAGTACATTAACAAGGCAATCGAGGCTTCGTGAGGATATATCGGATTGGATTGCGGAACTACCGGATCTTCGAAGAGCAGCTGGACTTGGAACTCCCTTCGGGGTTAATTGGAATCTATGGCGCCAACGGTGCGGGAAAGTCCTACCTGATCGAATCGATTCCATGGACTCTTTACGGGAAAACCAGGACCTCCGTACAGGATGTGCGCACTTCTGGGAGCCAAGAGGACTGCGTTAGCGAGATTGAATTCGAGCATGAAGACCATCTTTACCGAGTGAGGCGCTCTGTTTCTGTTCGGGGTTTGGTGAAGGCTCGGGCGTGGATTGATAATGAGCTGGGATCCGACGGGGTGAAAGAAACCAACCGCTTCATTCACTCCACTCTCGGGATGGACGTTGACTCTTTCCGAGCCTCAGTATTCGCCGAGCAGAAGCAACTTTCTGCTTTTTCGGAGGCAAACCCTGCAGACCGTCAGAGGCTTGTGTTGTCACTTTTGGGGATAACGCCTCTTGACAAGGCCCGTGACATGGCCCGCGCGGATGCAAGGGCCTATCTTGAACAATTGAAGCTCGCAAGAGCATCGCTTCCTGAGATTAGCCAGCTTGAAGCGGAAAGGAAAGAGTGTCTGCGGGAACTTGAAGTCGTGAACGCGCAATTGGAAACCAACCGGACGAAAGTTGAGCACTGCAAAACTCTTGCCGAGCGCGAATCTGTGGAATACTGCCGCCTGGAGGCGACGAAAATCGAGAGGGACCAGGTAATTGTGGCTGGCAAAGAGAAGCGGCATCTTTTTGATGAGCTAACCCTACAGGTCAATAATGCCGAGCATTCTATCGCGCGGCTGCAGCAGATCGAAGAGGAGACGGCGAAGGTGTCTAGCGCCGCCGACAAAGTAGCGGAGCTAGAGGCAAAGCTAGCTGCAACGAAGGCCTCGCTAGACAGATTGTCCGATCTTTCCCGGGCTAGCATCGAGTTGGAAAGGCTCTTGCAGCCGTTTGCCTGTCGGACAGTGCAAGAGTTGGAAGAGCTTTGGACAAGGGTTGCAGACCAGATAGTCCCTGCAGCTGCCGAGGTCGAGTCGAATCTAGCGAAGATACGCTCCCTGGAACTCGAGATCGCCTCTATCGGTGCTACGTGCGAGTCTGCGAGCAATGTTGTGGAAATACTCTTGAAGCTTGGAGGCGATTCGCCATGTCCAACTTGCGGCCGGGATCTAGGAGACGGATTTGAGGAGCACGTCAGGGAATCTCGCGAAGCCTTGGATGCGCAAAGGGCCTTATTGAAGCACAAGCGGAGGCAGCTCGATCAGGCTGTGCGAGAGAGCGAAGCAGCCGAGCGCCTGCACCGGGATTTGATTCACGAGAAGGAATCAATAGATCGGATTGTCCCAAAGGCCTCGTTACTGGCGGTCGGCATTGATGAAAGCTTTTTGACCGCTGACGTAGACAAGTTGAAGGTCCAGCTTTCAAATGTCGCAAGCGAACTGAAAATGGCCAAGCAGGATCAAACCAGATGGTTCGCCCTGGTTGCGGAAAGACGGGAACTTCAAAAGCAGGTGGACGCGAGCACGCGAGTATTCGAGAGCTATCGTAAAGTGGAGCAGGAGCTGCACCAACTCAAGGTGCGGCTGCAGGGGTTGGATTTTGATCCAGGGCGTTTCAGCCAGCAAAAGATAAGAAGAGATGACTCTGCGCAGAGGGTAAAAGACGCGAGCGAGGTTTTTGAGCGTGAGATGATTCGAAAGCTTCAGACCGAGGCAAAGCTCGAGAGGGCTGATGCTCTTATCGCCCAAGCAAGAGAGATTTTCCTTGCGGTTGAGAGGCTGGAAAAGCAGTCAGAACTTGTGACACGCGTCGCTGAGTACTTGAATGAATTCCGCCGATCAACGATTTCCGCACTCGGTCCGCGGCTTGCAAATTCATCGGCGGCATTGTTTGGCGAGCTAACTGAATCCGAATACGATCGTCTTGAAGTGGACACATCTTCATGGCAGCTTCGAATCTCGGACTTTGGTATGTCCCACGACCTGAACAGATTTTCAGGATCTGAGCAGGACCTAGCCAACCTCGCGTTTCGCATCGCAATTTCCGAGCAAATTGGCAGGAGCTTCGGTCAGCAGGTGGGACTACTGGTACTTGATGAGATTTTCGGGCCATTAGATGATCAGCGCAAGTTCGTCATGCTTGGGGCATTGGATAGCCTGAAGGCCCGATTCAACCAGGTAATTGTGGTCACTCATGGCATGGAAATAAAGGAGCAAATTCCAGGGGCTATAGAAGTTCTCAAGTTGGGTAGCAGGCGAGCAACGGCAAGAATCGCGTAGTTTAGCTGATCAGAGAGTAGGCTGACGGGTGAGTTCTTTAGCTTTATTCGATGAAGAGGTCTAATAGCTGGTACCGTTACTGTAGTGTTCAATCGACTTACATTTGATCCTGTAGAGACGATCGACAAGGCGAAGGCAGGCGACAAAGACGCCCTGTCCAGGCTGTGGTCTCTTCTCAATCCTGGACTTGTAAGGTATCTCGCCTCGCTGGGATGCAAGTTCGCGGAAGATATTGCTTCTGAGAGCTGGATTTCTCTTGCAAACGTGTTGCCCAGATTTCAAGGAGAGCTCCCATCATTGCAAGGGCTATTGTTTCAGATAGCCCGAGCGCGATTGTATGATCAGTTGCGCAAGGATTACCGGCGACCAAAGCAGGTGCTGAAAGTTGTCGACGAGAGCACCATTCGCGAACAGGTTTATCCTGGGCCGGAATCTTTTCTCGATGAGTCATCCTCGCAGATACTGGAGTGGTTGTCTCAAATCCCAACGTCACAAGCTGAAGTGGTTTCGCTTCGCGTGATTGTCGGCATGTCACATTTCGAGATCTCTCAGATCATCGGTAAATCACAAGGAGCCGTTAGGATTCTGTTCTTCCGAGGATTGGAAAATCTGGAAAAGGTGATCAACGGGGAGAAAAAGCCCAAGCTGCAGAAGAAATTCTTTTCTTCCGCGTAACAAACGGGCCAGCCAATTCGATGTGTTAGGTGAATATGGGCAATGACGATCTCACATCGAATGATAGCGGCAACGGTGATGGCTTTTATCATGACGAGTTGGATCGGTTCATAGACAGCATCACTGACGGCTCGCTTCCCCGAGGCAGGGAATTTTCACAATTAGAAAGTGCGCTGATTGAGATATCATCTTTTTCTGCGCCTGAAGTCGAGGTTGGAGGGTCATCCGTTGTTGAGCGGATGTCAGAGCAAATTGGTGTCTCGGGTCTCAGCTTAGGTAAGAGACGGACATACGTTACTCGTTTGCTAGGCACGAAGGCGATCATTGCTCTTACCACGGCAGTAGCCTTTACCGGCGCCTCCGCTGCCGCCGCTTCGGGTTCGTTGCCACAGCCGATTCAGAAGGCCTTTTCTGCCGCAGTATCAAATCTTGGAGTCAACTTTCCGTCGTCCTCACCAACGACAATATCTAGTGCGCTGAAATTACGGGGATCGCAAGAGCAGAGTGCGCCAGTTTCACAACTTTCAACAACGACTACAGAGTCGCCGGGCGCTGGACAGGGTTCGGCAACGACTGTTTCTCCGGGGGACACTTCGAAGACAGCCTCAGCCGCGCCGAACTGCATGCCACTTATTAATGAGGTTTTGAGTGCCCCCTTGCTGTCATCGGCCCTGAGTTCAACTTCAACAACCGCCTCGCCAACGACAACCGCCTCGCCAACGACCACTACAGAACCGTCGACTACGACCACAAGCGCCAACAAGTGTGTCCCAGTAAGCTCGACCACGACCACCTCGACCACGACCACTACAGAACCGTCAACTACGACCACTACGCAGCAAGCGGGCACCTCTACGACGCAAGCCGCGACTTCCAGTGTCTCTGAATCAATTTCAGCCAGTGCGGGGTCCTGAGAATGTCCAATGTTTCAAAACGGAAAAATGGGATAGGAAAATAAGGGTACAGATCCTAAAGTCCTCGCCAAGGTATCCCATTTCTAAAAGGACTCCGGCATTCATAGGCCGGAGTCCTTGGACGCTAAGTTCGATGTGGCGGAGATCAAGTTCTGGTCTGGGTCATGAACGCGCGAAGTCGTGTTGCCCCGGAGACAGCCGGCCAGACTGCCTTGCCGTGTTTAGGGGCGTGTGCCGATAGTGGTGCAAATTGAGCCATGGCACTTTAGATGGTTTCAAGTCTAAGCCACCGTGAAGTCAAATTCACGTTCTCTCTCTTTGAGCAGTTGCATATTGAGATAGCGGTGTTCTTCGATCCAGCGCTCATTGATCTCGGCCCCTAAGGCTGTGATCAGCCTCAGAGCAGATGCCTGGTTTGGAAATATCCTCACCACGTAGGTTCTTCTCCTGATCTCCTCGTTGAACCACTCGATCATGTTGGCTGACTTGAGATGCTTCGTGTGTGTACCGGGAAACTGGTAGAAGGTCAAGGTCTCGGAGATGTTCTCTTCCACCCAGCCATCCAGATGAGCGTCCACCACGAGCTCAAAGTGCACTTGAAAAGTCTTTTCTAGCCCTTGGACACGGGGCATCCCGGTGGCTTGTAGAAGCAGCATC
Organism: Actinomycetota bacterium; assembly: GCA_027322285.1. Classification (GTDB taxonomy): domain Bacteria; phylum Actinomycetota; class Acidimicrobiia; order Acidimicrobiales; family Acidimicrobiaceae; genus SCQM01. Next base: position 69,741 of record DAHVRV010000006.1, read on the forward strand.
TGCCGGAACAGGCAAGATGCGCCTAAAGATGGCTAACGCTATTGAACTGGCCCATTTCTACGGGAACGACAAAATAGACGAAGCCTTGGGGCTGTGCGCACTGACGCACCGGTTTTTACAAGACGATCTTCTCTCAATGCTCGAACGGCCGAACACAAGCGATGTTCTATTTCCGTCTGGTCAAATGAGCCTCCAGGAGGGAACCGGGGTATGGGAGGACTTTGGCAGATGAGTCAAATTGAACCCCTTGAGCCGGAGATAGAAAAACTGTGCCGTTCACTGCGGCTCAAATACATCCGGGAATCATTCATGGAAGTGACAATTACCGCCAAGGCCCAGAGGTGGGAACCAGCAGAAGTATTGAAGGTGCTACTGGAGACAGAAAGAGCCGGAAGGGACCGCTCCGAAGCAGAGAACCGAAGAGTTAGAGCGCATTTTCCTTCTGGCAAGACCTTTTCAGGTTGGGATCAAACCAAGTCATCGATATCACTTTCTGCCATATCTGGGCTAAAGACCCTCGAGTGGATCGCGCGGAAGGAGAACCTGGTGGTCTGTGGCCCGTCGGGAACTGGGAATTATGTAGAGCTAGGAGTTATGTGGAGTTGCAACTTGTCCGACCTGCTAATTCACTCTTTTTGACCTGAATCACTCACCATAATGCCTCACAATGGGAGCGAGCCATACGGCTCATCAATCCCAAAAGGAGGCCGTTTCTATGTCTGAATCGATCCTTATTTCTGAATTGGTAGATTCCGTGTCGGCGGAATTGCAGAGACTTCACTATGCCGAAAGTACCCAGAACGAGTACCGTAAGTTCTACGATCGCGTTCTACGCTATGCCGAATCCCAGGGCACCAGCCACTATTCGCAAGCATTTGGCCGTCAGTTCTTTGAGGCCACCTACGGGTGCGCTTGGCCCGAGTTGACCCAACCGGTCCCGAGAAAGTTTAGCCCAATGGTGCGTTATCTGGAATCTCTCAGTGACGTGCAACTCCACGGTATAGTTCTCCGCCGTCGATCAAAAAATCAGCCCTATGAGGTGCCATCTGCGTTTCAGAGTGCATTTGACTCCTTCATTATCGAATGTGGGAAGCGGGGGTACTCCAAGTCCGGCGAACGTGGTCGGATAGACCGAATACGACTGTTTCTCAACTACCTTGAAGCGCATGAGGTTATCCTTGAGACCCTGACGGCGCATCACATCTCCCGGTTTGTTGCCACATTGATGTGTTACAATCCAAAAACCGTTCTAGCCATTCTCACCAATCTGCGAACCTTTCTACGGTTTCTTCACCAAGCTGGCTTCCGTAGCGATGACCTGAGCCCAGCTGTCCCGCGTATTCGCTCGGGACGCTACGAGCGGTTGCCAAAGGTCTGGCCCACAGATTCAGTCCAACGGTTGCTCGGTGCAGTGGACAGAGCAAACCCAATTGGCAAACGTGATTATGCAATCTTACTCTTGGCGGCTCGACTGGGAATGCGGGCCGGTGATATCAGGACCTTGACCTTGTCGTCCATACACTGGGACGCGAAAACTATTTCTTGGGTACAGCAGAAAACCGGCCGCCCAATCGAGTATCCGCTGTTGGACGATGTGGGATGGGCCATCATCGATTATCTCAAACATGGCCGACCACCGACCACCAGTCCTCAGCTATTTGTCCGGCATCTCGCACCATTCGAGGCCTTCGAGCTGCACGGCAATCTAACCCGTATCATCACAAAGTACACCCGGCAGGCTGGAATCACACCACCTGCCGGGGGTCGCGGCCTTCATGCACTCCGGCACAGTCTTGCCAGCACTCTGCTCGAACATGACACGCCACTTCCTATTATTGCCGAAATTCTAGGACATCTCAGTACGCAATCCACCCAGGTGTACTTGGCAGTAGATCGAGATGGCCTAGCACGATGCGCTCTTAATCCGGAGGAGGTATTTGAATATGGCGACCTCTAATACACAAACCTTTACCAGTGTTCTGGGTCCTATAATCTACGACTTGATCTGCGAAAAGCAGGGCCTTGGCTATCACTACGACAAAGAAGAGCGTAATCTTCTTCGATTTGACCGTTTCTGTGTAGTAATGGGACATCACGACTTAGCGTTACCGCGTGAGCTTGTCGACGCTTGGACTGCCAAGCAAGCTCATGAAACTGAGATCAATCGTCATCACCGGATCTCACTGATGCGGGTCTTAGGGAGCTACATGTGTAAGTGTGGCTATAGCGCCTTTGTGTACCCGACCCAATCTACAGATCGATCAGCTTCTAGGTATGTTCCATATATTTTCTCTAAAGTCGAGTTGGCTGCCTTGTTTTCCGCAGCCGACGCATGTCAGCCAGATAGCAATTCCCCCTACCGGGACCTAGTACTGCCTGTGCTTTTCAGGGTGCTCTATGGGACGGGACTGAGGATATCAGAGGCGCTGGCGTTACAGCGAAGCGACCTCGATATCTGTAGCGATACTTTACATATTCGCCAGGCAAAGCTCGACAAGGAACGCTGTATTCCAATACATCCGGTGCTGTTGGAGCAGATGGAACTCTACCTCGGAAAACTGGAACTTATCTTTGGTCCCGAGGGGCCGTTGTTTCCCGGACCTACCGGGGTGGCTTATACCGCCCGCACTATCTACAGTTACTTCCGGCGGTTTCTGTGGCAGGCGAACATTTCACATCGTGGCCGTGGACAGGGGCCAAGAGTGCACGATCTTCGCCATGTTTTCGCAGTCCATTGTCTAAAGAAATGGGTTCTGGACGGGGTCGATCTTAGCGTCGCCTTACCGTACCTCTCAGCCTACATGGGCCACGTGGGACTCAAAAGCACCCAAGGCTACCTGCGACTCACGGCGGAATTATATCCCTCCATCATCATGACTGTGGAACGACACCTCGGTTCCATCATTCCCGAAGGAGGTGAGCTCCAGTGAGCACCACTGACTTTGCTCGTTTACTGACCCGCTATTTGAGTCAACACCTGCCTGCTCAGCGCAATTTGAGCAGCCGCACTATTGAGTCGTACCGGGACACCTTCAAGCTACTACTGCGTTTTGGCCATGATGAAAGGGGTTGGGAATTCGAGTACATTACACTTTCTCAGATCGACCGTGGGTGCATTGAGGCGTTCCTCGATTGGTTGGAAACCATCCGCCACTCGAGCGTGGCCACGCGTAACCAACGACTTGCCGCATTGCGAGCCTTCTTTCGCTGGGTTTCGTACGAGTCACCTGAGTCGATTGAGATGACTCAGCGAATTCTCGGGGTCCCGTGGAAAAAGACGGCACAACCCATCATCACATACTTAACGCCTGAAGCGATTAAAACGCTCTTGGCACAACCTGATCGTCAGACCGGTCGTGGTCGCCGGGATACCACCCTACTGGCGCTTTTATATGACACAGGTGCCCGGGTACAGGAGATTGCCAATGTCCGGGTACGCGATGTCCGCCTTAGCGAACCGACCGTCATCACCTTGACTGGCAAGGGTGGCAAACGAAGGGTCGTGCCTCTAATGACGGGAACGGCTATCTTGGTAACCGAATATATGGCGCAGGTTCAGCTGACACGACCTGAATTTCAGGACCATCCGCTGTTTTTCAATCACCAACACCATCCGCTCAGCCGCTGGGGCATCACCTACATATTGAACAAGTACGTCGAATCGGCTAGACTGCAGTACCCAGGTGGATTTCCAGACACCGTGAGTCCGCACGTAATGCGACATTCTAAGGCGATGCACTTGCTGCAGGCCGGTGTGAATCTCATCTACATCCGGGACTTTTTGGGTCACAGCGATGTAACCACGACCGAGATTTATGCACGAGCGGATGCCGAGATGAAGCGAAAGGCTCTCGAGTCGGCGACAATACCAGCAATGGATATTTCACCGATGTCATGGACAGAAGACTGCGATCTCATGGGGTGGTTGACTCAATTGGGTGCACGGACATTATAGGGATCCTTGTTATGTAGAGTCATTTGACGGCCATCTGCCCTTTTAGCTGGAGCGGGTGGCCGTTTCTCCACATAACTCCTAGCTCTACATAATTGCCTTTATGTGGAGCTCCACATAAAGGCAAAAGTTATATCGGTTGTGCATTGGCACACTCTGGTATCCGTTCAGGACACAGCGCCCTTTACAGGCGAGCCCCTGCTCTTTTCGCCGACCTTTCCATCTCCAGGGGTGACGGAAGATATCTGAAACTGCTTCAAGGTCTGGCCAGGGTCGAGATACTAGTCATCGATGATTTCGCACTTACTCCACTTAGCGGGAGCGAGCCATCAGACCTACTTGAAGTATTGGACGATCGTTCTGAAAGAAAATCCACCATTGTCACTTCCCAGCTTCCCGTCGACTCCTGGCACCAAACGCTCGGCGATCCGACCATAAGTGACGCAGTCATGGACCGGCTACTCCACAATTCTCACATAATCCAAATGAAAGGAGCCTCAATGAGAACAAAGAAAGCGTGAAAGAAGGCGATCACCAACAGATTCCATTTACACTGAAAAAACCGCCTCCATACGCCAGCTAGGGGTGGCAGATTTCAACAGGAATAGGTGGCAACTTTCAGCAAGAACAAGTGGCAGATTTCGCAGGAATACACAATTGTGACTCTTTCTTGATGCTGATCACCGGAGATACGCCCAAAACGAGCTCGTTTATCAACGATATCGAAGCAGATTCCGGGTGGAACCATGTTCTCTTTGGCCGCATGAGCGCCAACACCATCTGGTCAGTCCTCGGCCCTATCGTACGCAATTTGGCACGCTTCACCACCCGAATAGGAGCTATCGCATAAGCGGCAGTTACCACAGAAATGCTTCGGCAGTGTTATTTCCAAATCGCGGGACAAATCACCCGCTCAGCCCGAAAGGTGGCACTCCACCTCGAGCGGAATTGGCCTTAACGAAATAAGCTCCTCGCAGCTCTTGAACGGATCCGGAAATCCCACGTGTGTCTCACCTGACTACCTGACACACGCAATGCCAGTTGCAGAACCGCTCTAAAATCCCGGCACATAGGCCCCTATGTCCAAAGTGAGATTCTGCGATCACCAAAATCGCAAATCAGTGAAAATAATCGGGCGGTCGGCCTTTTTTCATCGTCTGGAGCCACATTCGAATAATTGAGACTCCGCCAACTCTCAATCAGTTGTTAAAAACCGACTTCAGGCCGCTAAGTAAGGAATGCCACCTTCTTGGCGGCTGTTTGAACCTTTTTCCCAATATCTGATTCGTTTATCAAGTGCTCGGAAAAGAAAAGGGCCGTGACAGCATATTGTGATCCGCCGAAGTTGGTTGGGACTGGTGCAGATACACCGTGTGCGCCGACTTCTAAAACTCCTTGTGAGGTCGCGTAACCTAAATTTCGTGCATTCGTTACAAGCGGGTCTTCATTAGGTTTACGCGGGCGTCCTGAAAGTATCGCAATGCCTGGAGATCCTTTATATAAAGGTCGGCGAACACCTTCTCTAAGCGAAAGCCTGACTTCAGCATTGGGCGGTTCCACGGATAGAAGAATGATGACCTCTTCGCCGTCGACAGCGTTTAAAATTGCTGTACCGCCAGTTTCGGATGCTAAATCTTTGAGCACGGGATACGCCGACATTCGAAGGTCTGGCTGAACTTTTCGGGCAAGTGACACTAGCGATAAGCCGAGTGTGAAGCGCCCGTCTATCCCGATCATGACTAGGTCGTGGGCTTCTAATGTGTGAAGCAAGCGATAGGCAACGGATCGGTTCAATTTGAGTTCCTTGGCTACCTCGTTCGAAGTAAGCGGGTGGTCAGTAGCCGCGAGGACTTCCAAGACCGCAAGCCCTCTACTTAATGTCTGCGAATATGCGCCACCGGAAAGAACTCGTTGACTCGCCCTATTGGAATTGCTATCATTAGATTCGATTATAGATGTCATAGCTCGATTATAGAGCTACTTCCGGGGGGATGCAATGAAAAGAACCAAACTTGTTGACGAAGATATAGACAAAATTATGTCGCCTCGAGATACTGATTCAAGGAGACTGCTTCGCACATTTGATTCATTACCGAGATGGCCCTTTTCGTCATGGACATTAGCAATCATTGCTATTGGGTTCCTCTTTACCTTTTACGATATTTTCAATATCAATGTTTCATTTGTACAGACGTGCGTCCAGATTAAAGCAGGTTGTACGCCAAAGCTGGCATTTGGGTTTCTCAAATACCCCTTGCTTTTCAATCTTGCCGGTTATGTCGTGGGCGCTGTTTTATTGAGCCCGATATCGGACCGTATAGGGCGCCGCAACATGCTCTTGATTACGATGCTCGTTACAGGGGTCGGATCTGCATATTCCGCCCTAAGTGGCGACATGAACAATTTTATAATTTCCCGCACTATCACGGGTATTGGTACGGGAGCTGACCTGGCAGTTGTAAGTACTTATCTATGTGAGGTCTCACCAAAGATAAAGCGAGGAAGCTACAACGCCCTTATTTATATTGCATCAAATGGAGGGGCGGCACTCGGGGTATGGTTGGGTCTTATTTTGACGACGAAAGCTGGGCACTGGCCTGTAGGGATTCCGTTTGCCAAGGCCGGGCCTGGGTTTTTAGACGGTTGGCGATGGATGTACTGGGTTGGGGCGATTTTGTCAGTTGTAGCGATTTTGATGCGGACTGAACTTCCTGAGTCGCCAAGGTGGTTTGTATCTAAAGGCAAGATAAGCCAGGCCGCGATTCTCGTGGAGAGAGCGAAAAAGCGCTTTACGCTTGATCAGTTAGCTAGTGCGACTACCTCAAGTGACATCGAATACAGCGATGAAAGCTCCGTCGATGGTGAGTATCTAGACATGCAAAATAATGCTCCTGGACTCGATAAGTCACGGCGAAGCGCTTATGGCAAAATATTTAGTAGTCCACTTTATCGACGACGTGCATTTATCTTGCTAGCAATGTGGGGATTTGCATACGTGACTGTCTATTCACTTGCTGGCGGTCTGACCTCATTGCTATCGACGTTTGGTTATCCGCAACCTGAAGCAGGAGTGATTGTTGCGATAGGCATTTTCGGACTCTTTTTAGCTAGATTGACTAATCCTATTGCAGACCGCATAAGCCGACGACTTTGGATCCCGATTTCGGCTGGGATTATGGTAATCGGAGCCTTTGTGCTGTCATTAGGGAGAGTACACGATTTCTATTTCACATTTGCTGGCGCTATATTGCTGTTTCTTGGCAACAGCCTCTGGGTTCCGATAACTTACGCCTGGTCAGCAGAGCAGTTTCCAACATTAGCCAGAACCTCAGGTTTTGGATTTGTTGATGGTATTGGACACTTCGGAGGTGGCGTTGGGATTTTATTGATAGCGCCAGTCGTACCGCATTTAGGCATATTGGGAGGACTTTTGTTGATAGTAGGATTTTTAGCTGTTGCAGCGGGAATAGCTCAATTTAACCCGTCAACGCAAGGAGAAAGTCTTGAGAAGGTTTCGCCTTGAGTCTTCGATTAATTTTGCTTGGAACGGATGGCGGACCACGTCCGAAGGTCAACCGTAGCGCACCCGCCAATCTAATAGTTTTCAATGACGAACTTTTTGTGGTCGACTGCGGCAATGGTGTTGCGCGCCAGGTAGTTCGTGCCGGATATGACTTACATAAATTGCGGGCCACTTTTGTAACCCACAACCATTCTGATCACAATGCGGACTATGGCACGCTATTGCTTTTGGCATGGGCATCTGGTCTTAGTGGCCCGGTTGATACCTACGGGCCACCTCCGATCTCTGATATGACAAGCCATTTTTTTGCCATGAATAGATTTGATATTGACCTTAGGCAGTTAGACGAAGGAAGGCCCAATCTTGAGTCGCTCGTTACCTGCCATGAGGTCGAATCGCCTGGCGTGATTTACGAACGTGACGGATTGCGGGTGTCTTGTGCCTTAGTAAATCATCCCCCAATTGTCCATTCATTCGCATATCGGTTCGAGACTACTGACCGCTCGATAGTTATTTCCGGAGATACCACGTACTGTCCGGAGCTGGTTGAATTCGCGAGAGGGGCAGACGTGCTAGTCCATGAAGTGATGTTTGTTGAGGCCCTTGAGGATGTATTGCTGAACAACAATGGAAGAACTATAGGAGATCACCTGCTTGCCAGTCATACCCCCGTTGGTATGGCTGGAAAGGTGGCCGAGGAAGCTGGGGTTAAAACGCTAGTGCTTTCCCATTTTGTTCCAGGTTCGTCGGTTGTGTCTGATGACCAATGGAAAGATGGAGCGAAAATGGAGTTCACCGGGGAAGTGATAGTTGGACATGATTTAGTGGTTGTTTAGTTGGACCTGGCGTAGCGCCATTCTATGGAAAATGAGCATGACTTGGGGGGTTCGGGGGCACTCACGTGATTTCGTGAATTTTTAGGTTCAAATACATTCCCGCCGCTGAGGCTTTTGACCATTTCGAGGACCGAACATCGGGGATCAAAAAGGGACGCTTACTGGATGGAGGAGACCCTCGGTTGTGGCTACAGCCTGGACCAGATATTTCGGTTTCTAGACGTGGTGTTCAAAAAGCGAAAGTAGATCTCATCGTCTATAGCTAGTTCGCTCCCTCAGAGATACCCAGGTGCGATGAGTTCCTTGCTGTATGACGTGACAACTTTGTACTTTTAATTCTCAAGGGAAGACCCTAAGGATCGTGACCGCTGGAGCGGCCTTAGCAAGAGATGGTATTCCAAAGACCACCGTCAGAGATCTTGAAGGATCGAGGCACACATTGTGCTTTGTGTTGACGCTCGCGTAACCCTCCCCAGTTCTGCTCACCAAATTCCCCACTTAGTTGCAATTGCGAGAGTTCACCTTAGGCGGGCACACGAATTGAATATCTGGCCAATAATGGCTCATGATCATGTTGGAGGAGCAGGTGAACGTCACTGCGTTGAAGAAACGGGATGGTCGATATCGGCAATTGCCCGCCATCTAGAAAAAGACCGCAAGACGACCCGGTCATATCTCAAGAGAGAAGCAGCAGTCCAGATCCGCTACAGGCGCGGCAATGGGCTGCTCAAGCCCCATCTTGGGCAAACTTCAAAATTCCTGTAAGAAAACATGCCGAAAGCGTTGCAACCTTTCAAACTGGGCCGTGCAACTGTTGGTAACTTCAGACCTAATCCATTGACATGGCTACAGTAGCGCCACCATCGACCAGCAAGTCGATTCCAGTTACGAACGAGGACTTGTCACTCAGCAGGAACAATACAGCGTTGGCGATGTCTTCAGGCACCGCTCCTCGACCCAGTACATTCTTCCGCGGCCTCCCTGGCGGCTCCTCATCCATGCCAACCGGAGAACCAACCTTGTTCGGACTAACGGAATTTACGCGTATATTGAACTGCCCCAGCTGCAACGCAATCGATTTTGTCACATGCAGTACGGCTGCCTTCGCTGCGGAATAGGCCGTGGCGTTGCCGCGAGCGTGATAACCCGAAGTAGACCCGATATTCACTATCGCCCCGCCCTCATTTTGGGCGACCATTTGACGACCTGCATACTTAGTACACAAAAAGAGACTCTTTAGAGTAATATTCAGGACCTTGTCCCACTCCTCTTCCGCAAGATCAAGCACGTTGACGCCCCGATCTGTGACAGCGACATTGTTCACCAGCATGTGGGTGCCGCCAAATCTCGCGACCACGTCCGTGACCATGTGCTGAACATCCTGCGAAGATGAGACGTCGCAAATAAAGCCAGCGGCTTCGCCAGGCCCCGACTTCGATGCCTTTTCAACTGCTCGGTCAAGTCGGGCCTGGTTGTTATCGACAAGTGCGACCTTGGCGCCCTCGGCGACCAATGCGCAGGCGATTGCTTCGCCCACGTTTCGTCCGGCACCTGTAATAATGGCAACCTTGTCTTCTAATTTCAAAACGCCCTCCTAATAGCCAACAGTCTCAATCTGAGATCCCCATCTAGACGGTCAGGCCAAATTTTCGAACATATGCCGAAACCGATTAGGTATGGGACAGGAGCTCCACTTTGCAGAATACCCCTACTCTACCTTCACTCCATATATCTCGAGTGCCCGCTCGTGAGAGAGGAGTCCTTCTTCAAGGTCGCGCCTGACAGACTCTTCGGATCTAAGTTCCGGCGAGCCGTATCCTGCGCCGCCCATTCCGCGCACGAAAATTACGTCGCCGGCTTTTATGACCCTGTCAAGGCCGTCCGGCATCTGAGGCAGGAGCTCTTCTTCGCCTTCGAGTTCGTGATAGAGAGGTATCCCCTGGTTTAGCCTGCTCATGATATCCGTGCCTCGTTTGAGAATGATTCTCGAAGATGTGCCGTCCTGGCCGCCAAAAACGCCATGCGATGCAAGGTCGCGGCCGATATAGAAAGTCAAGTCATTGGCGGAGTCGACTCCATATAAACACCTGGACCAGTAGCCGGCACGTCCGCCGCGGTATTCTCCTGCGCCTTCTGAATCAGGAACCAGACCCCGAGCCAAGTAGAGCACGGGATACCTGTACTCATAAGACTCAATGCTGGGAATACTGGTGTTGGTCGATCCGGCAATGTTTGAGACATCGATGCCGTCTACTTCAGCTCTGCCTCCTCCGCCGTGAAGATTCTGATCACCTCGCAGACTGTACCACCGTCCGAACTGGTCGTAGCCAGTCCACTGGACATCGCAGAAACCCCACCCCCATTCAGCCATTGAATAAGACTTGCGGCTGGATGTCACTAGCGCCTTGGTCAGAAGTGCAAGAGTTATTCCCTGAACCCTCCATCCGGTAATTGTTGAAGCACCTGAACAAGGGGCCGGTGGATTGCAGTTAATGATGGTGCCGCTCGGGATAGAGACGTCGATCAGACGCCAGGTGCCAGCATTGACGGAAAGATCTGGGAAAAGCTGACAAGCCAGGATATTATGCAGGTTCGCTACCGCGCAGGGAACCGCGCAGTTGATAAAGGTCTTGGCCTCAGGATCTGTTCCCGTGAAGTCGAAGTGAAGACCGGCGTCATCCACCGTCATCTTGCACTCCAGCCTGTACTGCTTGTCGTAATCCACATAGGTCACTTCGTGGTACTCGCCCTTTGCGAGCAGTGAAATCCTCTCTCTAGCCTGCTGCTCGCCAAGCTGGATCGAACTTTCCACTGTCTCCTTTAATGCTTCCACTCCGTATCTCTTCACCAGTTCGATGATCTTCTGCGACGCGGCGAAGTTTGCAGATATCTGAGCTTTTAGATCGAGCGACTGGTACCTGGGCATTCGGACATTGTCCAGAAACAGATTGAAGATGTCGTCGCGAATCTTGCCGTCCTCGACAATCCTGGTCGGCTTGAATATTATTCCCTCTTGGTGCCAGTCGGTCGCGAGCGGTGCTCTTCCAGGGGTCATGGCTCCAACATCGACGTGGTGAGTCGCGTTTCCCACCCAGGCGATGAGCTCGCCTTCATAATGCACCGGGGCCATGACCGCCAGGTCCAGGATGTGGAGCGCACCCGAATGCGGATCGTTGACCAGGTACATGTCGCCGGGCCGGATGTCCCCTTCGAATCGTTTCATGCAGCTTTGCAGCATGTATCCAAGCGTGGTTCCATGCCTAGGCATCCACACCGAGTAAACAATGGTACGCCCCGACGCGTCCGCGATATTGAAGCCTAGATCCCTCGAGTCGACCACGCTCGGACTCACCGCGCAGCGTTGGAGAACGAGTCCACCTTCTTGACCGATCTGCAAGAGCCGGTTAGAAATGATCTCGGTGAGAACTGGATCGATTTTCACTTATCCCCCTGTGCTTGTGTTCGCCGGCTCAGTTGACGGTCATTACCAGACTTTGAAATCCATCCACGTACGCAGTGGTGTCTACCGGAACCCAGGTGGTCTGGCCGGGATAGTCGAGCAGTGCTGGTCCGACAATCTGTGTCCCTGGCTCTAGCGGTCCCGTGAAGGTCGGAACCTCGATCGCCTCGCCTTTATACCAGGCTTGCCTAGACCCGGTAGGAACAGCTTCGGATTGGATTGCCTCTGCCTCTTCCAACTGGGGAACAGTGGTAACTCCAATTGCGTAGACTCTGAGCGTCACCATTTCGATACCGGCACTGGCAGATGATGTTCCTGCCCCGAAAAGGCGCTCGTAGGTCTCGACAAATTTGACACCGAGCTGCTCCAAAGACTCCGTTGTTATCGCGCCTGACGGCATGCTCACATTCACCGCGTGCATTTGCCCCTTGAACCTGAGCTGGGCAGTTCTTATGAGCATCCTTTCGGATTCGGCCACCATGTCAAAGCTGAGTGCGGCCATGCCGCTTCTCTCTAGCTCGTCAAAGACCATAGAGATTGTCTCGTCATCGGTGATGGGAACCACGCGACTCCTGCTGAGCACGTGCTGAATATTTGAAGCAACTATCCCGTAGGCTGAAAACACCGGCGCTAGAAGCGGAACGACGACCTTTTTGATCCCCAAGTCGCTCGCTATCGAGGCGGCGTGCAAAGGGGCGGCCCCACCGTAAGCAAACAGGGCATACTCCCTGGGATCTAGACCCTTGGCAACGGTCTGGCTCCTAATTGCGTCGCTCATGGCGGCATCGACGATAGAAATGATACCCTCGGCCGTCTGCTCCGGTCCTAGGCCGATCTCTTTTCCGAGATCGCTCAGGACCTGCTTGGCCGCTGCGGTGTCTAAATGCAGGCGGCCTCCGGCCAGGCCTTGCGGGTTTAGCCTTCCCAGCTGGCAGTTGGCATCAGTGACAGTTGCATGCGAACCCCCATGGCCGTAACAGGCTGGACCAGGATCAGAACCGGCGCTTGCCGGGCCGACCTTGAGTCGAAGACCGTGATCGACCCAGCCTATGCTTCCCCCACCGGCGCCGATGGAGACTATATCTATCGCCTCGGTAAAGATCTCCTGTCCGGCGTAGAAAGCCCTCTCGCTGAGCGCTAGGTCGCCCTGGGTTATCAGGCTCACGTCGAAGGTGGTACCACCCATGTCGGCGCACAAGACGTTGGATAGCCCCATCCTCTCAGCCAGCAGCTTTGATGCCAAAACACCTCCTGCTGGACCCGATGACAAGAGGGACACCGGCCTCGTGGCCGCGTCTTCCATTGTCAGCAGGCCACCAGCTGATGTCATGACAAGCGGGACCGCCTCCAGGCCCTGAGTCATGAGGCTTTGACTGACGCTAAGAAGGTGCTGTTGTACTAACGGGCCCAGTCTTGCATTAAGAGCCGTGGTCGCGCTTCTTTTGTACTCCCCAAGCAAAGGCGCTATCTCATGCGAAGCGGATACGAACCAACTTGAGCGGCCCTTCAGCGCCTCCACTACAGCCCTTTCGTGCTCGCTGTTTAAAAAAGACCACAGGAAACAGATCCCCACTGCCTCCACCCCATCTGAGGCAAGGGCGTCGATGGCGGCCTTGACATCGTCCATGTTCACCGGCGCGAGCTCCCTGCCCTGGGAGTCGACCCGTTCCCTTACTTCGTAGATGCGGGATCTCGGAACAAGAGAGGGCGCGCGGCTTGCAGTCAGATCCATGCCAATGCGCTCACGGCCGATCTCGGCGACAATTAGAGTATCCCTGAAGCCCCGCGTGGTGATGAAGCCGACTTTGGAGCCTTTGCCCTCAACGATCAGGTTAGCTGCCTGGGTCGTGCCGTATCCAAGCTTTCCAGTCCGGGCAAGCAAATCTTTCTTTGCGATCGAAACCGACTCGCCAAGCGCATCGAGACAGTCCATCAGGCCGGCAACGGGATCTGGAATGTTGGTTGGGGTCTTTACGATTACTGGCTGATGGCCTGGCCTGAGCAAAACGCCATCGGTAAAGGTGCCGCCCACGTCGACCCCGATGAGCCAATCCCTTGTCCGTAAGCCTTGATCATGGGCTGCCACTATCTGACCATCCTCTCACTGCACCAATAATGACGAATCTTGAAGCAAACCAACATGCCATGACCCCAACTGAGCGCGGACTCGAAGTTCAAGAGCCTCGCACACGGCCAAACAATTATCAGTACCCGTCGGCTGGGCTGGCCACGATAATACGCTGCCAGCTGCCAACGCGCTATCTGCCTGGAGCGCAATCCCAACGGCTGCCCTGCGTCCCAGACAAACTGATTGAAAAGTAACCTTCTCGAAATCGCTCAAATGTTGCCATCGATCCCCTACGGCGTGGTCGAAGGCCGAAGCATCCTGAGTTCTTCCTTGCAAAACATCTCTCACCGCCAGGGTACCAGCAGTTTTAGGTCAAATCATTACCTCGTACACCAGTACCCGGGCCTGAGCATCGTAAAAATCTAACAATTCTGATCCTTCGATCTTCGCGGCCATCTCCCAGGAAGAAAACCCTCCAGCCAAAGTTCAAATGCCCGATTACCGATTTCAAACCCTTCGGGAAGCCCTCTCCGCAAGAGAACCCCCCCTTTTTTTTTGGAACTACAACTTCACAACCAACCTCTCCGCTTTACACGGCTCTAAAGAGCAGCACATGAAGGCCTGCTGAGGCGGAGGAACTCACAAAACTACCCGCTGAACTGGTTTGTCCAAACAGTACCTTCGGTCACATCCAAGTTTTGAGTAGGTTTTACTAGATTGGTCTTCTTCGCAAACGTGAGAGCATCGTTCCATCCCACCTGGCTTTGCTGCATGGTCGGCGTAAAGGTGATGCTTGCTAGAGATGACTTTATTACCGCCGGCGAAATCGTTGGATACAGTGGCTGCATAGCCGCGATAGCGGCTGAGGATCCCTGCGACATCTGCGCGATCGCTTTTTGGAACGCACCAACCATGGCCTTCACCACGTCAGGATGAGCCTTGGCATACGCTGGAGTAGTGATCAAAATATCATAGGCCTCGTCAGAAAGATAAGGCAGCTCTTTGGCATTTGCCAGAACGGTACCGTACTTACCAGCGACGGCGATGCTTGAATTAGGCGGACTGGCAATGAATTCCTGTGCCAGACCGTGCTGAACCGCCGCGAGCTGCGAAGTCACGCTGCTCATCGATACGTCCTTGACACTCGACAATGGAATATTTTCCTGCTGCAAAAAGTCTGACATCACCGATTTATCAGAGGTGCTCAATGTCGCGAGCGTTGAGCCTTCGAGTCCCTTGATCCGATCCGCCAGAGGCTGGCTTGGCGAAAGGTTGTGCGCCTTCATCCAAGTGTCTGAAACCACGAGCTGGACTCCGTCACCCTTGTCGATGCCTCCGACCGCAAGTAATGGAATATTCTTGGCCGCAGCCAGCAGCAAGGCCGCCGAGCTCGCCAGAACAAACTGAACGCTTCCGCTTTGAAGCGCAGCATTCGCAATACTGCTGCCAGCCACGGTCTCGATTTTGACATCAAGATTTGCGCTCTTGAAATATCCCAGCTTGTCAGCAACATTCGCGCTAGCGAAAGGCTCAGTATTGATCGCCTTCGCCAAGGTAATCGACACCGGTGCTGCCAATGACGTAGTGGTCTTGGCCGTTGCAGAGCCTGAACTTGTCGAACTCGAAGATGTAGACGAACCACAAGCGGCTAGCACGGTGGAAACTGCTAAACCCAGAACGGCCAGCTTGGACCGTCCTCCCACAAGCGGATTTAATACCGCCCCCCTACCGAATTTCATTAATCCCCCACTTCTGAACGCATTCCATTTCGGAAAGGTCCAACGTAAAATCCGATTAGCAAAATCCTAGAGCCCGCTGGCGAATCATCTGTCCATAAAATAAAGGGACAGATAAAATCTGAGCCATTACTTAGCCCGCGAGCTCCAGAAGGCACAGCGGGCTATGGTGTCTATGATCTCGCAAACAACGCCGGCTGGGTCAGCATAGGCACCGACCATGACACCTCTAGCTTTGCAGTCGAAACGATTCGGCGTTGGTGGTTTGCAATGGGCCAGGCTGTCTATCCTGAGGCCAAAGAGCTGATGATCATGGCCGACGGTGGCGGCAGTAACGGCTCACGGGTAAAACTGTGGAAGCTGGAACTCCAGTGGCTTGCTAACGAACTGGATCTGACGATCCGGGTGTGCCACTTCCCACCAGGCACAAGTAAGTGGAATAAGATTGAGCATCGTCTGTTTTCTTTCATCAGCCTGAATTGGCGTGGTCAACCCTTGGTGAGTCACGAGGTGATCGTCAACTTGATCGCTGCAACCACAACCCGCGAAGGACTCAAGGTTCGTGCTGAAATCGACTCTGCTAAATACCAAACGGGCATCAAGGTAACTGATGCAGGGTTCGCCACCATCCGAATTGACCGCGATGATTTCCACGGCGAATGGAACTATGTCATCTCACCAAACCGGTAAAGGTATATGTTATTTCATTATGACTCCTTAGCTCCGCCTGGCCGAGATCGGCCCCTCAATGGTCTTGTCTGAAATATGCAGCTTGACATGCAACGATCTGATATACTTTTATTAGATTGGAATGTGGAATATCCAATACCTTTTTTTGAATTAGTTGTGGTGCGGACTCCCAGGGAGCAGTCCGTTAGCATTTGAGATGCCAAACTGGTATTCATAAGCACAAATGGATTCAACTCCTTCGCATAAATCTCAGCGATCTTGCGGTCGCGGCGCGTGTGTGCAACTACTTGAACCTGGGTAGGGACCAACGCATATTTAGTCAGTCAATTGTGCACTAACTGCTAATTAAGTAGTTGATTGCCATGAATGATTTCACCGACGTAAGCCTCAATGAACAGTTGTCCATAGCCCAGACATCCTCTGACCCAGAAGCACTCACGCACCTAGCTAACCATCACCTCGAGGTTATACGCAATGCGGTAGCCTTCAACCCAAACACGCCAGCCGAAGTACTTTCACAACTTGCTGAGGACGACAATAAATGGGTTCGCTTTGCGGTTGCCAGTAACCCATCTGCCCCTTCGGACTCACTCACTTTTCTGGCGAGAATTGAGAACGTCAAAGTTCGCATGAATGTGGCAGCTAACTTTAATGCTCCGCCAGGACTTCTTATAATTCTTGCCGGCGATAGACACAAATCCGTGCGTCTGGCCATAGCCTCCAATCCCAGCGCCCCATTAGAAGCTTTAGCACGGCTGATGCAGGATAGAAAGAAATCTATCCCTGCTGCAGTGGCAGGTAATTTCAATGCAGGAGCGGAAATTTTGGTCGTGCTTTCATCAAATCAGCGCAAGAAGGTCCGAATGGCAGTATCGGGAAATCTGGGTACGCCTGCGGACTTATTGAGCCAGCTGGGGAAAGATGATAATTGGGAGGTTCGCCAAAGTGTTGCTTCAAACTTATCTACACCTGGGAACGTGCTCAGAGTTCTTGCAGCCGACGAAAAAGTGTTGGTAAGAAAATCAGTTGGTGCCAATTTGAACACACCGTCCTCAATCCTGGTCGAATTGGCCAATGATGCCAGCGAAAAAACTCGCGCGGCGGTAGCAGGAAATTCAAGCACCCCGCCGCATGTGCTGGATCTTCTTGCGTGCAGTGGAAGAAAACTCATCCACATTGCAGTAGCCGGAAATGCCAGCACGCTGTTGACAACGCTATCGTGGCTCATCGCAGATCCAAGGACCAATATTCGTATGTCGGTTGCACGGAATCTCAGTATCACCCCCACACTTTGTGAACAACTGGTTGAGGATAGCTCATGGCGAGTGCGAAATGAGCTTGCTAAAAATCCAAATACACCGCCAACCAGCCTTTCAAGACTTGCCAGGGATGAGACTAAGCCGGTTCAAATTTCTGTCGCTGAAAATCCTGCTACCCCCCTACACACCTTGGAAACTCTTGCAGCAAATCAGCGGACCTCAATTCGCATTGCGACCGCTAGTAACCCCAGCACATCTACCCAGCTTATTTCCAGGTTATCTCAAGACAGTGATTGGGAAGTACGCAATAGCGTGGCTAGAAATCCGTTCACTCAGCTCGACCTTCTATCTCGACTAGCTGATGATGAGAGCAAATGGGTTCGCAGATCGGTCGGTGGCAATCCCAACACCTCCACCGAAATACTTAGTGGCCTTGCAGCCGATGATAGGGTACAGACCCGGATAGCTGTGGCCCTTAATCCTAACGCAACTCAAGATATCTTGGAGAAATTAGCCGCTGATCAAAGAACGGAAATTCAAATTGCAGTCGCGGGAAATCCCAATACACCTCCTGAGTCGCTAGTCGAACTTGCCAAGATCGATAATGGCCTAGTTCGTCGAAACATTGCCAAAAATCCAAATACACCTTCGACGGTATTTGCCGATTTGGCGGAAGATCCGAGCAAGCTGGTGCGTACATCAGTTGCCTATAACTCCACTACACCATCTGCAACACTCACTCGCTTGGCGGCCGACGGGAGAGAAGACATCCGAGTTGCAGTGGCGCTAAATGTCGCCACACCGCCAGGAACTCTATCTGTACTCGCATCTGATAGAAGGAAAGCAATCCGCATCGCATTGGCCCATAATCCCAATACACCACAAGAAGCATTAGATCGACTTGCTATTGACCAAAGAAAAACAGTTCACAATGCCGTTAAAGCTAACCCTAACTACCAGCCTGATACTCAAGGCATCCTTTCCGACTAACCATGAAAGCATGGACTACCAAGTCTGGAGACTCCAAGCGATCTGACAAATCAGAAGATGTCCTGAACACGACCTCGCAGGACCGTGACCAATACCCATCGGTACGACCAATCCCAACCCAAGTTTCGACTCCTAGGCCAGCCATCCCACCTCAGTCGCCAAAGGAGCCACCAGTTCCGGCACTTCAACCGAGCAAATGTCCTCTTCTGTCTGTTGGGTGGGCCATTGCTCCCAACATCTCATGGGTCTCTCTGGGGAGGATCCGGGATGGAGAAGATTCGAAGCTGCCATATCTGGGCTTTATCGTCAGTGCGCATCACCGTGAGTCTGGAGTGGATTCTGAGCCGATAAGAAACCGTTGATATTAATCTGGTGTCACCCTCTTCAGTAAGCGTGACCGTTCCATTTCCTTGAAATGTTCCACTCATATATCTACTCATGCTGGTCGAACCCATCCCCGCAACCAGAGTGCATGCAGTTAGGACAAGGCCTCACGGTTTAGAAATCCTCTTATGACACCTGTTGCACGGAAGTGACGAGAAATGACGAACCCTCTGCAATGGCAGTCACTTTGAAGTCAATGGTTCGGCCCAAGCTGATGACTGACGATGAGAGTACAACTTGGGCAACTGCCATGCCACCTACGTCCTCCGCAACGTTGAGAGAGCTGTTGGGCACCCCGGCCAGCCATTTGGGCACCGATACCCCCGGCGCCAGTGAGGCAGACCAAGTAGGCTCATTGTCGGCAAGGGAACGGCGCAGGCCAAAAAACAGTTCCAGAACACGGGACTCGGCTTGCAGGGCCGCCTGAGACTGCACCCACTGCGTTGAAGGAGTCCCGGTAATGAGGAGGTTTCCCATCGGCCATGTGTTGGTTGCCAGAGAAACCTCATTAGGTGTCAGTCCAGAAGGGAGATTCACCACTGGCACTTCAGGGGAAGTGGGCGTACTTGACACAACCGGAGAGCCATGAGTGGTGGAGACATATCGGGCGACCACCAGATAGCGCTCGGGGGTGTACCACAGTGCGTTGGTCGGCCAGCAGGAATCAAGCACAAGGCCTCCTTGAGGAGGCACGGTGATTTGCTGGTTGGGCTTTGAAATGACATGACGCTCTACAACGAAATTAATTGTGGCGCACGGCTCGATGTAGCTAATGGCGTCCCCTGGATTGAGCTTCGTAACTCGGCTTAAATACCCGACATCATGGCCAGCCAAAAGACTGGATTGGCCTGGACTTGGCCAGGAAGTCGATGGATCGTGGCCGATGGCAACCTCAAGAACTGAATCGGAAAGTCCTTGCTCGACTGGTGCGGTCAATCCTAGGGCCGGAATGACCAGTACTCCAGGGCCAGGATGTGCAGAACAAGCCCCGGATTTGGTACCGGCCAATCTGGCTTGGGTGACATCGCGATTGATTATCTGCCGACCTGCAGAGTTCTGATGGTGCTGCCAGGTGAGAGGGTAGATTACCCCGCCAGCAGCGAGCGCCAGTAGTGCCCCTCCTATCCCAAGGCGCAGCCGATGTCGAGTGACAACACGCATGTTACGCATCGTCACTCGACATCCTTGCTGCTGTCATCTCTGACGACGGAGACTTCGCTTCATTTTCCATGGCACCATTAGAGCAATTCCTCCAATACCAAGGATGCCAGTTCCAATCCACCATTGCCATCCAGCCCAGGGCTTTCCGGTGTGAGTGGGTGGAACAGTAATGACGGCCGGTGCAGCGGCGGGTGAAGTCGTTGTAGTTGTGCCAGCTGTCGTTCCGACCCCGGTTGTAGTTGTCGTTGCAGACGTTGTTGAAGTCGTTGTGGTCGAAGCCGGGGTTGTAACGGTGGTGGCAGTACAGGTCGGCACTGTGACTGTGTTCGAAATAAGTGTGACATCGCCGGTATGAGCAAGCAGTCGGCCGGATACCTTAGCGCTGGATCCAAGGGTGACGCTCGCGGAGGCGAGAATGGTTCCCTGGAAGCTGGAGCCCGATCCAAGAGTCGCGGAACTACCGACCTGCCAGAAAACGTTGCAAGCTTGTGCGCCGTTCTCCAGAATAACTTGGCTGGTAGAGGCCGTGGTCAGTCCAGAACCGGCTTGAAAAACGAAAACGGAGTTCAGATTGTTATTGCCATCTAGGGTCAATGGCCCATTGAGTTGGATTGTGCTCCCAGAGTTGTAGACGCCAGGTGTCAGAGTCTCCACACCGAGGATGCCGCCTGTAATCGATATTGTCGGGCCTTCAGCTGCGGCAGCGTTGTAGGCCGTTACGAGGTCGTTCTGCGCCACCTGGGAGGTGGCGTCGGCGGCATAATTTGTTCCATTCAATACAAGGCTTGCAAATCCGGTTTCACTTCCCGTGGGATATGAGCCGATGTTGCCATTAATTGTGGTCGTGCCTGTGTTGGTTATACCGGTAGCCGCCAGAACGGCAAAGGAACCGGTTGTGCCAAGTGGGACAGCTGCTACCGTCGCATCGGCTGTACCAGGCGCCACTAATAGCACTGCTAAAGTAATTGTCGCTGCTGATGCTGCCAGGCCAACGGTAAGGCCAGTACGTCCTTTGACAAATACTTGTTTCGCGCGTTTCATCTTTCCGCCCCTCTAGGTCCGAGCACTGAGTGCAATAAGGATCTTGCTCGACTTGCCTTAGAAGGCAAGAAACTGTACCGCCCGAGGAATGATGGGTGCTTCGCGGTAGGGATAGAGGTGCTAGCCGTACTTCGGTCCACGGCCAGTCGGCCAAACCAGGGCCGTGCCCGACATTATAACATGAAGTCACACATGCGTCTAGGAGGTATTTGTCTTCTTGCCTGGCCGCGCCTGTTCCTGAAGCACAAATCGTCGCCCTACAGCACCTCTCATAAGGATTTGGGGATAGAACCCGACTGAGCCGTCCCTTGGACGTGCCCACCACATGTGGCTCGAAGTCTCCATCGCTTTGCACCGGAATGCATGATAGGCTGAGCTTTGGCTTCTACTTAGCGAACGGGCTTGGCTGGCCCAGGAAGGATTGGGGGTTCCCATGCGAATCCGACTTCCAGGTTCGAAGTCTCAAATCGAGTCCGCTCGACCAGTGTCCCCATCACGAGCAGGCCCCGTGGAGCAAGACTGGTTGGAGACAATAGACTCTGCCCGTCCGACTCGTGATACGTCTCCAATCCCGGGCACCGCAATCACATCTACGTGGGCTAGTAGAGCCTGGGCGAGAATACTTCCATCCCTGGTCCTCTTGGCAATGATTCTCCTGTTCGCATTCCAAAATCTTGGCGACACCAAGATAACTTTTGTCACGTGGTCGGGCACGGTTCCTTTGGCGCTTGCTCTTTTTGTCGCGGCGGCGCTGGGTGGTCTTCTGGTATTGGCGTTGGGGTCGATTCGTATTGTTCAGTTGCGAAAAGTGATCCATAGTTACAAGAGTTCCGGTACCACAAAGCGTGAATCCGGGGCGAAGCCTGAAGCCACTGAACTTCACATGTAAGCACGGTATCTGACAGAGGGGGAGCTTCCGCGTACAAAGACGATTGCGACTCATTTGTAGTGTCCAATTAAATAGCGGCAACCCATCTAACTGGAAGAATGGGTTGATTTTCGGAAACTTGGGCTAAGGTGCTTCGCACTAAGGCTCAAAGGGACTAGGCCCCAAGTGTGTTTGTTGGCGGCAAACCCCAGACCACAGCTATTCCAATTCCTCTTTTGGTCAACACCGATCCTGGCCCCAGGTATCAAGAACAAATGATATGGCGAGATGTTTCCTACTCCATACTCGATATCAGGAGCACATTGAAGATGATATTCATACGTGCCGCTGAATAACCTGAGACTTCGGAACCGCCACTAGCACCGGTCATACCAACTATTCAGTCACGGTCCTACTGGAACCTTTTCGAAACACTCTTGTAGCCGAGAGCAGAGCCGCAAACGCCATGATGAAAACCGATGCGTAAAAGGCCGAATGAAGCCCCGAAGTGAAAACGCTTGCCAGTTTAGAAGTCAGCTGCGTTGTCCCAACGAATATCGCAAAGGCAAGACTGCGGGGGATCGAACGAGCGGCTACCAGGATAGCGACTGCGAAAGAGAAGACCATGCCCACATTCGAGAACGTCCTCAACATGCCGGAGGCGATCCCGAACATCTCCCGCGGAGCAGCCTTCATCACCGCCGAGTTATTGGCTGGGAAAAAGGCGCTTGCGCCAATCCCATTGATCACCGAGGCCACAACAACTACCCACATGGAGGTAGTTGTTCCCATTTGTGCGTACATGAAAAGCGCGATCACCTGAATCGCAAGTCCAGCTGTTGCTGGAACAACCGATCCGAACCTGTCGGAGAGCTTTCCTGACCAAGGACCAATGAAGCTGCCGATCACATAACCGGGAACCAGCAACATTGAGGCATCGAGAGGTGAGTATTGCCTCACGCCCTGTAGATACATGATGACTAGGAACAAAACTGCATAGTTCGCCAGTCCTTGCATAAACGCCGCCGTAAGAGTGGGCGTCATGGTGGGAACCTTGAATATGGACAGATTCACCATCGGTGCCTGTCGGTGCCTCTCGACAAGCACAAATACCACCAATAATAAAAGTCCGCCTACCAGGTAAATCAGAATTTCGGTGGAGAATGGATCGGTCGATAGTTTGGTGATTCCCCAGAGGACTCCGAACAGTCCGATCCCAAGAATAACCATCCCCGCCAGATCGAGTTTCTGTTTCTCGCGCTTGCCGGAATCGTGGAGAACCTTGAGAGCTAGAACGTAGGCAATGATACCCAGTGGCACATTTACCCAAAAAATCCATCTCCAGGACATATAGGTAACGAATACTCCACCAAGCAGTATCCCGAGAATCGCACCGACGGTGTACCCGACCGAATTGAAACCATAAGCACGGCCAAGGCGGTCTGGAGGAAATGTGTCAGCAATAACGGCTCCGCTGTTGGCCATCACCAAGGATCCGCCGAGTCCCTGCAAAATACGAAATCCGATAATTGTCGCTTCATTGGTCGCAAGAGCGCAAAGCGCAGATCCGACGATGAACACCAAGAAACCGGCTTCGTACATCTTTACCCTGCCAAACATGTCCCCAAGGCGGCCAACCTGCGCCGACACCAAGGTAATTGTCAGCAGATAACCGATAATCACCCATATGACAGCTGACAGGTTAACGTGCAGCGATTTCTGAATCATCGGGAGAGCCAGAACGACGATGGTGGTGTCAACCGCCACCATGAGAACACCGATCATGATCACAACCAGCGCCAAACCGGTTCGAGTCCTAGCACCTGAATCCGTTGATACGGTCACATTTTCTCCTAATAAAGCCAGTTAGACACGGTCAAACTGAGGAACCGCCACACAGCTACTTTGCACATCCAAAACCAAACAAAAACTCAATGATTCCAAACGCACTCAGGCACGACAAATCAAAACGCTGACTGTGGCTTGCATGCGCCCCCAGGAATCAAGCGGCCATCACCCCGGCATTGATCCAAGCCAAAACCAGAGTTCAAGCCCTTCTTCAAGTGTGCACAAGCATAACTTTTCCTGCTGGATTGGTTGTTGTCAAAACTATCCTCGCCGATAACCATAGACTCAGTCAAAATCAATTGATAAAATTTGGTTGTATCTTGCAATAATTTTATCTTTGGGAAGTCTGCTCATGTTTGCGCGAAGAAACCGAAAAGATCAGCCCGACCTGAACTCGAGCGCTGAAATAGCGGCTTCAGAGTACCAAGACACCCCCCTGCATCAATTGGTGGCTTCGGAGATTGTTCTTCTCGCCACGGTATTGGTCTGCACCATCATGATCTGGAACCACAACGTCAATATCTACGGCATCAGCTATTTTGGCGTCACCCTACCGACGCTGCCGGTCGTAGCCATCGGATTCGTGGTCGGGAGCTTGATACTCATTACGACCTCGAAAAAGCTCCCGGATTTCGCTCCATACCGGCTTGTCAAGTTCACGCTGAGGGTGGTTTCTGTTGGTATTGTCCTCTTGCTGCTGACTCCATACACAGTCGATACCTTTTTCAATTGGACGCACATGATTCTTGGAGGCGTAATATTCGCAATTGAGATGTACACGGGAGCGGTAATTTGTTTCAGGCATCTCCCAGACCGCGTATCCAGAATTGCATTAGGAATCCAGTTCCTCGGCGGCCTTCTGGCCATGTTCTCGCTGCCTGACCACATGTTGAACTTCATGCTGGAAGGAGAGGTGATCTTCCAACTCGGATTCATGGTATTGCTTAATCACCTACTGCAGATCCCGCCAGCAAGGTTTACGAGGCCGGTTACGCAGGCAACAGACCAGCAGCTTTCTTAACGCTTCGACTTACAGGGGCCACTTTGAAAACGCCCATCTTCGTGGAA
>DAHVRV010000070.1:0-2610 GCA_027322285.1 Actinomycetota bacterium
CCCAGCCGATCAGGAACGCGAATTTCGAAGCCTGCTTGGCTCCTCCGAGCCACATTCCACCTCCTAAGAGCTGGGTAAATGTTTTCTTCACGACGTCGGGACTCTCGGATCTGGGCTTGGGCCAGCATTAGGACGACGTGGCTCCGGTCGGTTTTCACAACTGCCGGTAGCTTGACCGGGCCTGTTCACAGTCCTATATCTGCAGCAGGCATGCGCTAAGCGTGGTCGCCAAATTCGCCGGGGTTTTTGACGCTTGCCCCCTCCAGCGCTTAGAGCAAGGGCAACTGCGTCTCCTATCCCATTTTCGGCGATTTTGGACGAATCCGAAATTGTTGAGTATTCCTGCGAAATCTGCCACCCAATCCTGTTGAAATCTGCCACTTGTTCTTGCTGAAAGTTGCCACCTATTCCTGTTGAAATCTGCCACCGCTAGCTGGGGTGCGAAGGCGGGCAAGAAACCTTAGACATGAGGCGGCTGTGGCATCCTTCTTTGATGACCATCAAAATCATCGACAAGAGGACGCCACATGCCTAATAGGAGACTACCAATGAGATGCATCGAGGAAGTATTACGGCTGAAGGATCAAGGTCTTAGCAACCGTGATATCAGTCGCCGCACTGGGATTTCCAGGCCAGCTGTGAGCGAGTACCTGAAAAAAGCTGAAAACAAAGGGATAACTTGGCCGATTCCGCAAGACATGGATAACCAAACTTTAGAGAAGCTGCTGTTTCCGCCGGAATCTGTATCTGTACGAGCTGCTGTTATTCCCAACTGGGAGGGAATAACCACAGAACTGCAAAAACATCATCACCTGACCCTCCAACTTTTGTGGCTCGAATACAAAGAACAGCACCCCGACGGACTGAGTTATTCATGGTTCTGTCATTGTTACCGCACCTGGAAGAAGAAAAATGAAGTAGTCATGCACTTCGAACATCGCGCTGGAGAGAAGTTCTTCATCGATTTTGCCGGTGACACGGTACCCATCTGGGATGAAAGGACAGGGGATATCCAATTTGAGGCTCAGCTCTTTGTTGGCGTGATGGGAGCCAGTTCCTACATATTTTCTATGGCATTTGCCAATCAAAAGGTAGAGTCATGGACCACTGGTGGAACCGAGGCATTCGAATATATGGGCGCGGTTCCCATGTGCGTGGTGCCAGACAATCCCAAGCCAGTTGTGATCAAGACTTCTAAATACGATCCGGTATTCAATCAAAGCTATCTGGAATGGGCCCGACACTACGACGTGACAATTGTGCCAGCAAGACCTCGAAAACCTCGCGATAAGGCGGCTGCAGAGGGAGGCGTCTTGATAGTTGAACGCCAGATTCTGGCCAGAGTACGTCACAGTAAGTTCTTCTCCCTGTATGAGCTCAACCAGACCATCCTTGAGCTTACAGAAGATTTGAACTCCCAGAGATTCCAAAAGAGAGAAGGGACCAGAAAAAGCGTATTTGAGGAAGTGGACAAGCCGGCAATGCGTCCACTTCCTGCAACTGGCTATGAATATGCGGAGTGGAAGAAGCTCAAAGTTCAGATGAACTACCACGTTCGTGTGGAAAATGGCTACTATTCTGCCCCTTACGCTCTCGTCGGGCAGAAGCTGGACATTCGGGTTACTCGCACCACGGTGGAGATCTTCGCAGGAGGAACACGAGTAGCCAGCCATCTCAGGTGCCAGAAGGACGGTCAATACAAGACAGTGTTTGAACACATGCCATCGAGTCACCAGGCTCATGCCACATGGACTCCAGCGCGGATCTTGAAGTGGGCTGAGACTATAGGTCCGAACACCCAGGCAGTTTGTGAAGCCACCATGGCCGCCAGGTTCTATCCAGAACGGGGCTTCAATCAATGCAGGGGGATTTTTCACTTGGCATCAAAGGTCTATACGCCAAAGCGTGTTGAGGCAGCCTGTGAAAGAGCAATTGCAATTCACAGCCCAACCTACAGGAGCGTGGTGTCGATTCTAAAGAACGGACTGGAGATGAATCCTCTCTCACCACCAACTCCTCCTCCATCCATTGACCATCGAAATATCAGGGGAACCCTGTACTACAAAGCACTGCTTGAAAACTCCGAAACCACTGAGGAGCTGTCATGTTGAACAACCAGACAATTACGACCCTGTCTGATCTGGGACTAAATGGAATGTTAGAAGCGTTTCGAGAACAGCTAGATAGTGTTCAGTATCAAGAACTCAGCTTCGAAGAGCGCCTTGGAATGCTGGTTGACCGAGAAGTGGCACAACGGGAAGCAAGAAGGCTTATCGCACGCCTGCGATCCGCCAAGCTGAGACACTCTGCCTGCATCGAAGACATTGACTTTCGTGCCCAAAGAGGACTCGAACGCTCTGTCATTATGGGACTTTCATCGTCTCACTGGGTCGATGCGCATCAGAACATTTTGTTGACAGGTCCAGCGGGCATAGGGAAAAGCTATATCGGTTGTGCATTGGCACACTCTGGCATTCGTTCAGGACACAGCGCCCTTTACAGGCGGGCTCCTGCTCTATTGGCCGACCTTTCCATAGCCAGAGGGGACGGGAGATATCTGAAACTGCTACAAGGTCTGGCCCGGGTCGAGATCTTAGTCATCGACGATTT
>DAHVRV010000071.1:0-2298 GCA_027322285.1 Actinomycetota bacterium
TCTGTCTTTTCGCGGGTCACAGAGCCATTTCCGACTTGACTTCTCCACATAAGAGAGCGTCAATGTCAGAGGCCCCGAAGTCAAACGGCCCCGGGAGCAACATCACTAAACAAGTAACCGAAAGGAGGTTTACACATGAAAGAAGAAGAACAAGGATCACAAGCAAAGCCCTATGAGGGCATGAGCTATCCAAATAAGCAAGAACAACATACCAAGACCTTGGCAATTCGCGTCGAAGAAACTCTGCACGCACAATTGCGCGTCATCGCCCAACTGCGAGAAACGACCATTACCGACGAGATCCGCCAAGCGATTGAAACTCGCATCGCCTCAGCCCAAGATGATCCCGAGATCGTCGCTCGTGCTCAACAAGCTCGTGATGAGCTGGAGCGAGAAGCAGCGGCTCGCAGTGCAGCAATCGCTGGGTTTTTGGGTAAGCCCACTGTCGCTGCCGTAATTGACCAACCATCCGAAATTACAGCAAAGTCACGGACCACTCGTAAGACAGAAATCGAATAAGAAAGGAGTACGTATGACTAGCGATTCTGCCATTTTGGGAGTAATGGGTACTGCACCTGCAAAGACTGCAATCACCTACCTGCGGGTCTCCACCGCCGATCAAGCCACTCGTGGCGGACGAGAGGAAGGGTTCTCTATTCCTGCCCAGCGTGAAGCTAACACCAGAAAAGCTGAGTCGCTTGATGCAGTCGTCATTGAGGAATTTGTCGATGCGGGTGAGTCCGGTACGTCAGCAACCAAGCGGCCTGAGCTCCAGCGCATGCTGTCCTATGTTCGAGAACATCACGTGGATTACTGTATCGTCCATAAACTCGACCGTCTCGCTCGGTCCCGAGCTGATGACGTCTCTATCCACTTCGCTTTGAAACAGGCGGGAGTTACACTCGTCAGCACAAGCGAGAACATCGACGAGACCCCATCGGGGATGCTTATGCACGGCATCATGTCCACTATCGCCGAGTTCTACTCCCGCAACCTCGCCAACGAGGTCACCAAAGGACTAGTCCAGAAAGCAAGCGTCGGTGGCACTGTTTCTCGGGCACCACTTGGCTATAAAAACGTCCATGTCAATGATGAACTTGGGCGTGTCAACCGAACCGTGGAGATCGATACCGAGCGAGCGCACCTGATCACCTGGGCATTCTTTCGCTACTCCGAAGGTGATCCAACCCTTCGGACGCTGCTCGATGAACTGACGGCTCGTGGACTTACGACACGTGCAACGCCGAAATGGCCATCCAAGCCGTTGACAATCACCGGACTCCATAAATTGCTCCGCAACCCGTATTACAAGGGAGAGATCCGTTACCGGGGCGTCACCTATCCCGGACTCCATGAACCCCTGGTTGATCCGCAGACCTACCAGCAGGTCCAGGACTTGCTCAGCGCCCACAACGTCGCCGGAACGCATCAGCGAACCAACCAACACTACCTACGAGGAAGCGCCTACTGCGGAACCTGCGGTTCCCGGCTCATGCTCACGACAGCGCGCAACAGATGGGGCACCAAATACCTGTATCTCGTCTGCTCCGGCCGCACGCGTAAGATCACCGATTGTCAACGACAAGCGATGTCAGCGGAGATGGTCGAGGAACTTATCGAGGACGAGTACCGCACCGTTGCACTCTCGCCATCGCTACGAGACAGCATCGAAGAGCTTGTCTTGGAAGATTTCGATGCCTTACAAGCTGGTTCCAAAACCGAGCGAAAACAGATGGAAAGCCAGTGTATTGAGCTTGGCGCCCAACGCCAGAAGCTACTCGATGCTCATTACGCCGGAGCAATTCCACTCGATCTGCTGAAGGCTGAACAGGACCGGATCGCCGGTCAGCTCACTCGGATTGAAGACCAGCTGGCGAGCTTCGATGCGAATTTCGAACAAGCACGAGCAGTGTTAGCCGACACGCTTGATCTAACCCGAGACTGTCATACTGCCTACCTGGAAGCAGGCGACAGTACCAGACGACTCTTCAATCAGGCCTTCTTCTCCAAGATTTACATTGATGAGGATGATGAGACAAGGGAACAAACCGTCCGAGTTGACTACAACGAGCCCTTCGACAGCTTGCTTTCACGTCTCATACCGGCAAGCGTCCATCGTAATCTTGACATAAAGAAAACCGCCCTCCGGGACATCCCGATAGGCGGTTTGAACGACACACTGAGCGAAACCGACAAGGTGCAGGGTTCTCATACGGATACTTTGGTGGAGATGAGGGGACTCGAACCCCTGACCCCCTGCGTGCAAAGCAGGTGCTCTACCAGCTGAGCTACATCCCC
>DAHVRV010000072.1:0-1965 GCA_027322285.1 Actinomycetota bacterium
TCAAAATCGTTCTGCCCTCCAATTGCTTGGGTGGCAAGACTCTTTAGTTTTGAGCTACCTAGTTATTAGCTAGGGCCTGGCATCTAATACAACACATCTTGACGTTGTCCATCAATAGCCATTGTCTTAGTGCTTTTTATAACTGAATTATAAGGGGCTGTCCAACTCAAGAGCTGGACAAGCCTCGCACTGGCTTTTTGCTGTCTCTGTTCCGTTTTCAAGGAGCTAACAAGTCCTGTTGCGACTGGTTGAACCGGTATTCCAGCTTCTGGAACCTCATCCAACTTTATTGCGATCACATTGCAGGATCTAGCTTTCCCATTGGGGCTGTGACTTGGGTGATTTGCTCACTTTCAGATCAAGGCTCCACTTGGGATTTACCAATCTAATGCTTGAAGTG
Organism: Actinomycetota bacterium; assembly: GCA_027322285.1. GTDB lineage: Bacteria > Actinomycetota > Acidimicrobiia > Acidimicrobiales > Acidimicrobiaceae > SCQM01. The sequence goes on from DAHVRV010000072.1 coordinate 401, forward strand.
GAGGGATGAGTCACTTGGGGAAAGAAATATTGGGAAATTTTAGAAAACCCTGCCCGCCGGATATAAAGGTTGATCCAGCACCGAGAGCGTTTGCTGAACGGCCATATATTTGCCATGAAGGCCACTTACCATTCTGCATGTCCCCAAGCGCCTGGCCCGGTATCTGGACTAAGAGACGCTCCGCCATTCGAGCCAACCTTAGAGGACCGGGACAACATCAATCAAACTCTCCAACCTAAGGTTGATCACCCGTGTGCTTCACTGAGCGCTAGATGGATCCTCGACAGCCAATGGCTCTGAATAATAGCTCCCAAGGTCAACCCTGAAACACGATCCTTGGCCTTCTGTAGACCTTACTGTCACGTTACCATCGTGCGCCTTCACGACAGATTCCACAACCGACAAGCCCAATCCAAACCCTCCATGTTTGAAACTCCGATTGTCGTCGACCCTGTAGAATCGCTCGAAGATATGGCCAAGAGCGTCAGCCTTGATTCCCGGCCCATTATCTTCCACTTCAATAACAACACGATCAAGTTTCGAATCACTATCTGAAGAGTCAACCGTGCCGACGCGAACTACCACTGTCGTATCGTCGGAGGTATGGAGGAGCGCGTTATTAATCAAGTTACTGATGACTTGCCTTAGATTCTCTTCATCTCCAGAGGTATAAACAGGCTGCAGCCACTTTCCATTTTCGGCGTGCCCGATTGGCTCTAACCGTATATCGCGGCCTGGCTGGATCACCCGAGCATCTTGGACGCAATCTGCCACCAGCGCAAGGACGTCTACTCGTTCGAACCTCGTTGGCCTGCGCTGATCAAGATTTGCGAGGAGTAGCAGCTCTTCGACGAGTCCCGACATCCTTCTCGATTCTTGCAGTATCCGCCTTACTGACCTTTCCGCCAACTCTCTATCGCCGCCAATCTCCTTCTGGAGCAGTTCAGAGTAACCCATAATCGATGTGAGTGGAGTTCTAAGCTCATGGCCAGCGTCGGAAACGAACCTGCGCAGCTGCTCCTGTGAGCTCTGAGACATTCGTTCGCTTTGCTGCACTTGCATAAATGCCTGCTGAATCTTGCCGAGCATACCGTTGAAAGCAGCCGCAAGCCGGCTTATTTCTGAAGCAGCACGGTCAGTATTAATTCTGAGTGACAGATCGCCCTGCGCTATCTCATCCGCAGCTTGTTCCATCTGATCTAGAGGCCGCATACCTAATCTAACGACTACATACGTCATAGCCATGAGAACCAGCAGAACGATAAGTCCCACCACGAGATCGAGAAACTTAAGGTGCGAAATTGTAGAGTTGTACTCGTCAAGTGAGACTGCGCCTAAAACGTATCCCTCGCCATTTGGCAATCGTGCCAGACCGGCGCGAAAGCCACCATTTCCTCCATTTGTCCGAAGGAAAAAATAATTCTTGCCTGATGCCAACTTCGTCGCCGTAGCAAGGCTCGGAATTGTCGGCTCCTTGATCGAGCCCAATTGGCTATATCTGACAAATGCGACAGAGCCCGAGGGTCCGTATACGACAAGTAGGACAGGGGAAGGTGCCTGAATGC
>DAHVRV010000073.1:0-1938 GCA_027322285.1 Actinomycetota bacterium
CATGACCGACACAGTGATCACGCAACATGTTCAGTCACTGTGTCGCACACATGATCAGCTTGGCTGTCGCGTAACAAGCAGTTCCATGATTTCCATCGTCAGGCCTCCTTGGGATACAAACGGTTGAGAAAAGAAGAGTCAGCTCCTACTTCGCAACGAAGAGCTGAGAGGGCACGGTGTAGCCGGCTTCGGGCGGTGCCCTGGGGGATGCCCAGAGCCACAGCCACCTCGGCCGGAGATAGCTGCTCCCAGACGACTAAGAGGAGCACCTCGCGCTCGTCCGCAGAGAGCGTCGCCAAAGTCGGTCTGAGCATCTCAACTTGGGCTGCAGCATCGAGGCGTCTGTCGACGTCCGACCATGGATCTGTAGCGGCGGCCTCTTCAGTAAAAGCCAATGGCCGGTCAGCCTCGCGCCAGTGGGCACGCAAAACATTGCGAGCGATTCCGTACAGCCATGGACGGGCATCCGGATAGCGACAGTCATAGCTTGTCCGGCCCCTGAAAGCGCGTAGCCAGACCTCGCTGAGGAGGTCGTCGGCATCTTGGCGTCCCGTGCGGCGAGACAGATAGGCATGCACGGCGGAGCCATGGCGCCAGAAGATCTCCACGAAGGCCGCTTTGTCGCCCGCTTTGGACCAGCCCAATAACTGTTCGTCGGTCTCGTCCATCAACCCTCCTTCATAGCTGTCAACTAGTTATTGTCCGCTCAGGCGCCGAGCGTTCGCAGGCGATGTTACGAAAGTGGGAGTCTTGGTGTTCTGAGCATCGGCTGAATCGGAGGTTCGCGTTACAAGTGCCCTGTCACCTGAAACCCGCTCCCAGAATACTTCGGTTTGCAGACTGGCCAACGTGCCGAGCCGTGGGCTTCACCCACGGATGCCAGATCCTCCATGCCGGGGAGTCATTTGCGCTACATGGCAACGCTAGCAGTCCGATGACACAGCGTTGTAAACCCAGAAATTGACTTGAACGAGTCAAGATTGGGTGCTAACAGCCGCTGGCTCGAGGGCCTGATGGCGGAGCGAACGCGGTGAGATCCCAATACCAAATAGGACCTCCAGCAACCTGGTAGTCAGGTGAAAGAGTTGACTTTAAGGGGTATCGTTTTGTCTAAGAACTTGCGGCCGGTGAGATATGGACTTCCTGCGTTGGTCTGTTGCGTGACGCGCCAGCCATGATTGGTGAGCATAGAGGTGGCTGTCTTTACAAGCTGGTTCTCACCTTCGTTTGTTGTGACTCGTAGTACATGCTCACAGCGGTCCATCCACATATCCCTTGCCTCCCTTCGCAAGAGTGCCATTGGGCTCCGCAGCTTTGTGAAGGTGTATCTATGCATTTTCCGGGAGTGAGCTTGACTCTAAACAGTTCCCTGAGCAATGACCCCCAGGGTCTAAATGTCACGTCCAGCACTCCAGATTCCTCTGACTGCTGGGGCGGTGCCAACGCCACAGTCACTGGGGGGATTCTTCGCCGAGGACGTCATCTACCAGCTTTTTCCCCGAAGTTGTTTCCATGGCGGGACCATCACATTCACACGCTGGCACTTCGGGACTTGACTGCAAGAATGCGATTAATTGAACATTGTCACATCGGCGACCAGGTGGAGCCGTAGTCCTTGGATTCAAAGACTGGATAACTGTCCGATGCCAGCCAGGCTCGGCCGTCCGTTCCGACCGCAAGGCTATTTGAGCCTGGAATATAGTAAGCCGAAAGTTGATGGCCCACAAAGGTCTTGCCCCCATTGGTCGTGACAAAGATCGTGTTTTCGTTCCATGTGTAGCCAACGGATGAAGAGATGAACTGGACCCCGTTGAGGCTTCCCATTCCGGGCCAGTTTGCTCCAAACTGGCTCCAAGTTCGGCCGGCATCTGTCGTATGGTAAAGGTAATATTTCCAGATCAGGATTTTCTTGTTATAGGGATTTGGAACTAATGGATG
>DAHVRV010000074.1:0-1845 GCA_027322285.1 Actinomycetota bacterium
ACGCGTCCTCAATCGTATGAGAGTGAAGGCCGGGTCAAAACCACCCACGCACGACCCGCCAATCCCTATATAAAAGGTGTTCCTGACTTCCGCAAATAGGTGACCAAATTCAGGTCGTCTCCCTATCGCTCAGATTCAGGGTTGCAATTATCTCTTGCACCTGAGGTCCGTAATCCGGCGGAATAATGAAATGCTGTTTGCCAAGTCTTGCGTATGCGGCTTTGGTGGAGTTAATCTCTTCGAGCGCTGCCTTTACGGTCATGCCGAGTGGCTTTACGTGACACTCGAGCATCCTCATGACACAAAGCGCCAGCATGCAGATGACTACGTGGGCCTCGATGCGTCTCTGCCTGTAGTGGAAAGCCGGCCTGATCCGCAAATCCGTCTTGCTCATGCGGAAAGACTGCTCCACTCGGTAGAGTTCCCCATAATGGGAGATGACCTCGTCTGGACTCAGATCTGGACTGTTGGTGACGTATCCCTTTATCCCATCCCACTTTGAAGCAGCAGCAACCGCATCAAAGTCGATCGAGGGTTTTTCTCTGATGGTGAAATCCAGGTACTGGTGTTTTCTTATCGCCTGGTTCTTTCTTATGAGACCCTCAAGACGAGTGACGGAGCGCTCACGTTGTGATCTTGCTCTTTTGGCCCTTGTCTCCGAGTAGGAGATTATGATCCGCCTGTTCTTGTGAAATATCTCCTGTACTGTGGCTCTGGTGAAAGCAAGGGAGGTTATCTGATCCTGCAAGGGCTTAGGAAGCGATTTCAGCCTCGCTCCGACGATGTAGAAGAGGCCCCTTTCCTCTAAGGAGGAAAGGTTCTTATCACTTAGCATTCCGGCGTCGCCAACTACGGTCAAAGATCTCTCGTCAAGTGTTTTGAGTGTCTCATCTATGCCATCCACGAGCGTCGATCCCTCATAGGTGTTTCCGGGATACAGACGATATGTAAGGGGCATGCCCAAAGAGTTGACTCCGAGTCCGAGCACCACCTGAGGCTGATCCTCGCGCTTGTCCTTGGAGTACCCTCGTTTGCGGAGCCCGGGCAGATCACCTACGTCTTCATCTTCACTGTCGGTCTCAAAATAAAGCGTTGTCACGTCGTAAAGTAGCAGCTCAAATGACCCCGGGTAGGCCTCGGTCAAATAACTTCTGATCGAGCTGAGCACGCTATCTTGGTCTTTAGCCAGTGTGTCCATGAAGCGATAGATCTGATCCAGCTCTACTGATGCGCCAAATGACCGCTTCAGGAATCTGGCAGTCCTCATCTTGGATTGGGGCAGAAGGATCCTCGCGATCACCAAAAGACGCAGGAGTGGGAGGTTGGGCCCTTTTATATGGAGCCGATCGAAGAAGTGCCCGAGGATAAGGTCCGCTCCCTCGTGGTACTCGCCGGTCACCCTAAGGCCGCTTCGGTTTCTTATATCTCCAAATTCAAGATCAAGCTGGCCTGGCCTTTCAAGCTGAAACAGCATCTCCTTAGCCTTTTGCATGAGAACAGCCAGATCGAGATCTGACTTAGCGGTACCGACATGACGGATGAGCTTTTTCTTCCACACTCCATCTGTCAGCTCCTTATCCATTATCCGTACTCGGGTAGATGAAAGATACTTGGATTTCTCGATGAACACGAAATCGATGGTACCTTAGGTGACCAATGGTCACCTAGAACCAGGAGAAAGAATCAGTAAACCTGCAGGTAGGACGTTTATGGGAATAGCCCAGAGACCCGAAAAGCTACTTTTTTCGTAAATATTGCGGAAGTCAGGACGCGTCCTCAATCGTATGAGAGTGAAGGCCGGGTCAAAACCACCCACGCACGACCCGCCAATCCCTATATAAAAGG
>DAHVRV010000075.1:0-1598 GCA_027322285.1 Actinomycetota bacterium
GCTCACAGACTCGCGTAGTAACACGACTCAAATGTCGAAACGCGTCCATTTCCCCTGCTAAAGCCCCATTTATAGGGTAGTTGTGTGCCTATTATCTCCGGAAGTCCGGTAAGTGGTTAGCAAACTCTAAAAATGTTGCATTGATTTTTGCTGGGTGAGATTTGGTCTTGACAGCCGTGACCGCAGTGGCCATGTTGTCTGGGATAATTCGCCCCGGAATGCCTTTAAAGTCTTCCGTTAGGATGTCCTCCAAGGCGTTGATGGTCGAGACTAGATCACCAGAAGCACAAGCCCTTACACCGCTAAATGCACTGTAGGCCAAAGTAGCCACGAAGATCTCGGCATAGAAGGAGATCTCGTCTCTATCTGTGGAGGCGTAGATAGGAACCTTATCCCCCGCATAGTCGATGTAACAGCGATCTCCAGGTATGTGCTCTATGTGCATCGTGAGGCTGGACTCCTTGCGATGCTTGCGTATCTCGGAATTGAAATGGGAGTAGGAGTAGCACTTAGCACCCGGATTACTCGTTTTGTATTCATCCCAAAGGACGGATCGGGTAGGTGGGTGTTTGGAGTTGAGTTCCTTATCGATCAGGTCGAAGTCGATGGGTGCAATATTCTCAGGAATTGGACCAGGTGTTCCTCTCTCCAAGATCTCTTCGAGTTCATCGTCACTCATTTTCATCACTTCAGAGATGGTCAGTCCAGATTCTTTGATCTTGGCTAAGTAACGCCCCACGCTCTGGTGAGAGATGCCTACCGATTCGGCTATCTCCCGATACGAATAGATCTCCGCCAAACTTAATGCCAAAATGGCACGTACCTCTTGCAATGGCAATTTCCACTTCTTTCTCGTTATCACTTTCGGTGTTCCTCCTCTCGGCCTCATTTGAGGCTCAAAAGGAAGTATTTCAAACGAGACATCTCTGGTCCTAAGATTTCAGCGAAGTGGTCCTAAGATTCCAGCACTCCGGTCCTAAGATTCCGTTCAGCTGGTCCAAAGACTCAAGCGAATCGGTCCAAAGATAGCGGCAGAGTCATTGGTCTATCAGATGGACATTGATACCCGCTGGGTATAAGCCGTGTGCCTTGGCGTAGTCGCGGAAGCTCTTGCTTCGATCCAGTAGCCTCCACAGGCTAACCTGGCGCAGATACGCCACAAAGACGCGCTTTGCACCGGTATAGTGCTCGATTACCGCGCACAACTCGTCATACTTGTCTTTGTTGAGCGGCAATGTCGCTAGACGTACCGTGCGCTTCATAGTTTGAACTCTATAACAAGCCTGTGACATCGGGTCATGGACTTACCTCTTTGACTACCTCTTGGAGCCGTTCCATAACCCGTTTGTTCTTTTGGCTGCGCGATCCATAGAGCCTGGCCGAGAATACGGTCACGATCTCAATGACATCATTTACAAGATCTTCTTCAAAGGTCGAGTCCTCGCTAGCGTTGATGATGATTACCTCAACGCAGAAATGCTCACAGAGGGAGAAAACCAGCTCCGACCCAAAACGGAGCAGTCGATCCTTATGGCTAAGCACCAGCCGCCCAACCTCGCCAGAGCAGATGCGGTTAATGAGTTGTCGCAATCCACGCT
>DAHVRV010000076.1:0-1475 GCA_027322285.1 Actinomycetota bacterium
GGTCATTCATAGGCATAGAACCCTCGTCCGGACTTTCTTCCGAGGTAACCTGAGGCCACCAGCGACCGATGGAGAGGACAGGGGATGAACTTATTGCCACCACATTTTTCATTAAGATCCTCCAAGATGTGAAGCATGGTGTCCAACCCCACAAAGTCGCCCAGCTGAAGGGGACCCATCGGAAAGTTGAACCCATCACGCATGGCCTGGTCCACGTCCTCAGCAGTGGCAACACCTTCGTAGACTGTCCAGACGGCCTCGTTGAACATGGGCATGTATACGCGGTTCGTTATGAATCCTGGGGAATCCTTTTTGACCTCGACGGGAGCCTTCTGAACCTTTTGGAGAAACTCCTGAACTGCAGCAAACGTCTCATCGCTGGTTCTCAATCCGCGAATTACTTCCACGAGGCGCATCACAACGACAGGGCTGTGGAAATGCACCCCGATGACCCTTTCTGGGCGCTGAGTCACAGCCCCCATTGGGCTAATGGGCAAAGCCGACGTATTCGAGGCAAAGATAGTCTCCGCCGACATCACCTGATCAAGCGCACGGAATACTTCCTGCTTGAGTTCCAGATTCTCGAACACAGCCTCCACAACCAGGTCCGCCTCTTTGGCTTCGGCAAAACTTGAGACTGGAATGACTCGAGCTAGTATTGCCTGGCCCTCCTCTTCCGTCAGTTTTCCCTTTTTTATCCGTCCCACAATCTGTTCTGAGATACGATCGACGCCGCGCTGGCGGGCGCCTTCGCTGCTGTCATAGACATAGGTCGTCAATCCGGCCTGGGCGCAGGTCTGTGCAATTCCGTGACCCATCATCCCTAAGCCGACAACCAACACTTTATTGATGCTCAATGGTCTTCCTTCCAACTCCAGGTAGCAACTAATCCAGTCCGTATACGCGTGCTGCGTTGCCATGCAGAATCAGCTCGGCAACCTCATCCTTGAGACCCATGCGCTCACGTATGTAGCTCACTGCATCCTTGTGCTCAACTGCAGGAAAGTTAGTGCCCCACAGCACCTTTCGCTTGCCCCGGCTCTTTATGAAGTTAACGAGGCTCTGCTCGAGATACTGGGGAGCATGGGCATCGATTCCAAGGAATACATTTTCATGCTTCCAGGCAAGGGCGATCATCTCTTCCGTCCAAGGCCAGCCGGTATGTGCGCCCACAATCTTGAGTTCAGGAAAATCAATTGCAATGTCGTCCAGAGCTATAGGACGTCCGAGTTCGCTGGGCATTCTTTCGGCGGAATGGCCAACCTGCATCGAAACTGGAATTCCAAGCTCGGCACATTTGGCGTATAGCGGATAGTACAATCGGTGATTTAGCGGAATGCCGAAACCATAGGTGTGGATGTAGACGCCGCGAAATCCCCACTCTCTTACTGATCGCTCAACCTGGCGAACGCCTTCAAGGCGCGTATACGGGTTGAATCCGGCGATTCCGACAAAGCGATCCGGATATCTTTGAA
>DAHVRV010000077.1:0-1105 GCA_027322285.1 Actinomycetota bacterium
AAAGCTGTCATTCACAAGATCTCCCGTCATTCTCATCCGATGACGATTGCCCACTCGCCAGAGACCATAAAACCAAGCGGGATCGACTACCTGGCTCTGGTGGATAAACAGCACAGGAAATACCTCGGATCACCAATCGGCTACAGGGAGCTTGACAAAGAGGAGGAAAGATGAGCATAGACCAGATACGTTCCCACTTCGGATTTACAAAGATGCCGTTTCAGAAAGACATACCTCCGTCCGATCTCCACTTCCATCAGGGACATTTAGAGGCAGTTGCCCGGATCGGCTTTTTGGTCGACGAACTTGGCATTGGGATGATAACCGGAGAAGTGGGATCCGGCAAAACAGCGGCGGTGAGAAAAGCGATGTCGCTTCTCGAGCCTTCGAGGCACAGCATCATCTATCTGGCCAATCCCGCAGTGGGAACTAAAGGCATCTACTCAGAGATCGTCTCCCATTTGGGCGAGCGTCCTCGTTTTTACAAGACACCGCTTATCTCCCAGACAGCTGAGCTGCTTGCATCTGAATCCGAGAAGGGACGAAAGGTTGTGGTGATATGCGACGAGGCCCATCTCTTGGAAGGCTCCCAGCTCGAAGAGCTGAGGTTTTTGACCAACAGCGATATGGACTCATCGAGCTCTTTAGCTCTTTTACTAGTTGGCCAGCCTAATCTCAAGGCACGACTGCGCCTTGGAACCTTTAGCGCCTTAGAACAGAGAATAACCCTTCGCTATGTGGTTCCGCCGATGACCCAGGAGGAGACGAAAAGTTACATTCCCCATCACCTGAAACTGGCAGGCCGGACAGATGTCATATTTTCAGATGAAGCACTGGGACTGATCCATCAGGTTTCGCGGGGACTGCCGAGAGCCGTCAACAACCTTGCCCGTCAAGCGCTGGTAGCTGCATTTGCAAATAAAAGCGCAATAGTGGACGAGAAATCAGCCCGCCAGGCAATATCGGAAGTTGATTCGGAGTGAGAAACCAAGCGACAACCAGAGGACCGCCATGACCATCGTAAGTGTCATGACCGACACAGTGATCACGCAACATGTTCAGTCACTGTGTCGCACACATGATCAGCTTGGCTGTCGCGTAACAA
>DAHVRV010000078.1:0-1075 GCA_027322285.1 Actinomycetota bacterium
AATCTGCAATTCTTGATGTCTGCGGTGAATATGTTCCCGTTTGGAAGCAGCATTGCGTCATCGGGGTTATTGAGATAACCGGGCGCCGATCCGCTGATTCCGGGATGGCCGTAACGGTAGATGATGCGACCAGTCTGGATGGAGATCTCTGTTACAACAAATTGGGACTCTTGGGTAGCCATGATATCCGAACCCGTCGGGCCAAAAAAGGCATCATCAGGCTCGACGAAAGTCTGTCCGGGAGCGAGGTTGCCTGGAGAAGGAAACTGCCAAAGGATCCTCCCCTTGGGATCCACCAGCAGCAACCTCGAGTTGCCTTCATCGGCAATTAGGATTGGCCCGGGCAGAGCGGATGGATCAGATCCTGGCTGGAGGTGCCCGGGCTGACCTTTCACCTTCGCCTCAAGTGAGGCCATCCATGACTTCACGTTGAACGAAGCGCCATTTGCTGATGTTGTGGCTGAACCAGATGAGCCCCCGGCATTGGATCCGACAGAACCAATCGAGCCTGTAGAACTTCGCGTCCTTGCATTGGTCTTGGACCCGCCGCGGAAGGCGGTCACCCACACTATGGAGACCAAAACCGCGAGGAGTAAAATCGCGGTAGCACCCTTCTTCAGCCCCTTGCGCCTTGCGCGCGCAGCATGTTTCGGGGCGTGAGCCCATGAACTCTCAGGTCGTAAAGGCATTTGTAATAGGAAATATAACGAAAAACCATCGCTATTTCACGTCGAAACCAGATAATATCCACAAGGCTGAAAAGAGATTTCGCAGACTTCCAGTTCCTGAGCTGCGCGACCCAGATTATCCGGGAGTTTTGGCAACGATGTTTTCTTTCTAAATAATTGCGTCTGGAATGGCCGACAAACGGCACCGAACCGTTTCGGGCTGAGGCGTTTGAAGCGTCGCCAACAGTGAAGGTGGCCCGATGCATCCATGGCAGGCCCTTGCAACTTCGGCATCTAACACGTAGTGGCGCCCTGCAAGCATAAGAACAAATACTGCCCGCACTCGACACCGAAAGAAGTTCAACCCGCCGCGCGCGTCGCATCATTGTCGTACTCTTGCAGCGAAT
>DAHVRV010000079.1:0-1064 GCA_027322285.1 Actinomycetota bacterium
CTTTTCACCGGTAAAAAAATTAAGCGAGACCATGCTTTACAGGTTCGTGAATGTCGATTATTCCGACCGCATGGCCTTTGTAGCCATTTTGCGCGAGGAGATAATAGCCGTATCCAGGTACGAACGTCTGCCTGGCAGATCCGAGGCTGAAGTCGCCTTCCTGGTCAGCGATGCACACCAAGGCCGGGGCCTTGGATCTATAATGCTCGAGATGCTGGCCGCACGCGCAAGCGAGGCCGGAATCACCAGATTCATTGCAGAAACCTTGCCTGAAAACCAGAAAATGCTGAGGGTATTTCATGGCGCCGGATACAAAGACTCCCGATCGTACCAAGATGGCGTGGTTAGGGTGGTTTTTGATATCGAGCCAACCGCCGAGTCCGTCGAGAAGATGCAGGGGCGAGAAAGGGCGGCGGTCGCCAAATCGATTGGCAAGATTCTCTCGCCAAGGTCAATCGCCGTGGTCGGAGCTAGCACAACCGCTGGTTCGGTTGGCAACGTGATTTTCAGAAATATTTTGGAAAGCAGCTTTTCTGGCACGGTATATCCCGTCAACCAGCACGCCCTTTCAGTTTCCAGCGTGAAAGCGTACCCGTCCCTCTTGGCCATCCCAGACGAGATCGATCTTGCCGTCATTGTGGTTCCCGCCAACGAAGTGCTTTCAGTTGTTGACCAAGCGGCCGATAAGGGGGTCAGCGGGCTTGTCATAATCTCGTCTGGGTTTTCTGAAACGGGGGCCGAAGGCACCATCAAGGAACGCGAGCTGGTTCGCTTCGCCCGGCAAAACGGCATGCGCTTGGTGGGTCCAAACTGCATGGGAGTGGCAAATACTGATCCTCGGATCGCTTTGAACGCCACGCTGGGGCCCCATGGCATCATTCCCGGCCGCGCCTCCCTGATCGCCCACTCCGGGGCGTTAGGACTCGCAATAGTCGAGGAAGCAAGGAGACGAGGGATCGGACTGGCGAATTTTGTCTCCTCGGGAAACCGCGCCGACGTTTCAGGAAATGACCTGATGCACTACTGGGAGCAGGACGATACCACAGATGTCGTTCTGCTCTATC
>DAHVRV010000007.1:0-92336 GCA_027322285.1 Actinomycetota bacterium
AGTTCTACCGCAACTACTGCCGCGGGTTCGGCGGCGGCAACCAGTGCCGCAGGTCAGCCCTCAACAGCTACTCAGCTCAACTTCAATGCAGATGGTACGCCAAATCTTAAGGGTCTGAGCTTCGCAATTGGAAATGCTGCTGGGAGTGCTCATATCGGGGATACAAATGTTTACAGTCTTGTTCAGTTTTTGAAGAAATGGGGTGCTAGCGCGACTCAGACTAACGCGTCTCAAAATGCTCCAGAATTGGCTGTAGCCAGTGGTTCGCTGGATTCCACGTCCGGTCCGCTTCCAACTGAAGTCGATGCCGGTCTTGTTGTATTTGGACCAAACCAGGCCCGCCTCGACGATGTTCTGTTAGCAAAGTCGAGTATTGCGGCGTTGTCTGACCTCAAAGGCAAGAAAGTTGCCATATGTTGTGATGCGTCACCTGATGGAGTGCTGCTGACCGCCGCGCTTTCGAAAGGAAACTTGACTTCATCTCAGGTCAGTCTGCTAAAGACCGGCGCCAGTAGTGCGTCGCTGAACGCACTGATTGTCGGCCAGGTTGACGCTGCGTTTGTTCACTCGAATGCAGTTCCGAAGGCTGGGGCCAAGTTTCACGTTCTGGCTGTAGGCGCAACATTGCTGCCTCAATACGCCGACAGTTTCATGGCCGCTGAAGGTTCTTGGATAAAGTCGCATCCTGCCATGGCTGAAGCAATTGATCTGGCTTGGCTCGCATCAGCAAAACTGTTCAACACGGACGAGGCTTCTTGGGTGAAGCTGGCATCCACGTATACCAAGGGTGCAGATACCACGGCGCAATATCAGGCTGCGTGGACCGAACTGCAGAGCATTCAGGGTTGGCCTGTTGCACAATCGACGGTCACCTCTTCAGTGATTTCATTCAATCTCAATATCGCGAAGCAACAGAATGCTCTAAAGGGATCCGGTTTGAATCCAGCGGATCAGCTGATGAACCTTACCCCATGGCAAAGCGCCTGGACGCAATTCAGTGCACATGAAAGTGCGTACTAAGTGGCGGATCAGGTAACTAGCAGGTTTACACCTAGTGAATCTGCGGCAGCGGACCTCTCGGGTAAAACCCGGGAGGTCCCTGCCGGGATCATCGTGAATGCAGGAAGTGGATCGATGGAGAGTGGCGCAGGTTCTGTTGTGCTCGAAAAGAAGTCTTCTGGATTATCTCAGATGAATAAGCAACGGATTGCACGTTGGGTCGCTGTTGTTGCAGTTCTGGCCCTTTGGCAGCTGTCGGGTCTTGTCCTGAAGCCCATCTTCATATCTACTCCATCAAATGTTTTTACTTCTTTTTTTCGCCTAATCGGTGACGGGCGCTTGCCAAAAGCTTTCTTTCAAAGCTTGCTGGAAATGCTTGGCGGGATAATTATCGCCGGAATTGTCGGTGTTGGCGTTGGCCTGCTCATGGGCAGGGTTCGAATGATCGAGCGTGCATTCGAGCCGCTCGTGGCCTTTGGCAATGCTACGCCTTCGATTGCGCTATTGCCGGTAATGGAAGTGTGGTTTGGCATAGGGACCAAAGCAAGAGTTGCTTTTATAATGGTGATTTGCATCTGGCCATTGCTGGTCAATACCTATGCTGGCGTGAAAGCAGTTCGTGGAAATTTCACAGATGTGGGCAAGGCCTTTGGACTGAATGGCTGGAAGCAAACCTGGAAGGTTTATTTCCCGGGGACCATACCATTCATCTTCATTGGAATTCGAATTGCTCTTGCCGTTGGCGCCGTTGGCATGATCCTTGGAGGTCAGGAAATCGGTGACACGGGCCTCGGCGGATTGGCCGAGACCTTCGGCAGTTACAGCCAAACCGCAGATCTGATATCGACGATTGTAGCGACGACAGGTTTGGCGCTAATTCTATTTGCGCTAGCTCGGAAGATCCAAGCGTGGCGTTTTCCGTGGATAGCCGACACATCAGCAGGAAGGCGCATCGCATAATGACGTACGAAGTACAGACCGATACAAGAATAGGTGACCTTACAACTATGGACCAGGTCAATGCAGCACAAGACGGCACTCCTATCCTGCAAGTGAAGGAAATGTGCAAGACGTTTTTTACCAAAGAGCGAACTGTGGTTGCACTTGATCATGTGGACCTGTCAGTTCATACGGGTGAATTTATTTCTTTGGTTGGTCCGAGCGGTTGTGGAAAAACTACCTTGCTGAGAATAATTGATGGTCTCGAGCAGGCCGATGCGGGAACACGAAGCCTCGACGGCGTGCCGCTGTCAGGCATATCTCAGGACATGGCCTATGTCTTTCAAGATATAAATCTCCTTCCCTGGCGCTCCGTTTTGGAAAATGCCGCACTGGGCCTAGAGGCTCGCGGCATGAACAAAAAGGATCGAAGTGAAAGGGCGATGGAAGTTCTCGAGATGGTCGGGCTGGCATCTTTCGCGACCTCCCCTCCTTACACCCTTTCAGGAGGCATGCAGCAAAGAGTTGGAGTTGCGAGGGCCTTGGCAGTTCGTCCAAAGGTTCTGCTGATGGATGAGCCTTTTGGTCAATTGGATAACTTCACCCGAGAGGCTCTTCAGGTTGAGATCGCCCAACTATGGGCGAAATTGGGAATGACCATCGTGTTCGTAACTCACGACGTAGATGAAGCAATATTCCTGTCCGACCGGATTGCCTTGTTCCAGCCGGCTCCCGGGCGGATCACAGAAATTGTTGACGTCGACCTTCCCAGGCCAAGAGATGAGTATGACGTTCGAGCTCATCCGAGGGCACTTGAGTTGAGGAGTCACATCATGTCTCATTTGCGTGCCGGCAAGGGGTTGCCCCAATGAGCATGAAAGTAATTGAAGTCCAGGTGGGTGAGGATTTGGTGAGTACAATGCCAAGACCTCCGAAACCGGCGATTTCTCAGCGGGGCTGGACAATCGTAGCCGCTCCACTGGCCGTGATAGCGATAATTTCAGCCTTATGGGAACTTTTTGCGAGTTTCGTAAGCCCGGTTCTTATTCCTTCACCGCAAAGGGTGGCGAGCGATTTCGGGGCGCTTTTTAAAGCTGGCACTGCACAAGGTGCACTTTCGATTTCGATTCGCGAGCTGTATATCGGATTGTTTATCGGCCTGGTTGCTGGCATTCTGCTCGGAATGCTCATAGGCCGCTATTCATTAGCAGAGGGAATACTTGGCCCGTTCATAAATTCTGCTAACGCCACGCCGCTGAATGTTTTGATCCCTCTGCTCATATTGTGGGTTGGAATTTCTTCAAAGGCCAGAATCCTTTTCATCATTTTGATCACGTTCTTTCCCGTTTTGCTCAACACCGCTGGCGGACTTAGAAACGTTAGCAAAGGCTACGTTGAGGTGGGAAAGACAATGGGTCTTAGTGAGCGTCAGCTCGTACGAAAGGTTATTCTTCCAGCGTCGGTTCCATATATTCTTGCCGGTGTTCGAATAGGAGTTGCTCTTGCAGTCATCGGGATGATTGTTGGAGAGATGGAAGTTAGCAACGTCGGTTTGGGATATCTGCTCAACTTCTACGGCGAAGGATTCCAGACAGGCAGATTGCTTGCACTGGTTTTCCTGGCAGCTTTAATCGGCGTTATCAACGTGACCATAGTACGCCTAATCCAGCGGCGATTTTTCAGATGGACGATCGTTGGCAGATAGGCGTCGTGATTTGCAGGGTTGATCCCTTTGTGAAATCGATTGTCGACAGGGGTGGAGTTCCTTAGGGAACACCCCTGTCTTCGTTTTAAACTCTCGCCTTACTTTCCAAAAACTAGCACACTGTTTGGCGTCTGCAGTGCTAGGGTTTTAGTCGCTAGGCCATTGCATGGTGAATTGATGAGCTGTTCTACATTGCCATCAGGGTGAACTGTAGGTTGTGTCGCCTGGCGCATCGAGCGGATTCTGATTTGCCGATAGATAGCATTGTGGCTTATTGTAGATTCGACTTCTGCGACCGAGCGGATTTTGAAGTAAGAGGAAATTGGTCAGCCAATTTGCTAAGAGAGCCGCCTGTCGTTGACAGTCTTAAATGTATGTATATTTTAGATTTCTGAAAGAGTTAGTTTCTGTGGTTGAAGCTGCGAAAGTCTGTTTATTGTCGCTGGACTGGGCTGTTCAAGCTGTGAGTTGACTTTGAGGTTTGTTAGTTGACCGCTCAATTGAGACATTAGCTTCGGCCTTGTAATTCTTTTATTGCTAAATGTGCTTGATCTTAACTGGAGGAACGCTTGAGTACGCAAGAGGGAATCAGACCGGCACCGGTGCCGCTGGTATTAGGGGGAGCACGAGGTGGTCCCAAAATCCGGACATTGCGTAAAGACAATTGGAAGAAGTCGCCGCTGGTTACGCAGGGCTACTTGATTCTGTTTATCGTTTACGCCACCTGGGCCGCTTTTCAAAACAGCAATTACTACGTGGGAGCCAGTTCACATCGTGATCTCATCTCACCGTTCTATTCTCCCTGCGTTGCAGAAAGCTGTGTGGCTGGCTCACATGGGAGCTTCTTATTGCATTGGTGGACTTATTCGCCCGCGCTAGTGATTCTGATCGTTCCACTGGGTTTCAGAATTACCTGCTACTACTACCGGAAGGCCTACTACCGGTCTTTCTGGCACTCGCCACAGGCTTGTGGAGTGGCTGACGGACACAAGAAGTACACGGGTGAAACAAGGTTTCCCTTGATTATCCAAAACATTCACCGGTACTTCTTTGTGCTCGGAGTTTTGCTGAACATAATGTTGACCATCGACGCTATTATGGCATTTCATCTGCCGGGCGACGGTGGAATCGGGGTCACAGTTGGAACTCTAGTTCTTGTCGTAAACGCCATTTTGCTATGGTTCTATTCAATCTCATGTCATGCTTGCCGCCATCTTTGTGGTGGCAACGTAAACGAGTTTTCGAAGCATCCGGTACGGCATGGCTTGTGGAAAATAATCACCCCGTTGAATGCTCGGCACATGCAGCTGGCTTGGGTGAGTCTCACCTTTGTGGCACTTACAGACCTTTACGTCCGCCTAGTGGCCGGTGGGGTAATCACTGACCTGAAGATCTTCTAAAGGGTGATCATGGCTGAATATGAACATATAGATCTCGACGTTCTAGTAATTGGTGCAGGTGGAGCAGGGCTTCGTGCGGCCATCGAAGCTGAGCAACGAGGCTTGCGCACAGCAATAGTTTGCAAATCGCTTCTCGGCAAGGCACACACAGTTATGGCTGAAGGCGGCGCAGCGGCTGCGATGGGAAACGTATGGTCTGAAGATAACTGGAAGGTTCACTTCAGGGACACCATTCGCGGAGGAAAGATGCTAGGCAACTGGCGGATGGCCCAACTGCACGCCCAGGAATCTCCGGACAGAATTTATGAGCTGGAGGCTTGGGGCGCTTTATTTGATAGAACTAAAGACGGCCGAATTCATCAAAGGGACTTTGGCGGACACCGTTACGCAAGGCTGGCTCACGTTGGAGACAGAACCGGCCTCGAGCTAATTCGAACCCTCCAGCAACGCGCTGTAGCTCTAGATATTGATGTGTTTATGGAGACGAAAATCTTGAGGCTCCTGAAAAACTCTTCGGGAGAAATTAGCGGTGCTGTAGGTTACCACCGGCCTAACGGAAAGATGATTCTGTTTACCGCCAAGGCTTTTGTCATGGCAACAGGTGGGATCGGAAGATCGTGGAAGTATTCCACCAACTCTTGGGAGTCGACTGGAGATGGACATGCACTGGCCCTGTGGGCTGGCGCAGATCTCATCGATATGGAGTGCATGCAGTTTCACCCGACTGGCATGGTATGGCCGTTGTCAGTGCGCGGACTGTTGGTTACCGAGGGTGTGCGTGGAGACGGCGGCGTCCTGCGCAACTCTGAGGGCAATCGATTCATGTTCAACTACATTCCGCAGGTGTTTGCAGCTGAAACCGCCGACAATGAAGCTGAAGCGGATCGTTGGTACGAGGACCACATTAACAACAGAAGGCCTCCGGAGCTGCTTCCACGTGACGAGGTAGCCCGATCCATCAACGCCGAGGTCAAAGCCGGCAGAGGCGGACCTCACGGAGGTGTCTATCTAGATATAGCCTCAAGGCGGTCTGCAGAGTTCATTCAGCGTCAGCTTCCATCGATGTACCACCAGTTCAAAGAGCTTGCCGGAGTGGATATAACGAAAGAGGCAATGGAAATCGGTCCAACATGCCATTACATCATGGGTGGGATAAGGGTGGACGCCGATACGGCTGCATCAACTGTGCCCGGTCTCTTCGCTGCCGGCGAAGTGGCTGGCGGCCTGCATGGCGCAAACCGTTTGGGCGGTAATTCATTGTCCGATCTTCTGGTGTTCGGCCGTCGCGCTGGCATGGGAGCCTCCGATTACGCCCAGGGAAGAACAAGTAGCACATCCGTCGATTTGGCCGAGGTGGAAGCTGTAATGGCCGAAGCAATGGCTCCTCTTTCGAGGGATGGCGGAGAGAACCCGTACGATTTGCAGCGAGATCTTCAGGAAACTATGCAGACGCTGGTCGGCATTATTCGTACCGAATCCGAGCTGGCTAAGGCTATGGAGGATATCCAGTCCCTCAAGGAGCGCGTCAAGAACGTCTATGTAAATGGCAGTGCATCCTACAACCCGGGTTGGAATCTCGCCACAGACCTGCCATCAATGCTTTCAGTCTGCACCATGGTGACGATGGGAGCGCTTGAACGCAAGGAAAGCCGGGGTGGACACACCCGGGATGATTACCCAGCACCCGACGCCGAGTTGGGAAAGACCAACTTCGTTCAGCGTCTTGATGCGAATGGAGCAAATGTAGTTACGCCAGAGCCATTGCTTGAGATGCCAGATGAGCTTAAGGCTTTACTCGAGGAAGGGGCACACTGATGGCCAAAGTTGTGATGCGAATATGGCGTGGTGATCCAGAAGGGGGTGATTTCCAGGACTTTCCCACCGAGGTTTCTGAGGGTGAGGTAGTTTTGGATGTAGTTCACCGCATCCAGGCCGAAGCTGCACCCGACCTAGCCTGCAGGTGGAACTGCAAGGCAGGTAAGTGCGGTTCGTGTTCAGCCGAGATAAATGGTCTGCCGCATCTAATGTGCATGACGCGCATGGATACGTTGCCGACGGAGCAGCCGGTCGTGATCGCTCCAATGAAGACCTTCCCGATCGTTCGTGACCTTGTTACCGACGTCTCTTTCAACTACGAGATGGCACGCAGGCTTCCCCCGTTCTCACCAAAGGATCCCGAGCCTGATGGCACCTATCGCATGCAGCAGATCGATGTGGAACGCGGTCAGGAATTCCGTAAGTGCATCGAATGTTTCATGTGCCAAGATATTTGCCATGTGATCAGAGATCATGAGGAGAATAAAGAGAACTATGCGGGTCCCAGGCTGTTCATAAGGTATATGGAGTTGGAATCACATCCGCTCGATACAAATGACAGGCGTGAGCTTCTGCGTCAAGAGATGGGCCTCGGATACTGCAACATTACCAAGTGCTGCACTGAAGTTTGTCCCGAGCACATCAAGATCACCGACAACGCCATTATCCCTCTGAAGGAGCGGGTAGTTGACTCGTCATATGACCCAGTTGCATGGATCGGCCGGAAGATTTTGCGTCGCACCAAAAAGACTGCCAAGGAAGCAGCAGTCTACCGTACTGACCCACTTGTTGGCAGGGGAGCGAGTAGCTCAGATGCGTAATTAGCTGATCGTGACTGGATGCGCGACAAGTTGTGTCCAGGTGCAATGTTTAGCTTGCTGGTTTGAGCCTTTGCCGGTCCAAGGTGAAGGCTCAAACTGTTCTTAATGCCACAGTTGAGCATGCCGGAGCAGATAGCGGCAGAAAAGATAGCTGTCGACTTCGAAATATGACCCAAGCGACATATCTATCGAATCAGTTTTACCTATCGATGCAATCCCGGACGGTTCTCCGCTGCCAATTCGGGGAGAAATAGTGAGACACAGCTCATCTATCAAATCCCTGCCCAATAGTTGTGAAAATATCGTCGGTCCTCCCTCGCATAAAACAAGTCTGATTCCCTTTGCATGAAGGTAGGCGAGAAGCTCAACGAAGTCTACCGACTCTTTTCCAAATGCTTTGACGGTCGCCTTGTGCGAGATCTTGCCAACTGTTGATTTGTGTCTTGACAGGGAGAGTTCGGTGGTAGCGATTAAAGGTGGCGACTCCTCGTCTAGAAACTTGGAAGACTCTGGTATATCAAGAGAATTGCTGACAACTACCAGGAGCGGAGCTCTGTCCGACGAGGCGGGAGCTTTGGGGGCAGAGTAACTTTCTTTGCGCGCGGTAGATGCCCCAATCAGTACCGCATCGCAATGTTCCCTGAGAAACTTGAACACTTCCTTGTCCGGCGGTCCTGATACGCCGCTGCTGGTTCCATTTATCTGTATCACTCCGTTTGGCGTGGTGGCGAAGTTGGCTCTGATCCACGGTCTGTGCGGTAGTGATTCAGAAGGCTGAGGATAGAAGCTCAAGAGGTCTTCTTGGCGGAGCGGAAATCCGGTCATTGAATAGAGTTTACGATGATTGTTCCAGCTGGTTGGCAAAATAGCTCTCGAATGAGAAGGCAAGAGAGTTCGAGAATCGGGGAATTCGCAGTTTTGGGAATTTCAGACTGGGTTACACTATTGTTCAGGGCGTGAGCAGGCGCCAAATGCCATGCATTGAAGTCGCGCCCATGATTGGTTTCCAAGGCAGGAAGGGTCGGAGATGATCGAGTTCAGTGAAGTCAGCCTTGAAGCAAGGGCTCCCGACCCCTCGGATGGAGGAAAATGGAAATCGGTTCCCCTAGTCCAAAGGATTGATCCGCTAACAAAGAAATCCAGCCGTATTCTGAGCGGTGTGAAGTTGCAACCCGAAAGCAAACCGGAGCTATCTGAGATTATTGATGCCGGCGGGTTCTGCCCATTTTGTGAAGAGGTTTTCAGTAAGGTTACCTTCGATTTCGAACCCGAGGTGGTCCCGGCGGGGAGGATCAGAAGGAACAGAGCGGCGGTTGTACCAAATATTATGGCCTATTCAGGCTATTCCGCAGTCGGCGTTTACGACACCTCGCGTCATTTTACGAAGCTGGAGGAGTTCTCTCCAGGGCTTCTCTATGATGCCTTTTCTGTTATGGTCGATCATGCCAAGGCGACCAGAAAGGCGAGACCCAATCTGGTGTGGTCCTCGATCAGCGCAAATTATCTGCCTCCTTCAGGCTCTTCGGTTGTGCACCCGCATTTGCAGTCATCTCATGATTTTCGGCCAACGACGAGTCAGATGGAAGTTTTAGAGGGGGCTCGGAAATACTATCTCGAGAATTCGCGTTCCTACTTCGATGATCTCGTTGCTCAGGAGATGAATGGCTCACGCTACATCGGCAAGACCGGCTCGGTCTCGTGGCTAACGCCATTTGCTCCGCGAGGGTTTCAAGAGATCTGGGGCGTTTTCGACCGGATATCCGACATTGACCAACTTACGGATCAGTCCGTCACGGATCTTGCCGAGGGGGTAGCAAAGGTGTTTGCTTATTATGACTCCCACAACTTTTCTGCTTTTAATTACTCCATAGCCGGCGGTGGACCGGACGGAGATGGCGTCGGCTTCAGGCTGGTCTTCAGGATTTTGGTACGATCCAATCCTGAGAGGTTTTATCGGAGCGACGTGACATATTTCGAACGCCTTTTGGACGAGCCATTGCTGGACATCTCCCCTGAAGAGGTTGCCAGAGCTGTGTCGGAGAAATTTAGCTAGTTTATCTAACCGCATCGTTGCCTAAATTGCGTTGGACCCAATATTGGGTAGGCCCGACCAACAAAGCCAGAGCTTAGATCGAGGGTTAGTCACTTGGTCCAGCGAACGCTAAGCGCTGGCCAATAGGTCTCTGGCGGCCTGTGTTTGTCGCTGAGGCGGACGGCAAACGCCTGGGTGTGAGAATACTCTTGAAAGCACAGACAGGGCAATCAAGGACTCGAGTGTGTTCGCCGGCCCATTGCGGGAGTTCTCCACTATTGCGATGCAAGTCTGGGCGACTGTCTGCGCGTGCTATATCGTACCTGCGACAATACGGCTGTCGAAGGGGCTGCGAAGTTATGGGCCAGAGCGTTGGGCCACAGTCCTCAAACCCGGGGCTCTTCGGACCGTAGATCGATTGTCGACTGATTAGTTCCGAATTGTGGTGTGCTTGAGTTCGTTGATTTCGGAATTGTTGGCGATCTGATCAACAAGTCGCTCGATGTAGCCAATTGAAGTCTGGGGATCTCCGTCAGCCCGCTTCATCAATCGCACGAATGCCGCTTTTCCATCGGCGAAGATTGTCGGTACTCCAAAAACAGAGTATTTGCTTACCGAGTCTTCATGGTCCTGCCTGTATTCCTGCAGCGGCCATCCTGATGCGATTTCAGCCAACACCGCTTCGGGGTTCAAACCAGCCTGCGCAATTACCTCTTCGACGACTTCCTTTATTCGTATGTCTTTTCCCTCGTCATGCCTTGCTGAAAACATCGCGACGTGGAAGGCATTGAACGATTCTGGAAATTTGTTTTTTATTACGATTCCAACCTGTCCGGCCAGAAGCTCGGCAGCCTTGGAAGGATCCTCCCATGAGGAGATCTCACCTTCCTCTGTGTGGACTTCGGTGAGTGAAAAAGGAATGAATTCTACTTCCCAATCAGCTCCATTTTGCAAGCCTACAACAATGTGTTCGTTTAATATCCGTGCGAACGGACAACGGTAGTCCCAATTGACGTTGAACTTGAGAGTATTCATATCAGTTAATAACTCCGTTTATCCGGTGCTAATTCCGCAAAATCGTGGATTAGGACAAATTTAGCCGATACACAAGCGCTTTTGCCGATTCGAGAACATCCCGATCTTTTTCGTATGTGAGGGTATTTTTTGCCAGATCGAACGGAAGCCAGGCAAGCGAATCAGCCTCCTCGTTTGGGGCGAATTTGCCATCGGCGACCTCCATGAGCCAAAATCTGACGAGTTTAGATCTTCCTCGGTTGTCTATATAGCTGCTGGAGAGGAGTTCCTCGATCGGCGTGCATATATACCCAGTCTCTTCAAGCGTCTCGCGAAGCGCACAAGCAAGGGGATCCTCGCCGCTTTCCTGCTTGCCCTTGGGAAGGCTCCAATCGTTGTAGCGAGGCCTGTGTATGAGGGCGTAAAAGAACTCGTTCTTTTCGTGGCCGCCCTTTCGTATCAGTACGCCTCCACTTGCCATTACTTGATATTCGGTCTCCATTGGATCCAATTTAGTCTTGGAAAAAGCTACGCATGAGTCTCGCAAACAACCATCCGACAATCAGTCCGCCAATAACGTCGGAAGCATGGTGTATTTTGACATGAATCCGACTGGGTGCAATGAGCATGGCGAGAACAAAGTACAGGGGAGCCAACGAATCCTTTTCGGAAAGAAATATATATGCGCATACCGCAGCGCTGGAGTGGCCGCTTGGGAATGATGATGTTAGGGGCTGTCGGAGCGGTAAGGGTCGTTCTCCCTCGTACGTCGGGCGCTCCCGGCGAAATATACTCTTTACGCCCATGTTGACCACCAGCGATTCTGCGGCTAGGACGATAGCTGCCCTTCTGGCCAGCTTTGCTTGTTCGCCTGATCTGGTGGCCTTGATGGCGGCAAGAAGAAACCAGATCAAGGAGTGGTCTGCCATTGCCGACGCAGAATAGAAGATGCGGTTGAACCAGGCGTTTTCCCTTAGGGGTTCGAAGAGATCGTCGACTGCATTGTCAAAGCGAGCGATTGCCTTTCGCATTGCCTCTGGATTCTTAAAAAGATCAATTAAGGCTTTGGCTGAAGGCTCATTGTTGTCCGGGCTCATACGTTGGTCCTCTGTGTGGAACATATTGCTCGTTTTGGCAAAAGGCTATTAGCTATTTGCCGGGTTATTGCCGCTTCGTCTTCAGGCGCTGCTTAGAAGATGCAAGCACTGAGCGGGATCAATGGCTAGCCTGCGTGGGGCACTGAACCTTGAAGTTGCAAAAGCCACACAATTTAGACGGCTTAGGCCTGAAGTCGTCTCTTTCGCAGGCGGTGCGAACGGCTTTCCAAATTGCGCCGGCCTTGTTCATCAAAGCTGTCAAAGATTGCTTGCTTGGTTTTGCGATGATTCTTGTTGCATCACGCAGATAGACCAGCTGAACAGTATCTGGAACGACATGGAGAACCTGCTCGCAAAGGAGCGCATAGAAGTAGACCCCAGAAAGGCGGTCGTGTTCTTGCATGACTCCGGGCATTCTCCCGGTCTTGTAGTCGGTAACGGTAATTGTGCCGTCTGGATTGAGGTCCAGGCGGTCAATGATCCCCCTGAGAGTCATGTCGCCAACTCGGGTCTCCAGCTGGAGTTCTGTCCCAAGCGCAGTCACTTGTTGCGGATTTTCAGCAATGAAATCCTGTTCAATAAGAAAAATTGTGTCTTTGGCCAACTCGTCTAGGTCGACTTTGCCATCTTCACACTCTTCGAGGTACTCAAGCTCCCCGTTGATATGAGCTTCATTCCATACGTCATCGAAAATACTTCTGGCGACCTCTAAGGTTCTGCTCTCGGGGGAATTATCGAAATAGAGCTGATCCAGGCATCTGTGGGCCAGAGTTCCCTTCAGCGTATGTGAATTGATGGGTTGAGGCACATGGTCAATTACAGCGAGGCGGAATGCATATGCGCATTCTCTAAAAGACGAAACTTTTGACGGTGTTAGTGAACTCGGTATTTGCAAACTCATTTATCTTTACGCTATTCCGCTCTAGTGGCATGCTTGGCTCTTCAGTACTTATATTAACATTCAGTATTCTACTAAACATTATTGATAGTAAGAAATCATGGATTTTTTAGTTTGCCTGTCCGGATTTGAGCATTCACGACCAAAAAGAGATTTCAGGGTGTGTCTTCCACGAAGCGTCCTGCTGCAATGGTTTGGGCACGCCCTTTGGGCATGGCTAAATAGATGCGGCTGGCAGTCTGTGGCGTCTCCGGTTCATGGAGCGAAAACTGGAATAGCGTACAACTGAGATGAATTTGAGATTACCTGAGTGCCTCTATCGATCTGAGGTGATTTCCTGCCACCACTCGAAGGCGCGGGGCTTCCAGTTCCGGTGCAGATCGAGAAAGTGCTGCGCAGCTTTGTTGCCAACCCAGTCTACGGGGAGTAGTTCCGACGGAAGGTCCGGGTCCAATAGCGGGAGTCTGCGCCAGTCGTTGACGAGACGTGTCAGCTGGACGAAGGCATCTTCGTTAGTCTGTGGCAGATTTCCAAAGTGGGTGATTTCAAAATGTTCGTAGGCGGCTTCAACGGTTGGAATATCCCATGCCTCCGCAGCCAGATACGACTGCTCATCCATGTCCGAGAGGTTTCCGATGAAGATATGTGCCACTTCCTGGAGGGAGAGCTCTTCCAGCACGCTTTCCGCTTCACTGAGACGATCAGTCCAGGGGCAGATCCACACTCCAGCATTGAGAAGGGCAAAGCCAACCCAGCCAAGCCTGACTCTGAGGCTGTATCGGGAGTCTCGCCGTGCTTCAGGTATGGCAATTAGGATGATTATCCATTTCTTGTCCCATTCGCGTTCCTTGGTGTTGAAGGAATAGATTCTCTGGCTTCCTTCACGGAGCAAGTTCCTGGCTTTGTTTGTAAGATGCCAGCGGGCGCGCCGCCCCACCTTTTCCGGGTCGATGAGTCCCTTCGCGGAAGTTCGCGCGAGGGTTTGCCGAACCGTCTTTTCGTCAATTCCCAACGCTCCTAATCCGGTGATGAAGGCGTTTGTCCAAATTGGGCCGTCTTGGGATATTGCAAATTCACCTAGAATGGTCAACAAGTAGCTTCTGGCGCTTGAGACACCTAAAGCCTGGTCCCGTTGAACCTCGATTCTCTTATTCAATTCAGTCCAGCCACGCGAAGAATTTTTAGGCACGGTCCATTATCTCCGACAGTTTGAGTCAGTGCACATAGTAGTTTATCGTATCAAAAAAAAATATTCTACGATCTGTTGACAAATATCACAAACATTGTAGAATTATCTCGAATAGTTATCCGATTAGTAATTAGGAGACTGAGTGAAATCGAAGCAGGTCAATTTTGACACTGACCCAAAGTCCTACAGGCACTGGGTGCTGGAATTCGACAATTCCGTGGCGACTGTCAAGATGAAAGTCGATCCGGCAGGAGGTTTCCGGGATGACTACGAGTTGAAATTGAATTCGTACGATCTCGGCGTAGATATCGAGCTTTACGATGCCGTGCAGCGAATTCGTTTCGAACATCCCGAGGTGAAATCGATAGTCGTAACCAGCGCAGAGGACAAAGTTTTCTGTGCTGGCGCCAATATCCAAATGCTGGCGGGTTCAGATCATCATCACAAGGTGAATTTTTGCAAGTTCACCAACGAAACTCGCAACAGCATCGAGGATTCGACTGAGTTCACTGGTCAAACGTGGATCGCGGCCGTCAATGGAACAGCGGCGGGTGGCGGTTATGAGCTGGCGTTGGCGTGTGATGAGATCGTTCTTGTCGACGACAAGGCTTCAACTGTTTCCTTTCCTGAGGTGCCGCTCTTGGCAGTTCTGCCAGGCACAGGTGGTTTGACCAGAATGGTGGACAAGCGTCATGTGAGACGTGACTTGGCAGATGTCTTCGCCGTCAAGGCCGAAGGCATCAAAGGTGCGCAGGCCGTGAAGTGGGGTCTGGTTGATGAAGTCGTACCGAAGAGCCGTTTTGAGGAGCATGTAAAAGAGCGTGCCCTGAAGCGTGCGGAAGGATCGGATAGACCTTCTGATGAGAGGGGCATTTCTTTGACTCCGCTCCAACGCGAGGAGACGGACGAAGGGATGTCTTACCCGCATTTGGAAGTTCGCTACGATCGTGAGTTAGGGAGCGCCTTTTTGGAGATCAAGGCTCCTAGCTGGCCGGATAACCTCGACCTTGCTCAGGTCAAGGCCCAAGGTTCAGCATTTTGGCTACTTGCGCTTTGCCGGGAACTTGATGACGCAGCGCTTAGGATGCGCTTCAACCAGCCGGAAATTGGGTCATGGGTTTTCGAGACCACTGGCGATCCGGAAGCCGTGCTGGCTACCGATGAGTTGCTGAAAGAAAATGCCAATGATTGGCTGGTGAGGGAGATTCGCCACTACATCAAAAGGACGTTCAACCGTTTGGAACTTTCTTCGCGCACTCTGGTCACTCTTGTCAAGCCGGGAAGCTGTTTCGTGGGCACACTTGCCGAACTGGTGCTAGTGGCAGACAGGTCTTTAATGCTCGATGGCACGTTTTCTGATGGTGAGTCCTCATCCGCGCCATTTGTAGTTCTGACGGAAGCAAATGATGGATGGTACAACATGGTCAACCGCATAAGCCGTCTCGAAAGCAGATTCTATGGACGGCCCAATGAGTTGCGGGAAGTTCGTGCAGCATTCGGCAAGCGGCTTTCTGCAAAGGACTGCGATGATCTCGGCGTTGTAACCTTCGTCTTTGACGAGATCGATTGGGAGGATGAGGTCAGGATTTTGCTTGAGGAGCAGGCAAGTTTTTCACCTGACGCTCTGACTGGCCTAGAGGCAAATTGCCGATTCGTCGGCCCGGAAACTATGGAATCCAAGATATTTGCCCGGCTCTCCGCTTGGCAGAACTGGATATTTCAGAGGCCGAACGCAGTAGGGACTGAAGGCGCCCTGAAAAGTTATGGAACTGGATCAAGACCAAATTACAATCACGAGAGGATTTAGTACAGATGACTCAGGTCGATTACGACTCATTAATTCCGAACAACGTAAACCTGAAGGAAGACCGTCGTCTCCAGCGTGCTTTGGAGTCTTGGCAGCCGAAGTTCATCGAGTGGTGGAAGACATTGGGTCCTGTGGCGTTCCAGGACAATGACGTTTATCTACGCACCGCAATTTCAGTTTCCCAGGAAGGCTGGGCGAACTTTGGATACGTGAAGATGCCGGAATACCGATGGGGCATTTTTCTTTCAGATCCGCAGGCGGATAAAAAAATCGGGTTTGGCGATCACATGGGTGAGGACGCGTGGCAGGAAGTTCCTGGCGAATATCGCGCTGACCTGCGGCGCCTGATCGTGGTTCAAGGTGACACTGAGCCAGCATCGGTCGAGCAGCAAAGGCAACTCTGCCGGACTGCCCCCAGCCTGTACGATATGCGAAACCTTTTCCAGGTGAATGTTGAAGAAGGTCGTCATCTCTGGGCAATGATTTACTTGCTC
Organism: Actinomycetota bacterium; assembly: GCA_027322285.1. Classification (GTDB taxonomy): domain Bacteria; phylum Actinomycetota; class Acidimicrobiia; order Acidimicrobiales; family Acidimicrobiaceae; genus SCQM01. Next base: position 16,211 of record DAHVRV010000007.1, read on the forward strand.
CATGGTTATTTTGGCCGGGATGGCCGGGAGGAGGCTGATGAACTACTGCAGCGCCACTCCGGAGCCGAGGACAACCCGCGAATTCTTGGCGCATTCAACGAACCGGTGGTTGACTGGCTTTCGTTCTACTTTTTCACTTACTTTACGGACCGCGATGGCAAATTCCAGCTTGCCTCGCTCAAAGAGAGCGCTTTTGACCCCTTGGCACGTACGTGCGAATTCATGCTCAAGGAAGAGGCTCACCACATGTTTGTGGGGGCTACGGGCATCGGGCGCGTAGTACAGCGGACGGTCGAGCTGATGAAGGAGCATGACACCGAAGATATCTCCCAATATGGCGGAATCAACATCTCGACGCTGCAGAGATATCTGAACCTTCACTGCACCCTTTCGTTGGATTTGTTTGGAGCTGAAACCTCGACCAACGCTGCAAACTACTTCGCAGCTGGGTTGAAAGGGAGATTCCATGAAGACCAGCGCAGCGACGATCACAAGCTTAAGGATCAGAGCCGACTGGTTCCGAACGTCGCCGGGAACGAAGTCGGCTGGAGAGAAGCTACCGCTCTAACTGCTCTCAACGAGACCCTCCGCGAGGATTACATGGCCGACTGCGCCAAAGGAGTTGAACGCTGGAACAGAATCCTATCTGAAACAGGCCGGGAGCTAAAGCTTCCTCATGTCGGATTTAACCGCCACGTGGGCGTGTTCAACGGGCAACCGGTGACTCCGGAAGGGCTGCTGGTTTCCCAGGAGAGTTACGAGCATGGAATAGCGCAGGAATGGCTTCCAACCCAGGAAGACCGCAACCATGTTTCATCTTTGATGGTCCCTGTTCTTGAACCCGGGAAAATGGCAAACTGGATCGCCGCACCAGCTACTGGGATACACCAGAAGCCATTGGACTTTAGCTACGTTCGTGCATAAGATCTCATCCAGGGTTCACGTGATAGGAGTATCCAAATGAAGGATGTTTACAACGCCAGTGCCTGGCTGTTGGATCGCAACATCTCGTTAGGTAATGGAAGCAGAGATGCCATAATTACCGCCGAGAGTTCCATTACCTACGCATCTTTGCAAAAGAGTGTTTATCGCGTTCAAAATGCTCTAAAGGAGCTTGATGTAAGAAGGGAAGAGCGGGTAGCGCTTGTCGTGAACGACGAGCCGGCTTTCCCTGCTTGGTTCTTGGGGTGCATGCGGTCTGGAGTCGTTCCTATTCCCCTGTCCACGATGCTTACCGGAAATGACCTTGGGGATATTATCCACGATGCCTTGGCTCAGGTGGTTGTTCTCTCAGGCAGGTACGCCCCGATTCTCCCTACCATTGTGAAAGCAGCGCCGCATCTGAAGGCTGCCGTTATTGTTGGAGATGAGCAGTCGGATGTCGAGATCAAGGTCTTCAACTGGCATGAATTCCAAGATGCCGACGAAGCTCCGATAGCCGATACAAATATGGATTCGCCGGCGTTCTGGCTGTACAGCTCCGGTACGACTGGTTTCCCAAAGGGAACCATTCACCGTCATTTCAATCTGGAAGCAACGGTCAATACCTATGCCAAGACAGTCCTGAATATCAATAAAGATGACAGGTTCTTTTCTGCCGCAAAGCTTTTTTTCGCATTTGGACTTGGAAATTCACTGACGTTTCCTTTCTCGGTAGGCGCTTCAGTGATTTTGGATCCCGCCTGGGCGACTCCCCGCGGGGTGGCAGAAACCGCCTCTAAGTTCAAGCCAACTCTGTTCTTTGGCAGCCCAGGGCTGCTGGCGTCGATTTTGGATTCAGGGGTTCCATCTGACTCGTTCTCCACGGTTCGTTTGGCCGTAACCGCGGGCGAGGCATTGCCCGGCGAAATAAACAAGCATTTTACTGCAACGTTTGGGGCCCCCGTTCTCGATGGAATCGGATCGACCGAGGCGCTGCATATTTTCCTGTCCAACCATCCGGGCGACGTACGTTTTGGAAGTTCAGGACGCCCAGTTGAGGGATACAAGCTAATGCTGCTCGACGATGAAAACCTGGAAGTCGTGGCGCCGGACATGCCTGGATATCTTCATGTCAGCGGCGAGTCGACCGCATCTGGGTACTGGTGCAGGACGGAGGCCACTAAGAACGCATTTCGAGGTGAGTGGCTGCGGACCGGTGACGTTTACGTCCGGTCTTCTGATGGCTACTATCAGTTCCTGGGCCGCAATAACGACATGATCAAGCTCGGCGGCATCTGGGTTTCGCCAGCTGAGGTCGAGGGTGTCCTTGTTGAACACGAGGATGTTTTGGAGGCTGCTGTCGTTGGAGGTTACAACGACGACGGGCTAGAGACCTCTGTGGCATTTATCGTGCCCAAGGCAGGAAAGTCAATTGACGAAGCGAGCATTGAGTCGCACTGCCGTTCAAGGATGGCATCATTTAAGCGGCCGCGCACCATCGTTTTTGTAACCGAGTTGCCAAAGACTGCCACAGGAAAGATACAGAGGTATCAACTTCGCGACCAGATCGCGCAAAAAGGGTAGTTGATGATTGATTACAAGAATGCTGTAGTCGTTGGCGGAGGCACCATGGGTTCCGGAATTGCCCAAGCTTGTCTTGAGTCAGGAATCCAAGTCGTCTTGGTCGAGGTTGACCAGGCGCGTGCAGACGCAGCCTTTGAATTGGTCAAATCTGGCGTGCGATCGAAGCTGGTCTACGAAAATAACAAAAATGATACTCCAGAAGTCGATGAGAGATTTAAGGCGATCATGGCTCGCTTTAGTGCCAGCGCTATTCTTCCCCCCCCAACAGCGGAATGGGCCCCAGAGCTGGTAATTGAAAGCGTCTTCGAAGACTTTGGGGTAAAGTCAGGGGTGCTCGCCGCGGTAGAGAGTATGTACCCTGAGTGTCTCGTGGTTGCGAGCAACACGAGCTCGCTGTCGATTAATGTACTTGGATCGAAGCTCTCTCGACCCGAGAAGTTTATTGGCATGCATTTTTTCAATCCTGTTTCTCGTTCTTCTTTGATTGAACTTGTGGCAGGGGAAACTACCTCAGGCGCGACTATCGAGTCTGCTCAATCGCTTGCACGGACACTTGGGAAGGAATCCATACTGGTTCGCGATTCTCCTGGTTTTGCGACGAGCCGGTTGGGGATCATCCTTGGTTTAGAGGCTATTCGAATGGTTGAAGAAGGCGTGGCGTCTGCGCAAGACATTGATCAGGGAATGGTTCTTGGATATAAGCATCCAATGGGTCCTCTTAGGCTGACTGACTTGGTGGGCCTCGATATACGCTTAGCGATTTCCGAGTACCTCGAAGGAAAGTTGGGATCCCGGTTTTCTCCTCCTCGGTTGCTGAAGGACAAGGTTGCCAGAGGTGAGCTTGGGAAGAAGTCGGGCAGGGGTTTTTATGACTGGTAACGCGGTCTTTCCTCCATTATCGGTGTCAGCCTGCACGTATTAGTTTGAAACACTGAATAATTTTTGTAGCCAAACAAGATAGGTTTGCCGGTGGGTATCGAAGCACAGTTTTTATCTATTGACGAGCTGAAGATTGAGTACTATCTATATCCGGCATCTGCCGAGCGTGAAGGCTTTCCCACTCTGGTGTTTCTCCATGAAGGCCTGGGAAGTTCCGCACTCTGGCGCAGCGTGCCCGAGATTATCAGGACTCAGCTAGGCGATCCCGCCATGCTCGTTTATTCGCGCGCAGGGTATGGAAGGTCGACGCCACTCGAGGGAGATCGGCCTGTCACCTACATGCACCATGAGGCGCTGGATATGCTGCCAAAGGTTTTGAGCGCGCTAAATGTCGAAAAGCCAATTTTGGTGGGACATAGTGACGGCGGATCTATCGCCCTGATTCATGCGGGAGCAGGTCACGATGTCAGCGCGCTCGTTCTGATTGCACCTCACGTAATAGTGGAAGATCGGTCAATCGAAGGAATCGCGGCTGCCAAAGAGACCTTTTTGAGCAGCAACCTTTTAGAGAAGATGAGTCGCTATCACATAAATGCGGAGTCAACCTTTTGGGGATGGAATAAGGTATGGCTTTCGCCGGAATTCAGGGAGTGGAACATCGAGGAGTATCTCCCCGCGATAGAGATACCGATATTGGTGATTCAAGGAGATGTCGACGAATATGGAACTTTGGCGCAGCTGGACCTGATAGCCAGAAATGTCGCCGGCGAAGTTGAAAGGAAAGTAATTGCTGGTGCACATCACTCGCCCCATCTAGAGTCCACTGATGAGGTGGTTGAAGCGGTAGTGAAATTCCTGAACCAATTTATAGTTTTGCCGTGAGCTAAGGAGTTTGTAGGTGTCGACTGTAAAAACACAATATCGCGATGGCGCCATATTTGTTGGGCTGGATAGGCCTGAAAAGCGCAATGCCCTGGATGAGCAGATGGTAGAGGAGCTGCATGAGGTTCTTGACGCGGCTGTTCGGAGCGAACCCAAGATCCTCGTTCTTCATTCGCTTGTAGAAAACATATTCGTTTCTGGCGCTGATATCGGCGAACTCCTGAATAGGGACGCAGACAGCGCAATGAGGTCTATCAATGCCAGCCTGTTTGAGAAGCTTGAACGATTCAGGTGGCCGACCATTGCGGTGATTGACGGCTATGCGCTTGGCGGCGGCTGTGAACTGGCGATGGCGTGCGACTTTAGGATCGCTTCACCTCGCGCCCGATTCGGCCAGCCAGAACTCGATCTCGGGATTCTAGCCGGAGCTGGCGGCAACTGGAGGTTGCCACAGTTAGTGGGCATCGCCATGGCACGCCGACTCCTCTACACGGGAGAGATAATCGATGCAGACAAGGCGCTCTCCGTTGGCCTGATTGACGAGATAACTCCGGCCGATGAGTTGATGGATTCGGCACAGAAGCTGGTTGACACCATCAGCAGAAGATCCTGGAGAGCGCTGGAGCTCACAAAACTGTCGCTCGGCGTAAACAGGCAACCAACTACCACCTTCGACATAATCGCACAGGCGCTTCTATTCGAAAGTGACGATAAGAGGACGAGGATGCAGGCGTTCCTTGACCGAAGTTCAAAGAGAAACAGGTAGCTGGGCTGCTTAGTTGACGATATGCAGAGTGGACTATCGGGAAAACTTTTCAGCCCAGTGGGTTGGAGTCAATTGCGCTGCACTCCCTTTTTGGCCAGTGCCATGGCCGGTCTTGCAGTTGGCGCCTAATAAAGCTTCAGGTAGAATCATTGAGTATTGAACCTCTAGATGAAGTCCTGATGGCAAATGCGGAGTTCTATTCCTGTTTCGAGGCACGGAGCCTCGACCGCATGAGCGAGGTATGGGAACATTCAGACATTATAAGATGCACCCACCCGGGCTGGCCTACTTTGAAGGGATGGGGTGCCGTCTCGGCTTCTTTTTACAATCTCTTCCAAGCCGAGGCTGGACTCCATTTTCTGCTTATGGATACCGAAGTGCGTTTTGAGGCCAATGTGGCGCTGGTTTTTTGCACTGAGAACATTGTGAGCCAAAGACCCGGGCCATTGGTGTCGAGCCTGAATATCTTTTGCTTGGAGGGCTTCGAATACAGGTGGCGGCTTATTTCGCACCAAGCGTCGATTTCCAGCGAATCTTTCGGTTGAGCATTAAATAAGACCCTACTGAGTGACGGTTCGCCTGCCTCCGTGGTTGTGCAGCGTCCCGCTAGCCTGGCAATGTGGAAAATTTCATAACTTCGTCAGGATATCTCGCCATTTTGGTTCTGATGGTTGCCGAATCCGCTTGCATCCCCGTCCCTTCTGAGTTGATAATGACCTTTGGCGGCGTCCTTGCTGCGACGGGCAGGCTCAATTTGGCCTTAGTTGTGGTAATGGGAGCCGCTGGGAACCTCATCGGAGCCTACATAGCATGGGCGGTTGGCAGAACGGGAGGTAGAGCTCTGGTCTTGAGGTATGGCAAGTATATATTCCTCAGGGGACATGATCTGGAAAGGGCGGAGAAATGGTTTGCCAAAAGAGGCCAAGCCGCGGTTTTTTTCGGCCGGCTTCTACCTGTCGTACGGACCTTTATTTCACTTCCGGCGGGAGTTGCCGAAATGGAGCCGATTCGGTTTGGATTCTATACCCTTCTGGGCTCGGTACCTTTTGTGGGAATTCTTGCCGGGCTTGGATACGTGGCCGAGTCTAACTATCACACTATCGTCAAGTATGTCCAGGATTTCGGCTATTTGATAGGCTTCGTAATTCTCATTGCGATCTTCGTATTTTTGTATCGAAGATTCCAGAACAAGCCTTCTCAAATAAGCGACAGTGTTTAGAGATCTGCAGCTAGAATTCCTTGTCGGCGATTAGATGAGATTGCGGGGAGTGGCGCAGCGTGGTAGCGCACCTGCTTTGGGAGCAGGGGGTCGGGGGTTCAAGTCCCCCCTCCCCGACAAGCTTGTCTATTAGCAATCGCGCGGGTGTAGCTCAATGGTTAGAGTTCCAGCCTTCCAAGCTGGCTATGCGGGTTCGATTCCCGTCACCCGCTCTCAAAGCGTCCGACCCACTTCAAAAGCTCGCGGTGGCATTTCCCTGGGAGCGCCTCGTCTTTTTGAGGTCGGGTGGGGCAAGAAAGAATCGTTCCGGGCCACATTGGAGGCGGCAACAAATGTTAGGGCCCATATCGCTCTAAGACCGTTTAGAGGTTCTTGGGTCTGCGACCATTCGAAACGTTGCCGGCGGCTGCCGACTGTGCGATAAACCCTCATGGCCTGATCACAGATCTTGCCCACTTCCAGTATTCAAAAGTTATTTAAGCTCATAGAATACCTTCATGGGTATTCTCGGAGAAGATATTGATTTGCTTGAGATAGATAGTACGGCTTCCTCCATAAATCTGGGGGAGGATAAACGCCAGGACCTAAAGCGTCGGCTTGCCCGCGTCGAAGGTCAAATCAGGGGTATTTCGAAGATGATCGACGACTCAAGGCAGTGCAAGGATATCGTGACACAGATCTCCGCAGTGTCGAAGGCGCTCGAACAAATTGGGTTTCGCCTCGTCGCATCCCAGATCTCGTATTGCCTGGAGAATCCGGAAGAGGCTCGCAGGGGTGGGTGCACCTTGACCGATGTCGAAAAGCTGTTCCTTAAGCTGAGATAGCCTGTCTGTTTAAGGCAACCAATTCAATTGTCAGATGATGCTGCCTCGGATGCCGCTTGAATTTACCACAGGAAGGCCGTGGGCATGCCAAGCAGCCATGCCACCCTTCAAATTAATGGCGGCGTAGCCATTGCTGACTAGAAATGCGACAACTGTAGACGATCTGCTCCCGCTTCTGCAACAAACAACAACATCGCTATCCTTGGGAACTTTGTGGAGCTCATCTTGTATTCTGGACATCGGCAAATGTGTGGCTTCAGGAGCGTGGCCGTGGTTCCACTCAGAAAGTTCACGTACGTCGATCAATACCGCTCCTTGATCCAGGAGTTCTTTGGCCTCATGCGGAGCTACCGCTCTAGCGCTCTTCTTGAATAGCACGACAAGATTCCTCTCTTGATGGTTTTCTCGTATCACTTATTGGTAACAGCATACCCGATAGGGTATAAATGTGTGTAAATCGGGAGTCTTGGGCTAAGTGTTCGGGGGTCAAACCGATACATTTGCCCGCGATGTCCAATCCGAAGGCTTACTGGAGACGGGGCAGCGTCAGCCCTCAGGGCTATCTTTCAAGCCAATTGCGACAAACGCCCGCCTTGGGTGAGCGGATTGATCGCGTACAGCGATGGTCTTGAGCCGTCCCGCGTCGAACTGGCTGAGTTTTTTTGATAATTCAGTCGATAGATCAAAGGGTTGTCGGCTAGGCCTAGATAAACCGTCTGTCGGGTAAGCTCATATACCCATATGCAGTCAACGATTACTCCCGCAGAAGGTACTAACGTCAAGATCATCATCGATATCGACGAGGCTGAGTTAGAACCTAGTGTAAATGCAGCTCTAACAAAGATTTCTAAGGATGTTCGTATTCCAGGTTTCCGCCAAGGCAAGGTGCCGCGCAAGGTTTTGGAAGCCAAGCTTGGACGTTCATATATTCGGGTGGAGGCGATCAACGAGGCCATACCCGGATTTCTAAGTGACGCCATTCTCTCGAACGATCTCGATGTCATTGCTACGCAGAACGTGAATATCAAATCTGGCGAAGAGAGCGGCCCCATAGTCCTTGAGGCCGACGTGGAGCTTCGCCCTGAGGTGACAATTGTCGGCTACAAGGGAGTGAAGGTTGTAATACCGACTCCGGAGGTCACCGACGAAGATATTCAGGACCAGTTGAAGCGGCTGCGTGAACAGTTTGGCGAGCTTTCAGAAGTGGAAGATCCCGTAGTCCTTGACCATCAGGTGAGCATAGATGTGCGCGCTGAGAGAGATGGGGAGCACATTCCAGATCTCGATGTAGAGGACTTTTTATATAGGGTTGGCGGCAACAACTTTATCCCAGGCCTAGACGATGCGCTTCTTGGGCACAAGGTTGGAGATGAACTATCTTTCGAGGCGGTTCCCGAGGGTGGCGAAGAGGCACCTATTACCTGTTTCGTGACGGTCAAGAAGGTAAACGAGCTAAAGTTGCCTGAACTGAGCGATGAGTGGGCGGCCGAAGCTTCGGAGTTTGAAACGCTAGAGGAACTTAAGAGCTCCCTCAAAGAGCAACTCAACACTACGAAAAAAGCCCGCTCTAAGATGCTTTTTAAGGATCGCGCCTTGGCGGCTCTCGTCGAGCTCATGGACTTGAAAGAGCTTCCCCAGTCGTTAGCCCAACAGGAATTTGATCATCTTCTACGAGACTTTTCCAGTCGTCTCGAAGCACAGGGGATCCAGCTCGAGCAATATCTAGCAATAACCGGAACAACCTCAGAGCAGCTGGTGAGCCAGATTCTCGCCGATGCCCAGAATCAGGCAAGGGTGGACCTGGTGCTTAGGGCCCTCGTAAGGGAAGAGGCGGTGCAGGTGGCTGCAGAAGATCTCGACAAGGAGATCCGAGCTTACGCAGAGGCTGGTCAAATTGATTTTGATACATTTCGAGATCGAATTACCGAGAACGGGCAGATCAAGGTTATTGAACTGGAGATGGCCAAGGCGAAGGCTTTGGATCAGTTTCTGGAATTAGTTGAGATCGCGGACGAAGATGGCAATGTGGTAGGTCGTGAATTCCTGACGGAAACTGACGCAAAAATCGAGGATGATTTGGTAGACGGCGCTGAGTCAGGTAAAGATGGAATAGAAGGATCTTCAGGGAGTGAGACAAATGACAGCGTATAACTATCTTGTTCCTACCGTTATTGAATCTTCCAGCAGGGGAGAGAGAGCATACGATCTGTATTCCCGTCTATTGCGGGAGAGAATCATTATTCTGGGTACGCCCATTGACGACTCAGTCGCAAATCTGATCTGTGCGCAGCTGCTGTTTCTGGAGTACGAGGATCCGGAAAAGGATGTGAGTCTTTACATCAATTCGCCTGGCGGCGAGATCACCGGCCTTTTTGCCATCTATGACACCTTGAAGGTTATCCGCCCTGATGTTTCTACGTTCTGCTTCGGACAGGCGGCATCTGCAGCAGCGGTTCTTCTAGCTGCTGGCACCAAGGGCAAAAGATTCGCGCTTCCACACGCGAGAGTTCTGCTCCACCAGCCCTATGGTGGCGTTGGAGGCCAGGCAACCGATATAGAGTTGCAAGCCAAAGAGATACTTCGCATGCGTGACATGCTGAATGACATGCTTTCCGCAGATACGGGTCAACCGGTGTCTAGGATTCAAAAAGATACCGATAGGGACTTTGTTCTCGATGCCAAAGAAGCCCAGGCATATGGAATTATTGATGAAGTCATCACGACTGCTAGAGAACCGCGTGGAACTTCAGCGGCTGTAGCTTAGTGCTCCAGATCTAAACTTTAAATGTCCAAGAAGTTTAAATAACTTCTTCTCGAGAGGATCGAATAGCCATACTTCGGATACTGAGCCCGAATATTGATTGTGTTAGAAGTACAAAAGGGGATGGCAGTGGCAAAGTTTGTTGAGGGACCAGAGGTCGTAAAGTGTAGTTTCTGCGGCAAGTCCCAAAAGCAAGTTAAGAAGCTGATTGCAGGTCCTGGCGTGTACATCTGTGATGAGTGCATTGATCTGTGCAATGACATCATCGAAGAGGAACTGACTGAAAGCACCGAGGTAAAGTTCGATGATCTTCCGAAGCCTCGGGAAATCTTCGAGTTTTTGAATGGCTACGTGGTCGGGCAGGAGTCCGCAAAGAAGATTCTTGCCGTCGCCGTATATAACCACTACAAGAGGATTCAGGCAGGTTCATCTCGTACCAGCGATGTTGAGCTAGCCAAGTCCAATATCATGCTGATAGGTCCGACTGGATCGGGAAAGACCCTGCTGGCGCAAACTTTGGCAAAATTGCTTGAAGTTCCGTTCGCAATTGCCGATGCGACAGCCTTGACAGAGGCGGGATATGTCGGGGAGGACGTAGAGAATATCCTTTTGAAGCTCATTCAGGCAGCAGATTACGACGTGAAAAAAGCCGAGACCGGGATAATTTATATCGATGAAATCGATAAGATCGCACGAAAGAGCGAGAACCCTTCGATAACAAGAGACGTCTCGGGAGAAGGTGTCCAGCAGGCTCTACTGAAGATACTGGAAGGCACGACGGCATCGGTTCCCCCCCAAGGCGGTCGCAAGCACCCGCACCAGGAGTTCATCCAGATTGATACGACCAATGTCCTCTTCATCTGTGGTGGAGCATTTGCTGGTTTGGAGCGCATCATAGAAGGTCGTATAGGCACGAAGTCAATCGGGTTCAAGGCAGACCTTTCCGACAGGGCAGGCAAGGACGGCGAAATATTCACGCATGTGCTTCCGGAGGATCTGCTCAAGTTTGGATTGATCCCGGAGTTCATCGGCAGGCTTCCGGTGATTGGGGCGGTAGGCAATCTGGACCGGTCTGCGCTGATAGAGATACTGGTCGAGCCTAAGAACGCTTTGGTGAAGCAGTACCAGCGAACGTTCGAACTCGATGGCGTCGAGCTGGAAATCACTCAAGACGCATTGGAGTCAATCGCAGATCTGGCATTACTGCGCGGAACTGGCGCCAGAGGCCTGAGGGCGATCCTAGAGGAGGTTCTCCTCGAAGTAATGTACGATATTCCCTCGCGGTCTGACGTTCAACGGTGCGTAGTTGACCGTAGCGTGGTGCTCGACAAGGTAGCTCCCACTCTTGTTCCAAGGGGCGCCGGACCCGATCGGCCAGAGCGTACCCGCCGGGCTGCTTCGTAGCCTCTTTCCCGGGGCGAAATCAAGCTTGAGGAGTGCCTGATGAGCAGTTCTATGTCACTTGGGAATGCTCTTAATTGGTTGGACAGTCACATCAACATAGAAAGAAACTCTCATGCGGACTTTCCTTCACCGTCGATTGTGAAAGTCCAAGATACCCTGAAAATGATAGGTGAGCCACATAAGACCTATCCCGTCATCCACGTTACCGGTACAAACGGCAAGGGATCGACATGCCGCATGATCACTGCGCTGCTGCTGGCACACGGCCTTCGGGTCGGCACCTATGTGTCGCCACACTTGAACCGTGTCAACGAGAGAATCCTTGTCGACTTCGAACCGATTTCCGATGAAGATCTCGTTGATGAGATCTCGACCCTGAAAATCTTGGAGGAGCACTCCGGGGTAATCCTCAGTTGGTTCGAGCTGGTAACCGTGGCCGCATTCTCTCATTTCGATACCGTCGGCATCGATGTAGCAGTAATTGAAGTGGGAATGGGCGGTACGTGGGATGCAACAAATGTCATCGACGGAGATGTAGCTGTCGTTACCAACGTATCTCTGGACCATGTAGAAATACTTGGGCCGGAACTCTCGGATATAGCAAACGAGAAGTCTGGGATAGTCAAGCCGCTTTCGTCACTGGTTATTGGCGTCGATCAAAAGGATTTGCTCGAGATATTTCTGTCCAAGCCAAGTGCTGGTACCTCAGTTTTGGGTCAGGATCTGCACCTTAGGTCGAATACCCAGGCTATTGGAGGGCGGGTGATCGCGGTAAGAACCAAGCATGCGACTTATGACGAAATCTTCCTGCCGTTATTTGGTCCCCATCAGGGAAACAATGCGGCGCTTGCCGTTAGCGCGGTTGAAGAGTTTTTTGGGCGGGCACTCGATATCGATGTCGTAAAAGCTGCCTTTGAGCGTGTCAGTTCTCCCGGGAGAATGGAAGTCATTTCCAGGGCGCCCCTGGTCGTGTTGGACGCTGCACACAATCCAGCTGGAATGTTGAGCGTCCGAGCGAGTCTCCAGAGCGATTTTGCCAGCGTGTCAAGATGGCATCTAGTCGTCTCGATGCTCACGGGCCGGGATCCAAAGGCGATGTTTCTTGCAATAAAAAACGATCGTATCAAGTCGTTGTCGGTTGCCAAGACAAGGTCATTAAGGGCGATGGCTGTGGAGGAAATGGCCCAGGCGGCGTCCGAAGCGAATCTTTCCAGCCAGAATTTCGAAACTGTTTCCGATGCGCTTCGGGCTGCCATAAAGCATTGTCAGCAGGATGAAGGCGTCTTGGTCTGCGGTTCTATCTATACGGTTGCAGAGGCCAGGGAAGAGGTATTGAAGACTGAATGACCAAAGATTAACATATGGTGAAATTCCCCGGTGAATCCACGGACTGTGACCGACTAGCCTTATCCGGCGTGAATAGCACTTTGGTTATATGCAAGCCCGACGCGGTCGAACGGGGTCTCGTAGGAGAGATATTGGGTCGCATCGAGCGAAAAGGTCTGAGAATCACACATCTCGAACTAAGACAAATCGATGAAGAGACTGCAAAGCAGCATTATGCGGAGCATGCCAACAGACCTTTTTTCACAGATTTGGTTGAATTTATCACCCGATCGCCATCCGTGATTCTGGAAGTTTCGGGACCAGATGATACTTGGGAAATCGTCCGTACGCTTGTAGGTGCCACAGATCCGGCGAAAGCTGCTCCCGGCACTATTAGGGGCGACTTGGGAGTTTCGGTTGCCGAGAACTTGGTGCACGGTTCTGACTCGGCTGAAGCAGCAATACGGGAATTGGGCATTTTCTTTTGAGAGAACATCTAGGTTCCCGACTAGACTTCGTTTACTTCTAGCTCATTAAGGTTGATTTCGCCGTCCAATCGGAGGTTTATTAATGGCAAAATCAAAATCGTTTTTAAATTTATTTCCAGCTAGAGACATGGCTGTAGACCTCGGCACAGCCAACACCCTGGTTTATGTGCGAGGTAGGGGAATTGTTCTCAATGAGCCATCGGTGGTGGCGATCAATACTAGGGACGGGCGCCCTCTAGCCGTCGGCGCGGAGGCGAAGCGGATGATAGGGCGTACACCGTCAAATATCCAGGCTATTCGTCCATTGAAAGACGGTGTCATCGCAGATTTCGAGACGTGCGAGCGGATGTTGCGGTATTTCATCCAAAAGGTTCACAATAGCCGGTATGGCAAGCCACGGATGGTTATTTGCGTTCCGTCCGGCATAACCGGCGTCGAGCAGAGGGCGGTACAGGAGGCTGCGGAATATGCGGGTGCGCGCAAGCCTGCATACATTATCGAGGAGCCAATGGCCGCGGCTATTGGTGCCGGCCTTCCCATACACGAACCTACTGGCAATATGGTAGTGGACATTGGCGGCGGAACGACTGAGGTCGCTGTCATTTCTCTGGGCGGAATCGTCACAAGCCGGTCAATCCGGATTGGTGGTGATGAGCTCGACCAGGCCATAATTTCCTTCGTCAAGAAGGAATACAGCCTTGCTCTTGGTGAGCGCACGGCCGAGGAGATCAAGATAGCTCTTGGCTCTGCCGTTGAGCTAGAGGAGGAACTGCAAGCTGAGATCAGGGGCCGGGACCTTATTACAGGTCTTCCCAAGACGATATTGGTATCCACCGAGGAAATTCGACGCGCAATTGAGGAGCCTATAGCTGCCATTGTGGATGCGGTTAAGGTGACTTTGGACAATACCCCCCCAGAGTTGTCCGCTGACATTATGGAGCAGGGCATTGTGCTCACCGGTGGAGGAGCGCTGTTGACCGGGATTGACAAGCGAATATTTCAGGAGACTGGAATGCCAATAATCGTGGCGGACAATCCGCTGGACTGTGTCGTGAATGGTTCTGGCCAAACACTTGAGGAGTTTGACGCTCTGAAACGGGTGCTGATTTCCTCCTCCAACCGGTAGTGTCCAGTAGAGACTACGGCCTAAGTGGTTTTTTCGTCAGGCCAAGAGCTACGCTGTTGGCTCTTGTACTTGTTTCCATCACCCTTGTGACCGTCAGTTACCGGTCTCATGGGACCGGGTTCACAGGGACTTTCCAAAAGGCTCTTAGAAGCGTTACGTCTCCGATTCGTTCGACAGCCAGCTCAGCCTTTCATCCTGTTGAGGATGTTGTCAGCGGGGCATTTAATTATTCTTCCCTGAAGAAGAAAAATGCGCAGCTCCAGAGCCAAATTTCGGCTCTAAAAACCAAAGAGTCAATGTCCAGTCAACTTGAAAATGAGGTTCAGGCGTTGACGGCTCTGGCAAATATCCCCTTTGCACAGGGCTTGAAGACTGTCAGCGCAATTGTCGATGACTACTCTCCCTCAAATTCGCAAATGACCTTGAACATCGACAAGGGATCTTCGCAGGGGGTTAAGGTAGGCGAGCCAGTCGTAGCTTCACTGGGGCTTATTGGAAAGGTAGTTTCGCTGACGCGGTCTAACTCCACGGTCCTGTTGCTTTCCGATCCTTCATCGTCGGTTGGCGTCGTAATGGGATCTTCAACTCATGTTGGACTTGCAGTTGGAACCGGGTCATTTAGCTCGATCAAGGTTGACCTGGTCGACCCGGGAACACCACTTTACGTGGGCGAGCCGGTTTACACCTCAGGAGTGCAGGGAGGTATTTATCCGCCCAATCTTCCGGTCGGGAAAGTCTCCAAGTTTTCATCAGTTCCAGGTGCGCTGCAGGAGCAGGTGCTTCTAGCCCCGATGGTTGATCTTGCGCATCTGCAGTACGTAAAGGTGTTGGACTGGCTTCCAAGCGGGGGCGGATAATGAGGCTGCGAGTAATCCGTTCGGTGCTTCTAATTTTGACCGTAGTAGTGCTGCAGCATTCAGTCCTTGAAGGGGTGCAGTTTTTCGGAGTCCACCTAGACCTTCCACTGCTCCTTGTGATTTGCGCTGGCTTTAGCGACGGCAGAGAGACTGGGGCGATCGTCGGATTTGTCGTCGGATTGATCACGGACGGATTCCTGCTCACTCCGCTTGGGCTTTCAGCGTTGGTTTACAGTCTGATCGGATATATCGCAGGTCAAACCGAGAAGGGCTCTCTCATCGGCCCATCGACGATCAATGCGGCTTTAGCTTCGCTGCTAAGCGCATTTGGCGTCATTGGATATGAAATAGCGTCGAGGCTGCTTGGATTTGGACGTTTGCTTCAAATACATTTAATCAAGGTTGTTTTGGTGGTTGCAATAACAAACGCGATAATTTCGGTGATTATGGTCCCCGTCGCGAAATGGGCCTTCGTATCCAAGGAATTGAGTTCTCGGCCGCCTGTAATCAGACGTTAGAGTTGATGGATTAGTCAGCGCTATTTGCAAGGAGTGCAGTTGGCAAAGCGCACGTTCAAACGAGAGGTTCCAAGGGGTCGAAATGACAAGGTCAGAATCCGGGTAATCGGCTTTGCCGTTGCTGCCCTTTTCTCAGCAATGTTTGCGCGGCTATACTCCCTGCAAGTTCTACAGAGCTCCACATACCAGGCGCAAGCGGTGGCTAACCAGGTTCGCCAGGTAGTTGAAGCTCCACCCCGTGGTTTGATCACAGATAGGAATGGAAATCTCCTGGTTGGCAACAAAGTCATAGAGTCCGTTACGCTGTCTCCACAAGTTGCTTCCCAGCATCCGTCAGTGATCCCAAGGATCGCAAAGCTACTGGGAATATCTGTCAGCTCTATTAAAAGTTCGCTTTCGAACCTCGAATACTCCCCCTATGAGCCTGTTCCGATCCAGCAGGGGGTTCCAAAAGAAAAGATTATCTATATATCCGAGCATCAGTCTGAATTCCCCGGCGTTTCGTACCAGCTAACCGCCCAACGCGTTTATCCGGAAGGAACCACCGCTGCGCAGGTGCTCGGATACGTTGGACAAGTTTCGCAGTCGAACCTTAAAACGCTTTCAAAGAAGGGCTACCTTCCCGGTGACGCCATCGGGAAGTCCGGGGTTGAACAGAGCTATGAACAGTACTTGAGAGGAAAGCCAGGGGTATCGAATCTGGAGGTCAATGCATTTGGGCAGGTGGTGGGAACGTTAAGTCAGACTTCCCCGGTTCCGGGAGATAATCTCGCGCTATCGCTCGATCTCAACCTGCAGCAGGTCGCCGACAATGCGCTTGCCTCTGAGATCAAGAAGCTGTCGGGCACATATGATCCATATTTTCATCTCTATTACCCGCAGCTGACGGGGGCAGTAGTGGTAGAGGATCCAAACAACGGCCAGATTCTGGCAATGTCTTCCTACCCCACCTATAATCCAAGTGTTTGGGTCGGGGGAATTTCCTCTGCCGAGTACAAGGCTCTAACATCGTCCAGCTCGCGCTATCCGTTGATAAACCGAGCCATTGCTGGCGAGTATACTCCCGGTTCGACGTTCAAGCTTGCCACTGCGACCGCGGCCCTTAAAACAGGCCTGATTAGTCCGAGCTACTACTATTACGACACGGGATTGTTCAAGATTCCCAACTGTACCTCGGGCATGTGTTCTTTCCATAACTCAGGATATGAGCACTTGGGTTTGCTCAACATAACCAAGGCGTTGGCCGCTTCTGACGACGTGTTTTTCTACAATCTCGGCTACATGTTTTACGCCAACCAAAGCAAGTATGGCCAGGACCCTATTCAGCAAACCGCGAACGCCTATGGATGGGGCAAACTTACTGGGATTAATCTGCCAGGCGAGGTGCCAGGGTTAGTCGATTCTCCGGCGACCCGGGCTTTGCTTCACAAGCAGTACCCTTTGGCATATCCATATGCTTCCTGGTACACGGCAGACCAGTTGGAAATGGCTTTTGGGCAAGGCGAGACCGCGATAACTCCGATTCAGATGGCAAACGCCTACTCGACTTTTGCCAACGGCGGTACACGCTATCAGCCACAAATTGCTAGCGGGATAGTCAGCCAGTCGGGGAAGCTTGTAAAGAAGTTCACTCCGGTAGTCGAGGGCCATGTAACGCTTTCTCCAACTGACCGGGCCGCGATGCTTAGCGGTTTCGAGGGTGCTGTCAATAGTTCGAGTGGAACAGCCAGCGGTGCTTTTGCAAACTTCCCTTTCAGCCAGTTCCCTATTGCCGGTAAGACTGGCACAGCTTCGATTGTCGGTCAGGAGCCGAACTCGTGGTTCGTGGGTTTCGGGCCGATTCCAAAGTCGCAGTACGTAGTTGTCGCGGTGATCAAGAATGGTGGGTTTGGGGCCAGTGCCGCGGCCCCGGTAGTCAGGACCATTTTTGACTACCTATTGAAGCATCCGGTTGGTCCCAGTACCTTTGGCACACCACATCTGGCGCCCGGCGTTGCAAGTTCAACAAATCTAGGGGTGCCGCCTTCAGGATCTCCTACAACTGCCGCTGGATGAGCTGACAAAGTCAGAAAGTTTTTGGAATTGCAGTTTCGATCGAATCTTTTAAATTCAAAATAATATTTTTGGTTGGTGTCGTCGACCTGCATAGGCAGGCACCTAGACCAAATTACGGCTAAACTTGACTACAGATGCTGTTCAACTGGCACGATTTCGGTTATTTATTTGGGGTGATTCTTCTTGCGACATGCACTTATGGTCGCGAGATAGGCCAATCTGACCGCGCAAATGAGCCAAGCACAGTATCAGAAGGATCTAAAGAGCCAAATGCTGGCTCGGTATTTGAATCGGCAAGCACGCCATTACCTTACAGCGGGGATGAAAGTTTCACTTCAGGGTGCATGAGACCTTTTCCAGAGCGTGCCGCCGATCAATCAGGATTTAGAAGGGTGATGCCGCATGGCAGACAAGAATCCCTCGTACGATGCTACGAGGTCAACTCAGGGTTCATCCGAGGACCAGGGCAGAAATTCAGGTAATTCGAGGCAGAGGAGACGGCGCTATAGCGGGCCTAACCGAAGGCCTGAAAGCCAGGCTGGTCAGGGAAATGCTGAGGGAGAAGTTACATTAAACGGTGCTGGACCTTCCAGCGGCGGGCCTGCAACGGCAAAAAAGAGCCATTCTTCTAGGCGCTCGCATGGCCAGCCGGCGCCAACGGATAAAAAACGGCAGGAAGATGCCGGGGTCGAACATGCCGCCAGCGAGACTGCGTTAGCGGCTTCGGGCTACATAAACCGTCTGCGATCATCATTTGGCGGAGCGGCACCGGGAAAGAAGGAAACTAGCGCTGTATCCGAGAAGAAGAAGCGCTTGGGCATCCTTGGCATAAATGAACGTGAAGAAATACTTTCCAAGGGTCCAGTCCAGTATCGAACTGACGAGTTTTTATCTGAACTGGCTGGTGCGGATACCAAGTCGCCACGGCGTTCACACCAGAGGTTCGGCAGGCAGAGAAATGGTCGGCCCGTAGGGAGATATCTGATGTGTGTCCATGTCCAGGACGGTGTGACACAGATTGCGATCCTTGAGGGAAGGACCCTAATAGAACACTACGTTTCTAAGTCGGACACGGATCCAAATGCCATTGACGGAAATATCTACTTGGGTAGGGTGACGAATGTCCTTCCAGGGATGGAGGCGGCCTTCGTGGACATTGGCACGCCCAAGAACGCCGTTTTGTACCGGGGCGATGTCAGGTATGAGCGCGAGGATTTGCTTGACGCGGATCAAAGGTCAGTAAGGATTGAACAGCTCCTTCGTCCAAAGCAGACAGTGGTGTGTCAGGTCACCAAGAATCCGATCGGAACCAAGGGAGCCAGGCTTACTCAGGAGGTATCGCTGCCGGGAAGATTTCTAGTTTTGATACCCAACTCAGATAGTTACGGAATTTCAAAGAGACTTCCTGAAGACGAACGCAAAAGGCTTAGGCGGATACTCGATGATATCAAGCCCTCCGGGTTTGGTCTGATTGTCCGTACGGCAGCCGATGGCGCCACTGCGGACGAGCTTCGGCGTGATACCGACCATCTCATCGGGATGTGGGAGAGGATCGAAGAGAGGGCCAGGGTTGCCCACGCTCCAGCTCTGCTATATCAAGAGCCGCAGGTGGCAGTTAGGGTTATTCGGGAAGAGTTCAATCGGAACTACCGGGGAGTGATCATTGACGACAAGGATCTTTACGAGGAGGTCTCCACGTACGTGTCGTCGATATCGCCAGAACTAGCTGACCGTGTGGAGTTCTACGACAAGGAACGCAGAGCGTTGCCTCTTTTCGAGCAGTTCCACGTGCATGAGCAGCTCCATAAAGCCCTAGGCAGGAAGGTATGGCTGCCGTCCGGCGGTTCTCTGATAATTGACAGGGCCGAGGCGCTGACCGTTATCGATGTGAATACAGGAAAGAATGTTGGCTCGCATTCGCTCGAGGAGACAATCCACAGGAACAACCTTGAGGCAGTGGAAGAAGTCGCCCGTCAGCTGAGGCTTCGTGACATTGGCGGCATCATCGTAATCGACCTTATTGACATGATGATCAAGGCCAACCAGGAAGATGTGATGCGTGTGTTCCGAGACGCTCTTGCCAGAGACAAAACCAAGACCCAGGTGTTCGACATGTCCGAACTTGGTTTGGTGGAAATGACGCGGCAGAGGGTTTCCGAGGGGCTAGTTGAGTCTTTTTCCACAGTATGTCCAACTTGTGAAGGAAGAGGTCTTATTTTTGACCCATCTCTTCTTTAGTACGAGTACACTGTTACACCTATGTATGCGGTGATCAAAACAGGTGGCAAGCAGGAAAAGGTATCACAGGGCCAGGTCCTAAACGTTGAATTGCTGAACGTCGAGGAAGGCGGCGACGTGGTTTTCAAGCCCATCCTCATTGTGGATGGCGAAAACGTGTTAGCCGACGGTTCCGAACTCGATGCGGCGTCGGTTACTGGCAAGGTGCTCGGTTTGTCCAAGGGGCCGAAAGTTGTCGGTTTCAAATACAAATCAAAAGCAAGATACCGGCGCAAGTGGGGACACAGGCAAAAGTACTCAGTAATCGAAATTACTGGAATCAACAAGTAGGTAGTTTCAAGGCTTTTGTGTGCCACTATGGCAATAATTTAAGATAAAACTCCAAGGAGAGTTTAAATGTCAAAGACTAAAGGCGGCGGCTCTACTCGAAATGGCCGCGATTCGCAGGCCCAGCGACTGGGTGTGAAGATCTTCGATGGTACCACCGTCAAGGCGGGCGCTATCATTGTCCGCCAGCGCGGCACCAAATTTCATCCCGGTACGAATGTAGGCAAGGGCGGTGACGACACGCTGTTCGCTACCTCGGAGGGAAAAGTGAAGTTCGGTGACCATCGTGGTCGTCGAGTGGTTAATGTCTTTGCTGAGGGCTCTAGCTAAGTTATAAATTCATACTTAAACATCTAGATCAGGTGCCAAATAGGCCTCGGAATATCTGCACTGCAGAACCACCGGGGTCTTTTGACTTTGAGGTTGTATGTCAACTTTTGTAGACAGTGCGCAAATTCATGTAAAGGCTGGCAACGGCGGGGCCGGCTCAGTCTCATTTCGCCGTGAAGCTCATGTGGACAAAGGGGGTCCTGATGGTGGTGATGGCGGAAACGGCGGAGACATATGGCTTCAGGCTTCGACAAGTGTGAGTTCGCTTTTACGATTTCGCGACTTTCCTCACAGGGCTGCTGAGAATGGCTCACATGGAGCTGGCAAGAAGAAGCATGGAATAACAGGGAAAGGCTTGATAGTCGAGGTACCTGTAGGCACGGTCGTAAAAGGTCCCGAAGACAATGTTGTTGCCGATCTTGACGAAGCGGGCAAGAAATGGTTGGCGGCAAAGGGTGGCCAAGGAGGCCGTGGAAATACTCGCTTCTTGTCCAACTCGAAGAGAGCTCCTAGCTTTGCTGAACAAGGTGAGGTTGGGGAAGAGTTCTGGTACGACTTGGAACTCAAGCTTGCAGCCGATGTCGCAATTATCGGATTTCCGAATGTGGGAAAGTCAACGCTGATTTCCGTTATTTCTGCCGCCAAGCCAAAGATCGCCGATTATCCGTTCACCACATTGGTCCCCAATCTCGGTGTTGTCCAAGTCGGCGACAGGCAGGATTTTTCGGAGTTTATCGTCGCCGACATCCCTGGTCTCATAGAAGGGGCAAGTGAGGGCAAGGGACTTGGACATGAGTTTCTAAGACACATTGAGAGGGCGAAAGCGCTGCTTGTGCTTGTTGATCCGTCTTCGAATGCTCCGTTGGCACCCGAAGCGCAGTTAACTGTGTTGATGGCTGAGCTTGGCGCCTACATGGCGGATCTTCTTGACCGGCCCAGGTTGACAGTAATTTCTAAAATGGACAGCGCTGATCCTTCGGTAATAGATGAGCTGGTGAGCCAGGGCACTGCTTCGATGGCGATATCGTCTGCGACAGGGCAGGGCATCAGGCAGCTGTTAAGCGAGTTGGAGGCGCTAGTCAGGGCAGGCCGCAAGGTTGAAGAGGTTGGCGAAGACGAGATCGTTATACATAGGCCGATGCCCCAGAATTTTCAGGTGGTCAGAGATCCTGACGGCGCATTTAGGGTCAAGGGCAGATCTGTCGAGCGTACAGTTGCGATCTCCAATATCACAACTCCCGAGGCAATCGACTATATTCAATCACGTTTGAGGAAACTGGGTGTCGACCGGGCTCTTAAACGCAGCGGCGCGCGCGAAGGCGACGAGGTCAGGATTGCCGGCTTCAGCTTCGACTACCAGGAGAGCATTTAGGAGGTTTCAGTTGCGGATTGTAGTGAAGCTTGGGTCCTCCTCTGTTACAGGCGTAGACGGAGCCATTTCCCACGACACCCTCCTATCAATTGCTTCTCAAATCGACACGATTAGGCGGAGCGGCCACTCTCCGGTGATAGTAAGTTCAGGGGCGATTGCGGCAGGACTTCACACCCTGGGAATCACAGACAGGAGGCCATCCGGCCTGAGCCTCCTTCAAGCTATTTCGGCTGTCGGGCAGTCACGGTTGATGGATGCATATAACAGAGCACTCGGTGAATACGGCCTAATCGCCGGCCAGGTATTATTGACCCCTTTGGATTTCATTAATCGCCAGCAGTACCTGCACGCAAGGGAGACCCTCGAAACGCTTATCGGGATTAATGTGATTCCGGTAGTTAACGAAAATGATGCGGTCGCAGACGATGAAATCCGTTTCGGCGACAATGACCGAATGGCAGCGCTGGTGGCAAACCTAATTTCTGCTGATCTGCTGGTACTGTTGACCGACCAAATGGGCGTATATACTTCCGACCCTCGGATTGACTCCGCTGCCTCACTGGTTGAGGAGATTGACGAGTTTTCCGATGCCTTGAAGGAGGCAGCTGGCGGACCTGGAACCGACAGGGGATCGGGAGGCATGGCTTCCAAACTGCAAGCAGCATCGATAGCCTCGTGGTCCGGGGTGGACGTGCTCATTGCCAGTGCAACTCGGGAGTCGGTGTTGGTGGAAGCTTGCGACCGAAAGCCCGGGCTCGGGACATATGTAAACAAGAGGCAAATTCGGCTGAGCGCGCGCAAACTTTGGATTGCATTTGCGAATCCTGCGGTTGGGAGGGTTTACGTTGACAACGGTGCGCGCAGCGCGATAATTGAACATTCCAAGTCGCTGTTAAGCGTAGGTGTGCACTCTTTCGAGGGCTCGTTCCTTGAGGACGAGCCTGTGGAGATTTGTGATTTGACGGGACACGTAATTGCCAAGGGGCTGGCTAGGGTTTCGGCGGAGGAGTTGCCCCTGGCGTTGAAGTCGAATCATTCTGGTACGCAGGGCGCTTCAAGTATTCTGGTTCATAGGGATGATTTAGTGGTATTGGTTTAGTGGTCTGGCGAAGCCAAGTGTTTTCCTCGGACGATCCCAAAAGGTAGGTATACAATGTCAAGCACTGAAAACGGGGTCGGCAATACTCCTGAGCCTGCTCTGTTGGAGCAGGCCAAAGAGGTGAAGGAGGCAGCTAGATTCCTAGCGCTTGCCTCTACTGCTCAAAAGAACGAGGCTCTTGAGATCTCGGCCGGTTTGCTTCTGGCAGGCAGTGAGGGGATTCTCGCTGCCAACCAAGCGGACATTAAAAATGCGCAGCTCGCAGGAACTTCCGCTACGGTCATTGATCGTTTGATGCTCAATAAATCCCGAATCGAATCAATGGCCCAAGGTCTCAGGGATGTAGCGGCTTTGAGCGACCCTGTTGGCGAGATCACGCAGGGCTGGGTTCGCCCCAATGGACTCCAGATTCGTAAAGTTCGCGTGCCTCTGGGAGTCATAGGGATTATTTACGAGAATCGCCCAAATGTAACATCGGATGCTGCGGCACTTTGTCTCAAAAGTGGCAATGCGGCCTTCCTTCGTGGTTCATCGGCGGCAATCAACTCTAATCTCGAGATCGCGGACGTTCTGCGACAGGGTCTTAAAAAGGCCGGTCTTCCCTCGGCTGCTGTATCTCTGGTCAGGGACTTGTCAAGGGAGTCTGCTGTAGAATTCATGAAGCTGAGGGGATACATCGATTGTTTGATTCCACGAGGCGGACCGTCATTGGTGTCGGCGATAATTGAAAACGCCACTGTGCCTTATGTGGTTGACGGAGACGGCAACTGCCATATCTACGTCGACGAATCTGCAGATTTGGATCAGGCTGTGGAGATAATCTTCAACGCCAAGGTTCAGAGGCCATCTGTATGCAACGCAGTCGAAACCGTGCTGATTCATCAGAATGTGGCAGCGGAGCTGCTTCCGCGGATTGAGCGGCGCATGCCCAATGTTGAACTCCGTGCAGATCCGTTGTCCCGGCAATTCCTTGAATCTTCGACCTTGGCGACCGAGAGTGACTACGAAACCGAATTCCTGGACCTGATTCTTGCCGTCAAGAGCGTAGGCGGGCTGGACGAGGCGATCGAGCATATTAGAAAGTACGGATCGGGACATTCCGAGGCAATTTTGACCAACGACTATAAAGCATCGAAGCGTTTTGTTTCGGAGGTCGACGCAGCGGCGGTGCTGGTGAATGCATCGACCAGATTCGTCGATGGCGGAGAGGTTGGCTTTGGAGCCGAGATTGGCATTAGCACTCAAAAATTACACGCAAGGGGCCCCATGGGACTTCGGGAACTTACCACTGAAAAGTTTCTGATTGAAGGCAACGGTCAGGTTCGAAAGTGATAGGCAGCAAACAGGGGGAGTTTCAATTCTCCACTCCACTAGAGGCTGGGGAGCTCTTGTCGGGTGTCGGTTATCTTCCCAGCGTGGAGATATCTTCGGTACTGTTCTTGGCGGATCGGCTCAAGAAGCCGGTCTTGGTCGAAGGGCCGGCGGGAACCGGTAAGACTGAGCTCGCTAAGAGCACGGCAAAAGCACTAGGGGCTCGTCTCATACGTCTGCAATGTCATGAGGGCATAGATGAATCAAAGGCCCTTTACGAGTGGAATTACAAGAAGCAGCTCTTGCGCATTCAATCGGATGGCAGCCCCGGCCCGTGGAGCGAGGTCGAATCAGATATCTTTTCTGAGGAATTTTTGCTCGAACGGCCTTTGCTGCAGGCCATACGTGCTGAAGATCCAGTTGTGCTGCTCATCGATGAGGTGGACCGGGTTGAGATCGAGACCGAGGCGCTTCTACTAGAAGTGCTGAGCGATTATCAGGTTTCAATTCCGGAACTCGGAACGATGGAGGCAAAACAGATTCCTCTAGTTTTCTTGACATCGAACAATACGAGGGAGCTCTCGGAAGCGCTGAAGCGCCGGTGCCTGTTCCTGTTTCTCGATTATCCGGAAAAGGATAGAGAGATGGAGATCGTGATTTCCAAGGTACCAGGGGTTTCCGTCACTCTCGCTGAGTCAATCGTGTCTTTCGTTGATTCTCTGAGGGAACTCGACTTGAAGAAACGGCCGAGCATATCCGAAACTCTTGATTGGGCATTGACCTTGGTCAGTCTCGGCCTCGATGCGGTCGACGAATCAGTTGCGAAATCGACCCTGAACGTGCTCCTTAAATACCGCTCGGACATTGCAAAGGCGAGCAAAGCGATCCTGTCTAGCTAGGAGCAGGATGAATGATAAAACGGGTTATTGAATTTGCCGAGGCGCTGCGCAGGTCGAATGTTCCGGTTTCGCTGCTGGAATCCATCGATGCCTGCAGGGCACTGATTTCATGTGACATCTCTGATCGCGGGGAAGTCAGGGCCTATTTATTTGCAACGATGATCAAAGACCAGAGCCATCAAAAGGTATTCAATCAGCTTTTCGACGTATTTTTTTCTCCTGGCACCTACGATCACGGCGATGGTGGACTTTCATTAGATGAAGCTCGCCCGGATGCTTATGAGTCGTTTGATGACGACGTTGATGATTTGAAGATTCGAGAACTAATCAAGAACAGCTTGCTGAGTGGCGATGAGCTCCAGCTGCAAAGTCTGGTCTCAGCCGCAGTTTCCAGATTCGCAGGCATAGAACCGGGCCGGCCAGTCGGCGGGGTATATTACGCCTTCAAAACCTTGAGACGGTTAGATATCGATGCCCTTAAGTCCGCTCTATTCGATACGCGTCTGGAGGAGATTGATTCAAGCGATTCACTTGGGGTAAAGCTCCTGAATCTAGATGTGGACCTTGCCTTGGACAAGGTCAGGAAGATGGTAGATGACGACATCCGACGCCGAATTGTAAGCGATCGGGGAGCTGAAGCTGTAGCCAGGACGCTTCGTGCAACCTTGCCTGAAGATATCGACTTCATGCATGCTAATTCGGAGGATCTGCGGGAGATAGGCCGGACGCTGGTACCGCTGGTACACAAGCTTGCCACCAGACTCGGGCAGCGCAGGCGCCACGGCCACCGGGGAACCCTGGATTTTCGCAGAACGATTAGGCGTTCGATCGCTAATGGTGGTGTGCCAGCGGAGCTGATTTATCACAAGCCGGTCCCATCCAAGCCCGAGCTGGTCATTGTGGCAGATATTTCCGGATCCGTCGCTTCCTTTGCCCGCTTCACTTTGTCTATGGTTTACGCGCTTTCTGAACAGTTCTCAAAAGTTCGCAGCTTTGTCTTTATCGACGAGATCGATGAAGTAACCGATATATTCGAATCAAGCGATCAGATCGAAGAGGCATTGAGGCTCGTTAGCACAAAGGCGAAGGTTGTATGGCAGGATGGGCATTCTGACTACGGCCGGGTAATGGAGAGTTTCGTCGAACGCTGGGGCGAAGAGATTACTAACAAATCGACAATTATCTTTCTTGGAGATGCGAGGAACAATTACCACCCGTCCCGGTCGCACGTCCTTGCGTCAGTTAGGATGAAGGCGCGCGCTTTGTATTGGCTCAATCCAGAGCCATCGACGTATTGGGATTCGGGCGACTCGATTATGTCCCAGTACAGCATGTATTGTGACTCTGTGGACGAATGTAGGAACTTGCGGCAACTCGAGTCGTTTGTCGAAAGACTGGTTTAGATTAATTTAGGTTCAGGAGAAGTGTTGTCAATTAGTACCCGGCTTATTCTGGTGAGACACGGCGCATCACGGTCGACCGAAATCCAAATAGTGGCCGGCCATTTGGGATGCCGGGGCCTGAGTTCGGAAGGGGTCTTGCAATCGGAGCGCTTATCGCGGCGATGGTTGCTCAAACCTCCTTTTGACGACGAGCACCCTTTCGGAGGAGCTTACAGTTCAATGATGAGGCGGTCACAAGAAACCGCGCTCATAGCTTTGTCTCCACTTGGGCTTACACTGACCGCCACATCCTGCGGTCTGTGTGAGATCCACCCCGGAGTCACCGACGCAATGACCTGGAAAGAAGTAGCGGCGAAATTTGGAGAGTTTGACGTGTTTTCCAATCCTGAGTTGCCCATCGCGCCAGGCGCCGAGAGCTGGAATCAGATGCGGGCCCGCGTCACCGATTTTCTTGAATCGCTTGTGCTTATGCATCTTGGACAGACGATTCTGATTTTCACGCACAAGGGTGTAATTGACGCGACCCTGGAAGCTTGGCTCAAAGGTTCTCCGTCTGACTTTGCGGATGGGCCGCAAAACACCTCTTTAACCACGTGGATTGTCGAAGTAGGCGAGCATGGGAAAGTTCAGCCGGTGCTCGCCTCGTACGATGACGCGAGCCACCTAACCAACTAGCAAGCGTAATCCGTGTCAGCGTTGTAGGTGTAATTTACGCCAGTTTGGATCAGCCATGGGGACCCGCCAGCAAACCAGAGTGTCGAATTCGTGCAGGCAGCTGCTTGATAATCGGGCGAAGCAATCCAAATCGGTTGAGTGCTGGAGCTTGTACTCAGGCTGAGGCCGCCGGTAATTTGTAGCCACTGGTAGGCGGTGGAATAGATGCCAACCAGCGTCCCTTGGGAATGCAAGTACTGCATTGCACCTTGGATCACTGCGTTATTGATCTGAAAGCTTGTCGACCAGGGACCACCTGTCTCGACGTCAATCCACCAGATTTTCGCGGTTATTCCAAGACTCTTTGCATTCAATAGGGAATGTTGTGCCTCACTCCATCCATAGTTGGTGGCTTGGCAGGCATAATTGGTGGCGGTGCATGTACCGGCCGGCCCGCTTAGGTAAACCGATGAACTTGGCGCTATGGTCCACCGGCCACCACTAAAGGGAGCTCCTAAGAATGTATAGAGCTGGAGGTTATTACCAGCTGCTGCCGCTTCCGCCTTGAACATAGTTGGATTCCTGTTGTCGAGAAACGGCCAACCGTCAGACTCCACAATTGCAATATCTCCCAGCGGCGGAATAGTTTTTGTGTAATTGCTCATGTCATAACCGGTGCTTTTGGAAATAAACGGGCTGACGGCAGGATTTGCTGCAATCGCCACTACGGGTGCGGGAATAGCCTTGCCGCCCATCGAACCGCTAAAAACCGCATTGCCAAAGGTGAAGATCCCACCGTCGGAAGCTACTTCCCAATAGCCGCCTCCGTTAGGGTTGGCAGCCATTCCGACGATCGGTTCGTTCAGCGGTTTGCCGCCCATCGAACCGTAAAAAACCGCGTCGCCAAAGGTGAAGATCCCACCGTCGGAAGCTATTTCCCAATAGCCGCGCCCGTCAGGGGTGGCAGCCATCCCGACGATCGGCTTGTTCAGCGGTTTGCCGCCCATCGAACCGTAAAAAACTGCGTCGCCAAAGGCGAAGATCCCACCGTCGGAAGCAACCAGCCAGTAGCCGTGTCCGTCCGGCGTTGGCACCATCCCGACAATGGGTTTAGTCGGATGGTACGGTGCAGCGGACCCCAATGCCTGCGTGCCGAAATTATAGGTTGAACCGTCTGCTCCAGCCATCCAGTACCCCCCTAGGTTGGCCGCAGTTAATTGGCTTCCCAACGGCGCTTTCATGGTGGGGGAGTAGCTCCATGTATAGCTGAGGCAAATTATTGCGAGTAGTGAAAACAGAATTTTGGTCGTACCGAAAAATTGTCCGCGACCCAGTCCTCGAGGGCCTTGCGACTCATCCTTGAGTTTTTTATACATATACCCCTGTACCTAATTTGTCAATCCGTGACGTGGTCAAGGCGGATTTTATGGCGAGTTTAGGTGTGTCTGCTCGAGTGCTAAGTCTATCGCATTAGCGCTGTTGGTTATCTACTTCTTTAAACTAAATCAGCAATTCTGCAACCTGGTAAGCAAGATCCAGTGATTGCCTGCCGTTCAGCCTGGGATCGCAAATGGTGTTGTAGTTGATATCGAGTTCGTGTTCCAACACTTCCTCCGCTCCTCCAAGGCATTCCGTGACGTCTTCGCCGGTAAGTTCGATGTGAACACCACCAGGCCACGTGCCAAGCTCTTTGTGGACCTCGAAGAAGCACTTCAGCTCCTTTAGCACGGCACTGAATCGTCTTGTTTTGAGACCTGAGCCGGAGCTGGAGAATGTGTTACCATGCATCGGATCCGAAGTCCAGAGGACGGGATGGCCCTCCTCCTTTACCGCGGCAACTAGCGGAGGCAGGACGTCTGCGACCTTGTCCGCGCCCATTCTTGAAATTAGGGTGAGCCTGCCCGGAACTCTCCTGGGATTTAGTTTTTCGCATATTCCCAAAATTTCATCCTTGGTGGTCTTCGGTCCAATCTTGCAACCAAGGGGATTTGAAAGTCCGGACACAAACTCGAGATGGGCCCCATCCAGGTCACGGGTCCTTTCGCCTATCCAAAGCGTATGCGCGGATAGATCGTACCACTTACCTGAGGTAGGGTCCTGGCGAGTCAGGGCTGACTCGTAACCTAACAGAAGAGCCTCGTGGCTGGTCCAAAAGCTGACCTGTTGGAGAACCTGTTCTTTCGACAGGTCAATTCCGCAGGCCGCCATGAATCTGAGAGCACGCTCTATTTCAAATGCTACGGCCTCGTAGCGCTGACCCTCGGCGCTCGAGGCTACGAACTCTTGCGTCCAGGTGTGGACTTTGGAAAGATCCGCGAAGCCGCCCATTGCGAACGAGCGAATTAGATTGAGAGAAGATGCAGACTGATGGTACGCCTCAAGCATTCTTCGAGGGTCTGGAATTCTTGAGCTAAAGTCGGGCTCCTCGGAGTTGACGATGTGGCCGCGAAACGACGGAAGTTCGAGGTCGCCGTATTTCTCGGTCGGGCTTGATCGTGGTTTGGCATATTGCCCGGCAATCCTCCCCACTTTTATTACCGGAACTCCAGTGGAATATGTGAGCACTACGGCCATCTGAAGAATGACCTTGAGTTTGCTCTGGATCGTCTGGGCTGAATGGCAATGAAATGATTCGGCGCAGTCTCCTGCTTGAAGAAGGAAGGCTTTTCCCTGGGTAGCCAGTGACAAAGCTGATTGAAGCGCCTTGATTTCATTCACATAGACCAGAGGCGGACAAGCAGCAAGTTCTTTCAGCGTCGCATCGTAGTCTCCCGAGTCCGGCCAGTCCGGTTGTTGGAGCGCTGTAAATTCCTTCCAGCTGGTGGGATTCCAAGTTGTCTGCATACCGAGAGTATCCTTGTTTAGCATGACCCGCAGTCCATCAATATAAACGAACTTGCTCCCCATATGGGGAATTTGTCAGATCTTTTGACATGTAGTCTTTACCTACACGATAAAGGTTCTCGAACGATTGGCAAACTTAAATGAGGCGATTTAGATTCGGCGTCCAGGTTTCAGGTCCCGCTCGGACTGGACGAGAATGGCAGGAGATTGCCCGAAAGGCCGAATCACTTGGCTTTAGCACACTTTTTGTTCCGGATCATCTTGATGATGGCCAGTTTTCGCCCATCGTTGCTATGACGGCTGCAGCCACAGCGACAACGACGCTGCGGGTAGGTTCTCTGGTATTTGACAACGATTACCGGCATCCCGTGCCACTGGCACGCGAAATGGCGACGCTTGATCTGATCAGCGAGGGAAGACTCGAAGTTGGCATGGGCGCTGGGTGGAGACGCAGCGACTACGAGCAATCTGGAATTAAATATGACCCGCCAGGGGTTCGCATTGCCAGGCTTTCTGAAGCAGTTGGGATTATGGTATCTCTGTGGAAGGACGGCACTTCGACCTTTACGGGGGAGCACTACTCGGTTACCGGCGCTGTCGGCCTGCCAAAGCCGTATTCCCACGGAGGGCCGTCTCTGATCATCGGTGGCGGTGGACGCAAGATTCTAGACCTGGCTGCGCGATATGCCCAGATAGTGGGCATCAACCCTTCCCTGTCGGCCGGAGTCGTAGGCGCCGAAGTTGCAAAGACTGTCGGACCCGAGCAATTTCTCGAGCGGGTCGCCTGGGTAAAGGAGTCGGCTGGGAACAGATTTGAAGAGATTGAGCTTCAGTGTCTCACCGTGGTGGCGAATGTGACGGACAATGGCTATTCTTGGCTCAGTGAAGTTGCCCCGGCTTTTGGCGTTACTGTCGACGAAGCAATGGATATTCCGATCGTGTTGGTAGGCTCAGTAAATGAGATTGTCGAAGCCCTTGAACTGCGCAGACAGCGCTTTGGGTTCACTTACTGGGTCATTCATCAGCAGGAAATGGAAGCCTTCGCCCCCGTAGTGGCTGCATTGAATGGAAAATGAGGCAGGCAGGCCAGTGCGAATAGGAATTTTTGGTGGGACGTTCGATCCGATTCACGTGGGGCACCTGGCAGCAGCGATAAATGCCAAGGCCGGCGCGAAATTGGACAAAGTGCTGATGGTGGTCGCAAATATTCCATGGCAAAAGGAAGGTTTGCGGACCGTGCACCAGGCTGAGGAGCGGCTGGCCTTGGTCGAGGCAGCTGTCTCGGGAGTCGACGGCCTGGAGGCCTGTGACCTTGAAATTCGCCGTGGCGGTAAATCCTACACAATCGACACGGTTTTTGATATTAAGAAAAAGTATTCAGGTGATGAGCTTTTTCTGATTATTGGTGCTGATGTCGCCACCGAACTCGATACCTGGGACCGTGTTGATGACCTGGCTGACATGGTGACGCTTGTTATCGTGAACAGGCCCGGCTCAGCAAGTCCTAAAAATCTGGGCAGGATGTGGAACTACCTTGAGGTGGAGGTCCCTTCACTGGATATCTCTTCTACGGATTTGCGTGCGCGCGCCATCGAGGGCAGACCTTTGGACTATCTGATTCCGGCTTCGGCGATTCAGTACATAAGAGAGCACAAGCTTTATGGCCAAGAAGAATAGAGAAGGCAAATATTGGCCTAACTCGCTTGTAATTACAATGAAAGGTTTCTAGTATCGTAAGTAGATGCTAGAGCTTCTCTTTATGGGGATATGGATTTGACTGATTACTTCATGTCACCCGCTCCGAGTTTGCTTAGGTCAATCCCGAAAATTGTTTTTTTTGCAGCACCAGCATTTGGGCGCAAAGTGCGGGGATGCCGTTTTTCATGAGGCGGAACCTAGCGTACAGGAAATGGTCTTGGGTGGTTTGTCCGTCGATAAATCGCTATTTGGTGTGTCAGGCAAAATCATTGCAAAGTCGTAAAAGGCGATTCAGGAAGGGAGTGCGAAAAATTTGAGTGAAACTGAGGTGGTAATAACAGTTCCTGCGGTCTATCCCGCTAGTGGGTCCCAAGGGCTGGCAATTTTGGCGGCTCGCGCTGCCTATGAAAAGAAAGCCAGAGATCCGAAGGTAATGGATTTAGGCGACTTGCTGGGCATCACAGACTATTTCGTCGTGTGTTCTGCCTCCAATGATCGTCAGGTAAAAACGATAGTCGAGGAAGTTGAGCGTTCCCTCAAAGAAGTCGCGGGGGCTAAGCCGCGGGGGATCGAAGGTCTCGGCGATGCGTCGTGGGTATTGATAGATTATGGTGAAATTG
The DNA here is from genome assembly GCA_027322285.1 of Actinomycetota bacterium. Taxonomy (GTDB): domain Bacteria; phylum Actinomycetota; class Acidimicrobiia; order Acidimicrobiales; family Acidimicrobiaceae; genus SCQM01. The sequence continues at coordinate 48,616 of DAHVRV010000007.1, forward strand.
TTGTCCACGTCATGAGCGAAGATGCGAGAGCGTTTTACGCAATCGAGAGACTTTGGTCAGATGCTCATCTGGTCGACTGGGTGGACGTGGCCTAGTCGAATATCGGAGCAGCGACCCGATTTTTTTTCAGCTCATAGAAGCTTGAGTTTTTCGCTACTACTAGGAACGCATCCCACAATTGTGCCGCTTCTTCGCCGCGGGGCGCGGGATTCAAAATTGGGCCGGCAACGGTAATTCGGTTTGGCCCCTCCTCTAGAACCACAAGCGGAACTCCGGTATTTTCCGAACCGTAAAGAGCAAGTGCCTCGCCCATTGATTCACGTATAGGGAGATCAAGGTCCTCGTTATTCTCGTTGTAATGAAGTTCGGCAGGCCATTGGGCGGCAGACAGTGCTTCGGCAATCGATGATTTTGCGCCAAGCCCTTGATTGTGGAACTGTTCGCCCAGGGCGGAATAGAATTGGCCGATAGAGTCCTCGTCAGCGAGATGCTCTGCCTTTGCGGCTTCAATAACGCGTAGTGCCCTAAGGCCGAGTCTCATTCCGGGTCTATACTGTGCTGGTACATCAATACCGGCATTTTTGATTTCCAGTGAAAAGGGCTTCCAGGCGACGTCAAGATCGCGAAATTGTTGAACCTCTACAAGCCATCTTGAAGTCATCCACGACCAGGGACACGAAGGATCAAAATAAAAGTTAATTCGCACCGCAAAGCCTTTCATCAAATACTCACCTATCTTGTTAGCAGATGCTAGGGGCAGTGATTGCAGAAAAAGGCATCGAACAAAGGAAGTTATGACTGAAAATCGCGAGCTGTTATCTTTTGAATCATGTCATACGTCTTGGTGTTTTGACATTGTCAGGTTGAAGTTCAAACGTATTCCCAGGCCGCAATCTCACCATACATCTGCCACTGATTTCGCCGCCGCGCAGTGGGAAGATTATTTTGATTTGATATTGAGCAGCGATAGCGATGAATTTACAGTCGTGCTGAACAGCTCCGAATCGAAACTTTTGCGCTCATGGCGTCATTCGGACAACTGTGCGCATTGTTTTGGCGGGGCCACCGCCTATGAAACTGAGGAGATTTCGCTGGGGCAGCTCAGGGATCTTCTGGGCAGCGAGGACTGATTCTTTAAAGATCCGATGTTCTGCCTGTAGTGGTATTGCGGTGAAGCTTGGATCCGACACGGTGATATTCGTGCGAAGATGACGTATACGTTGAGATGCAAAATCGCCTATCGGCGGGGATTACCGAAACGAGCGGCTCGCGCCGCCCTTTTGTACCGGGAGTTGGTGCATTACCGGGCTCATGTGGGTAACTATGTAAGGCGCTCCTGCTCATCCTTCTGCGGCGGGAATCTTGAGTGCTGGATGTTTGTCTTGATTGGCGGTATGGTCGCATGCGGCACAGGCAATGACCGCCCGGCTCTAGTGGATTTTGTTTCGGGTGTTTCCATAATGGGGACAAGTTTGTTTAGCACACGGGGGATTTACCGCCATCGCAAGGACTGGGTTTGTACCAGGAGCCACGTGAGGCGATCCCTCGGGTAGATTCAACCAATTAGCCGAAGCGAGCATTATCTTCGCCGAAAGCACTATCGTTTTCCAGAGTCGCGAGCTGGGCTTGTCGCGCAGCTCCATCGAGCACACAGATTTTTACAGCATAAGTCCTAAAAGGGTACTGAAAATGCTTCGGGCATTATCCATCCTTAACCAGGATTACGCATTGTTCAAACGTCGTCCTGGTTGAGGTTCGCATTCCTGTCCGATGTGGCGATGAACGCGGCTTTTCGCAAAGGGACTTCCTTGATGATCAGTGAGAGCAGAAATGCCATTAGTGCCACTGGAACCGCAACAAGGAACACCGAATGGAGCGAGTGTGAAAATGCCTCGATGAAACCATGTTTTATCGGGAGTGGCAAATGACTAAGAGCTGACGGGCTAGTCGCGATATTGCCGCCTTTGATGGTTGTCAGAACCGATGCTGGCAGGTATTTTGGCAGATTCTTTATTAGCTGGGCATTGAAAATTGCACCGAATATTGCCACTCCAAAGGATCCTCCAATAGATCTAAAGAAGGTTGCCGTGGATGTGGCAGTCCCCAGGTATTCGTATGGAACGGCATTTTGAACAATTATCACTAGTACCTGCATCACTCCGCCAAATCCAAGGCCCAGAACGAACATGAAGCACGATGCTTCGAAAAGGGTGGTGTCAGCTTTCATCAAAGACAGGAGATATAACCCTACGACTATGAGTGCTGTGCCAGCAATTGGAAAAATCTTGTATTTCCCGCTTTTGCTTATCAGCTGCCCGCTGAGGATCGATGTTCCCACCAGACCGACCATCAAAGGCAGGAGTTCGAGTCCTGAAACAGTCGGAGAGGAATCGAAAACTGTCTGAAGAAAAGTAGGGAGGTAGACAATGGCACCGAACATTGCGAATCCAATAATGAACCCCGCTGCAGATGTCACTGTAAAAATAGAGTTCCGGAACAGGTTCAGGGAAATCAGAGGTTCACTGGCCTTCCGTTCAACGAGAATAAAAGTCACAAGCAGGAAAATTGCCACTGCAGTACTGCTGATTATTACCGGTGACAGCCAAGGGTAGGTTGTCCCGCCCCAAGTGGTGACCAGTATCAGTCCGGTAACTGCCACTCCCATCAGCACTGTGCCAAGATAGTCGACCTTGTGGGATTTGGTCGATTTTGGCAAGTGAAGGACCGCTGCGATTGCCATCAGGGCCAGCACCCCGATAGGGAGGTTGATATAAAAAACCCATCTCCACGTCAGATTGTCGGTAAAAAATCCGCCGAGAAGGGGACCTGCTATAGAGGAAAGGCCAAATACCGCACCGAAGTATCCCTGGTACTTCCCTCTTTCCCTTGGCGAAACGACATCTCCAATGATGGATTGAGACCCAACTATCAAGCCGCCGCCGCCAATACCCTGAAGAGCCCGGAAGGCGATCAGCTGGATCATGCTTTGCGATAGTCCTGACAAAGCCGAACCTACAAGAAAAATCACAATCGAGATTTGAAACAGCTTTTTCCTGCCGTAAAGATCTCCGAGCTTGCCCCAAAGAGGCGTCGACACTGTGGACGTGATCAGATATGCGGTGACTACCCAAGAGAGATGATTCAGGCCTCCCAAATCTCCGGCGATAGTGGGAAGCGCAGTTGCGACAATTGTCTGGTCGAGCGCCGAAAGTAGCATCGCCAGCATTAGCGCCCCTATGATAAGCCCCACATTTGACTGAGTTGTTATCGGGTTTGTAGAAGCGCCGGCTGTGCGCACCGGATCGGTTGGGTTTGAACTCATAATTAGATACTTGCCCTTTTTCAAATGCTCGCTGAATGAAATTAAGAAATTTGTCTTTCTATACTAGGGGTTGGCAGTTATCACTATCTCAAAATGAGACGGTAAAATCTCACTGTGTGGGAAATTGTTTGAGCGAGAGGATTGGGATTGGAAGACTTCGGTTCCAGAGCACCTGAAGGCCGATCGAATTTCCTTAGGGAATCAGGTAGGTCCGCAATCCTGGACCAGGTGGCTCACGTATTGGTGGAGGGCGGATTGGCAATGTCGATGTCCGACCTCGCAGAAGCGGCTGGAATCGGCAGAGCAACACTATACCGTTACTTTCCCAACAGGCAGGCGCTACTGGACAGTATTATCTCGCGTGCTGTTTGCGACCTGAAATCGCTAGTCGCAAGCTCAGGCAGCAATGAGCTGCAGACGAGGGAGAGTCTTACGCGTTTTGCGCGTGCCGTATTGGCTAAAGCAGGTATTGCGTTGATATTTATGCGCGAGCGGATTGTAGTCGACAAGGAAATTTTGGAGAAAACCATTGTAGCGCCATTGAACGCGATGATAGAGGACGCCCAGAATGTCGGCATATTCAAGCAGGATATTCCGAGCCGAGCTATCACCTTTTTTTATTTGGGTCTTCTCAGGGCCGGGATAATGTTGGTGGCAGAAGAATCAAGCACTGTCGAGGAATCAGCTGCTCACGCGGTACGACTCCTGTTCGATGGATGCGGGTGCCACTCTGATGCCGAATCACCAACGGGCTGAGATTCCGCGGCCTTTCCCGCGGAAAAGTGCGGTTGCGGTGCTGGCGGCACGATCAAGGCAATGGCGTTTTGAAAAGAATTTCTAGTTCATCGTTCTAGCCGAAAGGCCGGTCTTTTTCGAATTGCGTGCGACGATACTCGACTAAATATTAAATCATCTCTGCGATTTGCACCCACGCAGGTTATGGCGTGGTTGTGTATTTCTTCTTTCCTTGCACGAGTCGCATAGGGGGAAGTGTCCGGACAACGGCGACATTATCAGACTCGCGACTGCCGCGAGGCCGGGCGTCAGCTAGCCCACGGGCACTGCTGAGATCTTTGTCGTTAGATGGGAGGGCAGCGTGTCGTAGCGATAGTGCTCGGCCGAAAAGCGACCGCGAGCTCCGGTTATGGCTCGAAGATCTATGGCATAACGCAGAATCTCGGCGGTTGGCACCAGCGCGGTAATCTGTTGCCGGTCTCCCGGTAATGACTCGGTTCCTTGTACCTTGCCTCGCCGGGAATTGAGATCGCCGAGGACATCTCCTTGTATTGAAGAAGGCACGATAACGGTAAGCCGCGATATAGGTTCGAGCACAACGGGATCCCCTTTTGCCACGGCTTCCTTGAATGCGAGTGCACCGGCCATCTTGAAGCTCATTTCCGATGAGTCAACAGTATGGAATTTACCGTCATAGCAGGTGACGCGTACGTCGACTACAGGGTATCCTTTGGGGCCACCATGAGCCATCGCTTCAATGACGCCTTTTTCTACAGCCGGCAAATACTGCTTCGGTATGGCTCCGCCAAATATGGCATCCACGAATTCGAATCCTGCGCCCCGTGGGAGCGGCTCTACTTTCAAATCAGCTATTCCAAACTGTCCATGGCCGCCGGACTGCTTTTTGTACTTGCCTTCCGCTTGGGCGGCTTTCGTGATTGTTTCGCGATAGGCAACGAGGACTTCTTCCTGCTCGACCTCAACGCCGAACTTTCGGTGCAGGCGCTCGCAGGTGACGATTAGGTGCATCTCGCCTGTTCCCGAAAGGAGAGTCTGATGTGTTTCTTCAATGCGTTCAACTTTTATCGCAGGGTCTTCATCCTGCAGGCGGTGGATACCGGTCATCAGCTTGTCCTCATCGCCCTTGGAGCGCGGCCTGATTGCCATAGAGAGTACTGCAGGTTCAGGCTCAGGCATTGCAAATGCCGCTTTTATTCCTTTAGGGGCGAGGGTGTCACCGGTCGAAGTATTCAAGAGCTTAGGCACCGCGATTATGTCGCCAGCCAATGCTTGCGACATTGGTATAGCTTCCTTGCCGCGCAGAAGCTGCAGCGCGTGCAGGCGCTCCTCGGCATGAGTGCGTGAGTTTACGAGAACGGAATCCGGGCGGAGCGTGCCAGAAATCAGGCGTAGCAGGGAAATCTTGCCTACATAGGGATCGGAGATAGTTTTGAAAACGCTGGCAACAGCCGGGCCTTCAGGATCGCAGGCTATTTGCGTTTCGCCAACCGAGCTATCGGCGCTATTCCACAAGCGTTGGGCGGGAGATGGGGCAAGTTCGGCGAGGAGGGCGGCTATTCGGTCAACTCCCACACCGGTCGAAGCTGAAACGCAGACCACAGGAAACACTGTCCCTTCTGCTACCCCTTTGGCGAGCGCGGCCTCAAGCTCTACTGAGGAGGGGGTCTCTCCGTCAAGATAGCGCTCCATGAGCGCATCATCGCCGACAACAATTCCTTCGACTAACTGCTCGCGCACTCTGTGTTCGAACTCTGATATTGACTCCGGTATAGGCCCCTCGCTCGGCTTTCCGTTTTCGTAGGTGATGGCGGTGTCAGTGAGCAGATCCGCGATGCCCTTGAAGCCGCTTTCTTCCCCAATAGGAAGTTCCAAGGGGGCGATTCCGGCTCCGAAACGCTCTATTAGTTCGTTGAGAACCCGATCGAAGCTTGCGCGATCACGGTCCAGCTTATTGACGATTACAAGTCGGGGAAGGGAAAGTTCTGAAGCTAGCTCCCATGCCGCGACGGTCTGGGCCTCGATTCCTTCAACGGCGCTCACCACTATCGCAACTAGGTCTGCCGCGAAGCACCCGGCTCTTAATTCATGCATAAAGTCCGCGTATCCCGGAGCATCAATAAGATTTACTTTGACCGGACCAACTTCGAAAGGTGCTAGAGAAAGTGACAGCGACATATGGCGGCGTATCTCCTCGAGTTCGAAGTCGCAGACACTGGTCCCGTCGTCAACCTTTCCCTTACGCGTTACGGCACCAGTAGCCGCAAGGAGTGCCTCCGCCAAAGAAGTCTTGCCGGTGGTATTGTGGCCGGCAAGGACTACGTTACGGATGTTGGAAGGTGCGTGAGCTGGCATATTGCTTTCTCCCTTGTTATCTATCGCATTGCTGGTGCCATTTCGAAAATGATGCTGTCTCAGCTGATGCATGTCCAACCCGGATGTAGCGGCTCTTCTCTGTCCGCTCAAGAGCTTTCCCTTCGGAGAGGCACTTTCTGGGATCCGTTTGTGGAGTGAGGGTGCCGCTAGGATGGCATATTTGGCTCGATGCGGGAACCAAAAAGTTAGTGATGTCACCGGGAATTACCCTCTGAGGGTTCTCGGAGCCAGTCGCCCACCTAACTGTCGGTTCGTGCTCGCTCATGGTCGCGCTCCAGCGTTTCGCGAGACTTCAACGGCCCATGCTTTGCCGCCTGTCAAACCACTCGCCTGCTTGGTTGGGTGCACAAGACCTACATTAGATGATAACCGGATGGTGCGTTGCATGAATTTGCCAGGTATTTGTCTTTCAATATGCTCTTGATTACCAAATTGTGACGACGATGATTCTTGACGAGTGCGCAAGCGGACAGAGGAGACATTTAGCGATCGTATGCGTCGATTTGGCGGATAATTACATGACATGACGACTCGGGCAAGTCGATCATTGTCCCGGGCAGCAAGGCTGCAAGTTGCCGATGACCTGGATCCCGGTATTCCCTCTTATTGCCTGTCGCTATAGGGCCTCCTGCGGATGTTTTCGGCCTAGAGGATGCAGGACCTTGAACGGCTGACACGCTTCCCCCAGTGGCCGCACAAGGGCTCATATCGGGAGTTGAATTGTTGGAATTCTGTGCCAATGCCAGTGGCGCCGTATCGGCGCTCGGCGGGATAGATCTCGGGTATGCCATTTTTCTTCGCGTCGCGGGCGAGCGATTAGGCTGATGGTAGTTTCGTGGCGTCGAGGAGATTGGACGCTCCCGCTTCGCTAGACGGTTGTCCAATGCGCGCTTGGACGTCCGTCGTCAATCACAATCAGAGAGCCGTTAGGAGCGGGTTGTCCAATGCGCGCTTGGACGTCCGGGTTGACAGTGACGTAAAACCAGTAATCGTGAGTTTTGGTATTATTGTTTGTCCGTCTAGTCAATTCGGCTAAACTGATCCTTCGCAATCACGAAAACGACTACCAATGAGAGGGGAACCGTGGACGCCATAGTCGATGAAGGACTTGCCAATAAGTTTGCCACCGAAAAAGACTCGCCATACACCCGATGGGTCGCATCAGAGGGACTTGAAATCATCAACGGTCTCTACGTGCCCGACCTTCGCGCACTTGATTTGAAACCTTGGGATCGACGGGGTGGATATGGAATCTTTATCAATCATGATGCTTCTAGAACTTCCAATGATTGCTATGTTTGCATGATCCCCGCCGGGGGCAAACTTGCTCCCCAGCGACAATTGTTTGAAGAGATGATCATGATACTCGATGGCAAGGGCTCCACCAAGGTATGGAATGATGCCGGTCATGAAGTCACATTCGAGTGGCAGGCTGGCTCAATGTTCGCAATTCCTTTAAATACGTGGCATCAGCACTTTAACCTTTCGGGACTGGAGCCTGCGAAGTTTGTCTCCTCCACAAATAGCCCGCCGGTGATAAACCTCTACGATGACACCGACTTTATCTTCAATACGCACCGCGACTTTCCTGGACGTTTCAACGGGGAGCAGGACTATTTCGCCGCCAAGAATGAGACGAAGGGTCTGCTGCTAGATACAAACTTTGTGGCAGATGTGACGACCTTGCCACTCATCTCCGCTAAGGAGCGGGGAGCAGGAGGCGGTCACATTCGCTTCTCAATGGCCAAAGGTTCGATGAACAGCCATATCTCTGAGTTTCCAGTTGCGACTTATAAAAAGGGGCACCGACACGGACCAGGGGCCCACGTAATCATCCTGTCCGGCGAGGGCTATTCTTTGATGTGGCCCGAGGGAGAGGAACCGCGTCGGTATGAATGGAAAGCCGGCTCGATGATCATCCCGCCCAACCTTTGGTTCCACCAGCACTTCAACACGGGCAACTCTCCTGGACGTTACCTGGCGTTCAAGCACGAGACTGTTTCAATTCGAAACGCGCAGGGAGTTCCGAAAGCATGGATAAGCCGTCGTATCGGCGGTGATCAGATTGACTACGCTGATGAGCAGATGATCATCAGGCAGTTGTTCGCGGAGGCCCTTGGTAAGTCGGGGATATCGCCCGCTATGGAATCGGCATATGAATCCGAGCTAGCTACCCTGCCGCCACTTCCAGCTTGAGTCAGATGTAAGTGTCTGACAAAGGAAATCACCATGGTCACGAACACGATTTAGATTCGGCTGACTCTTTCGAGGCGGATCTGGACGATGAATCGCAGTTCTTGCCCGACGAAGAAAACCCTATCTGGCAACAGGAAAATGTCACACTGCGCAGCGTCGGCATCGACATTGGATCATCCGGCACCCAGGTGGTATTTGCCGAGTTAAAGCTTCAGCGAAACGGGGCCGGACTCTCGACTCGATACGTGGTCATAGAGAGATCGTTGCTCTTCCAGTCTGAGGTCGCGTTCACGCCATTTACCGATTCAGCAATGATTATCGACGCGCCGAAACTTGGTGCGATCATCGATGACGCCTATGCGGCATCAGGTTTTAGGCCCGAAGATATCGATACGGGCGTGGTGATTCTCACTGGGGAAGCCCTGCGACGAGAGAATGCAGAAAGTATCGCTATGGTGGTGTCAGAGAAGGCTGGAGACTTTGTATGCGCTGCTGCTGGCCACCATATGGAGGCTACGCTGGCGGCTTTTGGTTCCGGTGCCGTGCAGGTTTCCTCAGATACTGGTCAGCGTATTTTGAACATCGATATCGGCGGAGGAACTACAAAGCTGTCTCTAATCGTGGCCGGTAAGATCGTGTCCACTGCGGCGCTCCACATCGGCGGAAGACTTCTGGTTACTGATCATGAAAGCATAGTTGTGCGCTTGGAGGAAGCAGTTCTTCCGCATGCGCAGGTGGCAGGAGTTAGCGTAAGTCCAGGTGAAACCATATCTCCTGACGAGCTTGACGCGATCGCCGGCGTAATGGCCGATATATTGGTCTCCGCGCTTGATCCAGCGGCCGGCTCGCTAGAGGATAGTCTTCCATATCTGACTGAACCGATTGGCAGCCTTGAAAATATTGATGGCGTCATTTTTTCAGGCGGTGTCGGGGAGTATATCTACGGGATCGAAGCTCGCGATTTTGGCGACTTGGGGCTTCGAATGGGCAAGGCGATCCGGGCGCGGTTGTCGGATGGTTCTATCCCGTTCACGCTGCTTCCAGCAGCTGCCCGGATCCGAGCTACCGCACTTGGCGCATCGGAGTTCTGCGTGCAGCTGAGCGGCAATACCTGCTACGTCTCTGACGTGGACAGACTCTTGCCGAGGCGCAATCTTCAGGTAGTCCATCCCTTTTATACGCTGGATGATGAGATAGACGTGGAGGCCGTCGCTCTGGCGATAGGCAAGCGCATCCGGGACTTCTGCATTCCTGGCGCCGACACTGACATTGTCCTCGCCCTTACATGGAGCGGGGAACTTTCCTATGACAGGCTGCATGCGATGGCAAAAGCGGTTGTCGCGGGATTGGAGAGCAGGGTTGCCGCAGGATATCCCGTACTTCTCACTTTTGATGCGGATATGGGAAAGAGTCTGGGAAGCATGTTGCGTGACGAGCTGAAAGTAATGGCGGACATAGTTGTTGTCGACGGCCTCACTCTGTGGGATTTTGATTACATCGACATTGGTCGGCCACTGCAGCCTTCCTTGGCAATTCCGGTGACCATCAAGTCATTAGTCTTCTAGTTCCTGACCGAGCGCAATTGCGGGTACCTTTTCGATGGCGACGCTTCGCCGGGTCGGTTTGAATAGCCACGACAGCGACTTCTCAAGTTTAGTGCTACGGCCTCCTGTCGTGGTTGAAATGGTCTGCGGTCGCTTGGGTTTAGCGGAGGCAGTGGGGCGTTCCAATTCCCGCTACGCCGTCAGGGTGGTCTGCAGGCTGTCAAAGCGCGTCTTGGCTTTACACGTTCTGGTCGATGGTTGGAAAACGGATGGCGGTGCTAAGCTTCCTAGCGGAAGGCAAAATGGTTGCGTGGCAACTGGATCGGCCTGCATCGATGCCGTGATGGCTCTAGCGCCTCGTATCGAGGGCCGCGTCACTCCACAATAGGGGTGATCGCCTGCAACCCTGCGGAGGCTCGACTGTGAGATTTATGCAGCGGAAGTGGAGTTAGAATGGATCAAAACATTCGGCTCGGCAAGATCTCCGGCATCCCAGTTGGCGTCAACTGGAGCGTTTTGGCAATCTTTGCATTAATTGTCTGGGAATTGGCTGAGCTGGTATTGCCAAGTTACGACCCGCACGCCAGCACCATCGTCTATTGGGCAGTTGGAGTATTTGCGACCATATTGTTTTTTGTGTCACTGCTGGCTCATGAAGCATCGCACTCCGTAATCGCCAAGCGAAATGGCATTGGAGTTCGTCGTATCACCCTTTGGCTGTTTGGCGGAGTGTCCGAACTCGAAAGCGAAGCCCTGACTTCGGGAGCTGATTTTCGGATAGCTGTAGCTGGGCCTTTAACAAGCTTTGCATTTGCGGTCATCTTCGGTTTAATGCGGCTTCTTCTATTGGCTCTTGGGATCGGGAGCACAATGGCATCTGCATTTGGTTGGCTGGCGTGGATGAACGTTATGCTCGCAGGGTTCAACATGCTGCCGGGAGCACCGCTGGACGGCGGCAGGGTGCTTCGCGCCTACCTTTGGCATCGGAACGGCGATCACCTTCGCGCTGCCACGACGGCGGCACGCGCCGGTCAAGTGCTCGGCTACGTTCTCGTGGCGATGGGGATACTGGAGTTCTTCGGAGGTGCTTTTGCCGGGTTATGGCTGGTATTCCTAGGTTGGTTTCTTTTGTCGGCGGCGCACTCGGAGCAAAATTCGGCAGTAATGCGGTCTTCGTTGGCAGGTGTGCACGTTCGAGACATCATGACCCCCAATCCGGCCACCTTCGATTCGACCGCGACGGTTGCTGATCTGCTCGATAGCCAGCTTCAACATTTCCGGTTCAATTCCTACCCGTTGGTCGCGCTGGACGGGCGCCTGGACGGTCTCGTAACCACAAATAGGATCCGTCATCTTTCCGGCGATCTGAGACGTACCACCCGGTTGCATGACATCGCATGTCCGCTTGCCGATGTTCCGATAGGGTCCCCTGGTGAGCCAATTCCTGAGTTGCTTCAGAGAATGGAGGCCTCGCTCGACGGAAGGGCTCTAGTTGTCGACGACACAGGCAATCTGGTAGGGATAGTTTCACCAAGCGATATTGCCCGATATGTACAGCTTGCGATGCTACGTTCTCAGGGCCGGTCGACGCGGGGAACCTGAAAGAAAAGAAAATGCCGGTCAGCTGTGCCGTTGAGCTTGGCAAGGCCGCATGGAGGTGCGTCTCTTGAAAAAGCACGCCACAATGGCAAGGTCATCAAGCACTCTATTGGGACCTGTTGCCTTGTTGTCGGCACCCGCTATTCCGGTGCTTTTTCTACTTCAGGCTGGAGGATTGGGTAAGCAAGCTCGGTCCGTATGCGATTTCGGGAGAATGTTGCAGGTATGATGCCGATGGCAAGAGTTCCGATGCCCACAATCTGAGTTGCAGTATTGAGGCGAGGAATGGTGACAAAAAACATGGTCACCATAAACACCGCTCCAAGCAGGGGCCAAAGTCCAGCAAAAATGAAAAGGCGAAAGGACTTTAGCAATGACCGACGGTAGGCAAAAACGACAGTAAAGCCTGCTAGGGAGTAGTACACGGCAATCTGAAGGCCGACTGCGTTGATTGCATCCTGGAGAATCGATTCCACCGACCCGATGAATAGCGCTCCAAATAACAGAAGAACGGGAATCATTCCGGCAACCACTGTTGCCAGCATGGGTGTTTTCGACCGGGGATGGACTCGACCCAATAGTTTGGGCACTGTTCCGTCGCGACCCATTACATATAGAGTTCGTGTGACTTGAACTATGGTTGTCTCAAGAGTCGCAACGGTTGAAAGTACCACCGCCACGACGATCGCTTTGCCGCCAAGCCCGGGCCAAACAATTTGCCCGAGGATTCCAAGGATATCGCTGGCGTTGACTTTGACCTCCTGCGAGGTAAGCAATAGGTTGCTGCCGATCGTGAAAACCTCAAAAAGGCAGAAAACGATTGCCACCCCAAGTAGAGCCCCGAGTCCCGGGTTGCGTCGAGGCCGAGCGGTCTCCTCGGCGAGATTCGCGGTCACGTCCCACCCCCAGTAATAGAACGCCGCAATGAGCGCGCCGGCAAAGAAGCCCGAGAAACCGTGAAAGATGGTTGGACTCAGCCAGGTCCAGCTGAAGCTGTGAACGCGGGTGCCATGGAGGAGCATGAGGAACGCAAATAGAAAAAGCACGGCCAGCTCAATGGTGGAAAGCAGGACCTGAAGCCTCGCAGCAATTTTCACGCCTAGACCAACAGCGATGATGACCAGGATAAACACGGTAACGCCTACAGTACCAACCACTAGGACGTTGTTGGCAAGAGTAGTAGAAAAGAGTCCGACCGCAAGCGAGCCTGCAGGCAGAGTTCCAGCGACCATGAAAATCAGTGCCGAAACGACCATAGACCAGCCAGCAAGATAGCCGAGGACCGGGTGGAGCAGATTGCTGACCCAAGTGTAGGCTGCGCCCGCGCTTGCTTCCCGGGTTCCGAGATAATGAAAGGCCCACACGATTCCAAACATTGCGATTCCGCAGTACAAAAGTGAGGATGGTCCGCCGAGACCCACCGTTGCAGTCAGGGCAGCTGTGGAGGCAGCGATTGTAAAGGCAGGAGCAACTCCAGCGACTCCCATGATCACTGAATCGAGGAGTGACAGGGCGTTGGGCGCCAGCTTCCCAGGCTCCAGATGGTTGTCCCCATCACGTATTTCCGAGGGCATCTCCCGCCTGTCTGTTCTCCAATGCAAATTCCCGTCTAAAGGCCGCACCTATGTCTGGTGGGGGACCTTTGCCCAGTCAGGCTTTGAGATCAGGGAAATCGTCTTCCCAATACTCATTCGGGCCTCGCTCTTCGGAAAGTGATGGTCCTGGGTGGCGCTCGTTCTCCTGGGCCCGTAGATCAACTCGCCTGATCTTTCCGGAGATCGTCTTTGGCAACTCAGCAAATTCGATTCTGCGAATCCGCTTAAAAGGTGCGAGATGTGTGCGGGCGTACTGCAGAATTGAAAAGGCTGTTTCCTGATCTGCTGTCTGGCCAACTGCCAAGCCTATGTAGGCCTTCGGAACTGCGCCGCGCACGGGATCCGGACTCGGTACAACAGCAGCCTCCGCCACTGCGGGATGTTCGATGAGCACGCTCTCTAGCTCGAAAGGCGAAATTCTGTAGTCTGAAGCCTTGAACACGTCGTCGGCGCGCCCGATATAAGTGAGATAACCATCGGAATCCCGTGCGGCGACATCACCTGTGTGGTAGTAGCCAGACGACGCAGTTCCCGACTCGCCCTTTGCATTGTCACGATAACCAGTCATCAAGCCAAGCGGCCGTTCATCGAGATGGAGACAGATCTCTCCTTCGAGTGAAGTTTCGCCACTCACGGGATCGAGGAGTTCTACCACGTAGCCCGGCAGCGGACGGCCCATTGACCCGGGCTTCAAGGGTTGCCCGGGGGTGTTTCCGATCTGGGCTGTTGTTTCAGTTTGACCATAACCGTCGCGAACAGTGAGGTTCCAGCTCCTCTGGACCTGATCAATCACCTCGGGATTGAGTGGCTCACCGGCCGAGACGGCTTCTCGGAGATTAACTGTCCAAGCTGCCAAGTTTTCTTGTATGAGCATCCGCCACACCGTAGGCGGAGCGCAAAATGTGGTGACTTTAGTTCGTACTAGTACGTCAAGCAGCGATGACGCCGAAAATCGTTCATAGTTGTAAACCAGAATTGTAGCTTGCGCGTTCCACGGTGCGAAGACACTGCTCCAAGCATGTTTTGCCCAGCCCGGCGAGGAGATGTTGCAGTGGACATCACCAGGACGCAGCCCGATCCAATACATGGTCGAGAGATGGCCCACAGGGTAAGAAACATGGGTATGCTCAACAAGTTTTGGTTTGCCGGTCGTGCCGGAGGTGAAGTAGAGCATTAGCGCGTCGGATGGCTTGGTAATTCCATCAGGCGCGAAGTTGGTTCCGGCCTTTTCGGACTCATTGTAATCGAGCCACTCTTCAGTGGCGGGGCCGACTGCGATTCGGGTGAAATTGCCCGGGACTCCGTTAAATTTCCGGGTGTCTTCGTCGCGGACGATTACATGGCGGACCTGGCCCCTTTCGACGCGGTCAAGCAGGTCGTCGGTCTGAAGGAGAGTGCTGGCAGGAATCATTATCGCACCCAGTTTCATGATAGCGAGCAAGGTCTCCCATAGCTCAAGCTGGTTGCCTAGCATGACTAAAACACGATCGCCCCGCTTCATGTCATGTTCTCGCAGCCAATTGGCGACCTGATTTGAGCGTAAAGAAAGTTCAGCAAAGCTTCGTGAGTTTTCGCTGCCGTCCTCCTCGACGATCCATAATCCAGGTTTGTCGTTGTTCTGGGCGATCACGTCGAACCAGTCGAGAGCCCAGTTGAACTCTCGGAACTGAGGCCAGGCGAATGCCTTGCTGGCTTTGTCGTAGTCGGTAGCATGGGTGAAGAGCAGGTCGCGTGCTGTCTTGAAAATAGTTGTGGGCGACTCGGTCATTCGAGCCTCCTTTGCGCAATGTCTCCGAATAATCATGGAGCGGTCGAGAGAATCCTAGCATAACGTCAACTGGAGAAGAAGCCTGATTGACTAATTCGGAACTGAGCGCACCTGATACAGGTGCCTGTGACCAGGGAAGCAAGGTTTGGATTTGTAGTTTCACGGCGGTAGGCGCGGACCGGTTGCAGCTTCGCCGGGCGTTGCACTATCCGTTGCGAATTACTCTGAAGACTAAGGCTAGGTGAATGAGGAGTGTTATCTACTGATCGATCTCGAGTTCAGGTGCCTGGAGCGAATTACATAGAAAATCAAGAGAAGCGAGAGGATGCCGGCATGAAAAGCGAAGACAGCATTTCGGAAGTTGCGGAATCGACGGAAAACGCCAAGAAGCCTCAAAGTTTTAGGTTGGCTACACGCCCGGCCTCGTTATCGGGAGTGCGGCTGGGTTTGCTAGATAACGGTAAACCCAATGCGGCAGGGCTTTTAAAGGCCTTCGGATATCGACTTGCCGACCGAGTTGGCCTGAGCCAGGTCAGTACCTTTGTGAAACCGGTGTTCGGCGACTCAGTTGATGAGGCTTTGGTACAGCGGATACGCGAAGCGTGCGATGTCGTTATCGCTGGGGTGGGCGACTGAGGGTCATGCAGCGCAGCCAGTTTGGCTGACGGCATATTTTTGGAGAGAGCTGGAGTTCCGACGGTAGTTGTATGCACCAATGCCTTTCGAGGAGCAGCCGAGGCCATGGCGCAATTTCAGGGAGTTCCTGGGTATCGATACGTCGCTGTTCCCCATCCAGTGGAGCCTTTGTCTGAGGTACAGCTGATGGAGCTCAGTGCCCAATTTATAGAAGAAGTAATCGAGCTTCTTTCGACATGGCCAATTGCGAAGTAGGGATCGATAAGCTGGCGAACGCCTTGACTAAGGGCAAAGTTTCAGGAAGGGGTTGAGAATCAATTTTGCCTGAAGTCGGTCTGCCTGAAGCCATCGCGGCATCGTTGATTCCGGACTTGTAGCCCTTTGGAGCGGGATGGGTAACGTTCAAAGCGGAATCTGAATGAGATGAAAGGCGTGTTGGATGCCTGAATCGTCATTGGCGCGAATTCTTGCGGGGAGCGTCTCGTCCAAAGGGAACTTACGCCGGTGATGCTCGATTACTTCGCGTCGAAATTCCTGCCCTACCGAGCAACACGGTCGACGAATCCGCGAGAAGCGTAGAAATAATTAGTAGGCGATCAGCCGTGGATAACGGATGCCCGGCTTGCGCTCGATGTCGCATATGCGAAACGGCTGATATGCGTTCACAAGCGCTAGAGCGCTCGGACCTTTGGTGACATGGCCCTAACCGATGGAGTTTCGGGCAGAGCGAAAATCTAACTGATTGGCTGATAGGTACAAAGAGATTCGATATGCTGATCAGATCAGCAGGTATTGTCCATTATGCGGAAGATTGTGGAGCCGTGTGGGTTTGACGCCGGGGCTCTTCCGTGAGGGTTGAAGTCTTAATGAACGTTTTCGCGCATGAACATTTCAGTTCCGTACGCGCTCGAGGCAGTCTGGGTGGACGCGGCGTATGGTTCGTTGCTGGGGGAGCATGGTATGCCAAAGAGTGAGCAGGACGTGAGCGGAAGCGGTATCGGCAGGATTGACCTTGACGAGCGGCTTGTTGCGCAAGAGGGAACCTTCTACTTCAGCGGTATCACGGCACTGGTCCGATTGCCACTAGAGCAGGTACGCAGGGATCGCGCTAAAGGCCTGAAGACGGGTTTATTCATAACCGGCTATCCCGGCTCTCCGCTCGCAGGTTACGATCTTCAGCTTGAGCGAGCCTCATCAATTCTGGGTCAACACGGAATCATCCACTTCCCTGCGTCGAGCGAGGAGCGTGCAGCCACCGCGCTTATGGGTACCCAGATGCTGGACGACTTTCCCCACGAGAGATTCGATGGCGTGGTTGGACTGTGGTACGGAAAGGGCCCCGGGGCGGACAGAAGCGGTGACGCGCTCAAGCACGGCAACTTTGCTGGAACTAGCCGTAACGGAGCTGTGGTGATCCTGTCCGGCGAGGATCATGAAGCATCTAGCTCGACTATGCCTTTTCAGCAAGATCAGGCATTTATCGCGGCCGCAATGCCGATTATTGCCCCAGCCACGGTGGAGGAGATTTACACTCTGGGATTGCAAGCAATAGGGCTTTCTCGTGCCAGCAGATGTTGGGTCGCGCTAAAGCTGCCAACCGCCCTTTGCGATTCTGGTTCAACATTCGACGTGGCTGCGAGCGCGAGCCAGTCTGTGGTGGATAACGGTGAATCCTACTCCTACCGGCCAAACTTCAAATTCTTCCCCGGAACCACGATAGAGCAGGAGCGCGAGCTGCATACAGGACGGCACCGCGCGGCAATCAGGTATGCCCGGGCAAACGGTCTCAATTACCGAATCGGCGCAAAGGCTCAAGCAAGGATCGGGATCGTAACGACCGGAAAGAGTTTCGGCGATTTGAGAGCGGCAATGCGCAGCCTTGGTTTGGAGGGCAATGCGCTCGAGCGGCTGGGAATTACCGTTCTCGTCTATGGTATGCCTTATCCGTTCGACAAGGAATTAGCTCGTGATTTTGCCCGCGATGTCGACCAGATCTTTGTTGTGGAGGAGAAGCGAGATCTGCTGGAGACGAATCTGAGAGCGGCCTTGCATCTTTGGGGCGACACAACCCCGGTGTTTGGAAAGCACCTGGCTGACGGCAGCGAGCTATTTCCCGTGGAGGGAGGGTTTGATTCCGATCTAATTCTGAAATTGTTAGGCAATTTCCTTTTTGCGAAAACGGAGTTCGAGCGCCCCCTGGTTGACGCGCTTGCAAGGATTGGAAAGGCCGAGTCGCGGAGCGTGCCCATAATGCGCGGACGCACTCCCAACTACTGCTCTGGGTGCCCGCACAGTGTTTCGACCCAGTTGCCTGAGGGCGCAACAGCTTGGGGTAGCCCAGGTTGTCATAGTTTTGCCTCGATCATCGAGGAGCCGCGACATATCGAAGCGATGACGCAATACGGTGGAGAGGGCCTTCCTTGGATAGGTCTCGCTCCATTTACCGAGCAAAAACATGTGTTTCAGAATGTTGGGGATGGCTCTCTATTTCATTCGAGCTACCCCAATATTGCCATGTGTGTTGCCGCAGGGGCGTCCATCACCTTCAAGATTCTCTTCAACGGGGTCATAGCTAATACGGGCGCTCAACATCCAGTTGGCCAGCTGTCGGTAGCTTCCCTAATACGGCGACTCCTAGATGACGGGGTTTCCAGAGTCGCGCTCGTGACCAAGGACAAAGGACGATACAAAGGCGATCATTTTGGGTCCACTGTAGAGATTTGCTCTCCTGACAAGATCGTTGACGTTCAGAGATCCTTGTCGGAGACGAACGGCGTGACCGTGCTTGTTTATGACGAATCTTGCGCAAACGAGCGGAGACGCCAGCAGCGGCGCGGCCAATTGCCCCCACCATCGCGTTATGTTTTGATAAATGAGCGGGTCTGCGAGGCATGCGGGGACTGCGGCGTCAAATCAAACTGCATGTCGCTGATTCAGGTTCGAACGAACTTGGGACTGAAGACCCAGATTCATACCTCGTCTTGCAACCAAGACGAGTCGTGTCTTCGGGGCGATTGCCCGTCTTTTGTAACAGTCGAGACGAGGCCGAAGACTGGATACAGGAGAGTTCAGCGGCAGGTTCCAGAAGGATTGCTCCAGGAACCAGAACTTCCGGCGCCTGGGAATTCTGGTTATTCAATCTACATACCTGGTCTCGGTGGCACCGGGGTGATAACGGCTAACGCTATTCTTGCAACCGCCGCATCTATTGACGGTCTCGGGGTTGCCACTTATGATCAGACCGGTGCTGCCCAGAAGTGGGGACCAGTGCTGTCATCTCTGGTGCTCGGCACGCCGGAGACCGACCTATCTACCGCCAAGGTCGGGCTGGGTTCGGCTGACGTGTACCTAGCTCTCGACCTGGTTGCAGCTGTGGATGCTAAGAACCTGGCGAGATGTAGCGAGGAGTTCACCGTCGCTGTTGTCAATACCGACGCCATGGATACCGGCGAGATTGTAAGGAATCGGCGGCTGAGTTTGGATGAATCAGCGATGCTATCACTGGTTCGGTCTTGCACCTCCAATAAGCGCCTTATTGCGGTTCCAGCACGCAGGATAGCTGAAAGCATTGTCGGTGACTATCTTTTGACCAACATCGTAGCTATTGGGGCAGCGTATCAGGCGGGAACAATTCCGATTTCCTCCCGGGCCATCGAAGCCGCAATTATTGCCAACGGCGTGTCCGTGCCCCAAAATCTGTCGGCTTTTCGGTGGGGCAGGACATGGGTGGTTGATCCTCGCTCGGTTAAAGATGCGCTGGATCTCGACAGAAGCGTGGCGATCGCTGAACCTTTAGCAAATTTAAGCCGTGTTCGCGATCGTCAAGTGAGAAAGTCAATATCAAAGCGACAGTCCCTTTCCGGACTCCCTGATCAAATTGCCACTTCGGTCACGGACAAGGCAAGCGACCTGGTTTCTTACCAGAACCTAAAACTGGCGGAAGTCTATTTAGACCACGTTGCCGCGGTTTATGGCCGCGAGACCGCTGCGATTCCCGAAAGCCATGTTGTCACTGGTGCTGTGTCCACCAACCTGTACAAGCTCATGGCATACAAGGATGAATACGAGGTGGCAAGACTGTACTTGTCTGATTCCTTCGAAAAACAGGTGGCCGCAACATTTGAAGCTCCCGGCCGAGTGACCTACCATTTGCATCCTCCGCTGCTGCGCTCTTTTGGCGTCAGCAGGAAGCTGGCTCTTGGGCCATGGTTTCGGGGACCACTGCGCCTGCTGCGACGCATGCGCTTTCTGCGTGGAACGCCTCTAGATTTATTTTCACATTCCCAACTGCGGCGTCAGGAACGCGAGGCTCCTAACTGGTACATGGGCTTAATGGAAACGGCCCTGAAGAGTCTCGATCTCAGCACTATTGACCTTGTGGTCCAGGTGGCTGAACTTCCAGACTTGATCAGGGGATACGAAGATATAAAAGACGCAGCCCTAAAGGAGGCTCGCCGCAGAGGCGACGAACTGCTCGCACAACTTAGCGACGTCAAATCCGGGCGCAGGTCAAGCGTTTGAAGCAAAGCCGGCGATTAATGATCTGGCCGTCCGAGCGCATCCCGGACTTAAGCGCGTGCGCGCAGGATGCCTCTCGGAGGATTGTCAGCGGACGTGCTCGGCCGGACTTATTTGCCGTGCGGCCGGCGACCCGGACGGCATTGCTCGAAATGCAAATAGCCAGCTGAGAATGAACTAACGATTTTTCCAGAAAACCGTGGCACTCGTTTTCCCGGCTTTGGCGATTTTGCGCAATTCTGGTTTGTGAGCCAGTTACTGTCGGCGATTCACCTGGTTGTGTTGACAATGCCTGTCCAAGCTAGGCGTTCTTTGTCTATGCCTATAAAATATTCAGATTTTCTCTGCGATGCTTTTGGGATCTCAAGCTGCTCGACGATCATGCAGCGTATACACGCTTGCCTAGTTTTGTGCCACTTCGGCCGTCAGTCATTGCCCGCTCTGCAATTTTTATCCGGTTGCCACCACGATACTTCGCTGTTTCTGCGTCGGAAAAGGGGCCCGTCCGTACAGATGTGGAGACGTGGAAACTGCCGCATGACAGGTTCTGCCGGTAGTGCTAGCATTTTGCCATGAGCCAGATGTCGATAACGGACGATGCGGCTGTCGTTCGCATCTACGACGAACTTACAGAAGGTCGAAGAAGTCATCTGCGCGTCGCGGAGCTGGTCTACGGTGTAGCCGAGCAGTTTCCCGGGGTGCTCCCGACGCGTTCGGCTATCGATGCCGAGCGCCAGCTGCTTCAGAAGAATAAGGTTGGTCTGGAGATCGACCAGGGAATATTCGTGTCGCGGGTACTTGCCAACCGCGACACTGGCCTCCACCTGCTCCACGCCATGTCGCTGCCAACGTCGGAGGCGCGGGAGCGACGCCAGGAGTTTGAGCTTACGGGCAGCGTCGATCTGGGACCGGTGAGGGTCGATCGTGACGGGACCCTGGGTACGGTTACAGTGCAGAATCTCGCGGTGCTGAACGCGGAGGACGACCGATCGGTAAGTGCGCTTGAGACGGCGGTCGATTTGGTCCTGCTCGACGACCGGATTGAGGTAGGCGTGCTGCGAGGAGCGGTTTCGACGCACCCAAAGTATGCCGGCCGGCGCATCCTAGGCAGCGGGATTGATCTAACGGCCCTCTACCAGGGCAAGATTTCGCTGATTGAGTTCATGATTGAGCGGGAATTGGGCGCCCTCAACAAGATATATCGCGGACATGGCATCCGCGACGACGAGGTTCGCGGTTCCGACGCCAGACCTGAGAAGCCTTGGATCGCAGCCCTGGAGAGCTTCGCCATTGGCGGCGCCTGCCAGTGGCTGCTGGTGGTTGACCACGTGGTCGCCGAAACCGGCTCGTACTTCAGTCTTCCCGCCAGGAAGGAGGGGATTATCCCCGGGTGCGCAGCTTTGCGCTTGCCGCAGGTGGTCGGCGACCGGCTTGCCCGGCAAGCTATTCTTTTCGAGCGCGTCTTTAACGTCGACGAACCCGGGGGTCAGCTGATGGTCGACAAGGTAGTGAAGGCTGATGAGATCTCGGGGGCAATAGAGAGCGCCGCGTCAATGCTCACCGGCGCGGGCGTGGCGGCTTTGCTCGGAAACCGGCGGACGCTGCGAGTTGCCCGGGAGCCTTTGGACCGTTTCCGCCTCTATATGAGCGTGTATAGCTACGAACAGGCGCGCTGCCTCTACAGTCCAGGTCTGATCGCCAATTTGGAGCGTAATTGGAAGGTTGCTCAGCGGAGTACGGCTTCCACTCCGGGTGACGCCTCGGACCTGTGAATGGCAGTCTGGGTTGCATTCGCTGCGGAGACGCGCTGTTCAACGTGCCCGTAGCGGCCTGGTTCGCTTCTGTCCGGACAGCTGTCGGCCTGACTCCGGCTCTTCATGACAACAACGTCTCATCTTTTCAAGCTACGAGTTCGACATGACTCAACAGCAAATAGATGGCCGTACCCAGTCGCCATATTTGACATCTAAGGCGGGACTGTTGCCGTAATGATCAGGTAACTGTTGTCTGCAACCCGTCGTGCCCCCGGCAGGATTCGAACCTGCGCACACGGTTTAGGAAACCGATGCTCTATCCCCTGAGCTACGGGGGCGTAGCTTCGTAACAATCATGATACCTATTTGATTCATCACTCTAATCATGAAAGGTCCAAACTTGACCACGGTTTAGCATCAGGCTGCCGTCACCCTTGGAAGCGGCGCGCCGGAAACTGTGTGGGCAGCGAAAGTGCCTGGCGCTTTCTATCGGGTCCAGTGAGCATTTCCTCGTTGCGGCGCGCGTTTGGCCGCAACCGTGGTAGCGGGTAGGTCGTCGACGATATCGGCAAACGCGAAGTTTCGTCGGACTGAATCACACCAGGTCAGTTGGCGCGATGCTTTTAGCCCTGACACTTGCGATTGGCATCGTTATAATAATTACCAACGGCGGAGCCTTAGGGATGGTGAAGATGTCGAGTGGTCACTTTATTTATGATGACGGCCGCATCGCTTGTGACGACGATGCACTGGTGATCCGGTGGTACTACCTCTGGGGCGCTAAGCGAATTCCGTACTCCGCCATCAAGACAGTGACCGAGCTTCCCCTGGCGGGATTTAATGCTGTCCGCCGCTGGCGAATATGGGGTTCAGGAGACTTCATCCACTGGTGGAACCTTGATACGAGCCGGCCAAAGAAAAGTCTTGCGCTGGTGCTCGATGTAGGCAGGCATATTCGTCCGACTATTACTCCCGACGACCCGGGATTAGTACAGCAGATTCTTAGCGAGCGTGCGCCAGCGAAATGATCGGCGATTCTGCAAGTTGTCTATTGATCCGAGAGTGAGCGAACCCCTTATTGCACTTGAGATTCGTTAGGAACAACCCAATTGCTCATAGCCGCCATGCAGCTCATCACAGCTAACGATATTCAAGTGCTTGCAGGTGCGCCAGATCGATGTCCATGCGCCGACATAGAACGGTTTCGCTGACGCCGGCCGATTCGAATCTTGGCTTCGCGGAAGCCTAGGAGGGTCGCGAGCGAGTCGACCGTGCTCGAAGCAACATGACAAAGAGTAGGTGGGTAGGCTTTGGATATGGAGCGTCCTTGGGGAGCCAATAGAGCGATTCTTCACGCTGATTTGGACTGCTTCTTTGCGTCGGTCGAGGTGCTGGATAATCCCCGCCTGGCAGGGTTGCCGGTCATTGTGGGTGGAACCGGCCCCCGAGGCGTTGTCAATTCCGCGAGTTACGAGGCTCGTATCTTTGGAATTCGTTCCGCCATGCCTACGACTAAGGCCAGGCAGCTGTGTCCGCGGGGAGTATTTCTGGACGGCAACTATTCGCGGTACGCGGAGATTTCCATTCGCTTTCACGCAGTGTTGCGCAGTTTTACGGATGAAATACAAACAGTGGGCTTGGACGAGGCATTCATGGATGTCAGCGGCAGCCTGCGCCTCTTCGGTCCGCCGCAGGCCATTGCAGCCGAGATACGGCGATCGGTTTGGAAAGAGCTTGGCCTTTCGGTGTGCGTGGGGGTGGGCACGACCAAGCAGGTTGCGAAGTTAGCATCTCGCCGGGCAAAGCCTGCCATTAGTGGAGGAATCGTGGAAGTTCCGAAAGGTGTTGTAGTGGTATGGCCCGGTGGAGAGCAAGAGTTTCTCGATCCAATTTCTGTCAGGGAGCTGTGGGGAGTCGGTCCCAAGACTTATCAGCGATTGCGGTCGGTCGGGGTCGAGCGAATTGGGGACTTGCTGAGGATTCCCGACGCTACTTTGACTTCTATTTTCGGGAAGGCCACTCCGCACCTGCGGCTTCTGGCAAGCGGGGGTGACTCCGACTCAGTAACATCAGGTTCGCGTCGCAAGTCGATCGGTCACGATCAGACCTATCCCGCCGATCTTTACGAGATGAGCCAAGTTGACCACGAGCTGGTGATGCTCGCGGAAAGCGTGGCAAATCGGATGAGGAAGAACAAGGCGGCCGCAAGGACGATAACGTTGAAAATCCGATTTGGTGATTTTCACACAATCACAAGGTCAGTTACTTTGTCGTCTGCCACCGATTCAGGCGTAGAGATTCTAGGTCATTTGAGGCAGCTGTTTCCTAAGGGTTCGAACGACCATGGAATCCGATTGTTAGGTGTCGCGATGTCAAACCTGAAAAAAGAGGGAGCAGAGCAGTTGATGCTTGACGATGAGCAGGGTCAGCGCGGAATGGCGCTTTCTCAAAGCGTGGCAAAAATAAAGGAACGTTTCGGAACGGGTGCCATTTTACCGGCTTCGCTTATCGAGGAATCCGTGAGGCCGACTCGCTAGGAATTGGAAGCAGCCTTGACTTGGGAACTCCAAGGACAATAATTGCGGTCCATCCTGGTGGCTTCGATATCTTTTGTATTCGCGACTTGGGGAATTTCTAGCATTTCGCATTAACGAGGGCTGGACACTCGGTCAGGCGCGTGCTGCATATAGCTGCTGTAGCTAGCTACAGCAGCTACGCCATGATTTCCATTCCATTGCGGATGCACCCCTTAACCGGAACAGAAATTGCACCTCGTATAGCGATAGATCGGATTCTTGCTCGTCTGGTGCCAATGGCGAACTGATCTTTATTATCTGGTTGAAATGGCCTTCGGCCAGACGGGAGCCAAGCGTGTTTCTGTTTTCGGTCTAAAGAGTGCAAGTGAACAGCGCATCTACATATTACGCTCGGACGCTCCATTCCAAATTCCCCTGGTCTGCTCCCAATCCTAGGTGACTCTCCGGTCGGGGTCGGGCTATCGCCATGCCACCTGGGCTGGGATCGTGGTTGCAACTGGTTTAAACGACCTCTTTGCGCTTGCATGTCGTTTGGTGTCGGAGCTCAGCGAGAGCACATGCGGCAAAAAGACGATTCCAGCTAGAAGCGCAAGCCAGACTGGGGCTCTGCCAAACATCCGGCCAGAGGCGAGCTAGCTAAGAAAATTCTAATACCAGCATAATCCCAAACGAATTTGGGTCTTGGAGACTGTATGCATCGAAGCTGGAGGTTGAATTTGCTTACAAGAACAGGCTTTATCAAATTGGCCGCTGCAATCGGTATAGGGGCAGGGTCTGCAACAGCCATACACGCCGTGAGCGTGGTAGCTCCGCCCTCTTTGCCGGTTGGCCAGGATGCGTCAACGACGACCTCTTCAACCACGACGACCCAGGATCCGACGGCTGCCGCACTTGGCAGACTTTCAAACGAAGAGGCAAAGCTTCAGTCGGAGTTGAACTCCGCGAAATCCACTCTGGCGTCGCGGTTGCCCGCTGCCGCGATTGACAACGCCAACAGCAACGCTGCCTTTCTCGCCGGGAATTCCCCGGCATCGGAGGTACCGCCAACAAGCGCGACAACCGGGGCAAGTTCGGCCAAAGCAGACGATGGCACTTCTGACGACTCTGGCGATCACGCGACAACCACACTCCCTGGCGGCAGCGGCGGCGTGACGACTACCACGGTACATAAGACGGATGACTAGCTATCATTGAGGCCGAATGAAGCTCTCTAAGGTGCAGCAGACGAAGCTGAGGAAATATGTGCCGTTGGTGGTGCTGTATCCAGTGTCAACGGGGTTGGGTGTGCTGTCGACAATTTATGTCGCCAACATCCTAAATCGCAGCTACCCAACCTACAGTAACTCAGGTGCGAAAGCGGCCGACATCACACCTACTACGCAGTCGTTAGCCGCCACCGAGGCCAGTCCGCAGCAACGCGAAGAGCAGCAGAGGATTGCACGGCTTCAAGCACAGATTGCCCAGCTGAAAGGTCAGATTCAACAGCTGACTGGCGCGGCATCGGCGGGGTCTGCTCCGCAAATAACAGGAGGAAGCCAGAGTTCACCCCCTGTGACGCGAAGCCAGTCCAATCCACCGAGAACAGTAGCGACAGCACCACCTCCAACCCACGGCTCCACTGGGGCGTCACGTGCCCTCGGTTGAGACTCACATGGTACCAGTAATCGGCTCTTTCCGGTCGATGGCAACCTCGGTCATAGTGTCGGCCTGTCAAGTGAGGGATGATCAAGATTTACAAGAGAGTTTTCTGAAAGTACAGGCTGTTTTTTCGGATACAGAAACCGCTTGCACCAGATTCAGTCCAACCAGCGATCTATCTCAAATTAACCAGTCACCTCAATCGTGGCACAAGGTCTCGCCCCGGTGCTTCATGGCCATCCAAGATGCCTACGAGGCCTACAAACTCACAGGCTTTCTGTTCGATCCTA
Organism: Actinomycetota bacterium; assembly: GCA_027322285.1. Taxonomy (GTDB): domain Bacteria; phylum Actinomycetota; class Acidimicrobiia; order Acidimicrobiales; family Acidimicrobiaceae; genus SCQM01. The sequence continues at coordinate 75,142 of DAHVRV010000007.1, forward strand.
GGATTCTGACAGATCTCGTGTCGCTTGGGTACAAGAACTCCTGGACCGAAGGCATGCCGGAGTCAAAGTCAGATCGAACCCTTCATGTGCGAGATCCATTGCCGGAATGGAGTCCCGAGTTCAAAACGGGAAATCTAGTCCGTGTCGGCGAGCTTCCTATTGACCTGGGTGGTATAGGCAAGGGGCTTGCGCTCAGATGGTCAGCGGCGGCCCTCCAACCTGGACATTCGCAATTCCTGATCGAAGCTGGCGGAGACTGCATCTGTTCCGGATACGGACCGACGATGAACGGCTGGAATATTGGCGTTCAAAATCCATTCCAGCCCGAAGGTGATCCAGTGCTGGTATTGAGGCTTTTGGATCTTGCTGTTTGCACCTCGTCCACCGCCGTAAGGAGTTGGTGGCAAAATGGTGAGCTGAGGCATCACCTCATCAACCCGAATACGGGTGAACCTGGCGGGAAAGGGCTGGCAGCCGTTACGGTAGTTGCCCAGGACCCCGCTGAAGCGGAAGTTTGGTCAAAATCATTATTCCTACTTGGCCCAGATCGCATAAAAGGTGTCTCGGAATCTCTAAACATATCCGCCGCATGGATAACTGATTACGGACAGGCGTTCACGAATTCGTTAATCGACCAGTACGTCATTTGGGATGGCAGGCTTCGATGAGATTTGTCTTCGGGTTATTGCTCAGAAAAATAGAGAGTTTTGGGTGACTAAACCAGACGGCGCAAGAGAAAACCCGGTTGACGAATACCTAGATGAAGATGAGCCGCACTCGCTGGTTGCTGACCTGTTCACGCTCGTAATTGTCACCGCGAACGCAATTGCGATCGGTTACCTTTTAACTGTTTTTGAATCCCGTTATCTGGACCAGCCGAGGATGGCCCCATGGCTGATCGCGAGAGCTAGCGGTATTACCGCATATCTCCTGTTCTGGTTTCTGGCAATGACAGGACTTTTTCTTTCTCACCCCTTGAGGCACAGGATCAAGTTCCTGCACCCCATCACCCGCATGAGGTTCCATACCCTTTTGGCTGTTTTTACCCTCAGCTTCACGGCCCTCCATATCATGGCGGTTGTGCTCGACACATATGCCAAGGTTGGATTGGTTGGCGCATTCATCCCATTGCGTTCGGCGTACAGACCGCTTCCAGTTGCCCTGGGGACAATGGGGCTTTATGCCGGATTGCTGACCGGGCTTTCAGCAAGACTCAAAATTGGATACGGGAAGCGTGGGTGGTTGAACGTTCACAGGTTCAGTGTCATCGCTTTGATCATGATCTGGATTCATGCTGTTTATGCGGGCTCTGACAGTTCGGCGCTCTCCCTGATGTACCTTGTCACTGCGCTATTATTAGTAACTTTCGGCTACTCGCGGTATGCGGTGCAACAAAAGAAGGGGCAAGCTCAGATCAAAAGGACCAGCCCAAGAGCTTAATAAATCTTTTCGCCGCATCTCCTCGGGGAAACATTACGACCGGACTCCTTTCGAAAGCGGTTCAGAGTTGGTGGCGGCGCGGTTGCGGCACTTGCCTGGATTGTCGCTGAGGGAAATCCGAAAGATGAGCTGACGCAAAAGAATTCGAAATATGATTGCAGCGTTAGAAGCTATGCCGATCTGCAATAGTTAAGGGGCCTGACATCGGTCGTCGTTCCACAAATCTGGTATTCAGCATTGGCATCGGACAGCGGGTTTCGCAGTCGATGGTCATGCTTCTTATTCCTTTGTGGGTGTTGCGGATGCATGGATCTGCGTTTGCCATTGGTGCTGACGTCGCTGCTGTTTCAGTTGCGCCCATGTTTTTCGCAATTCCTATTGGGGCGGCCGCTGATCGGCTGGGTAGCCGACATGTAGTTCTAATCGGAGCTATTTCCGCTGGGGTGGCTACGATACTTAGCATTTCGGTTGCCAACGTCTGGTTATTTGGCTTTTGGCAGATGGTTGCTGGACTCGGTCGGTCCGCAGCATGGATTGGAGCTCAGACATCGGTCACAAGAGAGCGCGAACAGGGGAGTAGGCGAGCTCGTCGAATCGGGTGGCTGAGCTTGTCGGCCCAGGTTGGCAATTTTGGCGGGCCATTCCTGGCTGGAGTGCTCGTCTCGCGCGCCAACATGACTCTGGCGTTTTTCGTCGCCGCTGGTGCAATTGCGGCCGTCGCATTTTCTGTTACCGTGCGCGATGTTTCAGTAAGTTCTGAGATTCCGCCTGCTTCTTCATCGCCGCAAGAAGCGCCAACCGAGGCGAGCCGCCATTTTGGACGAGCTTTCAGGCTGCTTGGAATGCCAGCATTCCGTCTGCTAATCATCGGCTCAGTGGTTCGTCTGGGACTTATAGCTATACGAAACTCTTTCTACGTGGTTTATTTGCACCATTTGGGTTGGAGCCCGCTGGACATAGGCATTGTACTTTCCCTGGGTTCGGCGGCAAGCGCTGGCGCAGCGGCAATGACCGGTCTCTTGCATCGAAGATTTCAAGCCGAAAGGCTTTTGTATTTGAGCCTATTCGGAATGGCCTTAGCCTTTACGGCGGTTCCCTTCTTTGCATCCTTTATGTCCCAGGTAATATGCCAGGTGGTGTTTGGGGTAGGTAATGGGCTCTCCCAAACGTCGTTGATCAGCCTTCTATCCAAGGCCACTCCTAGACAGGATCAAGGCCTAGCTGTTGGGCTGCGCACTGCAGTGAATCGAGCGGTCCAGGTATCTGCTCCGCTGGTCTTTGGTTCGCTCGTCACGTTTGTGGTGCTTCCTACGCTTCTGCTCGGTATGGGGGTGGTTAGCTTGGCAAGCCTCATGGGTGCATTATGGTTCCTAAGGGGTTCCGCCCAAACTCGGCCAGACATGAATTTGTAAGCATCGGTAATGATAAAAGTCTTTTGCAACCGATGAACGGCCTTGGGTTTTCTGACCCTTTTCCGGTTGCGGGTCTGTCCGCAGAACGCTGATTGTCAATTCGACGCCATTTTGCTCAAAGCTGCGGACTTGTCCTGCGAGCTGTGATTGCGCGCCGCGCGATCCAGAGCTCGATGTAGTTGCAATTTCATCAGCGGCAACTTGTAACGTATCCAGAGCTAAGGCGAGAGTTGATTTAACTCGCGACAACCTAGATCCGAATCCTCCGCATGCCGTTGTTGAAGCCGACATTGGCCTGCAGGCAGATGGCGCTGACTCCTTTGGCATGAACCTGCGCCGGAGGCTTTCCACTTGGATTGACTCTCTTGAATTGACCCGGAAGTGGCGCTTTGTCGTCAATCAGCCCACAGTGCTCAAGGCCGCGAGGCAACATGGCGACGGCCGGAAGTCCGGCACTTGGGACAAGATTGTTATCATTGGGCACAAAATTGGAGCCCCGGAGGTCGGTAGACAGAAAATAACTTTTAGGCCCTATTTGTTGTTAGGTTCCCTGAGTCTAACTAACATCTATTCTGCCAGCTCAGAACGCAGTAGTTATTAGCCAGCTTTTGCCCACATTCGTTTCGGTGCTTTGAGGCTAGACGACGCAGATAGCTTTTCTGGGGCTCAGGTTTATTTGTGCAGGTGGCCAGGTTCTGCTGCTAGGTGATTTTGTCCTATTATTAGCGCATTACATTTCTTTGGTAAATCAACAGTGAAGGGAAGTCGCTTTCGTATGGAAATCGATATGAACATTCTCGATGAGAGTCTCCGTTCTTGGCTCAGAGAAGATATAGGTCATGGAGATATAAGCACGATTCTCACGGTACCTCCTGGGATATTGGGAAGGGGCCGTTTTCTGATGAAGGAAGACGGGATCATCTGCGGTCTTCCAGTGGTGGCCAGAACCTTCAGCCTGGTCGACGACCAGTTAAGCGTTGAGCGGTTTGTTGAGGAAGGCCAGGAGGTTAAAAAGGGAGACGTCATCGCGGAAGTCTCAGGCGACTTGGGCAAGATAATGGGCGGTGAAAGAGTGGCGCTAAACCTGCTCCAGCGGCTTTCGGGGATTTCCACTAGGACCAGGGAATTTGTAGCCGAGACAAAGGGATTCAAGGCAAAAATTCTTGATACGCGTAAAACCACCCCAGGGCTACGATTTCTCGAAAAATACGCAGTTACGGTTGGCGGCGGCCAGAACCATCGGTTCGGATTATTCGATGGGATTCTTATCAAGGATAACCACATCAAGGCTGCCGGAGGAATAACCAAGGCTCTGGAACTTCTGAATAAGTCGGCACCCCATTTCTTGGCTGTAGAGGTTGAGGTTGAAACCTTGGAAGAATTGAGAGAAGCTTTGCAATTTGGGGTTCCCGCAATCCTGCTAGACAATATGTCCACCGAAATGATGGCTGAAGCCGTGAAGATCACAAACGGCCGGGCCAAGCTTGAGGCGAGCGGGAATATGACTGTCGAGAGGGTCAGGGAAGTTGCGGTAACTGGTGTTGACTATATCTCGGCCGGATCCTTAACTCACTCTGTGAAGTCCCTCGATATCTCGCTCAAGGTATCTTGAGCTTTAGAAATTCGGCTGATGATCGAGCTGTATTTTGGTTCGACTGATCGATCTGGCGGAATTTTGCCTTTCGATTAGCTCTCAGCGGGCATTGCCAGATCGACTAACTCATCTGCCGCCAGCCAGCTTTTCTGGACTGGCTTGGGCGACAACCACAAGTGGCTATATCCCATCTCGAACGAGATCATTGGTCAGGATGGCTCTTCGCTCGCATCGTCGGACAGGATTTGGTTGATCTCGAGCTCGGCATAACTGATTCTGGATCTGCAAAAATCTATTAGTTCCTTAGCTCTGCCGACCTCTTTGGCCAATTGATCTATGTCCTGCTCGGTAGAGAGTCGTTCTACGAGTTCACGCAGCTCGTTGAGTGCGTCGACATATCCAAGTTCATTGCCGGCAGGTTCAAGCACCAGCACCACTCCGTTCGTTATCCTCATTAGTTGAATTCGTCTCATTCACGGTAGCGATAAAACTACCATGGCCGACAATACCCTTTATCTTCTGGCCCACGTTGATTTTCTCGATAGTTCTGATCAATGCGCCTGATTCATTTGCGAGGAGTGAAAATCCTCTCTTTGACATTTCCTCCGGATCGCTTGCCCGGGCAGAGCTTTCGAGGAGATCCAGGACATGCGCTTGACTGCGCAATACTGACAGCGACCGAGCTTTTGGCAGTTCTGCCAGTATTGTTACTTGTCTTCCCTGGTCCATGACTTGATAGCGTGCCGCGGCAGACAAAAGGCGTTGGCTGTTGGAGATCTCTGACTTGGCGCTTGTCACAGATAATTGGGCGCTGGATTTTATGCGTTCAACGTATTGACTCAGCCGCACATTGTGGCCGTGAATGAGTTCTATGGGTTTGCGCACTGCCAGGTGAGATATTTCTGATATTTGAAGCCGGGCTGTTTCCACCTTGGAGCGCCCTAGATTATACGCTCTTTGGTTCAGCTGATCGATCTGAACTAGGAAGTCCTGAATTCTAGCGACTACGGCCCGGGCCACGCTTTGCGGGACGTCGAGGTATTTGTTGGCCACCTCCTCCACGAGCGTGGTATCAGTAGAGTGGCCGATTCCGACCCAAATAGGTATCGAGCTGGCAGCTACCGCCGTGACGACTTCTTCTGTGTCGAAAACTGACAGGTCAGACATTGATCCGCCGCCCCGCACCAGGCAGATGAGATCCAGGTCCGAATTTTGAAGTTTTTGGATAGAACGAGATATTTGCGGTGGTGCCGCATCTCCGGCGGTTGAAGCCGGTCGGTACGTAACCTTGAAGGCAAATCCGCTTCTTTTGAGTTCTCCCAGGAAGTCACTTTCGGCCGCGCTTCCCGAGGCGGTAACGAGCCCGACCCTTAGCGGAACTACAGGCACTTCGAGCCGGCGGTTGTGATCCCATATGCCAAGCTGCCGGAGTTTTGCTCGGATCTTCTCTTTTTCCTGCAGGTTTGCAATCTGTGACAGCCCGAGGTCAATATCTTCTATTTGAAATGAAAGTCTTCCTCCTTTGGGCCAAAAATTAGGTTTTACGCGCACCACCAGGCTTAGTCCATTCTTGATATTGCCAAGTGGCGTTGACTGGATTTGGTGCACCAAATACGAGGCTCGGGTCTTCCAAATGACGCAGCTAACCGTTGCCACAGGAGCCGTTGAGCCTAGGTCGCCGAATTCTTGCAGGTCAAGATAGTGATGTCCCGATGTATGAGGTGAATACGACGCCACAACACCTTTAACCCAAAGTCCTTCCGTGCCGAAACTCATGTTGAGGGCGGCCTTCACGAACTCGCCTAATTCTGACACCGATAGGATCGTGTTCTCAGAGAATTCTGGAAACAATGCAGTACCTAACTCTATTAATCCGCACCACTATCTTGAAGTAGATGCTAACCACCAAATAGTTCAGTAATTGCGTTTTTGTAATTTGCCGGCAATGCTTGCTAATCGTCTCGTTCCTTTGGCCGGAATGCGTGAAAGAATCAACGAATCTCATCCAGCGTCAAATTGTCTTTTCCGCAATATCCGAAGCACGAACAGCCAGTGCTATTTCAGGTAAGCGACTGAGCCTCGTTGTCAGACGGTGTTTCTTCGGTGCTTTTGTACCACTTGCGCCAAACCGCCTTGTGAACGGGGACTACTCGGGGAATATCTCTAAGGCCCGGTATGAACGGAATTGCCAAAAGCAGGACGGTTGCGACTCCGGTCAAGTAAACAGCGATGAGGTCAATGTTCGTCGAATCGTCCAGCCCTGGTACTTGGTACCAGAGCGTGTAAAGCCACAACCATGGCTGGCCTGGATAGTTCCCAGTCTCATTCATAACCCCCCACTGGGACCCAGTGAGGTGCTGCGCCTTGGCAAGGGATGCGAAATATTGCCCGTCCTCTAGGAAAAGGAGTGGTTTGGTGAAATCGGTTCCATAAAAGGGCTGTTGGGCAAGAAGATCAGCATCCAGTGCCCCGGATCGGGCCAATGAAAACTCTGCTGAAATTAATTCTGGGACTGGTCCGTCTTGTGCAACCGGCACCAAGGGCTCTCCGGCGACGAACTTCACTTTGTCGACAGCCTTTAGATAGGCTTTGTCCCATGCTTGCTGAGTTGCTTTCGAAGAGTGCTGATACGTTCCTAAGGCAAACGCCAGTGAGGCATTGGTCGCTGCCAACTTTGAAAGAGGCGAGAGTACAAAGGCGTCGGCTGTATCGATTGGCTGCTGAACACCCACTATCTTTTGCGGGGAAAACAGGAGGCTCTGGACATTCCCCGACTGGTTGTTGTATGGAGGGCCATATTGAGCGGTCTCGCTAGTGCCAGCGAGCTCGGATGCCGCAGTAGCCATGAAATTAGCGGGAGCTACCTGCGCCCATGTGGTTATAGTGGCAGGCGGTTCGTTCGGAGACGATAGAAGTCCAGCTAGAACAGCAACGAGTATTAGAATTACTAACGTGGCGAGTGAAGCCTCTTTGACGATGTCGTATCGCCGTGTTGGGCCGGTCCAGTTTCCGCTATCCGATCGGGCTGACTCCTGTCGGGCGATCCTTCCGCGAGCACGCTTGCGGGGAAGCGGGTGCACCACTCCACGCACTCTCACCATTAAAACATGAATGCCCACCAGCAAAACCAGGACTACGGGCAAGAGGACGACATGCCACAGGAGCATCTGTCCAAAATTCATTAGGTTGAAGAATGCCCCAAGACCCGTAGCATTCAGCGCGTCCTTGCCGTTCGTTGAAATCCACTGCGAAGCAAAGTTCTGCTGAGATAGGTAGCCAGTGAAGCATTCAACGATTGACGCGCCAAAGGCGATTACTCCTGTCACCCAGGTTAAAGCGCGTCGGCCTCGCCACGCTGCCATCCAAAATTTTCCCCACAGGTGGATCACGATGAATGCCATGAAGAGTTCGACGCTCCACAGGTGCACGCTGTTGAAGAAATGACCGACTGAGTTTGTGTGCCACCAGTCGGTTCCACCTATTGCGATCAGGAAGCCAGAAAATATTGCTACGCCTAGGGCAGCGAGACTGGCTACGCCAAAGATGTAGATCCACGAAGCTACATATGCCGGTTGCCGATCGGGAAGGAGTTTGTTGGGAGGAAGGAGCTTTAGGCCTTTGCGGCGGATTGCTGCCGTCCACATTCCTTTAGATTCGCTGTCGGTCTCAGTTGGTGTGTGTGAGGCAGGTGCTATAGGCGGCCCGGCATCCCCGCTGTATCTCAGAGTGTGTTTCGAGCCCGGGAAAGGAAGATAGAGGGCAATGACAAACACGACGATCATCAGGGCAATCATCAAAATATTGGCAAGTGAGATGGTAAAGATCGACCAATTTACATAGTGGCCCGGTCCATTAAGGTTTATCGCCCCGATCAGCAGCGCGAAGTAACTCATCAGTGCTTCCTTTCGTTTGGGTTATCTCAGGCCTCGTTGATTCGTGGCCCGCCAACATAAGCAGGGTCCCAGCCAGCCAAACCAATACTGCAGATCATTCCAGATTCTATCTCTAAAAGTGCCTGGAAAGTTTGTTTACAATATTTGCTAGCGTGCAATTTGCCAGGAGTGAACCGCGAACCGCCGCAACCTTGGATTCCTGTGACACCTCGGATATTGGGCACAAGGTGAAGCGGGCAAATTGTTGGTCCAACCTGGCGTGGTGCCATGCGGGAATGGACCTAGCATTTGCTCGGGATTATCCAAGGTGGCGGCATTTCTTTCAATTAATTGGCTCCAAGAGCAATCTTGCCTGCCACTTAGACGCGAAATGCTGGCAAAGTCCGCCGCGGTGCTTGAGCAAAGAATTTAGAAGCTGGATTACGCCAGGCATCGGCGCTCAGGTCGTTAAATATTACGTGGGCTGGATGTTCGGCGACGAGGGAAGTATTCGAGCATGGAGTCTGGTGAGGGCAAAGTAAAGTGTGCCGGTGGCAAGGATCATACCGGCTCCAACAAGGTAGACGCTGCGGTAACCAAAGATGTTGGCAACCATACCTAGCAGATATGCACCTGTCGCCATGCCAGCATCCATGGAGCTGAAGAACATTGCATTGGCGAGGCCAACCCTGTGCGATTCGAGTGAGTTAATGGTTTGTGCTTGGAAAATTGGCGTGACAGAGCCGTAACCGATTCCTATTACAGCCCCGGCTATCACCATCAATTCTGCCGCACGCGTTTTATCGAGTAGCCCCATGCCAAGCGCAAAGATCAAAATAGCTGGATAGATTATGAAATTGCTGCCGTATTTATCTGACCATCTGCCTGTGAATGGGCGGAACAGAAGAACAAATATCGCGTAGGTAATGAAGAAGTATCCGGCGGCTTTTACCAGGTTGAGGTCTTTTGCAAACAAGGCGAGAAAGGCCGAGATGCCCGAATAGGCGAATGCAAGCAGAAAAGTGGCAAGCGCATAGGGGACTGCTCGCTTGTCGATAACGTCGGTAAAGGAAAAAGCCTGTGGCCTACGCAGTTCTACATGACGAACATTCTGTGCAGGGATCTTTATCAGAAGTGCGATGACGATATTGATCGCTGAAATTGCCATACATATTTCGAACACTGCATTGTAGGCTCCGATGTTTCCAAGACTCAACCCTATGAATGGTCCAAAAACCATCGCCAAGGTCATGGCTAGGGAAAAGTAACTTAAACCTTCTCCTCTCCTTGAAGCAGGTATCAGTTCGGCACAGATGGTCCCTTTGACGGTAGTAATGACTCCGAAGGTAATCCCATGAACAATACGCAGCAAAAGGATGAGCCAGAGGTTTTTTGCGAACGGGTAGAGGAGCGTGGCAATAAAAAAGGAAATTGTCGAAAACACAAGAAGCTGTTTTTGCGGCCACTTGTGCAGGCTACGTGCAGCAAGTGGCCTGACGAGTATGGCGGGCAGAAGAAACAAACTCAGCACCAGACCCACTTCAACCGCGCCTCCATGAAGGCGGCCAACCAAGTACAAAGGGAGGGTGGTTAAAAGGCTATAGAAGGCAAGAAAGATGAAAAAGCTGATTGTCATTATTCCGATGAAGCTCCTGGTCCACAATTTGTCCTTTGCCATTTAAATAAGCCGTTTCCTTTAGTTTGTTTGTTGAGTCAGAGCTCTAGAGCCGTGCTCGGTATCGGCTGTCATTCCTAGGTAAAGCCGGTTTGCGATCGTGGTCGTTGAGCGGGCGGCAAAACGCCCTGTTTGAGTGCTTGGGCATTCAGACGAAAGTGCAATTCAAAGTGTGCGAATTGCCGCGATAGATTCACTCTAGGTGCCAGCAATTATGTATTGTACGCTGTGTTTAGCATATATATTATGTAAAGATGTAATAGTTCCTGATATATGGCATAATCGGTGAATGGATATCGACCAGCTCAAGTATTTTCTGGTGTTGGCAGAGGCAGGAAATTTCACTAGGGCTTCGTCAGAGCTGATTCTTAGCCAGTCTGCTCTCAGTAGATCAATATCCCGTCTTGAGAACGAACTCGGGGTTCCACTTTTCGAGCGGAAAAGTCACGGTGTGGTTTTGAACAGGTACGGAAAGATTGTGCTGGCCCATGCCCAGCGGGCAGTAGGCGAAATCAAGGAAGCTCGGCAGCAAATTCACGATTTAGTGAACCCAGTCAGCGGAACTATTTCGCTTGCATTCATTCAGACCATGGGCCTGAGCTTTGTTCCGGAGCTGATCACTGAATTTCAAAGCCAGTATCCTCTCGTTAAATTCGAGCTTTCCCAGGATACGACCGGTAAGATTCTGGCCCAGATCGGTGCTGGCGACGTCGAAGTTGGATTTTGCTCACCTCAGGGATCCTCGGCAAATCTCGACTATTTCGTGGTTACGCAAGACGAGTTGTTTTTGATTGTTCCAAAGAGCCATCGTCTCAGTGGGCTGGGAAGCACCACGCTCGCCAGTGTAGCTGACGATCCATTTGTGCTGTTTAAGGCTGAGACCGCACTTCGCGAGGTTATTGAGGATCTCTGTGGGCAGGCTGGATTTTATCCAAAAGTTGTATTCGAAGGCATTGATGAGAAGACCGTTGCCGGATTGGTCGGTGCTAATTTCGGGGTGGCACTAATTCCGGTCGCTCCAGATTTCGATCAGGACAAAGTCTCGATAGTCAAAATCGTGAATCCGAGGTGTCTGAGGCAAATTCACCTGGTTTGGAGAAACCAGAGCTATTTGTCTCCTGTAGCGAGACTTTTCAAGAAATTTGTCGAAAGCAAAATAAAGTTGCAGGTTGATTAGCAAACCGTGTCTGATCGCTTGCAGTTTTAGAAGTCCCGCCGCGAGCACGACAAGTTGCAGATCAATGCCGACAGCTGGTTACCAAGTTGGCCATTGAGGCGGCAGCGTGCCTGTTGGTTGATTTTGCAGCACACCTGCCGGCGAACCGAGCGAGCTGAGAAGCTGGGAGAAGTTGTATCCATACATAGTCGAATTGGAACCTCCGAATTGACCAGCATGCCGGGCCATGGTTTCGCCGGGTTCATTTGGATCTGCCCAACCAGTTTCTATGCCATCGAAGCCTTCGTACATCATGCCAATTATCGTGGAGGAGGTGATGGTCTGACCTACTTGAACTAGAGGTTTGATGTCTTCCGCAGCATAGACCGTAAGCCCCGCGGCCGGACCTTGCGTGAGCCGATAGGTTATGTAAGTACCTCCAGGCCATCCTCCATTGTAGGTGCTTAGTACTACGCCATCCCCGATGGCGTAGATCGGCCCATAACCGCTATAGTCCACCCCTTGATCGATTCTCTCCCGCGCCAAGGAACGGATAGCGCGCAAGGGATTAGCATAAATGCCTGAATTGGCCGGTGGAGAAGACGGAGTTATCGGGGTGTTGACGGGTGAAGGTGCAGCTACCGGGCTGTTGACGGGTGAAGGCGCAGCTACCGGTGGTGCGCTTTGAGCTTTAGCTGCCTGTTCTTGCGCTATCAGCTTGGCGATGTTGGAGTCAATGGAGCTGAGCTGCGACTTCTCCTGTCCTATGGCTGTTAGAGCCGCATTCTTGGCGGCGGTCATCTTTGTAAGGGTATTAATGGACTGTATCTGCAGGTGTTTCAAAGAGTTCTGCTGAAGTTGCAGGTTTTGTAACGCGGCCTGATGCGCAGCGACCAGGTCGGCTTGCGAACTGGTCGCTGTATTGAGAAATTCTTCGCGAACAGTGGCTTGCGTGGGGTTTTCATTAAGAAGCAGATAGAGATTCGTCAGGCTTTGGTCGTTCATGTAGCTGCTGATCGCGGTGATGGTTAGCAAAGATTTAAGAGATGCGATCTGGCCTTGAGTTTGTAAAATCTGGGCCTGAGTATTTGTGATGTCTTGGTTCACCTTTGTCAACGTAGCTTGAGCGTTGTCGTAGTTTTCAAGCGATCTTGCAGCTTGGGCCCCGAGAGAATTCAGCTGTGCAGCTGCAGCTGCAGCCTGTTGCTGGGCGCTGGAAATTGTCTGACTGCTCGCAAATGCAGGGCTTGGAAATAGCTGGGCGAATCCAATTGCACCGACCATGATCGCCGCCGTCAGGGGCCTCATTGTGACCATAGCTTTACCCACGAGGTATTTTGTTGAGATCATTCAGAGTGCTTTCATGGTGTTGCTAATTAGGATTTCAAACTGCAATTTAGACACTCTATATGAAAGATCCTCTATTTGCCTAAAATAAGCGTGGATACTTCCTAGCCATGAGTTGCGGCAATCCAAGACAAACGAGCTTGCTGAAGGAGATGGCAGGCCTTTCGTGAGGGACGGAAATCCAGCAAATTAATTTTCCACCCAGCCTAGGTTGGATCGACTATCGCCGAGCTCATGCCATCCGAAGCAGTCAGGGATGCGTTTAGTCGGTCCAGAATTTCGCCAGATCTTCGCCTACCGTCACCTTGCCCTCAAATGAAGCTTTTACGTCATTAATGAGATCCTCGGGAGTTCCATCCATGAGCATTAGATGCGAGAGTACCAAATGTTCGACTTTAGCGTTTGCTGCTAGTTTGCCAATTTCCAAGGAAGACATGTGATAATGCAGGATCCGTTCCCATCGCGCCCTCTGAGGCCCTTCCGAGGATTCAATCGCACGATTCATCCCGAGTTCCCACGCCACTTCGCTGACAAGTATGTTCGCATTCTGGGAGTATTTCTGCAGGTTTTCGCACATGCGGGTGTCGCCCGAGATCACGAGGACGTTGCCCTGAGACTCGAAACGGTACCCGAAGGCATGCTTAACTGGAAAGTGGTCAACCCTGAATCCCGTTACTGACCATTTATCATGCGTTGCCGTCCAACCGTCATCTATCTCGCAAATCGCGGGACGCAGGCCACTGATAGTGACGGAACCCTCTTCTGTTCTGAGCCGTATGTCTTCCTCGTAGGCGTATAGCATGCGATCCACGAATTCTTCCGTCCCGGGAGGCCCAACTAGTACGGGTGGCACGGTCCACCACCTAGCTATCCAGCCAGCCCAGAGAAAATCAGCTAGCCCTGATATATGATCGGAGTGCAGATGGGTCAGGAAAATGTACTTGATAGCTCTGAAGTTCGGCCCGGCTTCCAAAAGCCGATGCAATGTGCCAGGCCCGCAATCGACCAATATGACATCATCAGCGATTTCGATGAACTGGCTAGGTCCGTGACGATCTCGATCAGGGATGGGAGTGCCGGTTCCTAAAAGTGTTAGCTGTATTGACGCGGACTCAGTTGGATTGGTCATTCGGAGAGTTCTTCTTTTGCCGCGGGCATGGTGTGAAGCTGATTCTCGGACGGGAATCCGTTCCCGGTCTTCTCCTTACACCTTCGAATACAACTGGACATAAGCAAAGGACCTCCACGCGAGACTCGATCGAAGCGATTCCAAATTACTTAGGCTTAACCGAGCTCAAGCGCAGGTGCAAACATTTTCGTTGTACTCGACTAAAAGTTTCTCGTGCCATAAGTTCTTTAGTCCTTCACGCTGATGGAATTTCGGCTTGACCTTGATCTTTAGCCATGAGGGTGTAATTTACGACGGGAAATGAAATCTACCAGAAGCTCCAGGAATCTGGCGACATCCTCAGAATGGCTCCTATTCTTCCAAATGACATAAGTTGGCAGTATCGGCAGCTCTGCGTCTGTGATCTCAATCGGAAATGGCGGTTTCAATCCCTTCGACTGCGAACTCGAAAGTGTGCCCTCGGACACGATTCCCCGCATTCCAGGCTGAGCTGCGACAATCTGCGCCACCAACAGAGGATGGTTTATGTGAACGATCGCTTTGGGCCACACTTGGTTATCGTTAAATAGCGATTCGATCAGCCGCCAGGCCAGATATTCTTTGACCGGTGCGTAAAGCTTCCAGGTTTGGATTTCTGCAATGGCGATAGGGCCTAGAGGTTCTCCTCCTATGAATGTCAGCCGTTCCTCAAAGAGCAGTTGGGACGAAAGATTAGGAAGCTCATCAACTGTATGAAGCAAGCCGATGTGTAATCGGCCGGACTGAAGTCCATGAATCATTTCCGGGGGATGGCAAACGACGACGCCAGTTGCAGTCTGGAGGGAATTATTGCTTAAATATGCGAGAAATTGAGGAAGGATCAGGCTAGCTAGGTCGGGCGTCGCCGCAATCAAAAGCTCCGTAACCGGCTTGTCAGGATTCATTGCGCTCCGAATATCTTGCGATACTCCCAGCAATCTAGGCACCAGAGCCGCAAAAACTTTGCCTTCGGACGTGAGGGTTATTCCTCTCGGGGTTCGTTCGAACAGGGTGACTCCCAGTTCGCGTTCCAGGGTGCGAAGCTTGTTGTTTAGCGCGGGTTCGGAAATGAAGTTTTCCTTGGCTGCTTGCCGAAGTGATCCATGCTTCAAACAGCTAACGAAAAGTCGAACCTTCTCGTCGTCCAATTCACTCTCCTCGACTAAACGCACTTCAGATTGTCGCTCGGGTGGTTATGGTAACTTTGCCAATTAGTAAAGCGTAATACTTGAGCGCAGCGGTATCCCTTCGAAAGAGCTTCAGGTGCAATTTATTTTGTCGGGTGTCAGTAAAACGAAAAGGTTTCCACTCGACAGTGGATCCGGCACGTTTGGTTACTGTAAGAAAAGTTTCGACGATTTCGTCTGAGGATAGAGGGGTGTAGAGATGGGAACTTCAAGTGGCGCGCTATTAAAAAGGCGGACCAAGAGGTTCAGAATGCTTGGATCGGTAGTGTTGCTGGGAGCTGTCATGGCGGCCTGTGGCACGAGCGCAGCCACAGCGGTGAAGTCTTCTGGCGCTGCAAGCACGACTGCGGGTTCACAAAGTCCGTATGTTATTCATGCGATCCTTTCGATTACTGGTGCGGGGTCCACCTTGGGAAGTCGAGAAGCTAAGGCATTAGATGCGCTTGCTGCGCAGGTCAATGCTAAAGGTGGTATTCAGGGGCATCCAGTTAAGTTTGAGATCGAGGACAACAGGACCAGTCCAACAGTGGCGGTCTCCCTTGCAACGCCAATAATAAGCTCTGGAGCGCCGCTTCTTCTGGTTGGTTCGATAGCCGCACCTGACCATGCGGTTGCCGCACTTGCTGGGGCAACTGGTCCGTTCATTTATGATTTGTCTCCTATAGACAGCCCAAAGCCTGGGAGTATGATTTTCTCGGCTGGCACCCCGCTGATTATGGATGCCGAGGCATACCTGACATTTCTTAAGTCGAAGGGCTTCGACAACATCTCGATAATAACTACAACCGACGCCACTGGTGTCCAAGGCTACCAAGCGTTAGTCGACGCTTTGAAACTTCCCCAGTTTTCTTCGATGCACCTGGTGGCTCACCAATCGTGGGATCCAACTGCGGTATCAGCGACAACTCAGTTGTCCATCATCAAGGCCGCCAATCCCCAGGCGTTAATTATTTGGACTACCGGCAGCCCGCTAGGGACGGCGCTCAATGGCATGTCAGAACTCGGGATGGAAAGTATCCCAACCATTACCGATAATGGAAATGCTAGCCAGGCAGCGCTAAAACATTTTCAATCAGTGATGCCAAAGCATACCTATTTCCCAACGCCACCTTTCTATTTGCCACCAGCAGACATATCGAATGCGCAGGTTAGAGCTCAGGTCACGTCCTTTGATCAAGCGATTACATCCATTGGAGGACATCCTGGGAACCCATACGCTTTGGCATGGGATCCGGCACAACTAGTTCTTGGTGCACTTCAGAAAATTGGCGTAAACGCGACCGCAAGCCAGATTCTGAACTATATGCAGAACCTTCATAATGTCCCGGGAGCGTTTGGTTTTTACAATACTTCTAAGGTGCACCATCACGGACTGTCCATTTCGGACATATACATGACGGAATGGAATGGAAGCTCATTTGTACAAGCCTCCGGTTCGGGCGGCACTGCGCTTTCGAATTCGAAGGGCTAATCTCGAGAGCACATCGGCTCAGTAGTTTTGCGTACCATAAACGTTAGAGGCTTGACCTCAAGCAATCTGTCGGCATCATCCACACCACCGATGGACGCCAGCAGCTTTCGAATTGGACTACCCGCTAGCAGCGGGTAGTCCCTCGTCAATCCTGGGTACGACGTGACTTCACTGTGACCAATGGGCACTAACTTGGGAGCGCACCGCTCAGGCGGGGCGCTCTATCCTTCCAGGATCGTTAGAGTGATACGCCCCGAGTTTCTTGGTTATGTTGAATTCGGCATAACCAAGAAACTCGGGGCAATTCATTGCCTGCCCTGGTGGTGAGAAAACAACCTAGGGCTGAAATCCGGTGATCCCCCATGGTCCAGGTCTTTGTTTCACAGTCATCATTACGACAGACCATGCGATGTTTTTTCCACAGAAGTCTCGTAGGTGTGCCGCCAAAAGGGAGATCGACATAAGACACCCAGGGGCGGTCTTTGACATATGCCCGTGAACCGCAGCTTTTGCAACTCAGCTCACCAAACGTCTGTTCAATGGCAATCTCAGCAATCGGACCTGGTCGTCTATAAAACAGGGTTCTTATGTCTTTGAGACCTACCAATCCATTGCAAATATCGCTAGGATCGGTTAGGACGGGGACGCTATATTTTTCGTTTTTCACAATTCAAAGATACAAGCGTCCCTGTCTTTTATATCTTTGCTCTAGTCAAAAATTGGATACCCGCTAATTGGCTAGACCCCGTAAATATCCGAAGAGCCGCAAATGCTCCAAATCGACGCCTAAACACAGAAGGCCCCCCAGTTGGAAGGACCTTTTTACCTGCATTTTTTTTGGTGGCGGGGATAGGATTTGAACCTATGACCTTCGGGTTATGAGTTCTATCTGAG
>DAHVRV010000080.1:0-1007 GCA_027322285.1 Actinomycetota bacterium
AGACGGTGAAGCGTGCCAGGTCCGCAGTCAACCAGTACTAGATCTCCGTCTATTTCTACAATCTGGCTTGGGCCGTGGCGAGCCTTCCTCGCAATTGGCGTTCCGGTTCCCAAGAGAACCAACTTGATCAAGAATTCCCGACCAACTGATGAAGTCACTGCCTTACAGCCTCCGGTGTTTAAGGTTCACTACTACATAGCAACTGAGAAAAGTCATTACGACTTGACCGCTTGATTAAGGCCGAGGCGAAATTGCAAGCAAGCTCGCCGATAATCAAGGCGCTTCCTGAGGCGCCGTTATCTTATATTACAAGAAACGGTAGCTTTGAAAATTGGCTGGAATCCCTTCCCAGCGCGGCCGATTGCGACTTCATACCAAGTCGTAATTCTGCCCGGGGCGCAAAGTTAACGGAATTGAATTTTTGGCAAATTTCATCCCAAAGGTGAGCCGCCAGGCCCAGACACCAAAGTGTTGAAAGTCTTGTCTTGCGCATTCCAAATGGTTATGTATATATCCGAGGGAAGGATCCCTCGATGATCGTTGACGGAGAAGTTGTAGTCCGCAAAGAGACCGGGTGCATCATGCAAATTTTGCATGTAGTTAAGCAGCTGATTCGCATTGGCGGATACCCCTAACTTTTTGACCGCGTTGATCAGAAGTTGCGCCGGATCCCACGCCAGTGCCCATGCATCGCTCGGCGCGCCTCCGCTTGCCTTAACTGCCTGGTCAAAGCTCATCACTTCCTGCCTGACGGCCGGATTGGTTATTTGCGAATATGGAATATCAAGCAATGCGGTAAAGAAATATAACTTATCCGGCAGGAGATTAGACAGATGCGCTAGCTCAGCAGGAACCTGATTTGCATTGGTAGTCAGCGTCGGAATGTTTTTCATTCCCAGCTGGGACATTCCTTGCAGAACGGTTCCAAACGGGGTACCAGCGGTCCAGACCACGAGCGCCTGCGGCTGAACAGCTTTAATCACAGAAAGTTGAGTGGTGACACCCGA
>DAHVRV010000081.1:0-989 GCA_027322285.1 Actinomycetota bacterium
TTGGGACGTTCGACATGGTTTTCCTGCGCAACGTGCTCATTTACTTCAATGCCGACACCAAGCGGGAGGTCGTCATGCGCGTGGCAGCCGCACTGAAGCCCGGCGGACACTTGCTCATCGGACATTCGGAGAAGCTCTCGGGCATCACCGACGCGCTCGAGCCGCTTGCTCCGGCCGTCTATCGCAAACCGGCGTGAGGCGCCAATGGGGGTGCGCATCTTCGGCGCAACGTGCTCAGGTTCGCGCAAGTGCGGCGCGAGAGCCTCAGAGGGCCGTTTGCGGCACGGCGGAAACGGCCGGCTTGCCCCGCCGGAGCGGGCGGATTAGCGTAGCAGGGTGATCCGCTTGCTGTTGTGGCTCATCCTCTTCGTGCTGTGCTGGCCGGTCGCGGTGGCGGCGCTGCTGCTCTGGCCGCTTGTGTGGCTGGTGCTGTTGCCGCTGCGCCTCGTCGGCCTCGTGTTCGAGGGGGTGTTCGAGTTCCTGCGCGCGCTTGTGCTCTTGCCGGCGCGGATGCTCGGCGGGCGGTTGTAACAGGCGGCGCCACGCGGTGTCGGTTGGACGCCCGCCGTTTGAGGCGGGTAAACTGGCGCACCCCCATCTGCTGCGGCAAATCTTCATGCGCTATGTCTTTGCCCCACCGCCCGCCGTGAGCGCGCCGGTAGTCGGGGTCGCGGAACGCTTTCCCGTGCATCGCATCTACTGCGTGGGCTCGAACTATCTCGCCCACGCGCAGGAAATGGGTCGCACCGGCCGCGAGCCGCCGGTGTTCTTCATGAAGCCTGCGGATGCGCTCTTGCCCGTCGAGGCTGGCGCGACTGGCTCGATGCCCTATCCGAGTCTCACGCACAATCTGCACCACGAAGTGGAGCTGGTGGTTGCCATCGGCGCGGGCGGGCGGGACATCGATGCCGCGCAGGCGCTCGAGCACGTGTTCGGCTACGCCGTCGGACTCGACATGACGCGCCGGGATCTGCAGTCTGAGATGAAGA
>DAHVRV010000082.1:0-973 GCA_027322285.1 Actinomycetota bacterium
GAGCGGATAATGGAAGACATCGTAATTGTTGGTATGGCCCGAACTCCTCTAGCTCGTTTTGGGGGCGCTTTCCGGGAGGTTCCAGCTGCCCACCTGGGAGCAGCGGCAATCAGAGGTGCGATCGAAAGTGGAGGCTTGACTCCCGAAGATATAGATACCGTCCTGTATGGGAATTGCCGCCAGGCTGGAAACGGACCAAATCCTGTGAGAACCGCAGAGGTGAAAGCTGGTATCCCAGTCACCGTGCCGGCGGCAACAATCAATATGGCATGTCCTTCGGCAATGAAAACCATGATGCTTGCGAGCCAGTCGATTTGGAGTGGCGAAGCTCGTGCGGCAATCGCCGGAGGCATGGAATCAATGAGCACCATGCCGTTCATGGTGAAGAATATCAGGTGGAATGGCATAAAACTTGGCAACCGGCTGATTGAGGATTCTTGGAGCGATACGATCGATCCGCTGTGCAACATGACAATGGGCCAAACCGCGGAGAATCTTGCCAGGAAGTACAAGATCAGTCGAGAGGAGCAGGACTCATTTGCCTTGCAATCCCACCAGAAAGCTGCGAGCGCCCAGGATAAGGGATATCTGAAATGGGAGATAGCCTCACTGTCGGCGGTGGAGGGTCTTGACCCCCAATTAAAGCAACTTGACTACGACGAGGCGATTCGTCGAGATACTTCCTTAGAAAGATTGGCCCGACTGAGCCCAGCATTTGACGAAGAAGGTTCAGTGACAGCAGGCAACTCATGCAGTATGGGTGACGGCGGCGTGGCAATGGTCGTCACAAGCCGTGGCGTGGCAAAGGAAAGAGGATGGGTCCCTCTATTTTCGGTGGTTTCGTTTGCCCAGGTTGGCGTAGAACCAGCGTTTATGGGGGAAGGGCCGGGCGTGGCAATCCCGGCAGCACTTAACAATGCTGGAATGACTCTTTCGGATATGCAATATATCGAAGTTAACGAGGCGTTTGCCG
>DAHVRV010000083.1:0-943 GCA_027322285.1 Actinomycetota bacterium
CTGCTCATCAGTAGAACCCTAGCTCTTCATGCCGATAATTTGCTGAGAAATGATCCGGTTGGGATCCGAGGCGTCTGAATTATCTCCGAGGAGGCTGAAAGGTTTGCGCTAGATGGAACCTCCACGCCGCGACTCAAGGGTTACATTAAGTGCTGTAGAGATAATGAAGCTGAGACCCACGACGGCCAACCATGCTCCAAACACCAAGCTCAGCGCCGTAAGAGCCGAGCCCATTCCTAAAACAAAAGGCCAGATGGTATTAGATGGAAATGCCCCAACCGCACCCGAGCCTTCAGCCAGGGTTGCTTCCGGACGGTCTTCGGGACGCAAGGGCATCCTACGAACCCACCAGCTAAAGTACAGTCCCGGCATAATTCCGAGTCCGGCAGCTGCGAAAAGCATGACGGACCCGCCAGCCTCACCGGACCAAAGAAAATAAATAACCATAATCGCAAAAAAGAAGATCCCGATAAGCATGTAGACTCCGCGTTCACTTTTCATCGAGATTTCTCCGATTTCTCGATGTTCCCAGCCCTCGTGCCATTGTGGGACGCTTTGTGATCGGCTGCCTCAGGGTGGTTCATATCCCACACGGGACGCTGGGACCTAATCGGTGGGAGTTTCTCAAAATTGTGGTGCGACGGCGGAGAATCCGCCGCCCACTCCAGGGTATGGCCGTCCCACGGATTCGCGGAGGCTGGAATCGGCTTTCTCCATGAGATCCACATGTTTGCCATCCAAACAATGAATGCGAATCCTGTGATGTAAGCGCCAACGGAAGAGATCCTGTTTAGAGTCGTGAAATGGTCAGCTGGAAGATATTCGGCGATACGTCGCGGCATGCCTTGCAAACCAAGGAGGTATTGCGGAAGAAATGTCACGTTGAAGCCGATAAATATCAACCAGAACTGCAGCTTTGCCAGGCCTTCACGGAACATTCGGC
>DAHVRV010000084.1:0-931 GCA_027322285.1 Actinomycetota bacterium
AACGTGGTAGTTCATCTGAACTTTGAGTTTCTTCCACTCCGCATATTCATAGCCAGTTGCAGGTAAAGGACGCATAGCTGGCTTATCCACAGCTTCAAATACGCTCTTTCTGGTGCCGTCCCTCTTTTGGAACCCCTGGGCGTTCAGATCTTCCGTAAGCTCAAGGATGGCCCGGTTGAGCTGATACAGGGAGAAGAACTTCTGGTGGCGAAGCTTGGCCAGAATCTGGCGTTCAACTATCAGGACACCTCCCTCTGCAGCCGCCTTATCGCGAGGTTTTCCTGGCCTTGCAGGTAAAACTGTCACCTCGTAGTGTCGAGCCCATTCCAGGTAGGTTTGATTGAACACCGGATCGTATTTAGAAGTCTTGGTCACAACCGGCTTGGGATTGTCTGGTACCACACACATGGGAACCGCTCCCATATATTCGAATGCCTTGGTTCCCCCAGTGGTCCATGACTCCACCTTTTGATTGGCGAATGCCATAGCAAATATGTAGGAACTGGCTCCCATCACGCCGACAAAGAGCTGAGCCTCAAATTGGATATCCCCTGTCCTTTCATCCCAGATGGGTACCGTGTCTCCGGCAAAGTCGACGAAGAATTTCTCCCCGCCACGATGTTCGAAGTGCATGACGACATCATTTTTCTTCTTCCAGGTGCGATAACAATGGCAGAACCATGAATAACTCAGTCCGTCGGGATTTTGTTCTTTGTATTCGAGCCATAACAGTTGCACTGTCAAGTGATGATGGGCTTGTAATTCGGTGGCAATATCTGACCAGTTGGGAATAACAGCACTTCGCGCAGATGCAGATGCAGATGCAGATGCCGATGGGAACAGCAGCTGCTCTAAAGTCTGGCTGTCCATGTCTTGCGGAATCGGCCAGGTTATCCCTTTGTTTTCAGCTTTTTTCAGGTACTCGCTCACA
>DAHVRV010000085.1:0-930 GCA_027322285.1 Actinomycetota bacterium
GTGGGTTAAGTTGGCATCTGCGTATACCAAGAATGCTGATACCACTGCGCAATATCAGGCTGCGTGGACCGAACTGCAAAGCATCCAGGGATGGCCTGCCGATTCATCGACGGTCAGCTCTTCAGTGGTTTCTTTCAACCTCAATATTGCGAAGCAACAAAATGCTCTAAAGGGACCCGGTCTGAATCCAGCGGATCAGCTGATGGACCTCACCCCATGGCAAAGTGCCTGGACGCAATTTAGCGCTCATGAAAGTGCGTACTAAGTGGCGGATCAGGTAACCAACAGGTTTACACCTAGTGAATCTGCGGCTACGGACCTCTCGGGTAATACCCGGGAGGTCCCGGCCGGGATCATTGCGAATTCAGGAAGTGGATCGATGGTGAGTGGCGCTGACTCCGCTGTACGCGAGAAGAAGTCTGCCGGATTATCTCAGGGAAGTAAGCAACGGATCGCGCGGTGGGTCGCAGTTCTTATAGTTCTGGGCCTTTGGCAGCTGTCTGGTCTGGTCCTAAAGCCCATCTTCATATCTACTCCAACAAATGTCTTTACTTCTTTTTTCCGCCTAATCGGTGATGGGCGGCTGCCAAAGGCTTTCCTTCAAAGCTTGCTGGAAATGCTTGGCGGAATAATTATCGCCGCAATTGTCGGCGTTGGCGTTGGCCTGCTCATGGGCAGGATTCGAATCATCGAGCGGGCGTTCGAGCCGCTCGTGGCCTTTGGCAATGCGACGCCTTCGATTGCTCTGCTGCCGGTAATGGAAGTGTGGTTTGGGATCGGGACCAAGGCAAGAGTTGCCTTTATAATGGTGATCTGCACTTGGCCCTTGCTAGTCAATACCTATGCCGGCGTAAAAGCAGTTCGTGGAAATTTCACAGATGTGGGGAAGGCCTTTGGACTGAATGGCTGGAAGCAAACCTGGAAGGTTTA
>DAHVRV010000086.1:0-923 GCA_027322285.1 Actinomycetota bacterium
CAAGGCCTGTTTCAACTGCCCATGCTCAACTGGGTGGTCACACCGTGGAAGCTGATCGGCTATGGCGGCACGCTGCTGTTCGCCGGCCGCTGGTTCGTGCAGATGTACGCCACGCGCCGCGCGCGCCGGGTGCACATGCCGGTGGCGTTCTGGTGGATGTCGATCGTCGGCAGCCTGATGACGCTGGGCTATTTCGTGTTCGGCAAGAACGATTCGGTGGGCATCCTCTCCAACATGTTTCCGGCGCTGGTGGCGAGCTACAACTTGCTGGTCGAATACCGGCATCGCCAAACGCATAGTCATGCGCCGACGCACGACTGACCCGCGCAAATGACAAGGCCGCGGCGCGGACGCTGCGGCCTTGTGCATGGCGACTTGCGGCATCAGCCCTTGGGTGGCGGTGGCGGTGGCGGTGGCGGTGGCGGTGGCGGTGGCGGATCGCTATCGCCATCGGGCACCACCACCACCGGGCCGGGCGCATACCAGAACGGGTCGTAACCCCAGCCGCCGCCCCAGGGGCCCCACCAGCCTGGACCCCAGAACGGGTCGTTCCAGCCGCCGTAGTAGCCGCGGCGATAGACCACGGGCACGGGCCACAGGTGCACGGCGTTGGCCGCGACGCGCGGATAGGGATATTCGAAATCGCCGACCTTGCGCGTGACCACGCCTTGCAGCACGCCGACAACAGTGATCTCGCGCCCTTTGGCGTAGACCTCGGGATCATAGAAGCCCTGCTTGCAGGCCACGAAGCGACCCGTGGAATCGCGCGACATCTCTGGACGCGCATCACCGCTGGCCAGCGGCTTGCCCAGTACGTAGAAGCAGGTGTCCTGATGGCCGGGCTGCGTTTGGATGATCTGGCCACCCCAGCGCACCGAGGTGCCGGAAACGTTGCCGTTACTGGCCTGCTGCGGGGTGATTTC
>DAHVRV010000087.1:0-911 GCA_027322285.1 Actinomycetota bacterium
CTTGTCCACCTTCTGGCCGAGTTCCTCTGCCCTTTGTACCGCTATGTCTGCATTTGCCTTGTGATCGATGAGCGTGCCTGACCGGTAATAACCGTCTATGGTCACCAGGACCGTACTTCCGGAATCCTGGATCCTGTCGCCGCAGGCCTGTCCGCTGAAACCGCCGTACACCTCGGAATGGATGATACCGAGCCGGGCGCTCGCCAGCATCGATATCGGGAGCTCCGGCACCATGGGAAGATGGAAGGTGATCCGGTCGCCTGTTTTCAGTCCGGCAAAGTCCCTCAGCAATGCTGCAAATTCATTCACCCGGACAAAAAGCTCCTGATAGGTAATAACCGCATCCGGTTCTTCCTCTGGCTCAGGTACCCAGATGAGAGCGGCCTTGTTTTTATACTTCTGCAGATGCCGGTCGATACAGTTATAGCTCGCATTCAATTTGCCGCCGACAAACCACTTCCAGAATGGCGGATTGCTCGTATCAAGTGTTGTATGCCAGTACCTGTCCCATGAAAGCATGTCCGCGTATTCCTTGAAACATTCGGGAAAATTTTTCTCGCTGAAGCGTTCGTAGATATTCGGATCCGCCATGTTTGCTTGCGCAACAAAGGTCGTCGGCGGATAGATCAGCTCTTCTTCCTTCCAGTGAACGGCAATCTCCGCTTCGCTGAACCCCCTTCCGTTCTGCTTGATTTCGTTTGCCATAGGTTTCTGAACCTCCTTTTTGGATGTTTTATGTTGTACTGTCTTTTTATTGTTCTGTGTCCGCTTATCCGGCTTCATAGAAATTCTCTCTCAAGATTTTCCGTCCCGGTGCCTGCCGGGAACTGTACTTATTTTACAGGGCCGAGCGGCCATACTGTCTTGCCGTACACTTCATTCAAAACCTGGGCAAGGCCCGCATAAATTGC
>DAHVRV010000088.1:0-907 GCA_027322285.1 Actinomycetota bacterium
CGATCACAAGATTGTGCCACAGCAGCCCAGCTGACACTTGGAATTCCAGGCTGGTCTCCCAGGCCCACGATAACCGAGTCGACGCCCAGCTTCCGAGCTTCTGCGACCCCTAACTGGAGTGAGGTTGCCATGCCCTCCTGCCAGTGAGAATTGTGCAGATGGATCACCGGCTCACTCAAATACTGCCCGATATCCACGGCGCCGTCGACGACGATATTGTATTCGAAGCCAGCTCCTAACATCGCACTAAGCGAGATTTCGACAACTGCCGAGCCATTCAATGGATGCAAAAGCTTGTTTGTACTTCCGTGAAACCTGCTCCCCTGACCAGCGCATAAGAGCAAACCAGCCTTAGACAACTCTACTTACGCCCTGTCATGTATAGAGCCATTGGTTTCGCTGAGAGATCTGGCAGACCGGCCGGTTCTTTTCGAAATGATTTCAGCACAAATCGAAATTGCGGTCTCTTCCGGAGTTCGTGCCGCAATGTCAAGGCCGATTGGGCCCATGACCCTTTCTTCCACGGTCTCAAAAGGAATTCCAGCTGCAACAAGCCTCTCCGTCCGTTCTTTGTGCGTCCGGCGTGATCCCATGGCCTCAATATATCCAACCCTGCTTTCCAGAGCCTTGCTGATAGCGGGAATATCGAACTTCGGATCATGGGTGAGAACGCAGATCGCATCCCGCTCGCTCAACGAGTCAAGAACCTTCTCTAGATAGCGGTCGGGCCAATCTACGACGACCTCGTCGGCCATCGGAAATCTCTCTGGCGTCGCAAAAATAGGACGTGCATCGCATACGGTCACCCTGTACCCGAGAATCTTCGCCACTCGGGCCAAAGCCGCCGTGAAATCCACGGCGCCAAAGATGATCATCCTGGGAGGTGGAGCAAACACCTCGAGAACCA
>DAHVRV010000089.1:0-896 GCA_027322285.1 Actinomycetota bacterium
TTAACGAGGCGTTTGCCGTCCAGATCCTTGCCAACGAACGAGTGCTCAATTGGGACCGTGATCGAGTCAATGTTCACGGCGGGGCGATTGCCATGAGCCACCCGACGGGTATTTCCGGCGCCAGGATTGTGATGTCGCTGTACAACGCCCTTCGAGTAAATGACGCCGAATTAGGCGTAGCCAGCATTTGCGGTGGCGGCGGCGTGAGCACTGCCATGGTTATTCGCCGAGAAAGCTGAAAGGAGGACGCTATGGGGAGTTCGGTCGAAATGGACGTCGAGGACAACCTCGCCTACGTGACCATCAATCGTCCGGAGGCAATGAATTCGCTCGACGAAGCCGCGCTGGCGGAGCTCGATAAGCATTTCAGTGACATAGCGGCCAGTGACGAGATCCGGGTTGTAGTTGTGACTGGCGCCGGTCAGAAGGCATTTTCGGCAGGAGCCGACCTCAAGGAGCTGGAATCCAAGAGTTCAAGCGCGATGTTGGCCCTTTCTGAGAGGATCCACTCCCTATATCAAAGAATAGAGGGCATGGGAAAGCCGGTGATTGCGGCTGTCAACGGGCTGTCCCTGGGCGCGGGATTCGAGCTGTGCCTTGCGGCAAACTTGCGAATTATGGCTGATTCGGCTCGAGTGGGATTTCCCGAGATCACTCTCGGCGCGATACCAGGTTACGGGGGTACTCAGCGACTCAGCCGGATGATGGGTCAGGGTCCCGCGCTGGAAATGCTCCTGACGGGGGAGTTGATATCGGCGTCAAGAGCATATGAGCTCGGTATTGCGAATCGTGTGGTTCCACAGAGTGACCTGATGAATACCACGAAGCTGCTGGCTCAACGTTTGGCGGGATTCAGTCCATTGGCCATGCGGGTATTGCTCCAGGTGTTCTACCTT
>DAHVRV010000008.1:0-88643 GCA_027322285.1 Actinomycetota bacterium
TAGACGCAAACCAGGCAGAGTTTGCCTCTTTGCAGAGCGAACTTACTCAGATAGCTCAGAGTACTAACTTTGCGGGGACACCTCTGTTGGGCGGCACCTACAGCAACCAGACATTCCAGGTCGGACCGTACAACCAGTCAAGCGACCAGATATCTATCAGCATCGCGGCTTCAGACGCTAGCTCGTTGGGTCTCGGCACAAGCATCAGCATTGGAACTGCAACCGGCGCTGCGGCGGCTATGACAGCGGTTCAAACCGCAATCGGCACAGTAGCGTCCGAAGCGGCTTCGATCGGTGCCACTCAGAACCAGCTGACATCGCTGGCGTCTAACCTGACGACAGCCCAGGAAAATATCCAGTCTGCTAACGCAAACCTTGTTGATGTCAATGTGGCTTCCGCGACTACTCAGTTCACCCAGCTCCAGATCCTGGAACAAGGTGGCGTATCTGTGTTGGCTCAGGCGCAACAGCTGCCAGGTTTGGCTGCGAAGCTTCTATAAACAACTGACATAAGGCAAAAGTTCGGGTTTTATTTTGCCTGACAACTGGCCGGGTGTCATAGCTGG
Organism: Actinomycetota bacterium; assembly: GCA_027322285.1. Classification (GTDB taxonomy): domain Bacteria; phylum Actinomycetota; class Acidimicrobiia; order Acidimicrobiales; family Acidimicrobiaceae; genus SCQM01. The sequence continues at coordinate 567 of DAHVRV010000008.1, forward strand.
TATGTCCAGAAGGCGCTCGGCCATTCTCTCTTTGTACGCTACGAAAAGAAGGAGACCGAGGTCGTGACAGCGCCGATAAGTTTTAGCGGAATCGAATCGGGCCTCAATACAACCGCCATAATCAATGCGTTGATGGCGACGTATGAACAGCCGTTGACCAATCTCCAGAGCGAACAATCAAATCTCAACACGCAGGCGTCTGACTACCAGACATTGAATTCCGATCTTCTAAGCCTTCAACAAGCTGGCGACGCCTTGGCCACGCCGACCGCTTATGAGCAGGCTTTTTCTGTCGCATCAACAAATTCAGCCGTAGCCACGGGTTCGGTAACGAGCGGGACTGGTACAGGATCAATCACATTTTCTGTCGCTCAGCTCGCGACAGGATCGACACAGATATCCGCCGGAACCGTGTCAGCAACAAATGATGTAGTGGCGTCAGGAGACTACCTGGTGGGATCCGGTGGGGCGGCGCTCGGCATACAGTCTTTCGTCGGGGCATCAGGCCTTACAACAGGATCGCACTCAATAAGCGTCACCCAAGCATCGTCCGGAGCTTCTGCATCTGGCGCGAACAGCCTGGCCCAAAGCACAACCATCGGTTCGACAAACAATACAATCACTGCGAACATAGACGGTACCGCCTATACATTCACGATCGCCTCGGGCACGTACACCACCTCCCAACTGGCTCAAGCTGTTCAGCAGTCAAGCGGTGGGCTCTTGACCGCATCGGTCAGCTCGTCCGGCGTCATGACGATTGCAACCGCGCAGCAAGGATCGAGCGCTTCTCTGCAAATAACGGGGGGAACCGCCCTAACGTCACTGGGATTGGCAGCCGGATCAACAACGTACGGCACAAACGGGATCATCAACGTTGATGGAACCACGAATACAGTCTCTAACATCTCGGCGAGTGGTACCACCCAGGTCACTTTGTCCTCTGGAACTGGAGGAACGATAACCGCCGATCTCTCGGGACCCCTGAACGTAGGAAACATGACCGCCCAGAATGTTTCCGTGGGCAACGGATCTCTCGCTTCTGTAGTCAGCGCCATAAACGGAGCAAATGCGGGAGTAACCGCAACAGCTCTTCAGGTTGGGACAAATAGTTATGCACTCGAAATAACCTCCAATAATACTGGCCTTTCAGGTGCGGCTACGATAGACACGCAAGCATTTACGGGCTCGTCGTTGGGCACCATGCAGACGACTACCGCCGCACAGAACGCGATTGTCTCCATCGGCGGCACAGGCGGGTACCAAGTAACTTCAGACACAAACCAGATGACCGGACTGATACCTGGAGTAACGATCCAGCTCAGTGAAGCAAGTACAACTCCCGTGACACTCACTGTATCTGCCGATGGCACCAGTATCGCCAACCAAGTGCAAACCCTGGTGAATGCAGCAAACCAAGCCCTCTCGGACATTGCACAATTCACGGCCTACAACAAATCGACGAATGTGGCGGGGCCGCTCAACGCCCAGGCTGCCGCTCTCAATGGTCTTTCCCAGCAGATATTGGCGTTGGTGGGCACTACGGTTGGAACATCGGCCGTGGGAGCAGATGGGACCGGAGAGTCGGCAGGTCTGTCTATCACTTCCTCAGGAACGATCAAGTTTGATAAAACAGCATTTATCCAGGCCTACGACGCCAATCCAAGCGCCGTCCAGTCGATGTTCACCGTTGGGGGAACTTTCACTCCGGCAAGTTCAACTTACGCTGGGCAAGTCAGCGTCGCTGGAGCCACCAACAGCACTCAAAGCGGAAGCTATGCAGTGGTCATATCGCAATCCGCTACACAAGCGGTGGACACGGGTTCGGCCACATTTGCAAGCTCGAGCTCAACATTGGCTTCTGCTGAAAGCTACACGATTACCTCTGGAACCCTGAACGCCACTTACGCTGCGACGGCTGGGGAAAGCATCGCGAACGTAATATCCGGCATAAATGCTTCCATGGCCGCCGCGGGCATCGGCGTTTCAGCATCACTTACAGGAAGCTCCGGTGCCTACGGCGTTCAGTTGAGTTCTGCAAACTATGGATCTGCCGCTTCTTTCTTCGTCTCGGCTTCGGGAACGGACCAGCTCGGACTTACAAGCGGTGGATCTACGTATACCGGAACCGATGTCGCTGGGACGATCGATGGACAAACCGCAGTGGGCACTGGGCAGATGTTGTCGCTAAGCAATAGCAGCAGTCCTGCAAACGGTTTGGTGCTGCAGGTTGCAGCCACGGGAATAACAAGCGCCACTCCCGTTGGAACAATAAATTACTCGCCCGGAATAGCTCAAAGCCTCGCCAGTCTTTCCGCAAATGCGATTCTGGGACCCTCGGGCTTGATAGCGAGCAGCATCGCTGGAGTCCAAAATACTCTGACAAGCCTGACGCCTGAAATAGCAACCCAACAACAGCTTGTCGCGACTGAGAAGCAGATGTTGACCCAGGAGTTTACGGCAATGGAGGAAGCGCTTGCGCAACTCTCATCACAGAGCCAATTCTTGAAGTACTCTTCCGGGTCATCGTCGTCAAGTTCATCAAGCTCATCGGGTTCGCTCTCAGGCAGCTCGTTAAGCGGAGGGTAAAAAGTGCCACAAAGAAATGCAGCAAGCGCATACCAAAGTCAAGCTGTGCAAACCGCAAGTCAACCGCAGATATTGGTAATGTTGTGTGATCGTTTTATGCTCGACCTAAGGCGGGCGAAAGAAAGCATCGAAAAAAATGATTTTCAAGAGGCCAACGAGAGTCTACAACACGCTCAGAAGATCACGAGAATGCTCAGGACATCCCTCGATCCAAAGGGATTCAAAGGCGGACAGGAGTTGTTGGCAATATATCTGTTCCTTGAGCGGCATCTCGTAAAAGCCAACCTTGAAAAAAACGGAACCGTCGTGGAAGAATGCGAGCAGGTGTTTAGTCCTATTTGTGAAGCGTGGCGTATGGCGGTGGCAAACAGCGAAACAAGAGAGTCTGAAGATGCCGTCGCCAACGTGGGATGAGTACTTAGCGAATGCAAGAAACCACATCAATCAAACGCAGCAAGCGCTCCTAGAGGGGGCTCCTCTTTCCGTGCCGCCTGCACATCCGACGGAGCCCTTGACGGAAGACCACAAAAAAGCGGCTGAACAGCTTGCACACCAATATGACGAGTTAGTGGCGGAGGTCCTCTCGAGGATGATCGCCATTAAGAGCAGGCTGTCAACTATGGACAGATGGAACCTTCACGAAAGCCCCGAGCCGTTGTTTGTGAACATAATCAGCTAATGGCACGGTCCATTGAGTTTCGGAGGGTAACCCGCCGCAGCTATCGCTCAAATTAAGAAAACTTCTTTATATTTTTTTTCCTTACCTCTCAATTATTCGAATCATTGATCCGTAAACAATTACGAGCAGGGATTCGCTCACCGCTGAGCCACGATGGCTATCTCTTAGTGCTACGAAGAGGAGTGTAATTGTGGCTAACGCCGCTGAAGCGATTGGAGCCCTGCAGTTCGCGCTGAACGCGACCGTCGATCAACAACAAGCCATAGCAAATAACATTGCCAACTTGAATGTCCCCGGTTATAAGGCTGAAAAGGTGTCTTTTCAATCGTCATTGGCCAACGCAATTCAAAATGGCGGCATAGCGGCCGTGACTATAAGCCAAGAGCCGCTGCTTCCAGGTGTAAGCGGCAACAACGTGTCTCTACCCACAGAAACAACACTCATGCTGAAGAACAATCTTGAGAACCAAACCTTGGACAATGCCTTGAGCGGACAGTTCACCATCATCTCGGACGCGCTGCAGGCATAGGAGGAGGATCATGACGTCAATGTGGAGCGGAATTACGATACCAGGAACCGGTGTGGCGGTAGATCAAACATGGCTGAACATCATCGGCGGGAACTTAGCCAACATGAATGATGCCGCCGCTCCGGGTAAGCCCGTGTATCGCCCAGAGTCCGTCATCGCCGGGGAACAGACAGGGCCTTCCGGCACGGGTTCCCAAGGGATCGGTAGCGGAGTTCAGGTAGAAGCGGTGGCTCTGGGTTCCGCCAAAGGGCAGATGCAGTATCAACCTGGCAATCCGCTAGCCAACGCAGCCGGCGAAGTCGTGTACCCTGCGGTTGATATGGGCTCTGAACTCACAAATCTTGTCCAAGCTCAAATATCTTATGAAGCCAACGCGCAAGCGATGAATACGGCAAAAATGTCCTACACCTCGATCTTGAACATTAAGGCATGAAGATGATCCCAGCGATACCACCAATCCCACCGATAAATCCATCGGCAACAGTAGCAGCAGCCGCTCGGGCGACAAATGCTACGACTGGCGCTGCGGGAGGGAGCGGATTTCAGAACCTGCTTGGCCAAGCAATCGATTCGATAAATGGAACTACATCGAACGCAACGTCTGTATCCCTGCAGGCGGCGGCTGGCAAAGCAACTGCGGTAGACGCAACTGTCGCCACAACAGAAGCTGAGCTGGAAACTCAATTGGCGAGCACACTAGCTAGTTCAACGGTAAATGCCTTGAACTCTGTCATGAATATGCCAGCGTAGGGATAATGGCTCTATTACCGATAAATGTCGACTCACTAAATTCGGCTCGAGGACGAGCGCAAAAAGTTCTCGGCGGCTTCACGCTGGGCCAAAAAGTGCTGACCGTATTGGCCACAATTGGATTGATCGGCGGCGCCTTCTTATTCATGAAGGTGGAATCCAAGCCCAGCTATCAGCCACTGTTTACGAATCTGCAGCCAGCTGACTCCGGAGCCGTAGTATCTCAACTCAATGCGGCAAAAATACCTTACGAGTTGACCAACGGAGGATCAACGGTACTGGTTCCAGCATCGCTGGTTGACAGCGAAAGAGTCACGCTTGCAGAACAGGGGCTCCCGAGCTCTGGCACGATCGGGTTTTCAACACTTGAAAAAGGAGGATTTACCACATCCCAGTTTGTCCAACAAGTGGAATACCAGCAGGCCTTGGAGGGACAGCTGGCGCAGACGATCGAGTCGATCCAAGGGATCCAGTCAGCGCAAGTAAACCTGGTCGTACCACAACAAAGCGCTTTCGCCATCGGAAACCAGCCAACCACGACAGCTTCAGTTCTCGTAAACTTAGCGCCGGGCGCAACGCTTACATCAGGGCAGGTTCAAGGAGTCGTGCATCTGGTGGCGTCGGCTGTTCCGAATTTGACGCCCTCGAACGTGACGATCGTTGACAATCACGGGAACGTCCTCTCATCGTCGAATGGATCGGTTACCGGTGATTCCGCTACACAAGCCCAGGAAACCACCGCTTACGACAACCAGATGGCCAGTTCGATCCAGGCCTTGCTCGAACGGGTGGTTGGGGTTGGCAACTCAGCCGTTCAGGTTCATGCCGTTCTTAATTTCAACCAGCAAAGCACCACGACGACAGGTCTGCAGACAAACGCCAAGGGAACGCCTGTTACCGCTGTCACCAATCAGACGACTTCCAAACAGACGACGACTGGAGCGGGGGCTCCTCCTGCCGGAGTAATTGGAGCGAATCAGCCACCTATCAACGGGAACGGAAATTACAGCTCTAATTCTACGAATACGCAGGTAACCAATGCTGTTGGACAAATAACGCAGACAATCAAACAAGCTCCGGGACAAGTTCAAACTACCTCGGTGGCAGTGATCATCAACTCCAACACAAAGCCAAAGCCAAATGCGGCGCAAATACAGTCTCTAGTGACAGCCGCCGCGGGGTTGAACCTAAAGGCAGGTGACAAACTGGTGGTCAGCCAGCTTCCATTTGCTGCGAGCAACACTTCGGCTTTGAGCGCTGCGGCAAGATCTGCGACAAAGATGAAAGAATACGAACACATTGCCGAAGCGGCAGGATTAGTTCTCTTTATAGCTGCGATGCTGTTCCTGGCGCTCAGGGCGTCTAAGAGGACGACCTACGAAGAGATAGCTGTCCCGCCAATGCAAGAACTTGGTACGGCGGCGATAAACAACATGCTGCCCCAGGCAACCGCTCCGATGGCGGTTCAACCAATACGTATGGACGCAGATTCGGAACAAATCTTGCTGCAGGTCAATTCCCATGTTGGCCAGCATCCGACGCAAGTTGCTGGTTTGCTTCGTAATTGGGCCGGGGACGAAGGAGAAAACGATAGATGAGCGCAGTCGAAGAGCAAGTCACAGGAACGGGAACGACAGAGATTCCCACCTCCGGCGATGTCGATGAGATATCTGAACAAACAAGAAAGAGACTTGCGCTCACAAATAGACAAAAGGTTGCGATTTTTCTCTCCTGCCTTGGCCACCAGAAGGCATCGATAATACTCAGGGAAATGCCGGAAGAAGAGGCGATTTCTCTGGTGACCGAGATGATGTCTCTCCCAAAGTTTGACTCGGAGACAACATTAGAAGTAATGAAGGAGTTCCTTACCCGGGCAGGCAAGAACAGCATAACGAACGACTCTGGAGCGGAGACAGTGAGAAAAATGCTAGAGGAACTGGTCGGTTCTGCTCGAGCCCATGAAATCATGGAACAGATAGAAGGTCATAGGGCCGCCAGCCCGCTACCAAAGTTGCTTCTCGCGGATCCACATCAGGCAGTCAGCCTATTGAGCGAACAACAGCCACAGGTTGTGGCCGTCATCCTGACTTATCTGCCCCCCGGGGATGCCAGCACTTTACTCGGGCAACTTGATCCAAAATTCCAGATAGCTGTGTCGAAGCGCATAGCGCAACTGACACGCGTTGATCCAGCCGCGATCAGACAGGCCACCAGTCTCTTAGTGAGCAGACTAAAGAAATCAGGGGGAAATTCATCGACAACAGTAACGGGTGGCCCTGGAACCTTGGCGGAGATTCTCAACCATTCCGACAGAAACATGCAGGAAAAACTGCTGGAAAGCATCGAGAAGACGGATCCTCAACTTGCGGATGAAATTCGGGCCAAGCTCTTCACCTTCGATGACGTCATGAAACTCGACGACAGGTCTCTCCAACAGATCTTCAGGAAAGCGGAAGCAAAGACTTTGGCTTTGGTCATAAAGACCCCGAATCTCACCGAAGACGTTATAGGCAAGATCAGGTCCAATCTCTCAGAGCGAGTACTGGAGATGGTCGACGAAGAGATTGAAGTCATGGGAACAGTCAGGGGTTCGCAGATTAGCGGAGCTCAAGCAGCCATCGTAGGGATCGCGAAGCAGCTTGATGCAGAGGAAGTGATCACCATCCGACAGGAAGATGAGGTCGTCGCATGATGGAGGAAACCTCGCTGAAGGCCCGGAGCCGGTTGCCGTTCAGCGGATTGCGCAAAGTGAACAACGCGCCAATTATTCCGTTGTCATACAAGGATAAGACCGGGAAGGCGCGGGAGGAGCCCGTACCACCGGAACCGACCTTTGACGAGGGGTACGAAAAGGGATATGAAGTGGGGCTAGCTGCCGCAAAAGCAAGCTTCGGTCAAGAGCGTGAAGCTTTTGTGGCAGAGGCTAACTCTTCTATGGCGGCATTGGAAGCCGCAATAGAGAGACTGCGCAACGCGGAGGAAGAGCTCCAGCGTGAGATCCAAAAAGTATTCCCCGGGGTTGCCTACATCCTTGTTGAAGAAATTCTTGGCCGAGAGATTAGAAGTATCGACGACCCGGGCAGGGAAGCGATTATCAGAGCATTATCAATCGATGCGACGACGGACGATGCAATTGTTCGCATGAATCCCGACGATGTCAAAACACTTACAGATATCTCAGATCTGAAAGCTCATAGGGAAATCGAAGTTGTCATTGACACGGACATAGAAAGAGGGGGAGCGATCGTGTCGGTCGGCAAAGCCACGCTGGATGCGAGATTGAGCACAGCGCTCGAGAGGGTACGAAAAACTCTTGCGCAAGAGGTCGATCACGCCGCCCTTATGGACGGGGTTTCGCCACCACAGGAGACAAGATGACTGGTAAATCGGCGTGATCATGTTGATAGATGACGTTCTCCGAGGTGCTCTTGGCAATGTGCTGACTGCAGCAAGGCCGCAACGCTACGGTCAGGTCGTGCAGATTATAGGCATGTCCATAGAAATAGCAGGTATTCCAGGAGCAATTGGAGATGGAGTAATGCTACTTCCCGACGAACAGGAGATCTATGCAGAAGTGGTGGCTTTGCGCGAGGACAGGATCGTATGCCTTTCGTTTGGTGATACTTCCGGCATCAGAAGTGGGACAAAAGTACTCGCCTTGAATCGCCCGAGGTCGATCAGGGTTGGCGTAGATCTCCTTGGGAGGATTATCAACGGTTTCGGAGAGCCGATGGATGACAAGGGGCCGCTCAAGGGCATGGAGGTGACAATCGGCGGCACTCCTCCTCACCCACTGAAAAGGGGTCTCGTCAAAGAGCAGCTGGCACTAGGAGTCAAGGTGCTTGACGGCCTCACCCCTTGCGGCAAGGGACAACGAATGGGCATTTTTGCAGGCTCGGGAGTTGGCAAATCGTCGCTCATGTCAGTGATTACCCGGGGGACTGCCGCAGACGTATCTGTAGTGGCACTGATCGGCGAACGAGGGCGTGAAGTGGCGGAATTCATCGAACGCGACCTGGGGTCAGAAGGGCTGGCAAGATCGGTTGTAGTCGTTGCGACATCAGATGCGCCAGCCGTGATGAGGATCCGGGCTGCATTCACAGCAACGAGAATAGCTGAATGGTTCCGAGACCAGGGTAAGGATGTAGTCCTGATGATGGACTCGTTGACCAGGTTTGCAATGGCTCAGAGAGAAGTCGGTCTCGCGGCCGGCGAGCCTCCGGCTACGAGGGGCTACCCTCCGAGCGTTTTTGGGCTAATGCCAAAACTGCTTGAAAGGGCTGGACTGGGTGAAAGAGGATCAATAACCGGTCTATACACGGTTCTCGTCGAAGGTGACGACATGAATGATCCTGTAGCCGACACGGCGAGATCGATACTCGACGGCCACATTCAATTGTCTCGCGCACTGGCGGAATCCAATCACTATCCTGCGGTAGACGTGTTGGGCTCTATCTCCAGAGTCGCGCCAGCCGTTGCGACAGCAGGACAATTAGAGGCAGCCGGAGAGGTAAGAAGACTTCTAGCTGCATGGCGGGATGCAAAGGATCTGATCGAGATTGATGCCTATGCCCCTGGCACCAATCCGACCATTGACAGGGCGATTCTCCTCAAGGCACAGATAGACGATTTCTGCAAGCAAACGTTATCAACCACTTATGCGCTCGATGAAACTAGAGAGGCGCTGAGTGCACTTGTATGTGAAGATCAGGAACGGGTTGTGATATGAGAAGGTACAGATTCCGTCTCGAAACAATCTCGAGAATCAGGGATCTCGAAGAACATATCGCACGTGAAAAGGTGATGAGAGCGCAGTATGAACTTCATAAGGCGAACGCAATGCGGGATGAGTGCGCCGATGAACTCAGGAGATTTCAGATCCCATCAGGTGTTGCTTCCATTAGCGATCTTGCTTGGATCGGCATGCAGGGGGAACGTTTAGGCAATTCGTTGGCGATGGCGCAGGAGGACGTCGAGAAGAAAGACAAAGCCTGCATGGAAGTCAAGAGGGAATGGAGCGAGAGAAAAAAGCGGGCAAGCGCCTTGGTGCGGCTAAAGGCCAGAACGCGCGGGGAATGGAAGGAAGAGGTGCTGCGCGAAGAAGCAGGCCAGCTCGATGAGATCGCAACAGTGAGATTCATACTGCAGGGTCGTGAATCATGACAATAGGCGCTATCCCTCCTGTCGGGTCTCAGCCGACGAGCAGTTCCCTCCTGACGTCTGATCAGAACCAGACGACGGCGAATCAGTCGTTCGCTGCGACTCTGGCAAAAACATTGAGTGAACAGATGGCGATACAAGCCATAGCACCCAAAGAGACCAGTAATGGAAATAGTGTAACAAGTCCAGCTCAAACCTATCAACAGGTGGAACTACAGATGCTCTCGAATCTAACCGGGCAAAACCTTACCGGGGCGCTTTCGACCAGCGCTTTGTCGGGTGCGGCGCCAGGCGCTCTCCCGGTACAAGGTGGAGGCCCGAGCGGTACTGATGTTGTCGGCGCGGCAGTGCGGTATCTTGGCACCCCTTATCTCTGGGGTGGGACCACACCGCAGGGATTTGATTGCTCGGGCTTTACGCAATACGTCTTCGGAAAGCTGGGCATCAGCCTTCCGCGCACCAGCGAGGCGCAGGCTAATGTCGGAACCGCCGTAAATAGCATTGCTAACGCAACCCCTGGGGATCTCCTGTTCTTCGCGGGGAGCGATGGAACTGCGCAAGCACCAGGGCATGTGGGCATATACGTCGGAAATAATGAAATGATCGATGCGCCGTACACGGGAACGAGTGTCCGCATTGAACCATTATCTGACGCTGGTCCAGTTGTCGCGATTAGACGAGTGACAACTGCGCCTCTGAATGGAACAGTGGGGCCTCAGACACCAATCGGTGGCATCAACGTTCCGGCAAAATATGCAATTCAGATCGAGACTGCCGCTAGCGCCAATGGAATACCCTCGTCGGTTCTGGCAGCGCTTTTGAACCAAGAAAGCGGCTTCAACCCCAATGCGGTAAGCAGTGCAGGCGCTGAAGGAATAGCTCAGATCATGCCTGGAACAGCCCAAAGCCACGGTATCAATCCGTTCGATCCAACTCAGGCCATCAATACTGCGGCCAAGATCCTTGGTGACAATCTAAGGCATTTCGAATCCATGCCGCTAGCGCTGGCAGCATATAACGCCGGCGCTGAGGCAGTGACGCACTACCAGGGGATACCCCCCTATCCAAAGACGCAGGCGTACGTGGCGTCGATCCTGAGTACAGCAGGAGTTATCGCATGAATGTGCAGACAACGATAGTGGCGAGTCTTAGCGGATCGCAGGCAATTGAGAGCACTTCCGTATCAAAGACAACGAAGAGCACTCCCATTGGCCAACATGTAGGCAACGCCAAAACAAATGAAAATAACGGACAACAAACATTTGGAGAGCTGATCAAGCAATATGAACCCCAGCCACTCAAAAAGCTCGAAAAACAATCGCAGAATAGTTCGCATTCAAGCGAGGATGCCAATGCGTCACATGCCCCGAAAGGAAGTCGGAGTAGTAAGCATCCAGGGCATGTAAGAAATGATGCAATAGTTGGGACAGCCGGGGCAACAAGCTTGGTAAACGTCGAGCTGCATCCGAAGGAAACTCAAAACAAGCTAACCCATGCGAAGTTGTCCCAGCTCCACTCGCCCATTAATCAATCATTACCTGCCAATGTCAACGGTAACGGGCATGTCCCACACATCGAAGATGGAGTCACCCTGAGGAATGGGAACATTACAGAGACCATAACAGGTGTCAACGAGCGCCAAATATTAGCAAATAGCCCGCTTGCTGACGCTCCGACTGCGCAAAACAAGACGGTAAAGGGTAACCAGAATCCCAACGGATCTGAGTACCCAGGGTCAACCAACGAATCGTCTCAATCTCACGGCTTGGTGCAATCAACAACGGCTGAAAATCAGTCGACTGTGAATGTTATTGATTCAAAGGGTCTTCAGGCGCACGAAAATGGAGGGAGTCCGCCAACTCTCAATAAAGGCTATACACGGGAAATCTTTGCAAAATCACCACTTGTTCAAGAACCTCACAGTACAAGGGAGGGTGCAGCAGGGGCTCGCGCGCAAAGCTACAATACATCGCGAGAAAACGGTCAAGCAATGCTTGGAACTATCTCAACAGCTGCCCAGACGGGCCATAAGGCGGTAACTGTAGGTCGCCCATCTCGTGACCTAGGCAAAAAGACCAGTGTCCCAACAAATACGAGAACGGCGGGGGTGGCGGGCGCTGATGCGACCACCGCGTCCGTGAATGCCCATGGGGCCAATGAAATATCAAACTTGGGAAATACGGCACGAAGTGGCCCAACTCAAGCAACAAATGCTATTGATCTCGCCCAGGCAATCACTTCGCATATAAAAGGGGTTGACGGCACATACAGCATAGATATTGCAATGTATCCAAGTGAATTGGGCGAAGTGAGAGCCCAAGTGTCGCTGAAGGGGGATTCACTGAACGTGGTTCTAATCCCCCGCACTCCGCTGGGGCAGCATACACTATCTACGACGCTTGCCGATGTGAAGAGTCAACTTGCTCAAAATGGTATGGAAGTTCATGTCACGCTGCAAAATCATCAGAATAGCGAGCAAGAAAAGCAGGCTGCAAGCCAGTCCCACGGAGAAGAGAACGCCGGTGTCCAGATATCGCAAGAGCTTGCTCAAGCATCCTTTTCGACCTCTGGTCGAGTGCATGTAATCATGTGAAACAGAGGGAGAAAATGACATCAGCAATCGGCTCCGTTGGGAGCACGCAGAGTACGAACCAGACGCAAGCGGCCGGGAATTCCGGGAATTCCCAAGGGGCGGGGATGAGCCAGTTAACGAACCCAAACACATTTCTGACCCTTCTCGTCGATGAAATGAAATATCAGGACCCGCTGAATCCAACCAGCTCACAGAATCTCATGGCACAGTTGGCGCAGCTATCGCAGGTGGAGCAGATGAACAACATGTCCTCTTCCTTGCAAATGAGCGAGGCCTCGAGCCTGATCGGGAAATCCATATCTGGCGTAAATGCAGGCGGGAAATCAGTGACAGGGACGGTAACAGGTGTAGCCAACGGGAGTAACGGCCCGATGGTATACGTAAACGGCGAATCAGTAGACCTTTCGTCGATAACGACAATCGGAACAACGTGATCGTCAAAATCGTGACAACGGAATTAGCCAGCAATGTAAGAGAACAAACAAGAGAACAAGATACAAAGGAGAACCTCTAATGCCTATACCCTCACTGGGATCAGCGTCATCAGGTATAGTGGCGATGCAAGCCGATCTGAACACGATCGGCAACGACATAGCCAACTCGGAAACTACTGGATTCGCATCTCAGACGGCGGAGTTCCAGGATCTTCTCACCCAACAGTTGCAGCCAGCAACGGCTCCGGTTGGGCAGACGATTGCGAGCACCAACCCGTCGACTATCGGAACCGGAGTCGGAGTTGCAGCGATTGGCACCAACTTTTCGCAAGGTTCGATCAATCAAACTGGCGTCAACAGTGACGTGGCCATAGTTGGGAATGGCTTTCTTACTGTGCAACAAGGAGCAAATACTTACTACACAAGGGACGGCAATCTCCAAATAGACGCCAATGGCAATTTGGCAACGAATAGTGGAGCTCTGGTACAGGGGTGGGCTCCCGGACAACCAACGACAGGGCCCACTGGTCCACTAACTATTTCTGTGGGATCTATGGGTCAGCCGGTACAGACGAGCAACGTCAACCTAGTCGGGAACCTTCCGTCAAACGCAACCGGTCCCATCACTGCCACTACCACCATGTACGACTCCTTGGGAAATACGGTCCCCATAACGCTAACATTCACGCCTACAATCAGCGGCGGAAGCGTTACCGGCTGGTCAATGCAGGGCACCGTGACGGGTGCGACAGCCACATTGTGGAGCTCTCCGCAAACACTGACGTTTGCAAGCAACGGCCAGTTGAAAACAGTGAACGGCACAGCAGTGACATCATCTGCTAGTGCTGTGCCAATTAGCACCGAACCGTCGGGCTACACCTGGAGCGGAACTACAATGCCTACGTTTACGTTCCCTGCGGTTGGTTCCCAGCAAGCCGTTACTCAATACGCGGGGAATCAATCGATAGTCGCTGCGGCAAACGGCAATGCGGCGGGAACGCTGCAATCCTACTCGATAGGCTCGACTGGTGTAATCACAGGTACGTACTCGAATGGTAATACCGCCTCACTGGGGACAATTGCCTTGGCGCAGTTTGCAAACCCCAACGGATTGCAGGAGATCGGCAACACCAACTTTTCAGCTACAGTAGCTTCCGGCGCTGCACAAGTGGGACAGCCCGGAGCCGGTGGTCTTGGAACGCTCCAGAGCGGAGCCCTCGAAGGGTCCAACGTCGACCTAGCTTCCCAGTTGACCAACCTAATCGAGGCGCAAACCGCATATCAGGCAGACACCAAGGTCATTACTTCAACTGAGACCGCCCTGGGTTCGTTGATGCAGATACCATAACAGTCTGTTTGAGGTCCTAGGCAACTATCGGTTCGACCACTATCGGCAGGTCTGGCGGTCAGATGTGCCGATAGTGCATTTAATGGTCTTTCAATGGTCATTCAAAAGTCGCTTCAATTCGGTTGAATCCGATCAAAGGAAAGGTTGCAGCGGGGAAAATGTGAGGAAATTCGCTGCGCACCCTCAACTTTTGGACACTTTGGGCCGTTATGAACTATGAGCGAGTCTGTTGGCGGGCGCGACGATGTGGAGCATAGGTGATCGAAGTAACAAAAATTGATGGCTCAACAATGTATCTAAACGAAGAGATCATCGAGCGTGTCGAAAATACCCTGACAGGGCAATGCGCAGTCTACCTGATTCATGGTGGACACATAGTGGTGTCACACGATTCGCCCACGGTCGCAGAGAAAATCCGCGAGGAAAAAATCGCGCAGCTGCGACGGGTATACGGGGTAGAGGACTCGCCGAAGACTCGGAACCCAAGAGTGAGGAAAATACTGACAGTTCAACCCGGAGAAGTTTAGTGACGCCTATAGGGATTCTGCTTTCACTCGTTGCGCTCTTTCTGGCGATGACACTTGACCACGAAAATCTTATGTCGCTAGTCAAGGTCTCCTCGCTGATCCTGGTCGTAGGAGGAAGCCTTGGAGCCACGATAGCGGGATTCGACCGGAGACGAATAAAGACAATCCCCAGAGCGATCATGATCGCTTTGAAGCCCGGGAAAGGCCCAGATCTAAAAGGAACCATTGAAGGCATTGTAAGTGTCGCTAAAGAGGCGCGAACCAACCCGCTGGTTCTCGAGGAATTTGAAACAGAGGATGCATTTCTGAAACAAGGCATTCAACTCATTATCTCTACCTCTGAACCGCAAAAGGTGGAAGAACTGCTAAACATCGAGATCGAAGGACTGAAAGAGCGGCACGCTACGGGGACGAAGTTTTTTTCTGACATGGCGGGGTTCTCTCCGACCTTTGGAATTTTGGGCACAGTCATCGGACTTATAGGCGTATTAGGCCAGTTGAGCACTCCCGGGAAACTTGGCCCGGAGATCGCTTCGGCATTCACCGCTACGCTCTGGGGGGTTCTCCTCGCGAATGCCGTGTGGCTGCCCGTTTCAAACAAATTGAAAAGGCTTTCCGGAGACGAAGTGGCATTTCGGCAAATGGTCATCGAAGGCCTATTGGCGATGCAACTGAACACTCCTACAGTGGAACTCAAAGACCGTCTTTACGCATACTTGGCTCCTTCGGAACGAGGACAACCTAGCCAAAAACTGGAAAAAGACCCCGGCGATCCTACAGGGGCAGCTGCATGACATCTACAGACGGGATCCAGAAGCTGCATGGGCATCATAGAACAAGACGTCCCGCGACAGCCCATCTTGCGCATGAGGAAGTGAGCGCAGAGCGCTGGCTGTTGACCTATTCAGACATGATCACGCTGCTCTTGGTCCTGTTCATCGTACTGTACGCTATCTCCTCCATCAGCCAGGCAAAATACAAGGAGTTCAAGCAATCTGTGACTCAGGCCATGGACACGCAGATTCCCCATGGAACAACAAGGACAACCGTACCCAACAAACCGCAACAGGTAACAGCCGTGACGCAGCCGAAAAACATCTTGGCGCAAATCGAAGCTCAGATGTCGGCGCGGCTACAAGTTCAGAACCTGTCAAAGGACGTTACATTTTCCTTGACCGTAGCGGGACTCACGGTCGGGTTGGTGGCTGACTCGACATTTTTCGGCACCGACTCGGCTGACCTTTCAATGGTAGGGAAAGAGGTGGTGGATACAGCATCATCCGTGCTGACAAATTATCCAAATGCCATCGAAGTCAACGGCTATACCGATAATGAGCCGATAGTTGCTGGGCTCTACGCAAACAACTGGGCGTTATCCGCAGCACGTGCCACAACGGTGCTGTTGAGAATGACAAGGAGCGATGGGATCAACCCATCACGCGTCGTTCTCATTGGATACGGTCAGTATCACCCGTTTGCCAGCAACGCTACGTCAGGCGGACAAGCGCAAAATCGGCGGGTGAATATCGTTGTCAGCCCTACGTCACAGTTCACCCCTTAGGAGGAAAATGACGACAGTAGACAAACCAATCAAGCCGCACGATTTCAGGCGTGGCGACGTTGTCGAACGCGTAACGTTGCAAACGCTTGAGGGACTGTTTCAGACTTTCACGCGGTCTTTGACCCAAAAATTCACCGGATTGCTTCATCATCCATGCATTTTTGAAATTACCAGGTTGGACCAGATGTCATGGGGCGATATCACGCCGGAAATAGCAAACGGCATGTATTTTTTTACTTTCTCGATGCATCCATTGCCAGGCAGGGGAATCATCGCTTTGCCGGCAGAAGAAGTTCTTGTCCTGGTTGACCTGCGCCTGTCGGGTTCGGGAGACGGTGAGTTTTCGGATCGAATGCCCAGTGAAATTGATCAATCGTTTCTAGCGACGCTGATGGATGATTTCCTGGGTGAATTCGGCGGCGCAATCGCCAAGTTCCAACAGACAATGCCAAACCTTGAAGCCCAAGAAGGAAACCTGTTGTTCATAAACGCATCAGGAGCTGCGGACATGTTTATGGTGATCCGCCTGGGATTCTCGCTTGCCGAGAGGGCACCGCAAGCTGGCTTGATTTGTCTGCCATTCGATATGGTCCAGCAGATTATTGGCGCGCTTCACGCAAAAGGCCTGATTGCCAAAGACCGCGAAACTAGTGCGCATCTTGCCGCCGCACGAAAGAAGCTCATGGAAGTACCACTTGAGGTGGTGCTCCAATTCCCAAGCTTTATGACCACCCCGGAAGAACTTACGAGCGTGCAGGTCGGGGATACCTTAAGTCTTGGGCATCTCAAGGGTCGACCACTGGAAGTACGGGCGGAGGGACTACTTGTAGCCCTGGCTGAGGTATGCAGCTCCGGGGTTCACAAAGCATTCGAAGTGCACGAGGAGATATATAGATGAGTACAGAAATAATGGCTGAAGACATTGCAGGCATAGCGCAATCCACCTATGGCGGGCAGCTGGACAAGCGACATGTTCGCGAAAATCAGTTCCGGCACGTTTCGGTCGAGGTATCTGCGTGGATTGGCAAAACGAAGCTGACCTTTGGCGAGCTAGCGGATCTTCATCCCGGATCGGTAATAGAGCTTGACCAAGCTGTCGGTGCTCCAATCGAAATAGTCCTCAACAGAGAGGTTGTCCTTGCCCGAGGTGAAGTCGTCGAAGTCGGAGACGAATACGGAGTAAGGATAATCGAGATCGTGTCGGAGGAGGACACATAAAAGATGGGTATCTCGTTCCTATCCATCCTTAGAACAATGGGAACATTAGCCCTGATGGTGGGTCTTATGTTCATGTTGGCGCGCTTTGCTCGCAGAAGGCAGACAAAGCTGGTCGGCAAAGCAGCAGGAGAGGGGATCGGCGAGATCCAGGTTATAGCCAGGCGATCCTTGGGGCAGCATTCATCGATAGCGGTACTGAGGATCGGGAAGCGCATACTTGTCATTGGTCAAAGCGCTCATCAAATTAATGTCCTTTCCGAATTTCAGGTTGAAGACGCAAGCTCAGACTTCGCTAGTTCTACAGAAAGCGAGGAAACAAAGAAGAAGTACCCAACACCATGGAAGGTGGCTGGAGTCGGATCTAATGGATTCGGGGCATGGGATGCCTTTTTAGACAATCTAAGGGAAAAGACCGTCCGGCGGTAAAACCGCCGGAGTTCCCAGGGAGTTAATCTCATGTCCACAACTCAGTCCACTTCGCATGGTGATTTACCGTGTTGAGCGTATTACTCGCAGCGTCCTCGAGCATAAACATCAACGTCAATGGGTTGAAAAGCCCGTCAACGTCAGTGATGATCATTGTCGTGCTTACGGTGCTGGCGATCGCCCCATCGGTACTCGTGTTGATGACGGCGTTTCCGCGGGTGTTCATCACCTTGGCGCTAACCCGAAATGCGCTGGGAACTCAGACAGTGCCGCCAAATCAGATCCTGGCGGGGCTATCGCTTATCCTCTCGATCTATATCATGGCTCCAGTTATCGGAACTATAAATCACATAGCGGTTGAGCCCTATTACCACGGGCAAATAAATGCGACGCAGGCAATAGATCGAGGTGAGGTTCCACTCAAGACGTGGATGCTGAAGCAAACAAAGAGCCAAGAGTTGGATATGTTTGCGTCCTATAGCCACGAAAAAGTAAGTTCGCCGACCAACCTACCCATGACGACGGTTATCCCCGCATTTGTCTTATCGGAGATCCAGAATGCATTTCTGATCGGGTTCATGATATTCATACCGTTCATGGTGATCGACCTGGCAGTTTCAGCGATCATGATGTCGATGGGAATGTACATGCTGCCCCCGACCCTTATATCGCTGCCATTCAAGATTTTGTTGTTCGTACTGGTGGATGGGTGGACGCTTGTGGTCCACTCCCTGTTGCTCTCATTTCACTAAGCCATGACCAATACGACGGTAATCACACTCGGATCACAAGCGCTGACGTTGATCGGCGAGCTAGCGGGACCCGCACTCATCGCAAGCTTGGCAGTGGGGTTCATCATCGCCGTGTTCCAAGCAGTGACTTCAATCCAGGAATTCACCTTGACATTCTTACCCAAGGTTGTAGCTATCGCGGTTATCATGCTCCTGCTGGGGCATTGGATGCTCGGCGATCTCGTATCGTTTACTGAACATCTCTATAACTCGATACCGCAAATGTTGGCCGGGTAAAGATGTCCGTAAACATCTCAGCCCCGTTTGCGATTGCGATGATTCTTGCCTTTGCCAGATCTGTGGCGTGGATGTCATTCACTCCTCCATTTTCATTCAGCGCTGTGCCAATGAAAATAAGAGCGGGATTATCGATTGCCGTTGCCTTTTTCGCGGCCGGACACTTAGAACATTACCCGCTGCCCAACACAGACGCACAACTGATTATTGACGTCGTGATCCAGGTTTTTATCGGCTACATACTTGGCTTTATCGTAAATATTTTTGTAACGGCCGTGGTAGGCGCGGGCAGCTTGATAGACCTATTTTCAGGGCTGAATCTGCCCCAAGCCATAGATCCATTGTCTCAGCAACAGACGCCGATCTTTGGACAGTTCTACAACATGATCCTCACCGCCCTCATCTTCACCAGCGGTGCGGCCATAGTAATCGTAAATGGGTTCCTAAGATCGTTCTCCGTCGTTGGCACAACGTTCCCCAAAGTCGCCATGAGCACAGTGGCTTCCGTAATAACCAGCGACGTCGTGACATTCTTTGTTGCAGCTGCGGAAATCGCCGCTCCTGTAATTGTCGTACTCTTTTTGACGCAGGTGCTGCTGGCTTTACTGGCAAAGGCAGTTCCGCAAATCAACGTCTTTATATTCGGCATGCCGTTGCAGGTTGGCGTTGGTCTGCTTAGCGTTGCAGTCGCGATGGTGACCATACCTAATGACTTAACAAACCTCGTGGCCCGAGCGGTCGGACAGATGTTTGGAGGCGGATAATGGCGGATAAATCGCAGAAAACAGAACAACCAACTCCAAAACACAAAAAAGAGATGCGACAGAAAGGCAACGTGGCTCGTTCTGCCGAGATAGGCGGTTGGGCCGGTGTCCTCATTGTTGGATCGGAGATACCGCATATCGGAGCGAGCGGCATTGCCGATATTCATAGCTTTATACTGCAGGCTACAAGAACAATGGGGCACCCGAGTGTATCGGCAGATATGGAAATCCTTCAGCGCGGCCTGGGCTTGGCGCTTACGGTTGCGTTACCCATAGTCGCGGTATTGGGATTGATCGGAACAGCCGCGGCTGTTGCCCAAGTTGGTTTGAAATTGACCCCGGAAGGCCTGAAACCCAAATGGTCTCGATTGTCCCCTAAGAGCGGGTTCAAAAAAATGTTCGCAGCTCAAGGAATGTGGACCCTGGGAAAAACTTGTTTAAAGTTGCTTGTTCTTGCCAGCATAGGTTATCTCCTCCTGCACCAATTGATGTATGGGGTCTTTGGCAGTGGGGTTCTCCCAATGGGAGCTGTTTTAAGCAAAGCCAGCTCGAGTTTTTTTGGCATGATCCGCTATATAGGGATTCTTGCCCTGGCAATTGCAGCCGGTGACTACTACTACGAAAGAAGAAAACATAGTCAAGACTTGAAGATGACTAAACAAGAGGTAAAAAAAGAGTTTCGCGAGACCGAGGGTTCCCCGGAGATGAAAAGGGCACAGAGAAGCAAAGCCAGGCAACTTTCGCGCAGGCAGATCATGGCTGCAGTTGCCCAAGCTGATGTTATCGTAACTAACCCTACTCACTTCGCAGTAGCGCTTGCTTACGATAAGGGCATGGACACGGCGCCACGGGTACTAACCAAGGGCGAGGACTTCAGCGCTTTTGAAATAAGGCAGAGAGCAAGAGTGCGTAAGGTGCCGATCGTTGAAAATCCCCCTCTGGCGAGAACGCTATATAAATCGTGTGAGATAAACGAGACCATCCCGCCCCAGCTCTATGCTGCCGTTGCCCATCTGCTGGCCTTCGTATACTCACTATCCCCGACTGCACGAATGTACAGAGAGGTGCACAGGATGCCGCACCCAGCTCCCTCTTCTATTGAATCATGGGAATCTGGGTAACCAACCAATGTGTGCAAAAAGTGAAAGAAAAGCGTAAAAAAGTGTCTTTCCCCTCAATTATGCAGTCAGTTGGGACGTAAATAAAAATGGTAGGAAAGCCAAGGCATGTCCAGGGACGGACGTGAATTTAGATACAACTGTCCCTGGAGGCGTTAATGGCAAGTGCAAATGGCACTCAGATAAGTCGCATAAGAAATTTGAGCTCCATGGCCGTGCCATTGTCCGTTGTAGCTGTCGTGGTAGTGCTCATTCTCCCGCTGCCAACTTTCATAATTGATCTTTTAATAACAATCAACATCACGGGATCTCTTCTTGTCCTGCTCACGGCTATGCAGGTCAAGAAATCCCTCGACTTCTCAGTGTTCCCGACATGGATCCTGATCGCTACTATGTTCAGACTGGCGTTGAACGTCGCGGTCACACGTCAAGTACTCTTGCACGGCTATGCGGGTGTCGTGGTTGAGAGCTTCGGGCATTTCGTCATCGGTGGCTCGATTGTTGTCGGTCTGGTGGTGTTCTTCATCTTGATCATCATCCAGTTCGTCGTCATAACATCAGGATCCGGTCGCGTCGCAGAAGTAGCGGCCAGGTTCACGCTAGATGGAATGCCGGGAAAGCAGATGGCGATTGATGCCGATCGGGCTTCTGGGGCGATCGATGAAAAGGAGGCTCAGCGAAGGAGAAAGGAAGTCGCAGACGAAGCAGACTTTTATGGGGCAATGGACGGGGCGTCAAAGTTTGTACGCGGAGACGCAATAGCCGCCATCATTATCACCATGGTCAATCTGATTGGCGGGCTTTCCATAGGAATTCTCCAGCGTCACCTGTCGGTGACAAACGCTATCGACACATACAGCCTCCTCTCTGTGGGCGATGGTCTCGTCTCCCAGATACCAGCTCTTCTCCTCTCGCTCTCAACCGGTATCATCGTGACAAGATCGGCAACAGATCACGACCTTGGACATGATGTCGTACAACAGTTGTGGAAGTATCGGCGCGTAGTCAAAACTGTCGGCGTCATCATGACATGTCTTGCAATAATCCCAGGACTGCCGCGCCTGCCATTTCTTGTTATCGGGGTGACGGTATTCGTTCTTGGGTCACGTCTGCCCAAGGAGGCAAAACACATTGAAGATACTTCCGTGAAAACACCTGTTACGCAAAGTTCAGAAGACACCCCAGAATCCCTTGCCGCAGGAATTACCGTCGAACCGATAAGTCTTGAACTCGGCATAGAGCTTATCGATTTGGTCCAGCCGGAGCATGGCGGAGATCTTCTCGAACGAGTGAAAATCTTGCGCCGAAACATCGCCAACGAATTGGGCATCGTGATGCCTAAAGTCCACACGAGAGATAATCTCGATCTTCCCGCGACAAATTATGTGATCAAGATACATGGCATCGAAGCAGGCCGGGGACAGGCACCGAAGGGGAGAATGCTTGCGATTGGGCAAGATCTTGACGGATTGTCAGGCATAGACACGAAAGACCCAGCGTTCGGCAGCAAGGCGAAATGGATACCTACGGGACTTAGCCACCAGGCTTCACTGATGGGGTTGACAGTGGTTGACAGGTCGGCGGTGATCACAACACACCTTGCGGAAATCGTAAGGCACAAAGCTGGCGAATTGCTTTCGAGACAAGACACAAAATTGCTTCTTGACGCTCTCAAATCCGCGTCCCCAGTAATCATGGATGAGATGGCTGCAGTGAACCTTACCTTAGGGGAGGTGCAAGCCGTTTTGCGCGGCCTGCTCGAGGAAGACGTCCCTATCAAGGATCTGACCAGAATCATCGAAGCGCTCACCGAGCAATGCCGGGCCCAACAGCGGGATACAGATTCTTTGGTCGAAGCGGCAAGAATAGCCCTTGGCGGCACCATCGAGTCGCTTTATAAATACGAAGACATACTTCCAGTGATTACCTTATCCCCCAATGTTGAACAGCAGCTGCTTGGCGCGTTGCGAATGAGCGACAGAGGCCAGCGACAGGTGGCGATCACAGCGGCCAGCGCGGAAAGGATAATACGTGAAATTGGGCATATGGTCGCGAATGCTGAAAAGAAAGGGACGATCCCGGTGCTTCTGTGCGCTACAAGATTGCGCCCCGCAATGAGGCGGTTGTTGGCGCAAAGCCTGCCGAGCGTTGCAGTGGTTGGCGTTGGTGAAATGAATGGCGGACTCAAAATATCGACGATTGGGAGCGTGACAGACGATGTTCTCCAGGTTGCTTAATGCCAAAGGTGAAGTTAACGGCGAGTTTCAGGGAAGGACTCCAGAAGAAGCAATGGCAAAAGCTCGTAAGCAACGCCCAAACGAGAGCGACATTCGATGCTTTAGAGTGCGCCGAGGAGGGTTCTACGGATTTTTCGCCAAAGAATGCTACATCGCTTCAATTGGCAATCGTGTTATAAGCGAACGTCAAAGTGTCAATGTCTGCATTGAAGAGAATGTGCTGTCTGACAGGGGAAAGTCTTTTGGAAGCCTGGAGCAGGATCTCGTTGGTTTCGAAATGGACTTCTCAAGTCTTCTCGAGTCCGCCAAGGGAAAGGGCAGTGGAGTCACATTAGAGCAATTAGTTGAGAGCACAGAAGATCAGGTGCATTGTGGGAATGTCGAAGAATTCGAAAAGGGATTTCCGGATCTGTTGGCGGAGGCCGAAGCGGTCGTAAGCGGAAACCGCAAGAGACCAACGCTAACAACCGATCACTATATTCAGGCAACCGATCACGATATTCAGGACGATACTCGAGAGTCGATATCAGCACATGCGCCGATCGTTGACTATGTCGCAGTGCGGGGCGAGGCACGCCATGATCTAAACGCACCGGTCAACTTAGCTGAACATCTTGGCGGACTGGGCATTCCTTGTGCGATAGCTGATAGCGGGCAGGCTTCATCTCTAGATTCTTTGTTCGCCGAACTCTGCAACATGCCAAAACCTAAAGTACCGGATCTAGAGAAACAGGGCGTCATTCTCGTCCTGAATGCCAGCAAAAAAACCCTACAAGCCAAGACTCTGATCGCGAAGATGATCGGAGTAGAGCCACAGGACATCCTAGAAGCGTCATTAAGTGAGCTCGACTGTCTCTGCGCCACGGTGAAAGCCAAGCAAGGGAAAAGAGTTGCGTTTATGGCTAACGTCCCTTGCGCGGGAAATCCAGACGAAAAGATTGCTGCATGGATAAACGACATGAATGCCGATTACGTATTGGGTGTCGTCTCAGCGACGGCGAAACGTGCGGATATTGCCCATTGGCTAGCCTGGCTACAAATAATTGACGCTCTCAGCGTCGTGAATATTAGAATGACAGCGACTCCTGGGGAACTGTTGGGTATAGCGCCTATCGCATTTATAGATGGAGAAAAGGCCTCCCCGTGTGAATGGATGGTGACTTTCCTCAAGGCGATCACAAGGGAACGGGGATGGTAGAGCGGGAATGGGGCCGATTCGTCGTCGACGTTCGTCGTTTCAGGCCGCTAATAACAGTTGTTTTGATGGTGCTTGTGATGCTGCCGAGTTTGAATGCATTGCTGACGGCGGGACTGTCGCCTTTTGCAGTACTTGTGCGCCTCGCTGAGACGATGTTTGTTATGAATTTCGTTACCTGGTGCGGGGCGAAGTTGGTCACAAGGTACGCGAAAATTCAGGCAAGGGAAGAGTCGAACGCCAAGATGGGCAAAGTGGCGCTTGGTGAAGCCCGAAACAACAACACGGATAGGCACATTTGACGCCAAGCGAAAAAAATGCCTTGATGGATTTCTTTAGCGGCACCTCTCAACTTTTCACGAGTTTTGGTCGTAACTTCTAATAGTGGATATAGAAACGATGTTCATCAATTTTGTAGAAGCAGTCGATCAAGAGATCGACTTGCTAAGAAGGCTTCGCTACAGGTTGATAGTGTTGCAATCGCTGACAAAGGATGACAGCCATGAGGCCATGCAGCCAGCCATTGTTGAGACCCAGGAGTCATACGAGAACCTTCGTGGGGCGGAGTTGATTCGGGCGGCAGCAACCATAAAACTTACTGATCAGCTCGAACTGGATCCAGGAGCGGGGATGAACGAAATTGCTGCGATATCCCCCGGGGCATGGGAAGAAATCGTGCTCGAAAGACGAAAATACCTAATCGAAAGCATTGATGGGGTGCAACGGATTATCGACGACCTGAAAGGGGTTCTCTCTCGGAGAATGACGCAAACAGAGCGAGCTTTGGAATTTCTAAAGGAGCACTCAAGTTCCGGCTATGGGACTGGAGGGAGTAAGACCGGAATGTTGATTACGGGAGCAATATGAGCGACATGGGTTTGTGGATTGCGGCTAGCGGTCTCAACGCAGATACAGCCGAGCTGAATACTGCGTCAAATAACCTTTCTAACATCAACACACCTGGATATGTCGCCGAGCGGGTAGACCTGTCCGCATATGGCGCCTCCGGCCCATCAGGCGTTGGACAAGGGGTCGAAGTGGGCTCGGTAAGCAGGCTCATTAACCAGGTTTACCAGATCGCCAACATCTCCGCAGTGGGAGCTCAAGGAGCCGCAACCTCGACTAACCAGATATACGGGAGCATTGAAAACATTTTCCCCGAACCAAGCTCAAACGGATTGGCATCCCAACTGTCAACCCTGTGGTCAAATATCTCCACTCTTGCCACCAATCCCAGCGAAGCGGGGGCTCAACAATCTGTAGTGGGATCAGCTCAGGCCGTGGCAAATAACCTCAACCAGAGCTATAGCCAATTGATGACTCTCCAATCATCTCTCCAGTCGCAGATAGGTTCGGGAAGCAACGATGGCGGTGAACTCGCGCAAGTAAATTCGCTTCTTTCCCAAGTGGCCAAATTGAACAAGGGGATCGTGGTTGGAGCATCCGGGGGCAATAACGTGAATGCCCTCCTCGATCAGAGCAATGCTGATGTCAATCAGTTGGCGTCGCTCATGGGAATAAGGACAATCAACGAACCAAACGGAACGGTCTCTGTTTACATGAACAGTATCCAGCTTGTATTTGGCGATACCGCTCAACGGCTGGTGACAACTGGTTCCGCCAATACTGGCGATCTCGGCATAACCACAAACAATGGGGTTACCGTGACCCCATCGGGACAGATTGGATCACAAATAGCCGCGATAAATAATACGATTCCGGAATACCAACAGCAGCTGAACTCTGTGGCGGATGCCTTGGCTACGCAGTTGAACTCTCTGCAGGCGAGCGGAATGGCCGCGAATGGAGATCCCGGCTCAGGTATTGCAGGAGGATATTCTGGCACGATATTGCCGAACATTTTTGTCGACAATGGGTCGTCGACTACTTATACTGCAAGTTCATCAGCTGTGGCCTCGGCGTCAACCATAGCGGTATCGCCAACCCTGCTCGCGAACAATTCGCTGCTCGCGACAGCCGCTGCGCCGTCCGTAACAAACTCAAATGTCATAGGAACACCAACGCTGGACGGTACAAATGCTCAAGCAATGGCTGCCCTACAGGTCGCATCAGGTGGACCGAACGAACTGTACCAGACCATGATTGGACAGCTTGGAACCCAAGCGTCAAGCGCAAAAATGGCAAGCGCCACAGCGGACTCATTGGCAACAGCCGCCGCAAACAACATTTCGCAGACCTCGAGCGTGAACATGAACACCGAAGAACTTCAGGTGCTTGCGGCGCAGAATGCGTTTTCCGCGCTCGGCCATGTAATAGATGCCATCAACACCAGCTTTCAGTCACTCATACAGGCGGTATGAGGGAGGTTCTTATGTCAATTAGCACAACTGCACTAACCAATATGCTTACTGAGCAGATAACGGCTCAGCAAGGAACGATCGCCACATTGGAAACACAGGTGGCGTCAGGACAGGCATTGAACAAGCCATCCGACAACCCAGCGGCGGTGATCCAGGTGTTGTCCCTGTCGAACGGCGCGAGCCAGATTACCAGCTGGCAAAACAACGCACAGACAGCTAGCGGCTGGCTCAATACAGTTGCCGGAACCTTGAATAACGTAATCAACGCTCTTCAATCGGCGAATTCCCTCCTTCTCCAAGCGTCCAACCAAGGATCCCAGGATCCGACATCCTACAAATCCATTGGCATGCAACTTGAAGGGATACAGAACAACCTCATAACATTAGCCAACACCCAGTATGAGGGAAGAAGTATTTTTGCCGGCACAGCTGCCACTCCAAATGCATACAACAACTCGGGCGCCTATCTAGGAAATAACGATTCGCCAACGACGATCGTTGGGCCGGGTTCAGGATCAGGGCACGGTGTTATCATGTCGCTGCCTGGCTTGCAGGTCTTTGGCAGCGGGTCGAGCAGCATATTTTCGGTGCTGTCAACTGTGTCTGCAGCTTTGACAAGTGGAAATCCAACATCGACGCAGATAAGCACCGCGATCAATTCCTTGAACAACAGCTTTTCGACGGCTGAGGGGGCGAGCTCTTTAATCGGTAGCGCTTCACAGGAAGTGTCAAATATGTCCAGTTCTTTAACCCAGCAGCTCACAGCTATACAAGCCAGCCAATCACAGCTTCAGGATATAAATATTCCCGTTGCGACAACCCAGCTGAAAAACGAGATGGCGAACTATCAGGCGGCGCTGTGGGCGGCTTCGCGGGCCATACCCGAAACACTGCAACAGTTTATAGCTCCATAAGGCAATCTATGGGGGAGGAAAGATAGCAATGCTCGAAAAGAGCAGTCCAACCGGCGCTAATAATAGAGAAAGGTTCACGTGCCAGCCACTATGACATCTATCGTGTTGACCGAGTGCGAGATCAACCTAGTAAGAGATCTGCCGGGATTTCCCGGCGCAAAGCACTTCAACCTGGGGCCGTTGCATGAAGAGAGTTCCATCTTCGCGCGATTGCGCTGTACAGATACCGTGGAGATCAGTGCGGGGCTTGGGATTGACAATCTTGTACTACTAGTTGTGTCTCCGGGTGCGATTTGGCCGGATTATTCGGTGTCCATTGACGATGCGACAGCAAAGCTACTGGGGTTGGCAAATGCCGATGAGGCTCTCCTCCTAGCGATTGTGCACCCAAGGGAGCCGCTGACGAAATCCACGGTCAACCTCTACTCTCCAATAGTGGTGAACCTGAGGACCGGTGAGGCGGATCAGATAGTGCCGTCTGCTACAGAAGAAGAGTTGGGATGGTCCGTCAGAACCGAATTCCCGAGCCAGATTGGAAATTGACCGATGCTTGCACTCACACGAGAACCAGGCCAGCGCATTGTCATAGGTGACGATATATCGATCATGGTATTGTCGGTTTCTTCCAATGGGAGAGTCAGGCTCGGCATAGAAGCTCCTTCTGATGTCAGAATCGACCGTGAAGAAGTACTGGTGAAGATTCAAAAGGAGAACCAGGACGCAGCTTTGTCGGTAAACGCTAGTGAAGGAGGCATGACAGAATGGATCAAGAACGGCCCTGATTCCTGGCGGAATAAGGTTCCATCGGATTCATGAAGATAGCCGTCGAAGGCAATCTGGCGCAAAACGGAAGTTATGGAATCGTCAACCTCAATTTGGCTCGAGCTCTTGTACGGAGAGGCCATAAAGTCTCCTTGATCGGTTTTGACATCTTGAAAAAGCCACTAATGGAACTGATTCAAGACCGTGAAGAATTAGAAATTGGAGACCCCGGAGAGCGTCAAGATGTAAGAATCAGGCAGATCTGGCCTCCGATATGGACAAAACTCCACTCAAGCGAAAAGCTCATTGTTATCCAGCCATGGGAATTCGGTTCTATCCCTATTAAGTGGCTCGAAGGCATCGAATGTGTCGATGCAATTTGGGTGCCGAGTGAATACTGCAAAAGGGGATACATCCAGTCGGGCGTAAGTGCAGACAAAGTATGGGTAGTGCCAAACGGATGTGATGTTCCACCCACGATTGTACGACCTACGGAAAACAACGACGAGATAACTAGGTTGGTCTATGTCGGGGGAACCATTGGGCGAAAAGGGATCGACGTCCTCGTAAGAGCTATGGGAATGCTCAACGATATATCCTTGCGGAAGATCGAACTTACCATCAAAGAAAGCGGCGGAGACAGCTTTTATCGCGGTCAATCGGTGCTTGGTGCAGCGCTGAAGGAAAACCCGAGAGTAAGCCCGAGAGTAAATCTTGTAACAACATACTTGGAGAGAGCAGATCTTCTTGGCTTGATCCGTGACGCAGACTATTTCGTACAGCCATATCGAGCAGAGGGATTTGCTATCCCAGTTCTTGAAGCAATGGCTATTGGAACGCCAGTCATACACACAAAAGGCGGAGCAACAAACGAATTTCTACGGGAAGAAGAGTCGATTATGATCCCGTCAAAGTTGACGGTAGGCGAGCCCCCTCTTGCCGGCGACCTTCTTCTTGCCGACAGGCAATACTGGCTTGAACCATCCGCAGAAGAATTGGCGGGCATCCTGGGCAGAATCACAGATAAAAGTGATTCTCCAGCGGGTATCACAGAGATGGCAAAAAAGAGGGCAAGCGAATACACCTGGGACAAGGTTGGGGAGATTGCCGATGCGGCAATAAACGCCGTTACGGTTCAGGCAATACCATCCGATAGGCTCTCGCAGTTGGAGAAAAACCTCTTGGCACTGGCAAGTGGAGAATCGGCTAACGGCGTGAAGCTATTGGCCGATCTTGTATCTATCGGAGACCTGACCACAGCCACCCTTGCAGCCGAGTACCTTGAAAAGACTGCACCTCCTGAACTGGCTGAAAATTTCTCCCAAGCGCTAGCCAACATTACTAAAACCGCGAATCAGGTTGCAGATGTATGGTCTAGAGCTCCATATAGGGCGATCGCAGCCAAGCTTTCAAACAGAAAAAACGGAAAATATGGCTACGTCCATGAGTTTGAGGGAGACGACAGTGCCACTTATGCGATAGCCAAACATATCTCCGGCTATCTAACCACGTGCAAAAGTGTTCTAGACATCGGATGCGGGCAAGGCTCGATGATGCGCGTGTTGCGCAATGCTGGCAAAAACGTGACGGGGATTGAAGTCGATCCCATGCTTGTTGGGAAACTGCACAATGACGGGTTCACGGTATTCGAAGGATGCGTTCCCGACGACATGGATAAGTATGAATTACCAAACTTTGACGGTGTGTTCATGGGGCACATTGTCGAACATATGATGCCTGCAGACTTGGAGAAGATCCTCAATTGGGTCTACGAGAATATCGATGATGATGGGGTAATATTGATTCAAACCCCCGATTTTTCAAATCCAAGTGTTTCCCGGGAGAACTTCTGGCTTGATTCTTCACACGTGAGGCCTTACCCTGTGCCACTCCTAAAGGCAATGTTGGCACAGTCTGGATTTTCCCCGATCGAAGGAGGATGTAGAAAGATAACCGAGGTGGCTCCCCTCGATGCTATAGCGCTTGCACGTAAAGTCGCTTTAGCGACCCACGCAACGAAAGTCCTGCCAGCCGGATCCAAAAAAACGATTGTCCATTACGCATTGTCCAGCGGCACTTCCGGATTCGCAAATGCTTCGCGACAATTACTGGACCATAAAGCTCTTTCAGATAAAGGATGGGAGATGACAAGCGTTGCTCTCAACCCGGAGCCTGGCTGGCAAATCAGTGATCATTCGTTAGATATAGAAGCTGCGAAGAAACACGAGTTTGAAGTGGCTGTCGTGGATGCACCCTTGCTTTGGATCGATAAAGTAATTCCGCATATTCGGGCGAAAAAGAAAATAGTGCGCACGACATTTGAGGCTGAACCCCTCCCGATCGAGTTTCGTAGCGTCCTGTCACAGTTCGACGAGATATGGACATTTTCTAACTATGACGCGGAGATCTTCAAAGATGCCGGGCTAGACAAAGAGAAAATTCACATCGTCCCCCCATTGATCAGTACCCCTGATGCAAACGCCATTCGAACCTACAGGGAAAGTGTTGAATATCGCTATCCGCAGCTTCTGTCTATTTTCAACTTTGAACCGAGGAAGAATCCTGCCGCTCTGTTGAAAACGTTTGCCATCTGCGCAGCCAAAGATGAGAATCTCAAACTGACCGTAAAGACCTCTGGCGTAGAGGTGAAGGACTTCGTCGACTGGATGAACGCAGTCTTGACCAAAGAGGAATTCGATCTAATCAAATTTAGGCTCACGGTAATTCCTCAGAGGCTCAACGACAAAGAACTCCAGACGCTCTATCTCAATCATGACATATTCGTTCTGCCAACAAGAGGCGAGGGATTCGGTCTCCCGTTCATTGAGGCTATGTCATATGGCATGACCGTAGTGTGCCCCGATACGGGTGGGCATAGGGATGTGTGCAACGAAAGTAATTCAATAATTGCCATGTCCTCTTTGGCGCCGGTGCTTCCCGAACCTGGAGCTGAGCCATTCACAGGGTGTTACTGGCGAGATATAGACATCAATGATCTTGCGAGCAAATTACTTGAAACTACAGCAAATAAAAAGCAGCGCATAACCTTGCGCAATAACGGGTTTGAAACGATTGCAACATGGAACAGCCGTATCCCGAAAGCCGCAGAACGAATCGAAGATGTCGTGAATCAAGGGGCAGACAATGAAGCGTAGGAAAAGAAAGATCCTTGATACGCAATCTGAAAAGCAGGCAAAACAAGTTCCACTTCTTGCTGTATGCCTGATAGTGAAAGATGAAGAAAAGATGCTTGGCGACTGCTTACAATCAGTTGCCGATATCGCCAATGAAATCATCGTGTACGACACTGGTTCGACGGATAAAACCATGGAAATCGCCCGTCAACACGGGGCTAAGGTTATTGAAGGATATTGGGATAACTCCTTTTCGCGGGCCAGAAATGATGCCCTCAAAGAAGCTACCGCGACATGGGTGCTTTCTTTGGACGCAGACGAGCAGTTCATATGTGACGCTGAAGCAGTGTGTGACATGTTGAGAAAAGCCAGTGACACCATCGACGGATTACTGGTTCCGATAGAAAACCTTCACGGTCTCGGGAATGCAAGATCAGTGCACACGGCAATACGAATGTTCCGGAGAGAAAGATGCACATGGGAACACCGGCTTCACGAACAGGTTACTACGATTTCTGAAAAAACGATGGAAATCTCCTATCTAAGCGGGGGGAGGATACTCCACTACGGCTATGTGGCAGAGATCTACTCAGGGAAGAACAAGGCTGAGCGCAATCTGGAGCTAGCCAAAGAAGCCCTCGAAGACAAAGAACTCTCCCGACCTTACACTCTTATGAATTATGGGAGAGCCCTGGAGTCCGCTGGTAAAAGCGAAGAAGCGGTAGATGCGCTCAGTGAGGCAATAGAGATCACTGGCGATTCAATTGTAAAACGCCTCGCAATCCGTAACCTGATCTCAATTTTGGGGAACATGAAGCGTTATGCAGAAGCCCTGGAAAGAATAGAGCTTCTTCGCAAGACCTCGAATAGCCAGGTCCCAGCAGATATTGCCGAAGGCAAGATTCTCATAGCCAGCGGAAAAGTTGAAGAGGGGCTTGCTGTCTTGTCCAGGGTGCCCGACAAAGCGAGGGATGATGATGGGATGGAATACTCATCACACATGCTCGCTGCTATCAGAGGAAAAGCGCTAGCGCTCATGGGTAACTACGGCCAAGCGGCGGATATAGTGCTGCAAACCATTGCCAGAGACGGGATATTCGAAGCCGACTTAACGGAAGTAACCGAATGGCTCAACAAAGCCGGACGATCGGAAAAGGAGATAGCAGGCTATCTGCAGCCACGCGATCTTGTGGCCATCCTTGGCAGGGTGCTACAACTACCGTCCGAAACTGCAGATGCTGTTCTTGATGCAATATGGGAAAAGTTTCCGGATAGGCTCGAACCATTGGCTGCAGCCAGCACTGTCGCAGTATCGTGTACCGTCAACAGGGCACTTGTCTGGTCGTCTCGCCTGCGAAACAGAGGTCTTGCAGACGCCTGTCCGCTCCTCTCAATCTTGTCTGATCCGTCAGCGGATTTTGAGAAACGCGTTCTTGCTGCTGCAGCGGCGTTTGGGGCATTCAACGACAGTTCGGTAGTTTCTCCAGTGCAAAAGTTGCTTGATGAGCTAGAAGAAGACGCAAGAGATCTGGCAATTAGAAAGATAAACGCAATTGCGCCGGCACTTTTGACTGCAAGAGCCCCAACAACAAATGATACTGATATAGCTCAAAGCCATTTGTCAGAACCCTTCGGGCGACCGCAGCCAAAGATGCCATCGATAAAGATGCAGAGATACGCCGAGAAGCCAATCGCCGAGGGTATCAATCTTGTCGGCAAATTTGAGAGCACAACGATCTATGGAGAAACGGCTCGAAGCATTGCAAATTGGCTTATAAAAAGCGGGAGTAAAGTTGCCACCGTGAGTTACGATCCATCAGATTGCGGATCTGACGGAAAAGTTGCATGGGATCACTTGGGCGAAGGTGATCATCCTTTTGGTAAGACCTTGTTCATACTCCCCCCCGATGACCTGATCAACTTCGTGCTGGACAATGGACCCAATGCGTTTAAAAGGCGAACCATTAAAGCCCTGTGGCTATGGGACTGGCCAAAGCCGTCGAGGATCATGCAAGAGGCGTCCAACATGGTGCATGAAATCATCGTGACAAGTGAGTTCTCCAAGAAGGCGATTGCCTCGTTCGCGACGACCGCGATCAAAGTGCTGCCAATTCCAATACAGGGGAGGTCGGAGAGTGACTTCAAGCCCGATGAAGGTAGTGCAAACACACCTACAGGGGTGACTTTCATAACGAGTATCGATTTTCGAACAGGATTCGAGCGGCAAAACCCTATCCAGGTGGTTGACGCCTATTCCTGCACATTTGACCCCACGGATGGACATAGGCTTCTTGTCGAGACGGTGGCAGACGAGATCTATCCGATCGAAAGATCGGCGCTAATAAAGAAAATAGGGAGCCGATCAGACATTTTTGTATATAAGAACAAAGGTAAAAGTATTGGCGAGATTCTCGAGGAAAAGATAGCTGGTACAAGATGCTTTATCTCGGCTCACCGCAGTGAAGGTGTGGGCTATGCGATGAGTAAAGCCCTGACAAAGGGCATTCCGGTCATTGCATCAGACTGTGGAGTGGCAGCCGAACTTCCACTTTGCGAGTTAATTGTTCCGGTAAGAACCGTACTGGTTGATACTCCGTCCACCATTCATGAGTGCATCGAGGGGGGGGAGTGGGCGGAGGTGGACCATGATATCCTGAAAAGTTCTCTCAGGGCATTTACCGACACTTCAAATCAAGGGATGGAGAAGTTCTTAACCAACTGTCGGGAACAGAGTGCCAGGTGGAATAGCGCACTGGTGCATTGCCTGGCATCCGAAGCTGTCCCCAAGAGTGCTGCATTTCGCCACTAGCCACCAAGAGATACTGTCTAGTTGATATCCTCATCGACCTCCACCATTTTTACGCTCTCGGACCCAGTGAATCGGATACTTTTCGTTTTAGGCAAGCTCTTGCAAGATGCTAAATTCTTGGCATGGACACTGGAGAATGGCTGGATCGCTGGCTCAATTCCAAAATCGTCACCCCACGCACTCTTGAAATGCATTAGCTTGCGGTAGTGCGACTGAAGGAAGCGATTCAATTCACTGATTTGACAGAGAATACGTCCGAGCTTGTTAATAACAGTGTCATGGCTTCGTTGATCGAAAAACCATATTTTTTAAGAACCAGCCAGTCATTTTTGAGCTATGAAGGCAAAATCGTTGTCAAAGTACCGATATGTACCTGTGGGTAGACGGTGGCTGCTGTGGACACCGGGAGTTCGACGCACCCGAGACTTTGCTGAAATCCGTATTGGGCTCTCGGGAATCCATGGACGGCCTCGCTGCCAAGGAAATAGTTGATCCAGTAAACGCGATCATGATACGTGGTACCATTTGGATTGGTGCCGCTCATATAATTTTCTTTGAATCTGAGGTAGATCGGGAAGGTACCATTGGTTGTGCTCAGTCCCTTGATGCCTGTATTTGTAAGGCTGGTTAGAACCACGCTTCCATTCTCGTACAGAGTAAGTTTCTGCGGAAGAATCTTATTCACTTCTATCCATGAATACCGGTGTGGATCAACCTTATTCGTCAACACATCATTTAAAAGGGTCGGCCAGAGAAGCGGGTTTGCAAGTCCGGAGGTATCGAGCCCATTAAATTGCTCAAAGGCCATGACTGCACCTTTGGTTATAACGTTGTAGTTGCCCTGCTGCCAGAGGGAAGTAAGTGGACTTGGCATGGTCCACCGCCACGCAAATGTTCCAGATGGCGCAACAAGTGCTAGCTGAGCCTGTTGAGCAAGGGTTGGGGTTGGACCGCTAGACGCTTGCTTCCAGCTAAGAGGCAGATAATGCAACTGAGCCAGCAGCTGCTGAAGCCTAGTGATGGAGGGAGATGCACCCTCGAGAGATATTTTCGAGGTTGGGGAACTTAACTGAGAACCGCCTGTAGAGGCCAGTTCAATGGGAGATGGAAACGATAACGTAAATTTTTCAGATGGCCAAAAATCTGGCGCCGTGGGGGTATAAACAATCGAATTAGGAGTCGCTATCCTCCATGAGCCCTTCGGCAATAGTGA
The DNA here is from genome assembly GCA_027322285.1 of Actinomycetota bacterium. Lineage (GTDB taxonomy): Bacteria > Actinomycetota > Acidimicrobiia > Acidimicrobiales > Acidimicrobiaceae > SCQM01. The sequence continues at coordinate 35,876 of DAHVRV010000008.1, forward strand.
TCCTTTGATCACCGGTTGCAGTGTCGGCATAGAAGAACCGAACACCGACGAAATCGGCTTAGAGAGAGTTAGCGATATCGGTGACATTGGTGAAAGCGATGAGAGATTTTCGTCAATGAATCCAACTGTTGCCGTAGTCGACTCCCGAAAATAAACCATCTTCGATGGGTTGGGTAGCGTTTCCCAAAGATCCGGACTTGCAGCAATGTCGACCGATCCAACGCTTCCGGAAGCCACATTCAAAACTATCGTCGATGACGGTGTGGGCAGGTTTATTATCTTTGTTCCAGATGAACCTGAAACTAACACCTCACTGACAGGGGTGGAAAAATATGATGACACCGGCGTATCTGCAGGCCCAACCGATACCGGATCGAGCAATGTCGCAGATGGTGTCACGATGTGCTCACTTAGCTTTTCCGAACCTCCGACAAGCCATGAGATCCATGAAGGGCGACGCAAATAGACAGTGACTGAGGCCGAAGTAGAGGCGGGAAGTTTGATGGTGGGTACGATATTTCCGCCGCTGTCCGAAACCGGGACAGCCTTACCGTTGACGACCACACTGACTCTTTTAATGCTTTGCGGGATTCCCTTTAGTTGAACGCTTGCCAGCGATCCTGTTGAACGACTAAGAGATCCCTTTGGCCATTCAATCGCGAGAAATATACCCATTGAAATCAATGCCGCGCCAAAAACTCCGGCTGCCGCAATGAGCACTCTTCTGCCTTTTGAAATTCTGGGCTTGGTAAGCCCAGATCTGTCACTCATCTTCATCTTATTGACCATTCAAGCCACGACCATCGATCGTAAAAACTGGAGTTAATAACTAGTTTGATCGGCCAAAATACATTACTTTTATCCATATCTTGATTCACTATCGTATTTGCGAATCAAATAAATTCGGTGACACACATATCATTCTCTTATCGTTTTCTTCTCTTTCTGATTTTGCGACCTTGAGTAGACTGTCTCCGCAGCTCTTTGGTCGGACGCGGACTCAGTCCCACCGCTTCTAAATGATCGGCCTCCTGCTACGACTGGGCCCGCAGCACTTGCGAGTGCAAAAAGCCACTGGACCTGGTTTTCTAGCGAAAGCGTATAGATCTTAAGTGCGCCCGCGGCGAAGCGGTAGCGGAGCTCGGTAGGCGGCTGTTGCCTGGCTGGCGGTCATCACGTTGTTGACGACTAACTGATCAAGCACATGAAGTTGCCGCTGCTTGGCCAGTGTGAAGTGTTGAAGCGGGTCGTACCCGGAAGGTGACTGCGGGAGACCTGCAAGCATGGAAGCCTCTGCCCAGGTGAGCTGGTTCGGCTTCACACCAAAGTATCCTTGTGCAGCTGCAACGTCACCCCAGTAACCGTTGCCATAGTAGATCGCATTCAGGTACATGGCCAGAATGTCTGTTTTGGAGTACGTTAGTGCAAGCTTGACGCCAAGACCTATCTCCGAGAGAGTGCCTGCCAGTCCTGGACCATGAGGATAAAGTTGTTTTGCCAGCTGCTGTTCTATGGTGCTCCCTCCGGGGTCACCGCTTCGTTTGAGCGTAGCAATGGCAGCACGACCAGCACCATCGGCCACGTTGATGAACACGTTTGAGTAAAAGTGCTCATCTTCGACGCTGACGATCGCCTCGGCCAACTTGGGTGGAAGTGGCAGCCCAGCGGCCTTCCCGTGGTGCGCATTCAGGATCTCTGCTACTTGGGCCGGAGCATTGGCGACGCTGGGCAGAGAGAGCTCATATCCGGCACCTGCTATGGCAAAAGCAATAATAATGGCTAGAGCAAAGAGCATTGCCCGGCGAAGAATCCGTCTCCACCGCCTCGCAGGCGAATGGTGGTTGGTGCCAGCCGCCTTTGTCGGTGCAGTATTACCGCGGGTAACGATCCGCGATCGCTGAACCTGCGTCGCACCCAGGCCGTCCGAGTTAATTTGCTCCACTCGCATCCTCAGCTAGCTTACTTCGTGCCTGTATAAAGGTGCTGTCGCACACTCTGCACCTCATTAAGCAGGTCCTTTCGCGACAGCTGACCGTGATTTTGTATGGAGGGGGAGCACCGTGCCTTGGGCAAGGGCTTGGGAAATCAAATTCTAAACATTTTCCAGGCTAGTGGAGAAAGCATTCTGGCAAAACAACTGAAGTGGACTCCGGTTCTCGGACAATATGCGGGTACCGCTCATTTAGCCCTAGTCAAGTAGCACAAAATATGAATTTGGAATAAATCTGGCGCATCAACCACAGGCGGACTGTAATGACAAATAGTTATCATATGTGGTAACATGTATATATGCGGACTTTAGAGGAACGGAATCCAACCACAGCAAGCTATTTGCTCAAGCAAGCGCTACGGCGTTCCAACATGACTGCTCGGCAGCTAGCGCAAAAAACAGGCGTCTCCGAGGGGCGAATTAGCAACTATCTGCATGGCAAGCATGATCCAACCGTCGAGCAGTTTGCAAAACTCTGCAATGCATTGGGGGTTAATCTTACGCTCACCAAGGTTGTGCAAGCTAATGACGATAACGGGATTACCCTGGCTCAATTGCTAGAACTGAGCGATGCGATATTGGTGGGGGCAATTCGTCGAAATCCAAGAGATCTGCCAGGGACTTTCCATGAGTTGATCAATGCCCACTGAACTTCCGTCGTTGGTAGAGCTAATTGTTGAGATCAACGACGACTTAACGAAAGCACAAATATCTCACGGATTCGGTGGAGCTTTAGCGCTCGCTTACTATACGGCTGAGCCGCGAACCACAGATGATATCGATATAAACATCAGCGTTTCGAAAAGTCGTATCGGAGAAGTTTTCAAAGTTCTCCCGGTGTGCATCCGATGGAACGCTACGGACATTGCCCTATGTGCAAGAGAAGGACAAATCCGCCTATGGTGTGGCGTGCCAAGGGAAGGCATACCGATTGACCTATTTTTTCCTGAGCACGCTTTTCACGAAGCAGTTGCGAAAGCTACCAGTGACCATGCATTTAGGGTCAAAGATTACAAAATACCGATAATTTCAGCAGCGCACCTGACGGTATTCAAAATCCTCTTCAACCGACCCCAGGACTGGGTTGACATCGAAAAGATGCTGCTTGCGAATACGGTCGACATCGTCGAAACGTATCGTTGGTTAGAAGAGTTGCTCGGCACGGACGATAGCTTGTTTCAGCGTTTTCGTGGTCTATGCGCTGAAGCCTTGCATGCCGATCCCGCATGACAGGTAGTAATCGGCAACACTATAAATGGCACAATAGAGCTTCGACCACAAAACTACGAAGCTAATGTTACAAATAGTCTCTGCACAAAGAAATTGTTCCCTCTGAGCGTGCAGAACGGTCGCCAGCCAGTGGCGACGAAATCTGCTGACAATGGGGGCTAACAGTGACGGTACCATCTCTCAGCCTCAAGCGCATCGACGACGTGATTGATGATCACATTCTTATCGCAAATGCAAATGTTTTTGGACTCTGGAGCATGAAGCAATATTAGGATCAGGATCTGATCAGCTTGCTGTGCCGTTTAGCGGAACTGTCTTACTAGAGCGTTTTCGAGGTAGCGCCAGGTCAATATTGCCTTCTAGTCCCGAATATCCTGAAGAAACCAATCAAGCGGCAGCGTATGGCCAAGGCCCTTTTTTACAGCCTCCCGATAAACGCGCCCTCCCACTGCTGCGAACTGCAATCCTTGCGTGCCGGTTCCGACGAACAAAGTTATTTGCTTAGCTGTGCTTCGACCAGGTGCTGTTCCTCGCTCAACATCAAGCATTAAAGGATATTCTCCCGTGGAGGCAGCACGAGACTCTGGTATCCGTGCTCTATCGCGGGGACTTCCCGCCACGAAAGAGGAAATCCCTCCCGCCTTCCATTCGATCATTGGCACCGGTGTCCCAAACGGAACAGTATTTATTCCGAGCTGTACAATTACATCTGCCCGGGAAATCAACGCCTCGCTTAGTTCCCTTCGTGTTACACAAACCACATGTGCACCAGGTATCAGCCACTCGGGCTCAAAGGTGGGAACCATCGAGTCTGTAGCACTAGCTACGATCAAGGCGCCGCTAACAGCCTCTTTTGCACTGCCAACCGGTTCGACGCTGATACCAAGTTTCTCGGACATCTCTTTCGCGTAGGCTTCTCTATTTGCTTGGGTCGGGCTGAACACCCTTGCGCTGCGTATGGGCCTTGCCAGAACGAAGGCTTCAAGGAATGATCGGGCCATTCCGCCGGATCCGAGGATTCCAACCGATGTCGCGTCTTTTCTGGCGAGCAGATCAACGCCAATTCCCATTGAACCGCCAACGCGCATATGCTGAAGATATCCATCCTGGATCATTGCTAGCGGCGCGCCATCGGAAGCACTAAAGAGCATCACCAAGCCGCAAAAAAGGCCTGGTCTGACGCAGAATTTTTCCTGAGTCTTTCCTTCTGGCCACGATGCTATATCTGATTTCATCCGTACGGCAACGACTCCGAAGGTTGAAGACGCTCCCACCATATTGCCCCACTGGTAGTAGTCAGTGTCACGCCCAGTAGGTAGGTAATAATCTATCCTGGGTCCATAGGTTGCTTCACCACGGTTAAGATCATCGTACCCAATCCTCAGGGCCGACATGGTTCCCTCCATATCGAGAACCGATTTCACATCGTCATTACTGAGCACGAGCATGTGCAACTCCTTATCTTCAAAACATTGAAGTGAATCTTCCCTAAAGTCTCCGAGGAAAGAAATAGTGCCTTCTGAGCGGGTAGAATGGTCGCTGGCAAGATAGGCTGAGCCCATTAACAAAGGGGCACTGAAAGCGACTGTACCATCTTCCAACCTCAACAGCGTCAATGTCGTGTCAGATGATCACAATCCTGCAGAAGCTAAAGGTCTTCTCGCAATCGCAGCGATGTCTCAGTTTCTTGAGCTCCGTGAGTCTCTTGATTAGAAAGTATCACCTACTCGCCGAGACGGGGGATCAAATCCAGGGAGAGCGATCCGGCAAGCGATTCTGGCGTCAAACGCTAGCGGTACCCGCTTCGTTTGTCTTGCAACTTGCCTGGTAAACGCATTGGCAAAGCCGCCTTCAAGCGGACCGGAGCACTGCTACAGACCCAGCACTTTTGCTGCCTAAAATTCGGGTCCGCGGGCAATGTCATTCGCTGGCAGATAGGGAATTGTGGACTGAAGTTCTGTCGTCATCTCGACAAGAAGGCCATTTGCATCCCTAGATACTGGATAAAAGAACCAGACAACAGCGCCCTTGATGTGTCAAGGCCTCACATGGCCAAAGCTGGCCTAGCGGGTCTTTACTCTAACCCATCAGATACGATGCTCAAGACTTCATGCTCAAAATCAGTACTGAGAGATTTCTCTAGTCCATTCAGGCTTATGCGCGCAGCGTAAGGTGCCAACCGCCAGTTGCATGTCTCACAATTTGACGAATGGGAATCCGACTCGCAGCCGTAATCTACACGTCCCCGGTCGTTATCGCATTGAAATACTAGAAATCTAAAACTGGGCAGGTGCCAGGATATCCAGGCTATTGTGATATCCGGTTGGATTAAAAGGGTATTACCATAGGTCTTTTTTACCTATTGACATTTCTTAGATATCACTGCCTGATACAATGGGGGCACTTTGACTAAGGGGGTTAGCGAAGTTTGGAGCATTCAAAGGATAGCCGACTGACGTTCGTGAACCGGTGTATCCGGGACAATAGCTGACGAGATTTACTGACTGCTTATTTGCGAGCAGGTAGATCGGTTATAGTTGCTTTTTTGGAGAGCATATCGGCAACCATACGCAGTCTTAAATCATTAATTTCGGGATCTAATCGAAACACGATGCGTGAATTGTGTGAAAGAGAATCTGAGAAGATTGGGGGTAATCATCGGGAAGTGTGAGATTGTCAGTTCGTGCCAACACAGCGGGACGGACGAAATAAATCTCGGCTATAACCACCAAATATGTAACCGTAATAAATCAAAGGAGTGAAGCAGTGAAATTTAGAAGGTCAGTTGTTAGAAATAATAAAATAACTAGAAAAAAGTCAGCACTTATTGGCATTACGGCAGCTACCGCTGGCATGGTTTTGGCTGCTTGCGGATCTAGCTCCTCATCCACCGCGACAACCAGCGGAACAACCGCGACAACCTCGGCCAGCGCCGCAGCGGCTGCGTTTTTCAAGGGGAAGACGATCACCCTAATTGCGCCTGATAATCCAGGAGGTGGTTACGATCAGTATGCAAGACTTATCGCACCTGGTCTGGCTGCGGCGCTTGGGGCAACCGTAAATGTCGAGAACGTCAACGGCGGCGGCACAGTTGTGGGCACCAACCAAATGGCAGCTGCATCTCCTGACGGATTGACGCTCGGAATGGTGAACACCGGTGGCGACATGGCAAGCCTTGTTGAGAAGAAGCCTGGTCAGAATTTTGATTTGTCCAAGCTCAGCTATGTTGGACAGCCAGGTACCTCGCCCAGTGTTTTCCTGACTTCTCCCAAATCCGGTGTCACTAGCTTTAGCCAGCTACTCACCATCAAGACCCCCATCAAGGTGGTCGATGTCCGCAACGGTACTGGTGACATGTTCAACAGGGTGGTCCTTGGGGCGTTCAACATCCCGCACACCTTTATAACCGGGTTCACGTCGACTTCGACCCTGAAGCAAGGGTTCCTGGCGGGCGACGGTCAATATTTGTTTGAAAACCTTCCGCCTATGCGTTCCATGCTCGATGGCGGTCAGGCCAAAGCGCTACTTGTTACGTTCCAACCCACGCTTGCAAACCTACAAGCTTCGGTGAAGGGTGCCGTGACATTGAGCTCTGCATTGAGTTCTGCCAACCTTAGCCCAAGTCAGTCGGGCGCGGTGAAGGAAGCCTTGGCCCTGGGCGCGCTGACCTATGATCTTGCCGGGCCTCCGGGAATTCCTGCCGCGAGGATGACGGTTCTTCGTGCCGCTCTGGCCAAGGTGGTGGCTGAATCGTCAACGATAGCTCAAGCCGCGAAAGAAGGTATTCCGCTGAACTTTGTTCCCGGAGCAACAATTCAGAGCGAAGTGGTCACGGCTGCACAAAACTCGTCGGCAATCTCTACGTATGTAAATGGAAGCTAGAAGAAAGATTAGCAATATCTAGAACGGTGAATTACCCGTACGACTTACAGAGTAAAAATGCTGTAGGTCGTGCGGGTTCACAGTTTAATTAGTTAGTTTTCGCTTTCTTCGTATGTCCAATGCGAATTTCACGAAATATATTGGCAAAGGGGCCCGACTGAAAGCTGGGGGGTCCAGTTTCACCAAGTCATAATTGAGACTGACTTCGGATGGTCCTCCAAATTGGCATATTTGCTTCGAGCTCGAATGAGTGCCAAATGGTCCTCTCGATTCCTACCTTGAGGCGTTGATCTTCGGCTGACATGTTGAACTCAGGGGAGCTCGTCACTATCAACGCCATAATCGGCGAGTTGGGAAAATTCGGGGATATAGATGGGCCTTGGCGCCACCGGCGACTTGAGGCTGGAAATGGAATCCCTAACTAGGGATCGAGCGGTCGACCAAGTGCGCTAACAGGTTGCGCAAGCTGTTCCGCAATCATAGGCATTGAAGAATGAAAAGATAGCCTGCAATGACACTCCCAAGCTTGCTGTAAGGACGAAGTTCGATTTGAGCGAGGCTGGAACGAATGTCTTTCAGAGGTCACACGCGACCGTTTATTTCCCAGGGTTATCCGTGTCCAAAACAGATTTAGCCGTCAACATCATTGCAACGATATTTTTCTGCTCCTTGCTAAATATTAGGAGCAACTGAGGCTGTGATTGCTACTATAAACATTTGGGGTTCCGTGTCGTTTGTCATTTGCCTCGTTGGACAGTCTGATACTGTGTTGACCTAGCGGACACTTGGCTAGGTTTGTAGAACTGCAATACTCCAGTCGCCTACGGTGTCACCCCGGTAGATTCGGTTCGTAAAGGCAGTTGTCGCTTGGGGTAACGTTGCGTTTTTTTATGCATAAATAAGGATGTATTCGTTTTATAGGTAACTGCTAAACAGAGGGTGGAATATGTCAGAACGTCGTATAGACGCGGTTGCAAAGGCTACCGGCGCAACTAAATATACTGCCGACATCGTGCTCGAGGGAATGGCCTATGCAGCTGTAAAGAGGAGTGATTTTCCTGCGGCTTTGATAGAGAACGTTGACACTTCGGTCGCAGAAAAGATGAAAGGAGTTCTCGGAGTATTTACCGCAAAGGATCTCCCAGTTACGACAAACCTTTATGGAAGACGAGTTTTTGACGTACCTATTTTGGCGAGTGACCGGGTCCGACGGGTAGGAGACCCGATTGTAGCGGTTGTGGGAGCTTCCCGGGAAATTGCCGAAGCAGCGGCGGAACTGATTGAAATCGACTACAAAGAGCTTCCAGTTGTCGCCACAGCGCGCGAAGCAATCGTCTCAGGCGCGCCGCTCGTGCACGATAAGCCCTGGGAATATTTCGGTGCCGTTACCACGCCGCAGTCTGGTAGCAATATACAGTCGATAGACACTCACGGCTCGCGTGAAGCCGCCGAAGCTGCTCTGAGAAACGCAGAGCATATCGTAGACGAGACCTACACGACGCCTGGCGACCATCAGGGATACCTTGAACCGCAGTCATGCGTAGTTGATTATCGAACCGATGGAACGCTTACGGTTTGGGCCACGAATAAGAGTCCCTACCGACTGCGGGATGTCTTGGCAAAGGTATTTTCTCTCGATCCCCAAAAGATTGAAATAATGCCAACAATTCTCGGTGGTGATTTTGGCGGCAAAGGTGCGCCTGGCGACGCGCCTCTATGCACAGCATTATCCATTTTGATGAATCGGCCGATAAAGATGACGCTCCGCTATGGAGATGATCTGCTATCAACTGACGGTCGGCACGGGTCAGAGATAAGAGTGCGTCTAGGAATCGACGGAGAGGGCAAGTTGCTTGGCGGCATCGTCGAAGCTCTCCTTGACGGAGGCGCATACGCTGGCTTCAAGCCAGTGCAGACGGTAAACCTTCACGGAATCTTAGATGCGGCCATCGCCTATCGAGTTCCCGAGTTTTTTGTAGAATCCAAGATTGTATACACCAACAACCAGCCCAAAGGCCACATGAGGGCACCTGGATCGCCTCAGGCAGCATTCGCATTTGAATCTGCTCTGGATGAGTTAGGACGTCGGTCAGGCCTTGGCCCGATCAAGATACGCGAAATAAATCTACTCAGTGAAGGCGACGTCAATCCATACGGTGATACGTGGATCGAGTACCGGGGCAAAGAGGTGCTAGCTTTGGCGATCTCGCAGCCAAACAACCTTTCGATTCCAAAAGGTTGGCTTTATGGCGAAGGCGTTGCTGTATATGCAAGAAGCATGGCAGCCGTTCCAAAAACTAGTCTGAGACTACGAAGAGGTCAAGAGGGGAAGGTCATTGCCGAAGTACCCATCCCGGAAAATGGGGCCGGTGGCCAAACGGTTGTACGTGAGATGCTTCGCAGCGGCCTTGGACTGAATGCCGATCAAATTGAAGTCAAGCAGGTGTCAACTTCATTTCTTCCAACCGATGCGGGAGTTGGCGGGAGTCGGGTAAGCCTTGGCGTTACAGTTGCCGTGGCGAAAGCTATCGAGCTCTGGAAGCAAATGCCAGGGGACCAGGACCTAGTAGAAATAACCACGACTGAAAGTTCTGATGCTCCCAGCGGCGCATACTCCGTTCAGCTGGCTCGGGTCGCAGTCGATCCTGCCACCGGCCAGCTTAAGGTCCTTGAAATTATATCTGCTGTCGATGTGGCCGAAATAGTGAATGAAAAGGCGCACCAGATGCAAATTGATGGTGGCACGGTCATGGGGTTTGGTTTCGCAGTCATGGAAGATCTGCTCGAGGATGATGGTCGAGTCTGGGCACTGACAATGGGCGACTTCAAGATTCCGAATGCTGCGGATATTCCCAAGTTGACCACGGTACTTCTTCGAGGCGGCCATGGCGTTGGACCTAACAATATTAAGGCGGTTGGCGAACTCGCCAACTGTCCCACTGGTGCAGCTGTGGCAAACGCGGTTGCCGACGCCACGGGTGCACGGCTCAGGAAACTCCCAATCAAAGCTGAAGCTATCTATTGGGCGATGGAGGAAGGTAAGTCTAAGTGAAAATCACTTTTAGCTTGAACGGCAAGGGCATTGAACTTGACGCAGATCCAATGTCACTTGCTCTAGATGTGATCAGGGATCTGTCTCTTACGGGAACTAAAGAGGGATGCGGCGTGGGCGTCTGCGGCGCCTGCACCATCATGGTCAATGGATCTCCGGTTAGTTCCTGCATCTGTCTAGTTGGTACGCTTTCGGGCAAGGAAGTATGGACTATCGAAGGCCTGGCCGAAAAGATGCCGGAACTTATCGAGTCATTCGTCGAAAACGAGGGGATGCAGTGCGGAATTTGTACCCCTGGGCAGATAGTTGCCGCAGCTGCGATCGATTCGGTTGGAGCCTCTTCTACGGAGGAAATCAAGAAGTACATGGCTGGCAACTTATGTCGTTGCACAGGTTATCAAACAATTCTTAGTGCGGTGGAGGAATACGTTGCAATCGACTGATACCGAATTTATGATTCCAACCTCAGTTGATGAGGCATTGCAGGCGATTGCCAAGGAGGATTCCATCTTTCTTGGAGGCGGAACCTCGACAGCGCTTTTGTACAAAACACGTTTGATCGAACCTTCGCGCGTGGTATGGCTAGGCAATGTAACCGAGCTCAAAGGGATTACTGTTTCATCCTCAGAGATAAGTATTGGAGCGATGACCTCTGTGGCAGAAATAGCTGCCAACAAAGAACTTGCCCGTTTTCTACCGGGACTGAGTGCAGCAGCAGGGGTTATTGGAAATGCTCGAGTACGAGCAATGGCTACATTAGGGGGTGCTATAGCCCACGCTGATCCCCGCCAGGATATTCCGCCAGCGCTCATCGCAGTAGATGCGAAGGTGTCGATACGAAGTACGTCATCCACGCGGGAAGTAAGCCTTGCCCAGTTTTATAAAGGATTCCTTGAGACTGTCCTCGGTCCCGACGAACTTATTACGAAGATTGTAATTCCCGTAATTTCGAACCGCAGGTCGGCATATCTGCGCTATACGCCGACTTCGGAAGGGGACTATCCTACCGTTGGGGTGGGCTCGTCTCTCACCTTTGCGGATGATGGTAAGACGGTCAGTGCTGCGAAGGTAGTTCTATGCGGCGTCGGGGCAACTCCCGTTATCTCATTTCGGGCTGCAGAGGCTCTGGTGGGAACAACCGCAGATGAATCTGCTGTACGCAATGCGGCTAGGTTTGCCCGTGATGAAATTAACCCGCAGGACGACGAGCGAGGCACGGCGCAGTACAAAACCGACATGTCAGAGGTTTTCGCGTATCGCTGCCTCCAGCTTTGCTTAGGTAATTAGCGCTGGAGGCTCTGAGGCCTCGTCGTCTTGGATATAGCCTGGTTACCTAAGCGATCAATCTCAGGGATTTCGGTGTCCTGCTCCGGTGCAGCTCCATAATGGCCTTAGCTAGGGTTGCATTCTTGGATTTTATGGCCTCAACTATATCGATGTGTTCCTGAACCCCGGGTGTCTCGCGGCCCGGTCCACCCTGCTTTACGGGACGCTCGAACATCTCAAGAGAAATCTGGAAGGTCTCTACAATCATGTCAAGGGCTCTGTTATGGGCACAATGGGCGAGAGCGGTGTGAAATTCCAGAGACAGGCTGAGAGTGTAATTGTCGTCTTCCACGGCTGCCTTTGATCGAACGCAGATATCGTTCAGCGCCGCTAAATCCTCATCGGTGATTCTCTCGCAAATTAGATCGATGAGACCTAGTTCAAAGGTCAGGCGTGCTTCTCGTACTTCGGCAGCGGATATTGCCGCAGCTGCAAGCATGTCATTGAGGCCGGCACCAATTTGCAGAGAAGTTGGCGCTGTCACAAAGGCTCCGCCGCGTGAACCCACCCTCACTTCGATCAACCCAATTGTCTCGAGAATGCGAAGCGCATCTCTCACGGTTGCCCGTCCAATGCCAAACGAACTGCATAGCTCCCTTTCAGTGGGGAGCCTGTCGCCTGGCTTGAGCTTGCCTTCGCGTATTAGGGCTCTTACTCGATCAACAATTATTGAAGAGATTCGAACTGTGGTTATCGGACTAAACATCTGGCTCATGCCATGATCCAGGCTGGATGAATCCGGCTTCTTCTTATTATCCACATTCACTCCTGTTGTTCCTTAACCGACCGTCTAAGGTACTCCCAGAACAGACGCTGTCAACTAATTACGTTGGTCCCTTTAATATTTGTACCACTTAGTTCGCCATCTGTCACAATATATTCTGTAGTGCCATTTGCGGTGCAGTTCCTATAATAACCTCCTTGCCAATACGCAGCACTCCGTGACGGTATTCAGTCGAAAGAAAGGCTGCAGATTATATATCGAGCCAACCGTTTAGATAGAGGGAATAAGGGCGGGCCGTATTCGCAAATTAAAGGATCGACAGCATTTTTTGGAATAACTAGTCACTGATTGCAATGGGTATGACAGTTAGACTAATATCCCGAATCAATCCTTACTGACTAGGCTGAAACGTTGGGATGCGACCGGCGCGAAAGTAATCCACGCGGTGTTGGTCAGCTTGGTTGCGGCAAGTGCTTGCCATGCCAAGCCGGGAGGTTGGAACTTTACAGAGGGGAAGTAATTTTGATGACCAATGTGACGAGAACTGCAACGAGCCATTACGAAGTCCAAAAGAAGCGTCGCGCACAATTTATAGAAGATTGGCGCTCGAATCAACGAACTGTAATAAAACTTGAAGATGTCGAAATGCAGCAAACCGACAGGGGACTTGTTTCGGGAGCTTATATCGGCCCCGACGCAGACAAGCCAACACGAACTATGGATGGGGCTGCGCACGAGATACCAAGTGGTGTAACTTCGAAGGTCCACCGGCACTCATGGGATGCCATGATGTTTTGCGTAGCCGGTTTTGGATGGACTGAAATAGACGGGGTTCGCATCAACTGGGGTCCTGGGGACAGCCTGCATCTCCCCGCATGGGCTTGGCACAGGCATGGCAATGAAAGTGAAGCGACTGCGAGATACATGAGCTTCTCAAGCGAACCGTTTATGGAGATCCTTGGATTCGCAATTCTCGAAGACGGTGGCGACGCGCCTTTTGACCAGCTTCCTCCGCGCCCGCCGTTCACGCAAGGTATGTCCGGAAACGATCCATATTCCAGGCGAATACGCCGGTTGGCGACGGAACAGAAGGCGCGAAGAAATGGACGCCTCCACACCAGTTGGGATGAACTCGAGTTTTTGCAGACTCCCCGGGGAACCCGCACCACATTCCTGCTTGACAAGGCCACGGGATACCAAGCATCAGGGATAACAATGGCAATGTTTGAAATCGGGCCGGGCCGTGCACAGTCAATGCATCGTCATCCTGGCGAAGCCTGGCTCTACGTAGTAGATGGAACCGGGCATTCCTTTCTTGGCACGGAACCGGATAACGGTGACAATCACCCATGGAAAAAGGGTGATCTGATAATAGTTGATCATTTCCTATGGCACCAGCACATAAATGATAACCCAAATGACAGTGCCCGGGTCGTTCGGATCCACATGTTTGACACCGTTCTAGAAACAATGCGCGCGCTCTGCGATCCATTGGTGCTATTCGAGGAACCACCAGACCGGATACGCAATGCCCAAGCTGGAGATCTCAGCACAATCGTGTGGCCGGAAGTAAGGCGGCCAACTTGGCCGTAGATCACCATCACCATTCCGCGCCGATACACGGAGTTTCGGCGCAACGGATATTGCCTGATGAAGGTGGTACCCGCAACTGGGACCGAATCATCGTCGACGAGAGGATCAAATCTCGTCTGCTTTCGCATGCCTTGCTTGCATTGGCCCACGAAAAGGAGTTCTATGCATTGCCTGGGGCGTTGCAAAGGCTCGTTATCTTGTCTGGCCCCCCAGGTACCGGTAAGACCACATTGGCCACTGGTCTAGCAGAAATTGTCTCTAAAGAATTGGCCGACAAAGGGGACACCTGTCTGATTGAGGTAAATCCGCATGTTCTTCCCAGCGAAATGCTCGGAGAGAGCCAGAGAAACGTTGCAAGGCTACTCGACAACTCGCTTCCAGAATTGTCTCTTCGATACCCCCATCTCGTCGTAGTAATCGACGAAGTGGAGAGTTTTGCGGTACGACGTTCATCTGCATCTTTTGAGGCGAACCCCATTGATGTGCACAGGGCGAGCGACGCCGTGCTTGAAGGCATGGATAGGCTGATGAAGCGGTGTCCCAACGTATTGGTGGTCGCCACTACAAACTTTCCCGGGGCGATCGATGAGGCATTCACCTCGCGCGCAGATCTCGTTCTTTCGCTTGAAATTCCTGACGCGGAGACAGCCTCGAAAATCATTGCCCTGTCGCTTGGCGAGCTGGCCGAAATTTGGCCAGCCATAACGCCCCTGGCCAAAAATACCGACATGCACCTGCAGCTCGCTAAAGCGTGTGCCGGATGGGATGGACGCCAATTACGCCGTTTGCCATTGAAAGCGCTGTCCGATAGGAAGGAACTGGCATTGAATCCAGAGAAACTCACGTCAGAGGACTTGTTTGCGGCCACTTTGATTTAGCAGTGTTCGCAACTGGGGGGAAGAGGTATTAATGAGCGACGAAGAAGCTGATGTAAAGCCTAAACAAAAGCGAATGGCGACAACTGAGAACCCGATAGCCCTGGATTCATTTAAGAAATGTCCAACCCACGGATCCGACGCTATTGTGGATCTGCTGGGCGAACTCGGTTACAGGTATATCGCTATTAATCCTGGGTCGAGCTTCAGGGGACTTCACGACTCGATCGTGAATTACCACGGCAATGAAAATCCAAAGCTTCTTCTGTGTTTGCACGAGGAAGTCGCTATTTCCGTTGCGCATGGCTATGCCAAGGTTTGCGGCCAGCCAGCAGCAGCCGCCATTCATGATCTTGTGGGGCTCATGCATGCATCAATGGCTGTCTACGATGCATTCCTGGATCAAGTTCCATTGGTCATTCTCGGCGGGAGCGGACCTAGAGACCGTTTCAAGCGGAGGCCGATAGATTGGATCCATTCTGCGGATACTCAGGCCGAGCTCATCCGGTCGTATGTCAAGTGGGATGACGAGCCAAGCCCTTCCTCTGCCTTCGTTTTCAGCCTTGTCAAGGCGCATCAAATTGCGAATTCCGCTCCATACGGGCCCACATACGTCTCGCTCGACTGTGCGCTCCAAGAGGAGGAAGTGCCCTTTGGCTCCGCCGAAGGGCTTGAAATTAGACATTATCAGCCTAATCCGCCGATAGCGCCTGATCTAGAGACTGTCCGCAAGGCGGCAGGGATGCTCTGCAATTCACGAATGCCGGCAATTATCGCTGGCCGGGTCGGTAGAAACAGGCAGGCGACAGATTTGCTGGTTGAGTTGGTTGAGCTTCTCGGCGCCGCCTACATAGATGACCGCAACTCAGTGGCATTTCCTACTGATCATCCCAATAACTGCAATTTGGACCCCAGCATATTGGCAGAGGCGGATACGATTCTCTCAATCGATGTAGTAGACCTCCCATCCTTGATGGACCGTTCGATGCCGCATGATGGTACCTCCACAAACACCACGAGCATCATTGATCTCTCCATGGGCGATATAGGGGCAAAGTCGTGGAGCAACTCATCTGGCATGATAAAGCCTCGCAGCATTCAACTGCTCTGCGACCCAGTTCAGGGACTGAGGGAACTGCTCAGCGCGGTACGAACAATGGCACGGGGGAGCGAAGTTGCCGGGCGAAATCAGCTGATAGCGCAAAGAGTAAGTGCGGCAAGAGAATTTCAGGAAGCAAATATTCAGGCTCATTGGCATGATGCGCCAATTTCTCAGCACAGGCTTGTCGCTGAGCTGTGGCAAGCGGTCAAAGACATTGACTGCCTTTTGCTCCTTAGAAATACAAGAAGTTGGCCGGAAGGGATCTGGAAGTTCACGGGTGCCGGCCAATATTTTGGCGACTCCGGCGGTGGAGGCGTCGGATATGGGCCTGGCGCGATGGTCGGTGGCGCCCTTGCGGCTATGGACCAAGGTCAACTTGGGGTGGGCATTATAGGTGACGGAGACTTCCTGATGGCTTCATCAGCCCTTTGGACTGCAGTGCACTACGGGATTCCGATGCTCATGGTGATAAACGACAACAGTTCGTTCTACAATGATGAGCCCCATCAAGCGCGGGTAGCAAGGCACCGGGGCCGTCCACCGGAGAACTCCTGGATTGGCATGCGAATCAGCGATCCCCAGGTGGATTTGGCCGCCCTAGCCAAATCTTACGGATGCTGGGCAACGGGGCCAATCGACGATCCCGGTGATCTCGTGAACGCACTAAGATCCGGGCTCGATCAAGCCTTGCACGGTAACGTGGCTGTTGTCCACGTGCATACAACTCGTTGAGTGCTCTTGAGACCACTTAGCGGCGTTGCTTATCTTCTAGCTGATCCTCACCGCAGCAGAGGCAGGCGCCTTCTTTGTGAAGCATCGCAATAATGAAGAGCAGTTGATGGATTAGGAGGTTGCCAAAGGCGAGCCGGTGCCCGGAGCCACCCTCACGGTCTGCGCTTTGGCGTAAAAGGGCAATCCTCGCTGTAAAGACAGCCGTTCGAAAGGTGCCTGCCCAGACCCTGTCCTAGCGGCGAAGCCAAATATCGCTTGGAGCTGTCTCCTTGCAAAGGCAGTTCAGTAGACAGTCGCGGCAAAAAGGCGGTTGCTGAATGGCGTGCCTTGGGTACAACGCTCCCGTCAACTTAGCAAATGACAGTCTCGGGGACCGATTTTCAGTCGTGGCCGCAGAGCCACACCGCGCTCGGCCGCCGTGGCGTTTCCATGATTGGACAACTCTTCGGAATATCCAGTGGCGACAGCAGCCACCATTGGGGATCCCACCCGAAATTATCGGTTGGGAGAGGTCATTTTTAAGAACCGCATGTGACAAATGACTCGCAAATTTGGCTTGTTACCTTGACTGGCTTACTAACCTCGGTATAATGGTCCGATATATCAGAATCGTACTGTAGGCAGTACTGCTACAGATACGTTTTTGTGCGCATACTTGCTTTGTCCGGAATCGATGTGGGGTATGGAACTTGTTTCATTTTGGCGGTGAACCTTGGAAAAGTCGCTTTGATGGCACAGCGCAAACAGAGGTGGTGCGCTTTGCTTTTTCAATTTAGTTGACTTCTGCGATCGAAAATGATTCGAATTGCGCTTAACCGCTTCCTAGCTGACTCGCAACTCATTGAGCGCCGCGTTTCAGCCCACCTGCAATTGTTTAGCCCTGGCTTACATGTACAGCTCGACGCAAACTGAGAGATAGGTAAAGATGTCACTTAAAGATCAGCGCAAACTTGAAGATTTCGCCCCTGGTACTCCAGCACCGCTGCCGGGGATGTCGTATCCTGCGCCTCGTCATCCGTTCTATCTTCGTCAGGAACGGTGTACTGATATCGAGGAACTGATGCCTCTGGCGAGATCCGTGGCAAGGCGGCGCTATGGCCGAGCGGCGCTAGGCCCCACTATTCCCGGAGACAAGATCCTGATCATCACTTATCCTCACCAAAACGATGTGGTTTACGAAGCGGTCCGCCGAGCACTTCTTGAAGAAGGCGCTGAAAGCGTGGACAGAATTGATGTGACTGATCTTGGGATGGAGGTCAAAACCTACAGCGCCGCTGAAGGGTGGCGAGAAATAACTGACCGATTGCCACCCATGGTCGAAAGCGGAGTTGAATTCAACGTCGCCGCAGCGACCCTAAAGAATTATTTAGAGGATCGCCCAGGATATACGGCTGTGTTGGCGGGCGAAGCCGGCCGGCGCCACTGGAAGCGCGCCGCTGGCCAAAGAGTTCGTAACAACTGGATGTACGCCACTTATGAAGATTTCATTTCCAGAGCCAATAGTTATCCGGACGAAATTTGGCGCACAGTGGACCTAAAGGTGGTCGACGCTTTTAGCGATGCCTCGGAGATACGGATAACTAGTCCTGAAGGTACCGATATTGGCTGGAAGGTGACTGAAGAGCAAGCTGCTCTTTGGGTTCAAGGTGCGTTTCAGTCTGGGCATATCATTGGATCAACAATTCAGGGAATACGGTTTGGCCATCCCGTAGAAACGTTCATACAGCAAGCGGATTCTCTCTACCAGACCTTGAATGGGGTAGTTGCCGGAGTCAGCAATCACACCGGCTATTTCCCCCACATTGAAGTGCATATTGAATCCGGCCAAATCAGCAAGATCGTGGGCGGAGGCAGATACGGCGAGCTGTGGCGTGAAGTTGTAGAGAAGTACAAAGACTACCACTATCCGGGATTTCCTTACCCTGGCTGGCACTACTTCAATGATGCCTCGATTGGAACCAATCCAAAGAGCTATCGGCAAATTGAGACATTGTGGAACTACAACGACTCCTGGACCAACCTTCCCGAAAGGGCTCAAGCCGGGGTAATACACTTTGGGTTTGGTGCAGAGCATTGGGATCAGACCTTCCTGAAATATGCCAAGGAGAACCACCTGCCGACAATGCACTTCCCTCATGTGCATAACGTATTTGCCACCTACCGGATAAAAAAACGCAGTACGGGTGAGTGGTATTCTTTGATAGACAAGGGACGTTTGAAGGTGCTTGATGAGCCAGATGTGGTCAGGCTTGCGCTTGCTCTGGGGAATACAAGCCTTCTTGAGTACGATTGGATCCCTGCCGTACCAGGAATCAACTATCCTGGCGACTATTTCAAGGATTACGCCCATGACCCCATTTCATGGATTGAGCGGGACCAAAACGGCGAATTTGCTACAAATGCGGATGATCGACTCTCATGATCAAAGAAAATAGCCAGGGCTCAGTCGGTAGCTCTCACGTCGATCAGCCATTTTACCTGGCGGTCGGTGACGAAGTGGGGTTATTCGAAGCGGCCTACGCTGATAGGACTCCTGTATTGCTCAAAGGTCCGACTGGTACCGGGAAAACTCGTTTTCTGGAGTACATGGCCTCGCGGCTTTCCAACAATGAGGGCGGCAAAAAGGTAAGTTTGACAACGGTGAGCTGTCAGGAGGATCTCAGCGCATCGGACCTCTTGGGAAGATTTATCCTAGAAAAAGATGGGACCCGCTGGGTCGATGGTCCACTCACCCATACAGTGAGAAACGGCGGAATCTGCTACCTTGACGAGGTGGTGGAGGCCCGCAAGGACGTAATGGTGGTGGTTCATTCCCTCACCGATCACCGCCGTTTCCTGCCGATAGCTAAACTCGACACAGTTATCGAAGCCCACCCTTCCTTTTTGCTGGTGGTTTCATACAATCCTGGCTATCAGACCAGCATCAAGGATCTCAAGCACTCAACCCGCCAGAGGTTTGTTGCAATTGAGTTCACCTATCCATCGATTGAGCTTGAGAGCGAGATATTGATCAACGAAGGTGGCGCTGAAGCGGCGGTGGCAGAGCGTTTGAGCGCGCTTGCATCGAACTTGAGAAATCTCAATAACGATTACCTAATCGAAGGACCCAGTACTCGGCTTCTTGTATACGCTTCACGTTTAATCTCAAGGGGAGTTTCTCCGAAAAGAGCCTGCATGTCTGCGATTGCTGACGTCGTCACAGACGACTCGGTTTCCCGAGAAGCGATCGTTGAAGTTATTACGGCATACTTTGGCGACAGCGACACATGATGACAAATGCCGCCAACATCGTAAATCGCGAAAGGATTGGTGAGGAAGTTCAAGTTCGTCCATTTGAACTCTACTTCAGAGCGTTAAGCGGAAGAGACGTGACTATTGAGCAGTATGCTCCCGAGGACCGAACGCACTACCCGGATACGCCTACCACCATTCGTTTGCCACGAACAACAGCTGGGATTCCAAAGCGCAGCTTTTACAGGCTTGCACTTGCTCACCGTTCCCTGCACGTCCAATTGGGAACATATGATTTCAAGATCGACAGGATTGCTAATCCTCTCCTGCGGAATACCCTGACTCCCAGTGAAGAGGATGCAAGCGACCTTGAAGTCTTTTTTGCTGGCTTCTCAGACATCGCGCTGGCTAAGTTAATTTTTGAGACTCTTGAGGACGCGAGAATTGACGCGCGCCTACCCCTCATTTACCCTGGACTTAGAGGTCAGCTCCAGTCTGCAATCACGTCGGAGCTCCTTTCTCGGCCTGATTGGAATGAGCTTCCCCCGCGTGGAGCACTAGTTGAATTTGCGCTCAGGCGAAGCATGGATCCGAGTATCAATCAGGTACCCCAGGCAATTGCGGAGGCAGCCAAGAACACCTCTACAATTTACGACTCCCTAAATCTGCTCGAAGCTTCGGTTGAGGACATTGCAGCCGCCTGCGTTCAAATCTATAGTGTCGTAACTCCGCTCCCGAATCTCGGCGTACTTGGTGAATCGGGCACGAAGGTTCTTGACGCATTCGATTCCGCTAAGTCGATCGATTCCTTGTGGCCGAGCCAATGGCCCGACGAAAGCCGCGTTCGGCTCGAGGGCGACGATGTTCTTTTGATTTCTCTGCCGGGTATCTCCTACCGCGGATCGATTGGATCCTTTCTGGTCAAGGCTCCATCAGCTTCGGGACCTGACCATCAGGCCCTTTACCACATGCGCAGCATGTCGGAAGTTGAAGAGGGTGGCGAGATTCTGACCACCAAAAGCACGCCCTCCGGACCGCCGGAGCCTCTTCCCCATGAGCACCACGATGTCTCAAGACATCTCCATAGCCATGAAGAGGGCTCGCTCCGTCCAATGGGATCCAAGACGTTCCTTTATCCCGAATGGGACAAGTACCAGGGCCAATATCGCAGGAACTGGTGCAGGGTCGTTCAGATATCGCCACCTGGCGGGGGAGCTCTTGAACGAAGCGTACTTCAAATCCGATACGCAAAGGAGTTACGGCGCCTTCGGCGAGCAATGGATATCCCCCTACCTCAGGCCTTTGTGGTAGAACGGCGCGCTCCCGATGGACCCGACATCGACTACGATGCCGCGGTCGACGCTTTGATAGATTTTCGCACCGGTGCTGGAACCAATGATTTCGTATATCAAGACCTCAGACGGACCCGGAGAGATATTTCCGTACTGCTTCTCATTGACGTAAGCGCATCCACGGCGGAAAGGGTGGAGGACGCCGAACCGATTGAGTCAGCCTTGCCGCCAGATATCTCGCCGAGCCCTAAGCTTCGACCACCGCGCATACTCGACATCGAGATGATAAGTTCGCTTCTGTGTACTAGCGCTCTAGATGCCGTCGGCGACGTGTTTAGCGTCTGGACATTTTCCGGAACTGGACGGGAGCGGGTAGTGCTCAGCGAAATCAAAGGCTTCAACGAGCCTATGTCTGGAATCGTGGTCTCCCGAGCATCGGCAATTAAGCCGATACACGCAACCCGTCTTGGCGCAGCCGTAAGACACTGCGGGATGGTGCTTTCGAAGTTGCAGTCGCAATCCAAGGTGCTTCTTATTCTCACAGACGGACGACCGTTCGACATTGACTACGGAACAAGCTACGGAGAGGCGGAATCCCAGTCGTATGCGCTGGCGGATAGTGACAAGGCGCTCTGGGAGCTAAGCACTGCTGGCATAGAGTCGTATGTTCTTACGGTCGATCCTAGTGGAGAGGAGTATGTTTCGGAGTTAGCATCTGCACAAGTGGAGATACTGGAAGATATCAGTTCGCTGCCAGAAAAACTTCTCAAACTATACAAGAACCTGCTGGATCGAGATAATAAATCACCAATTCATAGACAAGCGGCAAAAGGGTTCAAAACTACTATCTAATCACTAGGGGGACACGCTAGATGATCTCAAATTTATTTACCGGGCTAACCAACCTTGGGACGGCTCCGGTACTGCTTTTACTTCTATTTGGTATGGCAATAGGCATGTTTGTGGGCATGCTGCCCGGATTAGGCGTAGTCCTGGTCCTTACTCTTATGCTGCCGTTTGTCTACCATATGAGCGTTCTCCAAACCGTCTCGATGATGCTGGCAACGCAGTCGGGGGTATATTTTTCTGCCTCGATTACAGCAATAGTATTGAATTCACCAGGAGCGCCGGAATCCTTCCCAACTACGTTGGACGGCTTTCCTATGGCCAAAAGGGGGGAAGCCGGCAAAGCGCTTGCCATTTCGGCCACATCCACCTGGATGGGCGGCTGGATAGCATGCATTATTTTTATCGGCCTGATTCAGCTAGCCGGACCGCTTGCGACGATATTTCATCCGCCAGAGTACATGGCAATCATCATTTTGGCGATCGTCCTGATTGCGCAAACAGGAAATATACCGCTCTCAAAGGTCTTCATATCCGGCCTTCTCGGTTTGATGCTTTCCTTTGTCGGATCCGATCCCGTTACCGGCGTCGAAAGGTTCACCATGGGTATGCCGACTCTTTACAGCGGGATTGGGGTTGTTCCATTTGCGCTGGGTGTTTTCGCAATAACTCAAATGGTGAAAATGTACGGGTCCCAAAAGGCGGTCGCCACATTTGACCACGCGCAGCTTGGGAAAGGATTTCAGGCCCAGGTGCGAGCGGGAATTGCGGAGACCTTCAGGAAGTGGCACCATGTGGCCCGATCAGCAATAATCGCAACAGTTCTGGGTCTTATCCCCGGGATCGGTGGGTTCACGGCAAACTTCATTTCCTATGGCGTGGGGCAAAGGGTTTCGCGGCGTCGAAACGAGTTTGGAACAGGGGTTCCAGAGGGACTTATGTCGGCCGAAGGGTCGTCGCTGTCCAAGGAAGTTGGATCAATAATCCCGGCTGTAGCTTTGGGGCTTCCATCAGGGCTCGGAATGGTTATTTTTATTGCGGCACTGACAATCCTTGGCCTTGAGCCCGGACCAACGCTCCTGAAAGGATCTCCCACACTTCCATACTCAATGATGTGGATTATGGCAATCGCCGGGCTGCTGTCCTGCGTTGTCGGACTTTTGATGGCACCCCAGCTTTCACGCATTACCGGGATCAAGGGTCCTTACATGTTCCCCTTCATAATTGCTCTAGCCGTACTTGGCAGCTTTGCGGACGTCAATACCACAATGGGGATTTACCTTCTGGTTGTTTTCAGCATCCTGGGGGTAGTGGTTCGAGATTTGGGTTATTCCGTCGCTGCCGCGGCCATCGGACTAGTACTTGGCGGCACCTTCGATGATAACGTTCACCTGACATATTCGCTCTATGGCTGGAATTTTTTCACCAGGAGTCCACTAGCCGATATATTCCTGCTAATTGCAATCTATCTTGTTTTCTCCGCAGGCAGGAGATGGCACAAGAATAAGAACACCGCCATGCGCCAGGCGGCGAAGCATCCCCTGATGGAATGGATATTTGATGCCGTAATGGTTGTATTTTCCATTACCTATTTCATCGTTGGCATGGGCTACCCATCTCAGGCAGGACAAATTCCGGTGGTCGTCGGTATTCTTGCCGCGATGGCTTCTATCTATAGGTTGGCCAGAGACTTTCCAGTGTGGTTACATTCGAGACACAAAGATAGTTTCGATTTGCCAAGCCACGACGCCGACGCGCCTGAGCTTGGAACCGAGACTTCAAGCGAGCCGACGGAAGCTGAACCATCAGCCGTAGCGGTGATGACCCGAATGGATCACGAGCAAGAGCCGGAATCTTGGAAGGACCGCCGGCATCAGAACATTCGAGAATTCATTGGTATTCTCTGGTTCGCAGGGACTGCAGCGGCAGCGCTCGTTCTTGGATTCAAAATCGGAGTGCCCCTTATGACATTTATCTACTCAATGGTAAATAAGGACATTTCAAGCATCAGGAAACGCCTGGTTTTCGCGGTCGTTGCAACAGCCGTTACAGGAATATTGGCATACGCATTCGTATCCTTGTTCCATTTGACATTCCACGGCATGATTTAACAGGGGCTACTGACACTGAACTAGAAGGTAGTTTGGCCGTTTGTAAATGCAAGCCATTTGGCCTCAACTCATGTTTCGCAGTGCGCCCAGAGGTTTTGTTAGTACCCT
Source organism: Actinomycetota bacterium (assembly GCA_027322285.1). Taxonomy (GTDB): domain Bacteria; phylum Actinomycetota; class Acidimicrobiia; order Acidimicrobiales; family Acidimicrobiaceae; genus SCQM01. The sequence continues at coordinate 59,970 of DAHVRV010000008.1, forward strand.
GGGCGCGTGGCTGCCAATGAATCGCTTTGGCCCTTCGAACCTGGACTGGCAGGAGCCAGGGCCACACCCATATTCTTTCGAATCGCTGTTTGGAAAAGTGATATTGGTGCACTTCGGGGGCATCATTGTGAAGCTTTTGCCAATTTGACGGCTCAGTCTTAGACTAAATTTGACTTCGACCGCTCGGACCAGCGGATTAATGAACGTTCCGGACAGATGACATTCCGGAAAAGGATTAGCCGCATGGTGCTGACTCCTCTAAGTTCGGTCTCAACAGGACGACGCGGTAGATCTTCTGCCTGGGCGACATATTCCTATGTGAAAGGAATCGGGGAGTGTGATATATCTCGCGCATTTACGGCAGCGACCGGTGGCCGAAGCAGAAAGCCGGTCCTCTTTGGTTGTCTCGGATCTCGAAATCTAGTGGATTGCCAAGTTAATTGCCTGAAAAAGGTTATATCTTTCTTAAACCACTTCAACTGCTTTGATGCCGATGATGCTTTCCAATCCTTCCGAAGTGGCAGTGCCAGGATCTGCGCGTTCGTGGTTGCCGGTGCGAATGCAGTAGGAGATGAAAGCTGGCGGGCAATCCGGGACTAGTACCTATATAATCTGCAGCTTGCGCTCGCCCCAGCCAGTGCCATTCCTGACAAGCTTTGAGTAAGCGTTCCTAAGAAATGGCCTAAGCGGATGCCATCAGCTCCGACCCCTGCTAGCAGGCGGCAATGAGGCTACGAATGAGATCAGCGACCTTCTCCGGCCTGCGCAAATGGACTCCATGGCTCGTATTTGAGACGATTTCGAGCCGGGAGCGTGGGATGTTTTCGGCAAGATACAGGCTGCCCTTCACGTGCCTCTCCGGTGCATTTTCAGAACGCGCGACCACTGCGGGCACTGAAATTTGTGCGGGATCTAGAACGGGGAAAAGATGCGCCATGGAATACATCTCGGATACCATGGTCACCCCCTCCGACTCCCGTTGCTCCTTAGTGGCGGCCGGTAGCCTCTTCCAGGCCTCCTCGCCGATCTGGGCGATCATGAACCTTCTGGCTTCCTGTCTTGCGCCGGCTATATCGATTTCTTCGGCAGGATCCATGGAGCGCGCGGACCATCGAGACCATCCTTGCCACCAGGAAAGAGGGGGTTCGAAGGTGACAACACCGAGAAGATTTTCGACATGGCGTTCGGCCGCCAGTAGCGCCAGCGTACCTCCATAGGAGTGCCCGAAGACGACGGTTGGTCCTTTATCGATCATGTCGGTGAGATCGTCAAGATGGATCTGCCAGGAGACTTTTCTCGGGTTGCCATCCACATCCCGAAACTGCGAGTTGCCGTATCCGCGCCGATCGTACGAGATCACCTCAAACTCACTTAGATGTCTCGCCACTTTTTTGAATGAGCTCGACCTGTCCATGGTTCCGTGTACGAGGAGAATCCGCGGCCAGCTGTTCTTTGGACGGTTAGGGTTGTTCATGCTCACCGGCTGCAACAGTGGAAGAACACCCCTTGACTGCGGACCAGAGCTGGCGGTGAGCTCGTCAGGATTGTTCATTGCAGCTCCACGCAATAGCTCTATGAGGTGAGACCTCGCGAAACGCGCTCGCGGATGAAACGTGGTGGTGCACAAGTGCCCTACATGCGGAACGGGGGGCACTGGAGATCTTTCGAATGACGGGCGGGCTTGCCGGCCACAGGAGGGTGCAGCACTTGCTCACCCTTACGATACGTAGCGCCGGCTGAATTCCGCTCGAACTATTGAGGTTATTTGAATACGTAATATGCAAAGTCTTGATGGTACCGATGGTACACGTTCATTCAGCGCCAGAAAGCCTCTAAAGGCTGAAACAGCTTCAGCTGGGCGTTGCCGCATCGAGGAATCCAAAGTTCATCACAAGGGCCGTTCCATAGTGGTCACAGACTGTCACTGAAACTATTCTCTTAAATTCTGATCATATTAGTCAGGAATTCAAAATTAGCGTTTAGAGTGTCCCTATAAGTCAAACAGGGGAGAGAATATGCCAACTTTAGGATTTGCAACTGAAGCATCAACCGGAAGTTTAGCTTCCTTTGTGCAGGCCGTTTGCCCTGCATGCGCAGGACTGCAAGTGGGGGAGCCGGCACTTTGCACTCCAAACACATCAGCCAATGCCTTTGATCGCGGGGGATCACAGGCATGATGATCTCGCTTAACTTAAAGGGCAAGACTGTGCTCGTAGTCGGCTCAGGTCATGAAGCCGCATCCAGATCCAGGTCGTTGTCGCATGAAGGAGCGGTGGTGACCGTTGTTTCAACCTCGGACCCCACCTTGGGAACCCGGCTCGAGGGAGTTAATTTCTCCTATCAACCCAAGCTGCGCGTTTGCAATCTCAAAGGGGTCTTTCTGGTTATCGCCACCGATAGAAACAGAGCGTTAAACGAGTGGTTGTTCAAGAAGTCCAGAAAGTTTGGATTCTTGTTGAATACTTTGGATGAAAAGACAACCTCGAGTTTCTGCCACGTGGCCGTAAGACGAATCGATCCGCATATCGAGATCGCCGTGTCGACCAATGGCGCCTCTCCAGCCTTTGCCTCGAGGCTAAGCACGCGGTTAGCGAGCCAAGTCGGCATAGAGGACATTTTGGTACTCGACGCCTTTATCACTTCCAGAGAGCTACTTAAGGCTAGCGGCCGCTCAACATTTGATTTCGATTGGACCGGCTTGGAAAACCGAGTCAGGTCTCGACAACTCGCAGGTGCAGAGCCGGCACACCCAAGTGTCAAGAACTACGGGATGCCATCATTTGGCCTAGCGTTCGCACCGGGCGTTCAGCCTGACGAGCATGAAACCTGGCCGGTAACCCCATTCACCAATAATTTGTTAGATAGCCGATTGTCAAGAAGCCAATCTAACTCCTAGTCAAGTACTGAAAACTGAAACTCACCCCAATGGAGGATTTTATGGCAGATCACGCCCCGGTTCTCTGGTTCACCGGACTTTCCGGAGCAGGGAAAACCACTATAGCCAAAGAGGTTCAAGCAGATCTATTAAGGAACGATGTTAGAGCAGAGCTGCTTGACGGCGACGAGGTAAGAGCAACTCTCTCGAGCGATCTTGGATTCTCGAAAAAAGATCGCGACCTCCAAGTTAAACGCATTGCTTTCGTTGCAAACCTCCTCGCCAAGAATGGCATTGTCGTGCTCGTCTCCGCTATAAGCCCTTACCGGGATTCACGGGACAGTGCCATCGGCTCATTTGCGAGGGGATTCGAGATCTTTGTTGATGCGCCTTTGTCGGTGCTGGAGCGGCGCGACACCAAAGGCCTTTACCGGCGCGCGCAGCTTGGCGAAGTAAAGAATCTGACCGGAGTTGATGACCCCTACGAAAGGCCTGAATCTCCCGCCCTTCGCTTGGACACTGATGGAACGCAACTTTTCGGCTCGGTGCAAGAAGTGCTCACCCTCCTTGCAAAGGAGGGTATAGTTGTCCGGAATTGATACCAGCGAAGCCGAGGAAATCATCCGCTGGTCACTTGCAAACTACGACGACGTGGTCATGACCACTGGCCTGAATCTATCCGGTACCGTCTTACTGGATATAGCCTCAAGAGCGGGATTCGCTGGAAAGCTGATCTTTGTCGACACGGGTTATCATTTTCCCGAAACCCTGCACTTCTGGCAGAGTTTGGAAGCGAAATATAGCCGCATATCATTCGTAAAGTTGCAGCCAAAAACCGAAGCTGGATTTCTTTTTGAGTCCGATCCGGTCAAGTGCTGCCAGTTAAACAAGATCGCGCCGCTGAACGAGTACCTGTCGGCAATCAAACCCTCCGCCCTGATCAATGCCAGGACGAGGGAAAGTTCCCAAGGAAGATCACAACTACAGGTTGTGGAAGAGGGTTCCCCTACCCACATCAACCCTCTGGTGAATGTTTCCCGCCTGGAGCTGGAGGAATACGCAAACGCGAAATATCTAGAGATCCACCCCCTTTACGCAAGCGGGTTTCTGTCGATGGGATGTTGGCCCTGCACTGAGGCGGTTCGCCCTGGGGACGACCAGCGCTCCGGGCGTTTTAGCGGGCAGGGAAGAACCGAATGCGGGCTATGGGGATCGCTCTAATCGCAGCGGCCAACTCTGGCCGCATTTTCGAATGACAGAGCTCGCCGGCAGCAGGGCATTTGGTTTCAGTACGCACTACAAAAGGAAGATGCATTAATGACTTTGCAAGACCTAAACACTCCTCATGGCGGAACGCTAAAGGGACTTTCTGTCGTTCCTCGGCAAAAACGTCCTCGTGCAGTCTCCTTGGAGCTCACGCCGCGACAATATGCAGATCTGGAAATGATCGCGATAGGAGCATATTCGCCGCTCGAAACTTTTATGGGCAGGTCAGACTATTTTTCGGTTATCGAATCGATGCATCTGGCTGATGGAACGCTCTGGCCGATACCGATAGTCTTCCAGGTTCCCTCGGAGCAGTTAGACCCAAGCGTAAGGTATCTCGAACTGACCCATGATCTGACCCAGGTAGCAACGTTGGAAGTTGGCGAAATCTTCACACTCGATCTCGAATTGGAGGCTTCAAGAATTTATGGAACCACTTCGCAGGACCACCCCGGCGTCAACATTCTCTATTCGGGCGGCGACAGAGCTATAACAGGCACGCTGTCGATCCATGAAACAATACTTGGCTACGATGGGCCTGAATATCTAACCCCAGTTCAGACGAGGAAAGCCTTCGCTGACAAAAACTGGAAATCGGTAGCCGCATTTCAGACCCGCAATCCTGTTGACAGAGCCCACGAGTACCTTCACAAGATAGCTCTTGAGGTAGTGGACGGCCTGTTCTTAAATCCGTTGGTGGGCCAGACCAAGAGTGATGATGTGCCAGTACCGGCGCGAATGGCCGCATACTCTGTGCTGCTTGAGAGATATTACCCAAGTGACAGGACCCTACTTGGCGTCTACCCTGCTGCAATGCGCTATGCGGGACCTAAAGAAGCGATTTTGCATGCCATATCTAGAAAGAACTACGGATGCACTCACTTCATAGTGGGGCGAGATCATGCGGGAGTGGGAAATTACTACTCAACCTACGCAGCACAAGAGATTTTCGACACACTGCCCCAGGGAGAACTCGATATTCACATATTGAAGTTTGAACACAGCTTCTTTTGCTCCGTTTGCCATCAGGTAGCTTCAAAGAGAACGTGCCCTCATGGGCCGGAATTTCATGTGTCCCTTTCAGGCACTAAAGTACGCGAACTACTGACAAATGGTGAAGATTTGCCACCGGAATTTTCGCGACCCGAAGTTGCAGAGGTTTTGAGACGCGCCTACCGAGGTTGACGGCAGCCGCCGCATCCAAGCCAAGCCCAAACACAGGCCAGTGCCAAAGGGCGTTTCGACATGTTTCAAAGCAAAGTACACAGGCGACAGGAAAACAGCATGACTTTTAGGACGTCACAACCACAGGACCAAAGCACAGAATCGAAGGTAGAACTGATAAAACAGGCAAGCAATGAATTGCGGGGAAATATCATTGAAGAACTTTCGAACGGCCTGCCCAACTTCTCGGGCGAATCTGAACAGCTATTGAAATTCCATGGAATCTATAACCAGGATAATCGAGATGTCAGAGCCGACAGAAAACGTGTCGGGCTTGACATTGAACATATTTGCATGATCCGCCTGGCGATTCCAGGAGGAAGGCTATCGCCCGAACAGTACCTGGCAGCAGACGAGCTAGCAGAGGCGTTTGGAAATCGAACCCTCAGAGTCACCACGCGGCAAGGAATCCAATTTCACTTCGTGACGAAGCAAAATATTAAAGCGCTTGTTCGAAAAGTAAACCAGGTGCTCCTCTCTACTTATGGTGGGTGTGGTGACCTGGTCAGAAATGTCACCGCATGCCCCTCTCCGGCACCGGAAATTGAAACATTGGGCCTGGGCGAACTCGCCAATCAGATATCGAAGCGCTACAAGCCTGCCTCGAGCGCATATTACGAAATCTGGTTGGACGGTGAAAGAGTTTCTGACCTTCAAGCAGCCGGTCCCGCCGGCCCAATTGAGCCATTTTATGGTTCATCTTACCTTCCACGTAAATTCAAGATCGGCCTTACGACGACGCTTGACAACTGCATTGATGTGTTGTCTTGTGACCTTGCCCTGGTAATCGACGAGAAGCATCCTGACTTGATTCACGTTCTGGTCGGGGGTGGCTTGGGACGATCGCATTCCGATGACACCACGAAGCCACTCCTGGCAAAGCCATTTGCGACAGTGCCAAGAAAAGACTTATTTGAGCTAATTGACGCAATTATTTCGATCCAACGTGATTATGGAAACCGTGCTGACCGCTCTCACGCGAGATTCAAATATCTGGTTCAGGAGTGGGGTACCGAGAGATTGCGCATAGAGGCCGAGGAGCGCGCCGGGCTTGGGCTTATAAAGCTTGACCATTTGGAGTTCTCCAACAGTTGCGATCACCTGGGTTGGATCGAGCAGTCCAAGAATCACCTTGCGTATGGCATTAAGGTACCGAGCGGTCGAATTGCCGATACGGCCGGCGGATCCTATAGAACTGCCATCCGGGAACTGGTAACCAAGTTCAATCTATCAGTGCGATTCACGGCGAAAGAGGACATCATTCTCACCGATATCCCCGAAATCGCCAGCAATGAGATCATCGACATCTTGAGCTCCTTCGGAATCAAACTAGCGGAGGACTACACCAGCCTGTCGCGTTCGGCATTTGCATGCCCCGCGCTGCCGACCTGCGGCCTAGCGCTGACTGAATCGGAAAGGTTTCTTCCGACATTTCTCCAGGCCTTCAATCAGCTTCTCGAAGACCTTGGCCTTTCGCACCTCGACATCGAGATACGAATGACTGGCTGTCCAAATGGATGCGCCCGGCCATACCTCGCAGAGATAGGCATAGTAGGCAGGTCTAAGCGTTCATATGACATCTATTTATGTGCCGACAGGGCCGGCAACCGCTTGGGTGAAATATATGCAACCGACGTTGCCTCGGAAGGAATTGTTGCATCACTGGAGCCCATTGTGCTTCTATATGCCGCGAATGCTAACGACGGGGAAGAGTTTGGGGATTTCTGCCATCGCTGGGGGATTGACAACCTAAAACCTTTCGCACCGCAACCAAGGCGAAGAAATATCGCAGTGGCGCAGGGAGTTTGAAGGGGTTTGTAACCACTGAGAGCTTTATGCCCGGCTTGATCAACGGTGAAGAGATTTGTATCGTGTGTAGAGATGAATCAACAAGCTGGGAAAGGACACAAAATGGTTTTTGGGCATTCGCGGATGCAGAACTATCCAATCCGATGTACCGCAGGAGCATTCATTTTAAACTCGGGTTTGAACAAATTGAATGGTGAGGACGAATACCTGGAACACATGTTTGGCATGGCAGTTACCGCCTATCCATTTCTCGATGCAGTAGGATCCACCCGCTTCTCCAAATTGTTCGGATCCCTTGAAGTTCTCCTCGGAACGCTTTTGTTAATTCCGTTGATTCCAGATGCGGCGGCTGGAACAGTCATGTTGCCCTTTTCGGCCGGACTTGTTGGACTCTATTTTCGCATTCCCGGAATGAGGGCAGAGAAGAGTCTGCGACCGACCAGCCAAGGGATCGCCATGGCCAAGGATCTCTGGTTGCTTGGTATATCATTCTCCCTAGTTCTATCCCAGGTCAAATCAAAAATGCGTAACACAGGCGACCTTTGTCAGACTCGTTAATTATTAGAGAAGTGACAACTTAAAGATACCGGCCACGCTCTTGCAAGCATGGCCGGTATCGCAATCAGGCTGATTATGATCGCACCTTTTGTCTAGAAGACCGGGCGGCCTTTGTCCAGTTTCACATGTACTTCATCCTTGTAACCGAGCAACTTGAACATGCGGTTTTGAGCCGAGAGAAATACAAGAGGCTCGTCGGAACTGTTCGCATACTGATGAATGGTGTTCTGGGGAATATAGAGGACATCTCCCGTATTGATGTCGAAAGTTCTTGGAGTTTCGGCAACATGGGCATAATACTTCTCGGCAATTTCCGCCTCAACCTGCCATTGGATGCTTTTCCCGCTTCCGGACAATACATACACAACTTCGTCCGCCATATGCCAGTGAGCTTCGCTTTCCGATTTTGGATTCACTTCCTGCTCGTAGATGTCGACGCTGAAAGCTCTGACGTCTGTCCGCTCCGGCGAGGACATGACTCGGATTCTTCCTCCGGGCACGTCTTCCCATTTGCAGTCAGATGACTTAACAACTTTTTTCCGGCTTTCAACATCATCTAGCCACACCTGGCCCCACTCGATACGCGGTCCGAAGCCCTCCCTTTCAAAGGGAGCACTTCGACCCTGCTGGATCATGCCCAGGAACATCCACTGTGATTTTGCTTTGAAAATAATGCAAAGCGCCCGCTCGGTTTTAGAATCGTTGAAATGGCGGTGAACCGAGTCGTCATGTACTACAACTAGATCGCCTTTCTCCCAGTCGTAGCGTTTATCGTCATGAATTTCGTATCCTTTGCCCTCAAGGATGTAGAAAATTGCCTCGTTCTGATGTCCGTGACCATGGTTGGAACCACCAGGAAACAGCTCAACGAAGTGTACTTGTAGAGTCTGGGTGAGAAAATCATCATCCCCGGGACCAATCTTCCACCAAGTTCGAGACTCTTCGGAATCCCCAGAGTGACCAACAGTCGCGTCATCGGTAACTACGGTATCGCTTCTAACCCTGTCCAGTTGCAACTGGAGATCGCGAAATCCTGAAAGTCCGTATGTCTGCGATGTCATTCCGCGCACAAATACGCGCCCGTCTTTCCCCATGGTTCCTCCTCATTGAACGAAGCTGAGAGTCTTACGATGTTTATAAAATCTACTCTCGACCTATTGGTGTTATATTATTATACATTAGATGCATATGCCTCTTTAACTCACGATGTTGCTGCTAATCATCTAGATTTGAGTGGCAAATTCAGTACAGGGCTAGACATTCGGGGGATCCGTGGCAAAACAATGGACAGAAGACGAAGCGCATAGCTGGCTAATGGCGGACGTGGCGGGAGAGATGCTGGACTTTCCGCGACGAATCGCTGCGTCCATAGTTGCAACCTCGGGGGAGGTTAACCAGGTTGCCGATATCGCCTCAGGGCCAGGCACTTTTTTGAAGATTTTTCTCGATAGATTTCCAAATTCGACCGGAATCTGGCAGGACGCATCCCAAACTATGGGGAATGCCGCCAAAGAGGAGCTTGCAGCATATGCTTCGCGAATCACGTGGGTACAAGGGGACATGTACCATATTTCCGCGATGGGACTACCTGCTGGACTCGACGTGGTCCTATGTTCGCGAGCTACACATCATCTAACTCCAGGCGAACTGAACACTTTTTATGGCGAAGTTTCGCAACTGGTCCGGCCAGGCGGTTGGGTGGTTAATCTCGATCACACATACGTGGGCCGTTCTTGGGACGAAACGTTCAGATCAGCACGAAAATCGTTATTCGCAGGGAACTCAAAGGCAAGCAACAGTTCTGGACACCGTCACGATAAGCAGGCTCCTGCGGTGAGTGACCATGTTTCAGCTTTAATGCAAGCAGAATTCAACGAAGTTCAGACCGCCTGGCAGGCCTATTATACATTTCTAATCATGGCTAGAAAACCTTCATGATTGCCTGCTAATACTGGTTACCATGCATCAGCAGCGGGCACTCATTTGCGTGCCTACGGCTTCGGAGCTTCTTCCGTCGCCGCCTCTGCTTCATCGTGAGCCAGCCGGTGATATGTGCGACTCAGGTGCCTGTAAAGAACATCTCTAGCAGTGGCGGCATCCCTGTTCTGAAGCGCCTTCAACAGTTCGTGGTGCTCAAGGACGCCGGGATGTCCCATAGCCGGAGCCGCATGCTTTGCTTCGAGCAGGGAATAGCGCAGAGGCCCATGAAACGACTCGATAATAAGATTCAAAGTCCGGTTGTGAGCGCTTTTCGCCAGACGAACGTGAAATTCCGCCGAAAGATCCGTGTTGTAGCTGCTAGTTTCTAGTGAAGCACGCGACCGCTCGAGAATCTCTTCCAACTCCTCGAAGTCTTCCTCTTTTGCTCGTTCGCAAACCAGCTCGATGATCCCGAGCTCGAATATGATCCTAGCTTCCGTGATCTCTGCTGCCGAAAGGGAAGACATGGCAAGCATGTCAGTAATTCCGGAAATTATGTTGCTGCTGGTTGGAGCCGTTACGTATGCGCCGCCATGTGCGCCAACCCGGATCTCAATCAGACCTGAAGATTCAAGCACTCGCAGAGCGTCACGAATGGTAATTCTGCTAACGCCGAATGACGTGCAGAGCTCCCTCTCGGATGGAAGTCTGTCGCCAGGTGAAAGCTGGCCCTGATGTATGAGGGCTCTGATCTGGTTTACTATCGTTGCTGAAATTCTCGCAGAGGTTACTGGACTGAACAATTCTTGCCCAAGATTGCTCGTGCGGCGAGCCGGAGTTGGATTACTCGCCACTCTCTCGGTCCTTCTGTGCATGCATTTCAGATACCTTAGTTGCGCGCGGAACTAAATGTGTTCTCCGCAGGTATTCACTTGACAAAATCCCCTCAAACCGGATAATGGTTCGCCTCCAATTAGCCTAAAACAACCCGCTGCTCAGCTACGATTAGGCCGATACCTTATTACGTATAGTCCGATAATCTATATATAAAAACTTATCACGTTTAATCCTAAAATTTGAAACTCGACGCAATAAATCACTATATGGTTTAGCCTGTATCGCCCTGCGAGTTGGTAAGACGGAGCCTGCTGTCTTCAGCTGGCGCGTGAGCCTGTCCGGGTAAATTAGGTTCGGAAACGGTATGCCAACTCACAATTATGGGTGATACCTCACGGCGAAACCGACACGAAAATCTAATGAGAACTCAGTTTGAATTAGGGGCAGATTATTGACTAATCATCAGTCCACCACTACGCTTCTTGTTGGGAAAATGAATCAGGAGATGACCGGCCGCGAACTCAGCTGAGTTTGGTATTCGCACGTGATCGCTCAGTGATAATCCGATATCGCAGTTTTGTGAAAAATGTGATTGGACTTGCTCGCATTTGCGACCTGCAGACCATGGCGAAAAAGCGGTTCTGATCTGGATTGTACCCGTGGCCTCACCGCGCTGCAATTAACGGCGAGTAATTTTTAAATCTGCTCTACGGAGCATGTCAACAAAGGGTCATTGGTGCGGGCGGGCGATTTAAGCATGAGGGATTGATCCCCGGTTTCGAGGCTTTTAGTTTTGATAATTTTGTACGAGGGACCTAATAGTAATGAATTTAGTTGAAGAATTTTGTCGACCAGAAAAGTGGGAGCCAACTAACAGATGAGGACTGATCCGATTCTCACCGAGATCATATCGAACAGACTTTTGCAGATCGGATATGAGGGCGGACTGGTATTACAACGCTGCGCAGTCAGTCCCGGCGTGGTTGAGGGACGTGATCTCGGGTTCAATATCTCTGATGCGCAGGGTAGCACTGTTGTCTACTCGACTTGGATGCCCAGGCATGGCACTACCCTCTCTTACATGCTGCAAAGCTGCATGAACCGATTCGAGGACGACATTCGTCCCGGTGACATGTATTTAGTCAATGACCCCCATTCCGGTGCGCTACATATTCTTGACTTAGCTGTGATGATGCCGATTCACCATAACGGAGAGCTGGTCGCATGGGTGGGCAACGCAACGCATCATGTCGACGTCGGAGCCATGACACCTGGGCGCGCTCCGCTTGCAACCGACTGGCATCAGGAAGGAATCATTTTCAAACCTACGCGAATCGTCGAAAATGGAAAGATCCGAGAAGACATATTTAGCCTATTTCTTGACAATGTGAGAATGCCGCGATATCAGTCGCTCGATTTGAAAGCCCAGATCTCAGCCAATTTCGCTGCTGCTGAAAAGATTCTGGTCCTAGTGGAACGATATGGCACCGCAGCTTTGGCTCAGACCTTTGAAAGCAGCATTCAACTTGCCGAAGAACAGGCTCGCGAACGAATATCGAGCCTCCGCCCCGGCGTCTATGAAGCGGTCGAATACCTCGATTACGATAAGACATACACCATTAGAGCCCGCCTAACGGTGAGCGAAGACGGGCTGCTATTTGATTTCGAAGGCACCGACGAAGAGGCCAAGACATTTATTAACTGTGCGCTGCCATGTGCAGTGGCAAATCTTCACAATATCCTTGCTTGCCAAATATTTCCAGATCTGACGGTTAACGCCGGGACCTTCAAACTGGTTGATGTTCGGATACCAAATGGGACTTTAATTAACTGCAATCCTCCCGCACCTTGTTCCGGGGCGTCGACCATAAGTGGTTGGCGCGTCCAAGGTATCACGATGGCTCTCTTGACACAGTCCCTGATGCAGACCCCGAGACAGAGCTACGCAATGGCGCAGTGGGGTTGGGGATTCACAGACGTTCAGTGGTCGGGAACCGATCAACTTGGCAGATGGTACACAGTTAGGGGAGATGCTTCAATGCATGGGGGAGGGGCGCGGTCCAACAGCGACGGTATCGATGTATCGAATATAGCGGGCTCGACCAACACGGCGCTTCCCTCCATCGAGTCATACGAATACCGTTACCCGGTGCTATACCTATCCAGAGGACTGCTTGCGGATTCAGAGGGCGCCGGCGAGTTTAGGGGCGGCAGGGCAGGCTACTGGTCACGGTGCCTTTACGGTGTCGACAGCGCAAGTGACCTCAGCTTCTATATTGGCCGCGACGTTGGGGCCAATGGTTATGCAGGCGGCGAAGATGGCACGCCTTCGAAGATTGTCATCAAAAGGGACACCGACATTTTGGAGCGACTGCACGGCGAAGTTCCGCTGTACGAGGAGCTGAATGGAGTCGAAGAGGTTCTAGCGCAACAGCCGTCAGCTTTGGGCTTGAAAATCAGACGCGGCGACGTAGTTTACGTAAGAGGAATGGGTGGCGGCGGTTTTGGGCCTCCGGAACGGCGCGACAGAGATGCCATTCTGGCAGACCTCGAAGACGGTCTTCTTTCACCTCGACGCGCGGAGGAGATTTACGGGGTCTCGGCGAATTGATATCCCAACGATGTCGGCAAGGAGAGACAACCCGTAGTGGCGGTGACGCGAAGCAAACCTGCAGCCTTGGGGGTTTCTTCTGCCAAACGCTCAAGCGCGCCCACACTCACGGTCAGGGATCTGAGATCAAATAGAAGGGTGGCCCTTAATGCCTTAGCAGCAGAACTCTCGATACCTACTGGCACCGGCTGCTCGCATCATTTGCCGATTACGGCAAATTAGCCTGGCATGCTACCTAGGCCGGCATACTTAGATGGGTTGTCACCAAAGGGCCAGTTAGAAATGGCCTGGGATGTTCCCGAAGGCATCGAAGCGAAGTCGCCCAAGTTGAATCACCAGGGTCGCCCCCCGAGATGGAGTCCAGGTTGAAAAGTATCCAAGAAATGATGGAAACGCCTGAACTGCAAAAGCCCTGATGCAACGACTGTGAATCCGGCAAATGTCGATGGTGGCGATAACGCATTGGATATATTTCCAAATCCGCGCTCAAGTCTGACTGAGGCAGCGAGAATGATCACGACCGGCGGGCGACACCGGACGATTGGAATTGAAGGGCTCAACATGGCTTAGGCACCTTAAATGAGGCGAGGACACAATGGCTGATGCGACCGTACTTTTTACCTTGTTAGTTGAGCTCCGCATTCAAGCGATGAATTGAGATCGCTCTTTTCCTTGGAGCTAGGGGGGGGTAAATGATTTAGGACCTTGAGATTCTCGAATCTGGAAGCAAGCGAAGAACATATCTTCTCGCTGCAGTCAATCTGCATCAATGTGGAGTTTTAAGCGGAGGCGATTCCTCAGTCCCGAGGTTCCGAGCATCTGCTAGTGGGCTCGGCACGCTTTCGACCGTGATGCGGAGCACTTCGCCTGCCCGGACGAAGGTGTTGTAGATTTGTTTTCGTACTTCTTTTTTGGCGCGGGAGATGCTGAAATTCCCGTTGGTTGCATTTTGTACCGAACAGTTAGATGGTTGATAATGCGTGAAATTGAGCAAACGTGGTAGGCAAAGCCTCGTCCCCGGTTCTTAGAGACAATAAGGTTCTGTCCTTCACCGCCTTCGTCTACTCCTTGTCAATGGGGATACAGGCGGTATTGCTTCCGCTTCTGGCTCTGGCGTCGGGCTATTCTAAGCCTGATATTGGCATACTCACTGCTCTGTCAGCGGTGACCCAGCTGGTATCAAGGATGGCATCAGCCAAAGCTATGCGATACGTTAGCGACAAGCTGCTAGTTGCCTGCGCTTGTATTGCCATCGCAATTTCAGGATTTCTCGTGGCATGGTCGGCCTTCGTTGTTGTCTTCGTAATATCAGAATTGACTCAAGGACTTGCCCGCGGGGTGTTTTGGACTGCTACCTCCACCCATGTTGTTCGCCAGGACGGCCCGTCGGTGGGCCGAATGGCTGCGGTGAACTTCCTATCGAGTGCCGGCCTTCTCGTCGGGCCCCTTCTGGCTGGCTTCATGGCGCGCTACTCGCTCTCGACAGCTTTTTATATCGCTGGATTCATTGCACTTCTGGCATCGATTCCAGCAATGACGCTGATCAAAGAGCCTCCTTTTTCGAAGGAAGGCCCAAAAATGAGCCGGGACATTTGGAAACAGCGTGAAGTAAGACTCGGTTCATGGGCTGGTCTGACCGCAGGATCTTGGCGGGGGATATTGAACTCATACGTTCCAGTTGTTTTAAAATCAGTCGGCGAGAGCTACTTCATGGTTGGCATAATGGTGGCAATTGCAAATTCTGCGAGTGTTGCCGGTGCAGGAATAACCGGATTCCTAAATAAGCGCTCGCCGGTAAAAGTCTTCGCGGTGGGGGTAGTCGGGGCGGCAGCCGGCACAGCCTTAGTAGGCTTTACCGCCCGGTCGGTGATAATTACTGTGGTGCTTTTGGCTATTGGAGGAATCGGCGCGGGTCTTTTGCAGACACTGGGGCCTGTCCTTGCGGCACACGGAGTCTCTCTGCAGCATAAGGGCGATGCCATCGCAATTGCAGGGAGCTTCCGAGCCGGCGCATTGCTGATTGCACCCTTCTTTACGGCAATGTTTCTCAACACACTGGGAATGACGAACGCACTATTTCTTGTCGGCGGGGTGCTCGGGTTACCTGTGCTCGCAGCGAGAGATGTAATAAAACTTGCGCCGCGCCACTCCCCAAAGCCCTGACTCCAACCGGAGACAGCTATTTCGCCTATTTGTCGAAGCCGTAGCGGCGAAGTTTTGCCTCGTAAAATCTCCATCCGGCATCGGGGCTGAATTTGGAGAACCTCGGAACCATCGCCTGGTCTTCTTCAGGAATTGGTACCGCCCTTGAACCGGTTTTAGCTATCTCCAAAGCAACCTGAGCCAACGTATTCACATTTAGCGCGCTAAGCAGAGCGGACTCCAATGAATGTCCGGTAACAGTAATTCCATGGCCTCTTAATACGCAGGCCCTATGTTCGCCCATCGTGGCAAGCATTTCGTCCGCGATCTCTTTTGTCGAAATCAAAATTGATCGGGAATACACCGGTATGCCTTCAAATGCAAGCTGGTTCGCAGGAATGTTGAACGATCCGAACGCGGGAACGAGATCAAGGTTGGCCAGCGTGGCCGCCAACACAGCCGGCGGATGGGCATGAATAACCACATTCGCTTCAGGCCTGTTTCGGAGAGTTTCGCCGTGCAATGGAAGCTCCACAGGCTTTGAAAATCCTCGGTCAGCTTCCCTGGGATTGCCGGAAAAGTCAAAAAGACAGATCTCCGCTGGAGTTGCAAAGAACAGGCCGCAATCCTCAGGCCCGCGGCTGCGGATCAGCATCAAATTCTCTCCGACCCTCATAGATATATGGCCCAAAGTCCCTTCCACGATTCCTTCCATGGCCATGATTCTGCAAGCGGTCGCTATCCGGCTCCGCTCATCATAAAGCTCCAAATCCGAACCTTCAGAACTCATCTGGTATGCCTTTCTTAGCTAACATTCGTCCGCTTTGGGAATATCAATTGAAAATCGTTTCAGTTAGAGGCGCCTACCACTTGTCAAATCCGGCGCGACGCAGTTTCGCGAGGTAGTAGCGCCATCCACCGATATCGTTGAAGTTCCCTCCTAGGTCCGGGAGCATGGCTAGATCTTCGTCAGGTATGCCAGCTATTCGGCCACCGGCTTGTGCAACCTCTAGTGCTACCTTTGCTATCGTATTCAGATTCAAAGCTCGTAGAAGCGTCTGCTCCACGCTGTCTCCGATAACAGTAATCCCGTGACCTTTTAGCACACAAGCCTTATGACTTCCGAGCGAATCAAGCATGTCCAGCGCAACCTCAGCGTTTGAGATCAGCACCGATCGCGGAAAAACAGGTATTCCATCTGCGGCCAGCATGGCCGCGGGGATGTTGAACGCGCCGAAGCTCGGCAGCAAATCAAGGTCCGACAGTGCTGCCAGAAGGACAGCTGGAGGGTGCGCATGTAACACCACGTCCGCATCGGGCCTATTTCGCAGAGTTTCGCCGTGCAACGGGAGCTCCACAGGCTTTGAAAATCCTCGGTCGGCTTCCCTGGGATTGCCGGAAAAGTCAAAAAGACAGATCTCCTCGGGAGTTGCAAAGAACAGGCCGCAATCCTCAGGCCCACGGCTGCGGATCAGCATCAAATTCTCTCCGACTCTCATGGATATATGGCCGAGTGTTGCTTCGACGATTCCTTCCATGGCCATGATGCGGCACGCCAGTGCAATCTTTTCCCGTTCGGCGCGAAACTCCAATCCCGCCTCGTTGTTCATTTTCTGAACTCCCTCGCACTATCCGGCACTTTGATCAAGTGACTGTAATATTTCGTTGGCTTTGGCAAATGCTGAGTTCGCGGCCGGTACCCCAGCGTACACTGCGCATTGTATCAACACCTCTGAGATCTCTTCCCTCGTCAGTCCATTTCTGAGAGCAGCCGGGACGTGGAAAGCGAACTCGTCGAGGTGACCCTGCGAAACCAGAATGGCAAGCGTTATCATGCTCCTTGAGCGACGATCCAGACCTGGTCTTGTCCAAACCTCTCCCCAGGCATACCTAGAGATGAAATCCTGAAAAGAAGCAGTAAAGTCAGTCTTCCGGGCGTTTGCGCCAGCAACGTAATCCAGTCCCAGCACCTGGGTTCGAACCGCCATTCCCCGGGACCTTGGAGAGCCAACCAAATGTCCCATGACCGCATCCACGAAGAGATCAGGCTGCTCCAGATTCGCCAAGTGGGACGCGTCAGGTATTACCACGAGCGATGAATTGGGTATGGCATTGCAAATGGAAAGCGCCGTCGCCGGAGGAGTTGCCCGATCGAACGATGCGGCAATCACGAGGGTGGGCACGCTAATGCTCGACAGTTCCGCCCGCAAGTCAGCGCTTGCCAGAACCTCGCATACACTTGCGTAGCCTTGGGGATCGCAAGAGCTTAGCATCGTGGCGACTTTAGCTTTGGCTCCAGGATTCCTAGCGTCGATTTGCCCGGTAAACCAGCGTTCTAGAAGACCGTCGTAGAGCCCGGAGGTACCGTTTGATCTAACAACAGACGCACGCTCAATCCAAAACTCAGGCGGAGCAAAGTTGGCGGATGTACAGGAAATGACCATTCTCTCAATACGATCGGGAGCGTTTGCCGCCAGCCACATTGATATCGTCCCGCCAAGAGACAATCCACACAACGAGGTTCTAGCGGCGCCGACCGCATCAAGTATCCCCAAGGCGTCTCTGCCGAGGTCCTCGATCGAGTAGGGTCCAGGCGGCGCCGAACTCCCGCCGTGTCCCCGCTGATCATAGCGTATGGTCCGGAAATGGCCGGTTAGAACTGGTATCTGTTCATCCCACATCTCATAAGTGGTGCCAAGCGAATTGAGCAATAGCAACCAGGGAGAACCCTCTGACCCGTCAATTCGGACGCGGAAATTCGCTGCGTCAACTTTTACCTGCATAAGCTCCATCGATTCCCTAACTCTAACTTTTGCAATCCGCGATCGCTTGCCATCTTGGCAACAGGCTTTGCGCCTGTGCCAAGGCTCCGTCTATGAAACTCTGAGCCGAACCCAGGTATGACATTGGATCAAACAGTGCCAGCGCCTCGTCTTCGGTAAAGCTTTGCCGGAATGCCAGCTCCTTGCGAAGCTCGCTAAGAAGAGGCGTTTGACTCGCGTTGCTGCGGATAGTGGCTTCGCGAACTAAGTTGTGAGCGGCGGACCGTCCCAGACTTCGAGTCAGTCCCAATAGGACTTTTTCTGACATTACATTTCCACGACTCAATTCGAGATTATGCAGCATCCTCGATTCGTCGATATCCAGATTGGCAAGACTGAGCGCACTCCTGTTGGCAGCAGTAGCAGCGATGGAAATTAGATCTCTGAGCGACTGCCACTCTGCCTGCCACTCGCCAGCGCCGCGCTCATTCTCGGCCAAAAGGCAACCATATAGCACCGGCAGTAGTCCCATTGCCCTGCGAAAACAGGAATTGACTATGATCGGTCCGACTGGATTCGCCTTTTGCGGCAAAGCCGATGAGCCTCCACCAACGCCTCGCGACTCGGAGAACTCACCAACTTCGGCCTGAGTGCCCAAGACAATGTCTCCGGCCATCTTCGCCAGTGCGCCAACGATCAGGGAGAGTGCTGCTCCGAGTTCCGCAATTCTTACCCGCTGTGCGTGCCAGGGCATCAACGGAAAATGAAGGCCAAGTTTGGATGCAAGCTTCTCACCAACCAATAGTCCATCGCTGCCCAGCGCAGCCAACGTTCCTCCGGCGCCACCAAACTGCACGGCGAATTCGTCATGAAACATCCGTTCTAATGGCATGGAGGCGGACGCCACTCCTCCAAGCCAACTGGCTGCCTTAAGACCAAAGGTAGTGGGCAGCGCATGCTGCTGTAGGGTCCGGGCCACCATAGGCGTATAGCGATACCGATCTGCTAACGACGCCAGCAACGACACTACCTGCACCAAATCTGAGTAAATGACCGGAATTGCTTCCTTGGCTACCAGCATTGTCGCGCTGTCAAGGATATCTTGGCTCGTCGATCCATAGTGGATCCACGGACGTGCTGTCTCCGGCAGCTTGTCGGTAAGTATACGGACCAGCGAAATCACTGGAGTGCCGCCGTTCCGAGACTCCTTGCCAAGTTCAGTTGGGTCAATTCCGTGATCTGCCCTTAGGCAGGCTATCGCCTCTGCAGCCTCAGCGGGAATAACTCCGCATTCCGCCTCCGCGGCGGCCAGAGCACATTCCACATCCACCATTTTCTGAACCCAGTTTTGCGAAGAAACAATCGGCCCAATCTCATCAGTCACAAAAATAGGCTCAAATAGCCCCTCTGATCCTTGCATCTATATTTTCAATCCCCCGAGAATGGCTTTGTCTAATTTTCGAAAGCAAAGAACTGGGTCTCTAGTCCCCTGAAGGAGTCTTGAAGCCGGATATCAAATCTGTAGGCGCGGTGGCCGTCTCCCATGGCGAGCAGGCTAGAACGCGCATTTGAGTCTTCTAAAGCGTTTAGCAAGGGGTCGCTGGCATTCGCTTCGTTCTCGTCGTCAAAATAGACTCTTGTAAAAACTGGCTTGAGAAGCCCGCGCGCAAAGACGACCATGGCAATATGAGGCGCCTGGAGTTCCCCTGAAGCCGAAGCAACCGCTCCCGGCTTTACGGAACGAATCGCGTATTCGCCATTCGCATCTGTAAGTCTCCTCGCAAATCCAGTCCAGGGTTCCAGTGTGTCAGGGGGAAAGTTCCCATTTTCATCGGCCTGCCAAATTTCAAGCATGGCGTCAGGAACCGGATTGCCGGCTCCATCGTAGACACCCCCGGTAAGACTTATGGCGCCTTCGAAATCCTCGGAAACAAGGTGCTCATCAGCTAACCACTCTGTTCCAAATTTGAAAAATGGACCGATTGTTTGAGATGGAGTAGGCCCGCTTTGAGTATTCATCACGCCTCCGGGGTTGGGTTGGATCCACCCAAAATTATGTCCCAGCGATATCCAAGCGCAGTGCCTGGGATGGTTAACTCCCAATCAAATGCCGAGATGAGCCGAGCAAGTACACGCTTGTCGCGAATCGAATTGGCAATCGGATCATCATCAATCAGGGGATCGCCAGGAAAATACATCTGGGTTATCAGACGCTGAGTGAAGACACGTCCAAATAGCGAAAAATGAATGTGTGCTGGCCTCCAGGCGTTGGGGTGGTTGCCCCAGGGGTATGCGGCGGGCTTGATCGTGACAAATCTATAACGGCCCTCACTGTCGGTAAGCGTTCTGCCGCCACCGGTAAAGTTCGGATCGAGCGGCGCCGGATGGTCGTCGAGCGAATGCGCATAACGACCCGACGCATTTGCCTGCCATATCTCGATAAGCTGATTGCGTATTGGCCGGCCGTCAGAGCCCAGAAGTCTTCCTGACACAACTATTTTTTCACCCAACGGATCTCCTGGGTGCTGCCTTGTGAGATCATCATCATTTTGACGAATCCTGCTTTCCCCGAAGACCGCCCCATGATTTTCGGTTCTGCCTGGCCTGAGAATTAATGGAGTTTTATTAGGGCCTCGCAAAGCGGTGCTTTGATAAGAACCATGATGATAAGGTGGATCCTCCTCATGCTCAGGCTTGGCGAGAATTGTTGCGCTGGCCATGATTCATCCTTTCGTTAAATGAGGCTATTTTCTCGCAGAAACTAGCGACCTGATAGCTTCGAGCTCTTTTTCCGTCGGTGGATCTGTAACCGTTAGTTGATTTGCAATTCTGATCTTCCAGCCAGTTGATTCTATTACGTTTTCAACCTCGATGTTGGGATGTATATGCGTGAGAATCAGTTCTTTGCTGGCGGGATCAGGCTCCAAAATACCCAGATCACTAATGACCATTACAGGCCCCGCACCCCTCAAACCAAGTCTTTCACGATCTCCTGGCCCTGTTCCAAATCCCACCGAAGTTATGAATGGAAGCTTGTCCACAAAAGACTTTGTTGACTGCCGAAGCATGACGACTACGCGTTTGGACGAGGACGCGATCTCGGGTGCGCCACCTGCGCCCGGAAGGCGAACTGAAGGCTTAAAATAATCGCCGATCACAGTGGAATTGAGATTTGCGAACCTATCGATCTGGGCAGCACCTAAAAACCCGACATCGATTCTCCCGGGCTGCAGATAATAATTGAATATTTCAGGCACTGATACAATTGTGTCAGCTGTCTCCGCCAACTCTCCGTCACCTATTGAAAGGGGGAGCTGGGTGGGTTTTGCGCCCAGCGTCCCGCTTTCATAAATCATTATCAAATCGGGCGCATGAAGACGCCTAGCGAGATTGGCTGCTTTGGAGGGCAAGCCAATGCCAATAAAGCAGACCTGATTGTTGCTAAGTTGTCTTGCGGCGGCAATTGACATCATTTCGTCGCTTGTATATGGCTCAGTCGGTTCCATGATTACCCTTGATCATTCGCGCTAGGCACTTTTACAGTCCAGCCCAGATGCACCGTCACAGAACATTCTCTTTCATCCAGCCGAGAAACGTATTGCGGTCGCGGCTAATCTCGTCCCAGGCAAGATAAAAATCATTATCCCGTTGGTAGTAGCCAGCTGCGTAAGATGGCCTGGATCCTCCGGGTGAGAGCGCCACGGCAGTAATGAGCCAAGATGGCAGGATAACTTCACCGGGCCGCGGGTCGAGCTCTTCAACTATTTCCTCTACCGTTACTAATGATTTTCGTCCTGCAAGAACTGCTTCTTTCTGCACACCCGTGATACCCCAGAGCTGAACGTTTCCTTTATGGTCGGCACGCTGCGCATGAATGACTGTTAGGTCTGGATTTATGGCTGCCACCGCTCTCAACTCTTCGCCCGTGAAGGGACAGGTGATGGGAGCAACAGTGGAGTTAACTGCATCGAGTCCGGTGCCCCTATATCCGCGCATAACCGCAAACGGAAGCCCAGATGCACCGGCGACATACCTGTTTGTCAAGCCAGCATGACTGTGCTCGTCGATTTCCAAAGGACGCGGCCAGTCGTGCTCAACTGCGTCCCTGAACCGGTGTAGGGAGCCAACTCCAGGATTGCCGCCCCACGAGAACACGAGCTTTCTCACACAGCCGGTACCAATTAACTGGTCGGAAATCAAGTCCGGAGTAAGCCGGACCACCGTCAACTCGTTGAACTGCTGCCTTATTATCTCATGTCCAGCAGCCATCGGGATTAGATGAGTGAATCCCTCAAGTGCTACGCTGTCTCCATTCCTTAGGAGGCTAGCGATGGCCTCCCGCAATGACACAATCTCCGCCATTAACCTACCTTAATGCCAATGCGGCCGCCTGTTGACCCCACTAGACACATTATCTGCTACCGCACGACTAAATCGATGCGGGCAAGCGACGGGCCTCTAATTAGGATCTATCAACTTTCGGCGCTCAAAATCGTACTTCTTTATCCTTTTGGCTTTCAGAGCCATTTTCCCTAATTCTCGGACAAAAAACGTTCAGATAGTTTGAATAACCGTTGGTTTTGGCAATGAAGTCATAAAACGACTACATTTCTACACTGCAGACTTGGAGATCGGTCGAAAGGTCCAAGTTTCTGATAGGACTAATGTATTTCTGTAACCTAGAATTCTTGTAAGCTAGATTGGGAGGGATTATGAGAGATGCCGTAATCTGTTCGCCGCTTCGAACCCCCGTGGGTCGTTTCGGCGGGGTACTGAGCACAGTTCGGGTAGAGGACATGTCGGCCACTGTCATCTCGACGCTAGTTCAAAAAACCGGCATCACTTCTCAAGACATTGACGACGTAATCTTTGGGCAGGGCTATTCGAATGGAGAAGCGCCCGCGTTAGGTCGGATCGCCGCTCTCAATGCAGGTCTCGATGTAACTGTTCCAGGATTCCAAGTTGATCGAAGATGTGGTTCTGGGCTGCAGGCGATCGTCATTGCAGCTATGGAGGTTCAAACAGGCGTCGCTGACCTGGTTCTTGCAGGAGGCGCGGAGAGTATGTCTCAGGCTGAGCACTATGTTCTTGGACTGCGCAACGGCGTGAAGGGCGATGCGGTGATGATGCATGATCGCCTCGCCAGAGGGAGGGTGACCTCGGGTGGACGCTTTTTCGAGGTTCCCGGAGGAATGATCGAAACTGCCGAGAACCTTCGTCGCGAATATAACATTTCCCGTGAGGCACAAGATGAGCTAGCTTACAACTCGCATCAGCGCGCCGTCAGAGCTCAGCAGGAAGGCCGCTTTGACAACGAAATGGTGCCGATCGAAGTCACCAAGCCTCGCTCTGAGACGATTGTTGTCGACAAGGACGAACACCCAAGGGCTGACACCACCTTGGAGCAGTTGGCCAAACTTCGGCCCATCCGACTTGGAATTGATTCCGAGTCAACCGTCACTGCTGGAAACTCCAGTGGCCAAAACGACGCAGCTTCGGTATGTATCGTCACCACAATGGAGAAAGCCCATGAACTAGGGCTTACCCCGTTTGCAAGGCTGATTTCGTGGGCTAGCGCAGGCGTTGATCCGCGAACCATGGGAATTGGTCCCGTTCCAGCAACTCAAAAAGCCCTTTCAAGAGCGAACCTGAAACTTTCCGACATGGACCTTATCGAGCTCAATGAGGCTTTTGCTGCGCAAGTTCTGGCGGTGACTGCGGAGTGGAAACTTACCAAAGCTGATTTTGAACGAACCAACGTGAACGGCTCAGGAATTTCCATCGGTCATCCAATCGGTGCGACCGGCGGTCGAATTCTCGCAACGATGCTTAACGAGATGCGTCGTCGAGGGAGCAGATACGCTTTGGAGACTATGTGCATTGGCGGTGGGCAGGGTATTGCCGCAGTGTTTGAGAGCGTTGGATAGAAGATAGATGGCTCGATGTGCAGGTGCAGCTTGAGAGTTCGATTTAGGTCATCTTGGAAACTGAACCGTGGCCGTTGGGCAGGCCGGGGAACATCCGGGTCTAAATCAGCCGGAGGAACGATCTTCCCTGTTCCCAAGACGATACAATATGAAAACTTACTGAGTAGCTGAGATATAATGTGTGACAGTTATCACAATGAAGGCTGGCTACATCGAAAGAATCAGATCGAGACACTAACAGTCAAACGTAATTGTTATCACCTCCAAACATTCTGCTAAAGCATCTATTAGTATTTCTCCAACTCAGTTGGAAAGTCACGGAAGAGTTATGTTTGACATAGTCACCAGGGAGGTCCGTAAGGCCGAAACTACGACAATCACCGCCAGTTCAAACGGGGATCACAGCGCTAGAATTTGCGGCGTTCAACATTTCTGGATTTGTCAAATCGATATTTGTGGGAAGGGTTCAAAAGAGAAGAAGGTATGACGGGAAATTAGGCAGCCTTAGAACGCCAGCAAGTCGTGGCGTCGGATCATAATGGTGGGGTATTGATACGCAACGTGCCAGCTTCAGCTTTGAATTCTGACACCCGCCCAATGCCTATCTGTGCAACCACTGCGCGTTCAAAGGTCACCGTAATAGTAAAAGCTTTGTGCCAGCGAAGCCTGCTGCACACAAGGAATAATCTTGTAGCTTGTTGATGTCGGGGAGTGTTTTAGCAAAATCTAGATCGGGCTACGGCCAAACAGCCAGTCTGAATGTTGCGGCAGGAAAAGGAAACACCAGCTATCGCTCTCTAACGATGGCTCATCAGCCAAATGAAAGGTCAGCTGAACGGTGTTTCTTACAGACCGATTTGGAGTATCCACTCGGTTAGATGAGGCGATAGTTGTTAACGAAATAATCGAGAAGCGAATTGAGGTACAGTTTGTTACCTCTTGATTCTGGAGTGATTTGGGGATGAAAGCGTGACTGAAGCGCTCAATATCATTATTGGTGGAATAGTTACAGGGTGCATCTATGCACTTTTAGCAGCTGGTTTCAGCTTGGTCTTCAGCGTTACGAGGATTCTAAATCTGACGCAGGGAGCATTTGTTACCGCCGGCGCTTTGATCATGTTCAGCTTGACTCAGCACGCACACTTCAGCTTGGGTGTCGCGTTCCTAGTAGCCCTGATACTGCTAGTTGGGCTCATGAGCCTGTTGACCTGGGTTCTCGTACGACCTGCCATGGAGAGGATCTCACACAGCAGCTTGCTGATGATGATGGGTGGTTTGCTCACGGCTTTCCAAGGTATTGCATATCTGATTTGGGGCAGCAATCCATATACGCTGCATTCCTTTTCCGGGTCGCGCCCAGTAACTTTATTTGGCGCCGACATCGTGAGTCAGGACTTCTGGATCATCGGTACAGCAGCCGCTGCTGTGACCCTTCTTTACTGGCTACTATTCAAAACACGTTTTGGCCAGTCGCTGCGCGCGTCGGCAGAGAACCCGACAGCCACCAAGCTGATGGGTGTAGCAGTAGACAAAGTGGTAATAATCGCTTTCGCACTTGCAACTGCATTAGGAGTAATAGCTGGGGCGGTAATGGCGCCAACTACCTCCCTCGACTTTGCATCGATGGCGAACTTCACAAACCAAGGCTTGATAGCTGTGACGATTGGCGGGCTTGGCTCCGTCTTCGGAGCCATTGCCGGTGGTCTGTTGCTCGGTATCTTGACGGCACTGATAACTGGCTATGTATCCTCCGTTTTTGGCCCGGCGATAAGTCTCGGAATTCTTATTACTCTTCTGATTGTCAGGCCAGAAGGGCTGCTCTCAAGGCGCAAAGGACGAAGAGCGGATACAGCAGACAAGAGGAGCGGCAGGCCTGAGCTGAAACTCAAAGTTCCTGCCAACTGGACAAAGATCGGTTGGGCGGTCCTCGGAGCTGCTCTGTTATTTGGTTTGCCACCGATGTTCGCGGCATCAGGGACGCTTCACACCATCGATCTGGTCGGCATCTTTGCACTCTCCATAGTAGGTCTCGAGCTCTTGACGGGAGTATCGGGTCAGGTCAGCCTTGGCCAAGCAGGCTTCATGGCGGTCGGCGGTTACACGTCCGCACTTCTGACAGTTAATCATCACATGGCGCCTATCTGGGGCTTGCTGTTCGGCGTGGTGCTTTCTCTAATCTGTGCTCTTATCCTTGGTCTGGCAGGATCCAGAGTAAGAGGAATGTATCTCGCCGTGGTAACCTTGGCGTTTGGTATATTTGTCCCGTCCATTGCAACTGGAATGGGCTCGACCGGCGGTCCGTCGGGAATATCAGGAATACCCTCGTTTTCGATTGCAGGCTACTCTTTCAACACCGACACCAAATTCTTCTATCTCATTTTTGCATTAGTAGCCATAGCCCTCTACTTCAGCTCTCGTCTTATAAAAAGCCATAGAGGTCGTCTTCTCAAAGCAATGAACGAGGACGATGTCGGTATTTCCGCAATTGGTCTTGACACCCGAAATGCCAAGATTACCGTGTTCATTGTGAGTGCCGTGATGGCCTCGATTGCCGGTTCGCTTTACGGTGGATTCTTTCACTTCCTCTCGCCCGACATGGTCGGCTCAGGAGTGTCGCTTCAGTTGATCACAATGCTTGTGATCGGAGGAACCGTGAGTCGGCTCGGACCTCTAATCGGTGTAACAATCATTACATTTCTGCCAAATCTATCTCAACAGATGGCCAATGTTGGACCTGTCGTCGATGGACTGCTTTTGGTCACATTCCTGCGTTACCTGCCGGACGGTATCGTTGGAGTTCCAATAAAAGGAATCAACTGGCTGAGCGTTCATTTTGGCCTGAGCGCCAAACTTCCCTCGTCGGTACCAGTCACGCTCGAAGAAGCAATTACGACGGGTCAGCCCGCCGTGCCGGCAGCGCCTGATAGGCAAGCCTCGTCGGTCACCAATCCAGCAAAGGCTGAAACTGCGGACGGGCATCTACCGGCCGTCGCGCTCCGAATATCCGGTCTCTCCAAGAGTTTCGGTGGAGTCATGGCAGTTCGAGACGTGAGCTTCGATCTCGAAGAGAACACTATTGGCGCGCTGATCGGACCCAACGGTGCTGGCAAATCAACGTTGTTCAACCTGATAACGAATCTCTACATACCCGACAGCGGCTCGGTGACCCTTTGGGGTCAAGTCCTCCCGGTGACAAGACCGCACAAGGCCGCTGAACTCGGATTGTTCCGTACTTTCCAAACTTCTCGAGTTTTCGAGCAGTTGACCGTTGTCGATAACGTTTTGCTAGGCGGTTCCCGGCTTTCGCAAAGCGGGATCGTTTCTTGCGGAGTAGGTACAGTTCGAGCGCGCAGGGAGGAAAAAGAGCTTCGCGATAGGGCGATGAGCATACTGGTGGCTCTTGGCCTTGGACACCAAGCCTATGAGCCGGCAGGAAATCTTCCGCTTGCTGCGCAAAAACACCTCGACCTCGCTCGTGCGTTGATGTCTGGATCCAAGGTCCTCCTTCTTGATGAGCCTGGCGCCGGAATGAACGATGCCGAGACAGAAGAGTTGGGATCGATGCTCTTGGCAATTCGGGATGCCGGTCGTACCATCCTCGTGGTTGACCATAACATGGCGCTCGTTATGGGAATTGCCCAAAAAGTTACGGTAATGGATGTCGGCCGGGTCATTGCAAGTGGCCTTCCAGAGGACATCCAGAAGAATCCAGCAGTTATTTCTGCGTATTTTGGCTCAACGGAAGTGCGGTTAACCGATGCTTGAAATTAAAAATCTGTCCTCAGGATATGACGGTCCGGATGTTTTGCACAACATTGATTTAGAGATTTCACCTGGATCCCTTGTCGCGGTCATCGGTGCCAACGGAGCAGGGAAGTCCACCTTGCTAAGGACGATCTCCTCGTTGATCAGGTCCCGCTCAGGGTCAATTGTCGTTGACGGCAAGAACCTTACTAATGCTGGACCGTCGAGTATGGTTTCCCATGGGGTCTCCCACGTTCCCGAAGGAAGACAGGTCTTTGCAACTATGACAGTTGCCGAAAACCTCGACCTTGGCGCCTATAGAACTAGCAAGCAGGTCGCAGGCGAACGCCTCGAGAAGGTCCTTGAGATATTTCCAGCGCTAAAAGAGCGGCTGAACAACATAGCCGGGGCCCTTTCAGGTGGACAACAGCAGATGCTGGCCATAGGCAGGGGCCTCATGGCCGGTCCCAAGTACCTGCTGATGGACGAGCCTTCGCTTGGGCTCGCCCCGATTGTGGTTCAGACGATCTTTGACATCCTCCCAAGTCTCGCCAAGAGCGGTGTTGGAGTCCTTTTGATCGAGCAGAACGGACAGATTGCGCTTTCCATCGCTGACAGAGCAGTTCTCCTTGAGCGTGGAAACATAACCATACGTGGCACTGGCCAGGAACTGCTGAAGAACCCAGAAGTAATAGAGCGGTATCTTGGCGTCGGAAATTCTATTGGTGCCAACCCGGAGAAGCAGTCCGTCATGTCGGTCAGAATACGAACTGCACTCGGGTCTGAGGACAGCGGGCTTTTCCATAAGGCCAAGTCGCTAGTTAATTGACAGGTCCAATAGTCACAACCAAGTAACTAATCCCCGAAGTGGGTTACTGGCTCGCGGCTTTGTCGCGCCCACGCAGTGCTACCTGCGTCTCGGCCGCTGCAGAACATAAACAATTAGCGCAGTGAATAAAACTGACACGATAAGTGACAGACCGACCGCATAGGAGTAAC
>DAHVRV010000090.1:0-864 GCA_027322285.1 Actinomycetota bacterium
TCCAAGCACCATGACCCCGGAAGGGTCCGCTTCACTACAGGGACAATGCGCTTCGAGAATGACCGACGCACTATCGTCCTGCCGGTCATAGGGCAGTTGCGTTCCAAGGAGAACACCAGGAGGCTCCAACGACCGCTCTCTGGGGGCAACGCCCGCATCCTCAATATGACCCTGTCGGAAAGATGGGGCAGATTGTTTGTGTCGGTGAACTACGCCGTCCGGATTTCGACCCCTCACTCGGTAGCGAAGCCAGGTGTTCGAGCCGGTGTGGATCTCGGTCTTCGCAGTTTGGCGACGGTCGCTGACACAGAAGGAAACATAATTGAGTTCGCGAATCCAGCACCCCTTCGGGCCACGCTTTCGGCCCGCCGCGAGGCTGGAAGGCAAATGTCCCGGCGCATTGTCGGCTCTAGAGGTCACACGGCAGCGAAAACCAAGTCTGCCAAGCTTGACCGCAGGGCCGTGCACATACGCCAGGATGCGTGGCACAAGCTGACCACTTGGCTTACTGCCACATACTCCGAGGTCGTGATCGAAGACCTCGATATAGCGGCGATGAAGCGGTCAATGGGGAGGCGAGCCTTCAGGCGAGCCGTCTCGGATACTGCCCTTGGAAAGCTCCGCCCTGGGATCACGTACAAGATGCAAAGGGCTGCGACATCCCTCATTATTGCCGACAGGTGGTACCCCTCCAGCCAGATCCATCACGGGTGTGGTTGCCGTCTCCTCGCACCGACCAAGTTGTCAAAGACACTCATCTGCGCCACAACCGGCGAAATGGTCGACCGAGATCATAACGCTGCAAAGAATTTCCGCGACTGGCCGGAGTTAAATGCCAGTTCTGGACCAGTTAGGTCCAGCGCC
>DAHVRV010000091.1:0-836 GCA_027322285.1 Actinomycetota bacterium
GAGCCGCTGTACGTCTCGGCGCCGCTGCCGCAGACCGGCCGCGTGATGGTCAAGGATGAGGATCTGTGCGTGCACTGCGGTCTGTGCGCCGAGCGTTGTCCGACCGCCGCGTGGGACATGCAGAAGTCACACGTGCACTGGCCGCACGCCGGTGACGAAGCCGGTGCGCTCGAGGCCCGAAAGCCGAAGATCGCCTGAACTCGGGTTCCCCGGCACCGGTCATGCGTGGTCATTCTCAGAGTCTGTCCCCGGGTCGCTGCCTGCGGTTGCGACCGGGCGACGGCCTGGGCGGTTCATGAAACATTCAGGTCAACTTTCCGCATGAGCGCATCCAACAGCCGAGTCAACGATTTCACCATCAAGATCGCCACGGTCAACGGCACCGGCTCGGCGAGCGCCAACACGCTGCTCGTGAAGTCCATCTTCCGAAGCGGCGTGCCCGTGACGGGCAAGAACTTTTTCCCGTCCAACATCCAGGGTCTGCCGACCTGGTACGAGATCCGCGTGTCCCGCGACGGCCACGTGGCGCGCGCGGGCTCCGTGGACCTGATGGTGGCGCTGAACCCGGAGACTTACGCCCGTGACGTCCGGGAGGTCGCTTCCGGCGGCTACCTGGTCTACGACTCCACGTGGCCCCGTCCGGCGCTGCTCTCCCGCTCGGACATCACGGTTCTCGGCGTGCCGCTTGCGCAGCTGTGCAACCAGCACTTCAACGGGGTGCGCACCCGCATCCTGATGAAGAACATCTGTTATGCGGGTGTGCTGGCGGCGCTGCTTGCGCTCGACCTCGAACGCATCCGCGGCCTGGTCGCGCAGAGCTACGCGAAGCGGCCGCA
>DAHVRV010000092.1:0-788 GCA_027322285.1 Actinomycetota bacterium
AGGGAATGATACTGCCCGTGATTGGCCAGGATCGCCGAGCTGACCATTTCCGGATTCGTTAGCCAGACGTCGGCAAATTTCTTCGTGTTATGCCTTTGCTCTGCGCTGCTATCGCCATCAAATGCGCTCACCAGGATGCCGGGCAGATGCAGCTTGGACCAGCTTCGGACTTGATCCTTGGCAAGCGCTTTTGTTGGATGGATAACGAGGGCTTTTGGGCGCTGGCTTCTTTTTTTCGACGAGAGAATGGCTTTGGCGATAGGCAGCTGGTAACACAACGACTTTCCCGATGAAGTCGATGTGGAAATTACGACGTTCTCACCCCTGGCGATGAGTTCCAAGGCATCTATCTGATGTTTGTAGAGCCCCTTGGGGAAATAAGGCCTAGTAATTTCCTGGTAAAACGTATCATCCGGAATTTGGTAGATTCCAGGTCTCTCCCGGACCGTCGTGATGAACGTGAATTCTCCGCTCCCTTTCAGCGAGGATGCAGTCTCAATTTGCCTGAGCTGCCGGTCCAGGTCTTGCACCAAGTGGTACTAACTCCCTCCGACCAGGAGGTGCTTCACCTGCTCCTCTGTATCGGAGGATACCAGTGCGAGAACCTCGTCACCGATTCTCAATATCGTGTCCCCCCGGGGAACAACGATGTTGTCGGTTCGCACCACCGCAACGATCGTGGCACCTTTTGGAATTCCCACCTGCGCTATTTCGCGGTCAACGGCTGGAGAATCCTCCGCAAGGGTCACTTCCACCAATCTGGCTCCGGACTGCTCGAAAGAGAGCAG
>DAHVRV010000093.1:0-766 GCA_027322285.1 Actinomycetota bacterium
GGATCTCGGAAGCATCACATGGTTCGTGGTTTGTTAGTGAGTCCGCCCCGGCCGGACCGAACGCGCGCACAAAAGTCCGGCGCCGCTCTCCCAACATTCAGTCGCTCGTAATGACACAATCCACGGCCGCCCACCTGGCCCTCGACGCACGCCGAACCGGCGATCGGCATCGGTCGACGGCGTGCAGCTGTCACTCTCCGTGGCGTGACCCAGGCGTGACCCACGAGGAAGCCCATCCCGGTACGACGAGCGGTCCGTACCAGGTCCGGGGCTGCACGCTGCCGCGCCGACAGGCTGTTTGACCTACACGAACGCCAACTTCACCGAGTCCTAGCGGAACAAGGGCACGGTCCAAAGCAGGATGGATGCTGCGCTCACGGGCCTGCGCCCAGTCGTGGAACTGGCCTCCCGCCTGGGCTTTTGTGGGGCTAGCTGGAATCGAACCAGCGACCTCAGCATTATCAGTGCTGCGCTCTAACCGACTGAGCTATAGCCCCGGGACCCCGAGAGGCTACACCACGCCCCTCCGCCGCCCGACGGACGGTGCCGCCCCACCGGCGGCTCGTCGGACACGATGCGCCCGGCGCCAGGCGCGGCTCGGCGCCCGTTGAAGCCCGCGACGCCGGTCGCCGGCCGCCGGGCCGCCGGCCGCCGGGCCGCCCGCGTCAGCTCTCGCCCGGCTCCTCGGCCCCCATCCGAGCCACCGCGGCCACCGTGTCGCCGTCGTCGAGGTTCATCACCCGTACACCGGTGGCGTCACGGCCCT
>DAHVRV010000094.1:0-738 GCA_027322285.1 Actinomycetota bacterium
GATAAATAAAAGGTCCGGCTCATTTGCCGTCGAGTGAACTACGTGAGCGTCCCAGACCTTTTCGCTAAGAGTTTTGGCCATTATTGTCCCCGTCTAATCGTATTAGATGTTCAACGCTACTATGGGTTATTCATCGTTGATCAGATAAATTGCGGCTGTCGTCGGACGACCCCAGACGTTGAAGTTATTTAATTCGATGATAGTCGGAAGTTTGGACAACTCAAAGTCTTGGAACCGGGTGAGAACAGCGACCTTCTCTGCTCCCTGCGACTACCCAAAAAGGCCTAGGAACCTATTTTGATGATCTCTACCCTTAGGGTTCCACCTGGCGAGTCGTATTCGACCGTCTGCCCCTCGCGTTTGCCCAAAATTGCTAATCCAAGCGGCGATTGGGGAGAGACTACTGCGAGATCCTGCCTCTTCTCCTCGATCGATCCGACGAGATACCGTTCGGCATGCGGGTCTCCTTCATAGCGCAGGTGCACTATTGAGCCCGTGGCAATTGTTTCCGATTGTTCCTCATCTTCGACAATCTCCGCCTTGGCGAGCAATGCCTGAATCTGACGGATGCGAGCCTCCATCTTTCCTTGGCTGTCTCTAGCGGCGTGGTAGTCTCCGTTCTCCTTGAGATCGCCCAAGGCCCGGGCTGTCGCAATGGCCGCAGCTATTTCGATGCGGCCACGGGTTGTGAGGTCCTGTAGCTCCTCTTCGAGACGGTGATAAGTTTGGCGAGATAAT
>DAHVRV010000095.1:0-684 GCA_027322285.1 Actinomycetota bacterium
TCCCTATACCAGCAACTACTTAGGCCTTGGGGCCCCCTGTCCGCAAGGGGTGAACATCCGTTCCAGCCGGGCTGGTTGCGTTTCGCATCGGCTTCCTCCTTGCGTTGCTTGATAGGAGGCTGACAGTTGCGGGCAACCGCGGCCTGGAGGGCCGGACCGCCCTTGTATCCGGCATCGGCGCAGAGGTTCTGCGGTCGCTCGGGGTGCGGTTGCGGCCGCGCCAGCACGGTTCGGTCCAGGGTGGGCTGCAGCAACTTCACGTCATGCACGTTGGCCCCGCTGGCGATGAGCGACAGCGGGACGCCACGCGCGTCGACCAGCAAACTTCGCTTGCGCCCATTTTTCCCCCGGTCCGTGGGGTTCGGCCCCACGCATTCGATCGCCAAGGGCGCTTTTCCGGTGGCCCCATCGATGCTTTGCCACTCCCACGCAATGCCTTCCATCCCGTCGTATTCGACCAGACCGGAACGCCACAAGTTCACAAAGAAACCCGCCTGCTGCCACTGCTGAAAGTGCTTGTGCACGGCGCTGGCGCTGCCGAACTCCTTGGGCAGCGCCTTCCACTGACAGCCGGTGCGCAGAACGTACACGATGGCGGAGAAGATGCTCCGCGCCGCCATCGGCTTACGCCCAGCTCCCGGCTTGCGTCGATACCGCCGGCCAGGCTGCCGCTGCTTGACGGGA
>DAHVRV010000096.1:0-679 GCA_027322285.1 Actinomycetota bacterium
CCGGGGATCTGTACCTAGGGACCGCGCCTCATCCGTGACCCGAGCGTGACCCACGGGGCGCCCGTCCCGGTGCGACCGGCGGTCCGTCGTGAGCCATGGCACCGCGCGCCGCTGGGTAGCCAACCGACTGACCAGGACAAACGCCGGCATACACCGAGCCTTGGCGGGACGAGAACTCGGTTCGAAGCAGCATGAGTGCTGCGCTCACAGAACGGAGCCGGGCCGCAGAAGTGGCCTTCTGGCAGGGCTTTTGTGGGGCTAGCTGGAATCGAACCAGCGACCTCAGCATTATCAGTGCACACATCAGGCCGGTTCTGACCAGCCATAACCGGTCAATCTAGCCGCTGAGCAGCCTCTTCACCAGTATCCGTGTGTACGGGAGTTCCCGTCATTCACGGTGGTTTTGGTGG
The DNA here is from genome assembly GCA_027322285.1 of Actinomycetota bacterium. Lineage (GTDB taxonomy): Bacteria > Actinomycetota > Acidimicrobiia > Acidimicrobiales > Acidimicrobiaceae > SCQM01. The sequence continues at coordinate 411 of DAHVRV010000096.1, forward strand.
CTCGTGGTGGCACAGTGGTGGCGCACGGCCTTCGCCTTCGTTCAGCGGCACCCCGTGTTCTGACCCCCCGTCGCCCAGCCACATACGTCTCGCCAACTATGCGTCACGAGTGCTATTCTGTCTCTATGCCCGCCGTCGTCGAGCACCCGCACTTCCGGCCCTGGCTGGTCTCGCTGCCCGGAGTGGTCGCTGCCAAGGTGGTCGATGGGATCGAGTACCTGCGAGAGCACGGCCGAGGGGCGGTGCTTCCTGACGTTCGCCACCGCATC
>DAHVRV010000097.1:0-677 GCA_027322285.1 Actinomycetota bacterium
GACGTCTATTGGTGCACCGCTGACATCGGATGGGTCACGGGTCACTCGTATATCGTTTATGGCCCTTTGGCAAACGGAACCACCTCGGTACTGTACGAAGGGGTCCCGAACTTCCCCGACAAAGACCGGTACTGGGAGATAATTGAAAAATACAAGGTAACCCAGCTTTACACCGCTCCCACGGCGATCCGCACCTTCATGAAATGGGGTACCCAATATCCCCAGCGCCATGACCTCTCATCGCTAAAACTTATTGGCACCGTTGGCGAGCCAATCAACCCCGAGGCATGGATCTGGTACAACAAATATATCGGCGGAGAAAAGGCTCCAATCGTAGACACCTGGTGGCAGACCGAGACCGGACACATCATGATCTCGCCCCTGCCGGGAGTCACCACCACTAAGCCGGGCTCAGCAACGGTTCCGCTGCCCGGAATTGGCGCAGACATCGTCGACGAGGAAGGCAACCATGTGCCCTTTGGCGGGGGCGGGTACCTCATTCTTACCCACCCGTGGCCGGGAATGCTGCGAACAATCTTCAATGACCCTCAGCGCTTTGTTGACACATACTATGGCAGGTTCTCCAAACCTGAAGAGAACCTTTGGGTATATTTCGCAGGAGACGGGGCAAAACGCGATAGCGATGGGTACTACTGGCTGCTTGGCCGGGTTGACGA
>DAHVRV010000098.1:0-670 GCA_027322285.1 Actinomycetota bacterium
GCTCTTGCGCGCGCGCATCCTGCTCTTGCGTCCGCGGCGGCCAAGAAGGAAAAGCACCAAGATCAGAGCGCCAATGCCACCTGGAATCAAGCGCTTCTTCAGGGAGTTTCCAGCTATGTTGAGCAGATCGACCGGCTCAGCCTCTTTCTGGTATATCTTGCGCGGACCCTCGCTGGGAGCCTGCGCCGACAAACCATCGGCAGCGCCATTAACAGCTTGGCTCTCGATCTTGGCTCCTGTGGCGGCCTCGTCTTCCACCGGGACAGGCTTGACCTCTTGCTCGATCAGTTCCTCCAGAGATTGAACGAACTGGCCCATGAGCTTGGATGAGACGTCCGACAGGACCCCGCGCCCAAACTGCGCTACTCGCCCGGTGATTGCCAAGTCTGTGGTCACTTTGACATCGGTTTGAGCACCGTTTCCGCGGAGTTCCGCTGTTACCGTGGCCGATGCATTACCCTGGCCTTTTGTATCCCTTCCTTCAGCCTTGAGAACCGCACGATGCTGCGCGTGGTCCATCTCTATGAAGCTCGCCTTCCCCTTATAAGAGGCCACAATCGGACCGACCTTCACCTTCACCGAGCCGGCGAAGTTGAAGCCCTCGCACTTCAGGAACAACGGGTGCCCGACGAGCGAGAGCAGGTCGACGTAGAGCTCGTCCTCGTTGAAC
>DAHVRV010000099.1:0-652 GCA_027322285.1 Actinomycetota bacterium
GCCCACTCTGTTACCAGACGGGAATGTTATCGTGCCGACTGCAACCGGATTTGACATCGTGAACATTGAATCCGGTCTCGCTTCTCAATACGAGCTCCCGGCAAAGGAGTGTTCGACTGCGGGGATAGGAGCTCCTTCTGCGGGCACTGTGCCAGCTACGGCAATCTGTCAGGAAACCATTGTTGACTATGCAGTCGACAGTTCAGGTAACATCTTTTTCACGAGTAACTTTGGCTCGCCAGGCATTTACGAGATCAAAGCGGGGTCATACTAAAAGTTTTGCAGGAGGGGAGTTACAAATTCAAATATACGCTCTGAACAGGCGCCCCCGGCAGGATTCGAACCTGCGACCAACTGCTAGAAGTTAGCCACTTTTCGTTTCACACAAAAGCATCCCTGGTCACGATGCCGCATATTACCTGATAAACACATATGTGCCACTCTCGTCGTAAAATGCCCGGTGACAGTGTGCTAGGAGACTGCTAAGCAATCCTCCCTCCGGCATGGGCACCAGGCATTTATGTTCCCAGCTGGTTGTTCCTGTGAAGTGCCTCCAACAGCAAGGTGGCTAAAGACCTTGTTGACAGAGTTTTACTGGATATTTCCGCAACTTTGCTTCAAGTCTTGGCTTCTGTGGCCTGGTTCAGGTGGC
>DAHVRV010000009.1:0-78626 GCA_027322285.1 Actinomycetota bacterium
TAGAGCGGACAGAAAATGGGAGTCATAGCTTCATTACGGGACAGGACAACGGAGTCGAAATCATCTTCAGGGGATAGCCCTTGAGGCCGGGCAGCGAATACAGACTATGAATCGAAACGGGCCCCATGACAGTAATCACACGACGGGCTTGGGTGTGGCACGCGATTATTGAAATAGTATTCATACTCCGTCGTCAGAGGTACTCCTGATGGAAAACCTCTAAAGCTGTCCTCACCAGCTTGCACCGCTGGAATCCGTTCAGGTCTGCTCATCGTCATTCTTTGACGGCAGCTCAATGGCAAAATCGAGCGAATCGAAAATCTAAAGTACTGTGGCGGAAGGAAAGTCCGATACCTCGCTCGAGCCCGGAGATGGTTCACGGTGCTTCAAAGGCTCTCCGCCGCCCCTTTCCCACCCGGTCATCAAAGCGCGCTAAGACTTGCCCGTAAACATCGAGATGCTTCTGTACCATGATTTCCTTCGAGAACCTCTCTTTTACAAAAACCCGACACTTCGAACGATCCAGGCGTGATGCCAGCTCGACCGCTTTTGCAAGGTCGAGGGGCGAATCAGCTAGATATCCTGTTACACCATCATCTACAATTTCAGGTGCAGCGCCAGCGTGGGTGGCCACGACAGGAGTACCGCAAGCAAGTGCCTCTAGCATTACCATTCCGAACGGCTCCGGCCATGCGATAGGGTTCAGCAAGCAGGCAGCTCGGGCCAAAAGTTCGAGTTTCTCATCATTGCCAACTTCCCCCAGGTACTCGACGCCATGGCCAAGCATTGGTTCTATGACTTCGCTGAAGTAAGCCTTTTCTGAGCGCTCCTGGCACTTGGCCGCTATCTTCAATTCAACGCCCGCGGCCCGTGCTACCTCAATCGCGGTGTGCACGCCTTTATCAGGATTCATCCGTCCAAGACATAGGGCGTACCCGCCGTCGCCCTCGCCGATCGGAAACTCGTCAACATCGATTCCATGGTGAATGACAGCAGCGATAGGTATATCCCGGGCGGCCTGTGCCTGAGCATTGGAGATTGCGATGATGGGAATCCGGCCGCCCAAGGACCTGTAGTATTCCTCAATTCCGCCGGTAAAAGGAATGTGGTTGGTCGTAACAACGGGGAGATGCGGATATCCACCGCTGTAGGCAGGCCCCAGCAAGGTGTGGTCGTGGACTATGTCATAGCCCTTCGCCTCCTCATAGGCGGACACCACGTGAAGAAGCTCCATCAAAGTAGCATCATCGCGTCCCACTCCAAGGGCCGTGTCGAATCGATAAGCTATCGGTACTTTACATGTGCTGTTCCCAGTGGCAAACAACATGACCTCATGACCGGCCTGGACAAGTCCGGTCGCAAGAGCATCCAGTACTGCTTCGGTGCCGCCGTATGCGGGTGGCGGAATAGGAATCCAAGGTGGCGCGACTATGGCAATTCTCATCGTTCTCTACCTGAAGTAACGAAAATTTTACTTAGAAAAGTACTGAGATGCATGGCGCATGTTAGACCGCATTCGAAAACTTCCCTATGTATAGATGATGAGCTGAATGAACACTGAAGTCAAGATCTATTTTCTTTACCATCTCCCGGAATCGCTTCTCGGCACCCCATAACCCGGCAACAACTAGGCGACAAGTCAATCAGGCCCAACTTGATTTGAACCGCAGACGGAATTTTGGCATTTCAGATATAGTCACGATGCAAATACCGTTGACGCGCAGTTGCAACCTGCCCCAGCCAAGCCGGTCTGGATCCGAGCCTCGCGGTTCGCGAATAAATGGTGCATTGGTCGGCTGCCCGACCGGCCTCAAACATCAAGCCGCACAACATGACAGCTTTCGCACATCGCGCGTAAATGCTTGAGCCGCCAACTTGAGCCCCTCGGACATGGTCAGATAGGGATGAAATGTCGATGCCAGATCATTCACCGTGATACCGTATTTTATTGCCAAGACAGCCGACTGAATAACTTCACCTGCACTTTCGGCCATGATCGACGCACCCAATAGCTTTCCGGTGCCAACCTCTGCCACCAGTTTGAACAGTCCATTTGTGTCATGGTTTACAAGTGCGCGCGGGACGGCATCGAGCGAAAGGATCGAAGTGACGAAATCATATTTGCCAGCAGCTGCCTGCGCCTGGGTCATGCCAGCGGATGCGACTTGAGGAGAGGAGAAAATCACACGGGGAAGCGCCGTAAAGTCAATGGTCCGGTCAACACCCAAAAGTGCGTTGTCGGCAGCCAAGGTACCTTCATAGGCTGAAACATACACGAACTGCGGTGCTCCAGTCACATCACCGGCCGCGTATACCTTTTGGTTAGTGGTGCGAAGCCGGTCGTCCACAACAATTGCACCGGCGGAGTTCGTCGCAATTTCCGCCAAATCGAGTCGGAGATCCGAGGTGTTCGGATGCCGTCCAGTTGCAACCAGTATTTGGTCAACCAAAATCGTTTCTATGACACCTTTTTGCTCTAGATGCAAAACCTTACCACCAGGACTCTCAGATACTTCGGCAACGGTTGCAGAAGAAAAGATGACGGCTCCCTGGCCTAAAAGAACCTCTGTCAATGCTGCAGAAATTTCGGGCTCTTCAAACGGTACGATGCGCTCGGCAACTTCTATAAAAGTGACCTTTGACCCAAGGTGAAGAAAATATTGTCCAAGTTCTATGCCTATGGCATTTGCGCCTATCACCGCAAGGCTTGAAGGAATTTCGCTGAGTTCAAGCGCGGTCGCAGAAGTCAGAAACCCGCTCTGCGTCAGCCCAGGAATCGGCGGAACCGCCGGCGATGATCCCGTGGCTATCAAAATCCGCGAGGTCAGGAGTGGCTCCCCATTTACCGCAACTGCGTCTTTGCTAATAAAACTGGCGTGGCCATGCAGAATGCTAAAACCATACTCCTCAGCAATGTCAACGTACTTCGTCTGACGAAGCGACTGCACCAGACTTTCTTTCTGCGCCAACACTTGTGGCAGTTGGACAGAGTCAAGTGACGCGGTGATTCCTCCAAATGGGCTGTGTCCAACGGACCAGGCCGTCTCACCAGCTCTGAGCAAAGCCTTGGAGGGAACGCAGCCAAAGTTGACGCATGTTCCTCCAGTTTCGCCGGCCTCCACAATGCCCACCCGGTAACCAGCCTCGCTGGCCCGGATCGCAGCTGCAAATCCTGCTGAGCCCGCGCCAATCACAAGCAGATCGTAATCATTCTCCGAATCCGGCGAGATGAGGGTAGCCTGATTCGGAATATGCAAACGCCCACTAACGTAGCCAGCGCTGGATACCGCAGATCGGAGCGCGTCTTCTGGCATTGCTACAGGCCAGAAGAATTTGGCCTCACCATCCTGCCAACTAACAGAAACTTCTTTCGCGCCCGCGGATCTGAGCGCATTAGAGACACGTTCAGCACAGTCGTCGCAAGTCATTCCCGTCACTGCCAACACTGCAGCTCGCTGTTCGTACATCATTCTTCCCTTTTGGAACTAAATGCAAACTAATATACTCTCATATCTGTATTTCCGTATATATCGTATCACAGAATAAAGCTATACTAAACACAAGAAAACGAATTCAAATCGAGGAGATATGGAAACTCATCTGTCAGTTGATATGCCGCTGGTGCCGCCGACGACACAGGGCAGAGCAGTCCTGGCAAGGTTCTTCCAGGCAATAGGCGATCCTAACCGTTTAGCTCTAATTGAATTTCTTGCTGAAGGCGAACGTTCGGCCACCGAATGCGTCCAGCTGCTGGAATTGACACAGAGCCGTGCCTCATCGCATCTGGCATGTCTGACCAATTGCGGCCTTATCACTTCAAGACGCCAAGGTCGTTTCGTCTTCTATCGGGTCGAGGACCAACGGGTGTTGGACCTTGTGAGATTGGGCGTAGAGATTGCAGCAGACCATGCCGAAGCCGTCGCGACCTGTACCCGCTTATAACGCTTCACAGTCGAACCCGTCCCGGCCAACTGTAACGCCATAGCTGGACGGTAGATCAATGACTCAGAATTGACAACGGCATCGGCTTATATTCTTGAACGGGAGAAAAAGCCATCTCCATGTCCGCACTTCTTGGGAAACGATGCGGATATTCTGTCCCGGCGACTATTCCTTGCGCCTTAGCTGACGGACCTCTTCTTCAAGCCTCTCCATTCGCCTCTTGATCGCCTGCAACTCTTCAAAGCCCTCCCCAACACGATCGTTCAGATCAGGCCGACCAGTTTCCACTGGCTCTCCAGCGACTTTTCTGCTGCGTTCCGTAATCGCTTCTACCCAAAGACGGTGGAGGACTTCGTGGTCAATTTCCAACAGCTTCGAGATCGCGGCCAATCGATCGTATTCGGGCAGACCCTGCGCATTCACCCAACGGCTAACTGTCTGATGTGGCAGATGGCCGACTTCCTCGCCAAACTTCTTGTAACTGAAACCCGCCGCTAACAGCCTTTCTTTGACCAAATTCGCGAATCTTTCACGAGCGTTCATTGTTCCTCCCGCTTTCCTACACAGATTACGTGAAAGCGGTTAGAAACTTTTTAGTCGCCAATAAGTATGCACGCCCGCGCGTGCTATCCTATTCTGAGTAAGTCATAGGCTGCGGTAGCTTTCGATGATGCACCAGCGTTCAACCTCAATGTAGCCCACCATTCAATTAGGGCTCCTTGGTAGGTGCATAGTTGAAGGATCAGAAACCGAATAGATCCGGAGTTTTGTATCTTCAGGACAGCAGCCCAAAGCTGCAAGGAACTGTCATGATTTCGAAAAACCAATCAAATGACATGACCGAAATCGCTAGCGTTGAGAAAGCGATTGATGAATTCTGCGAGCTCATCAGATACATTGCAGCGCACGAAGGACGGTCGATGGTTTGCATATGCGCTAAGCATGCCGACTGCACGGATCGAAGTCTCTCTCCCGAGATTCACTTTGCGAAGTTAGCCATTTATAACTTGATAGTCGAAAGACACCTTTTCGAACTCCGCGGTCGGTTGCCTCGAGCCTGAGTCATAGTTCGCTGACGCAGGCGTAGCAACCACCGTCAGAACTGCCTCGATAACCGGTTCAATTGGTGATGGAAAAGCAAAAATAGTGCCGCTTGACGAGTTACTAATCATTGCCAGCGTCGACATCGTCTCTTTTGCCGCAGGTGCCAACTGACAGGATCTGGCCCCGGATATCCGTGGCACAAAGAGCGCCGTATAAATGAACTCCCGCGCCATCTCAATCCCGCCATAATTCCAGGTAAATGGTATATCTAGAGGCCAATCCGAGCGTAGCCATTAATCGCATGAGGATGACTACATGGAAGTTGTGATCAGAGATCTAAAAGCCAATCCTTAATGCCGACTGAAAAGCTTTATCAGAAAAAGCTATCGCCGTGACGGACAGAGCAGGTGCGTTAGCCTCATTGGGTCCTGCACATTGGGAGATCGACATTGCAACCGGCGCGAAAGAAGGCTGGATCAGATCGCCAATCCGCTGTTGGTCCGCCACAGTCAAGTGTCACAACTCCCGACATTTGGTTAGCGCGGTTGTTGAATAAGATAGGGTCAAACGACATTTAATCCCGACTCATCAGTGCCTTTTAAACGCTGCATGGAGGAGCCAGACCCCCGAACGATCGGTTGAGCTATTGAAGTCGGAACCCAAGGTTTTGACCCGGTCCTCGCCAAGAACTATTGTCCCAAATGGCCCTTCTCCAAACTCGCGGCATATCTACAACAAACTGTCCGGCCGAACGATATTTTCGGGATACCCTGACACAACGGATGGCCGCAAGTGCAGGTGCGAACTAATCCTCGCTCTTCCTGATCCGCTCAGCGCCGTAGCTGCGATATGCCATCCCAACCGTGGCACTCAACAGTAGGGCAACGAGAACGGGCACGATCAGATCGGCGGAGTAATTCGGTGCCCTGAAATGGAACAGGATCTCGATGACGGCCAAAATCGCCACTGTGCCGATCAAGACTTCCGGAGTTTCTCCAACAAAGAATTCCCACCAAAACTTTGCGAAAGCTTGCAACAAACGATACGGCAGAGCCTTGCTTTGCCTTGGCACAGCCCGTTCTTCCACGACCGAAGACAGCTGGCCCGTCTCAGAAGCATCTCTTACGGTCACCTGAGCAGACGTGAACCTTTTGGCCGACGACGATGCGCTTATGGCCCTCACCATCACAAATGTCACTAGACCATAGGCGAGTACGAGCACGGGGATCATGAGGTCGGAACCTGGCCATTTCAAGCCCAGACCTTCTCCGCCCCAGAACGTCCCAAAGCTAATCAGCATCAGACCAACGGCAAGCTTCATGGCATTCTCCGGCACTCCCGAAAGCTGGCGTGAGACTATCACACCGACCAAACCGACCAATACCACGGCAAGTAGTGCCGCAGCCGTCGCCAGCCCGAGATCGTGTGCGGAAGATCCAAGCGTTAGAACGATGATGATGACCTCAAGGCCTTCGATGAACACTCCTTTAAACGCGATGGTGAACCCCTGCATGTCACGGTCGGGCACTTTTGAAGCTTCGGAAAGCTCGGATACGGTAGCCTTGTAGACGAGATCCTCGTCTCTCTTGTCCTTCAGGCCGCTTGCTCTAAGCACCGCTTTGCGAAGCCATTGCAGCCCGAATACCAGCAGCACACCCCCCACTACGGAACGCAGCAGATTGATGGGCACATATCTAACTAACGCGGGACCCAGAATTACCACAATCGCAGCCAGTACCACGACCGCTGATGCCGCTCCCTCAAGGGACGACCGCCAGCCACGGGTCACGCCAACCGCAATAACGATGGTCAGTGCCTCAATCATCTCTACGGCCGATGCAAGAAAGACTGCGACAGCTAGTACGACTTCACTACTGGTCACCTGCATCCTCCAAAAGGGCTGCAAAGATCCCCAGTCTAATCCAATATGCCCGGAACGTACACAACCACAAAGTGAGCAGCCCGGTACGAAACGCCTTGACTTCAAAGCAACTTCAGTGGCGTCATTGTCTTTCCCGCCAAGCGCAATCTGATACCTGTATCTTTGCCTCCTGAACAAGACTGGAAGCGTTTACAACACAAAGACATCGCCATCATCCAACTGAATTGAGCTGCCAGCACCCATAGTGGCTCCTATGGCAGAGGCCGTTTTCGAAATACGATGGCAGATCCACCATTTTCGCCAGTTCTCCCTTGTTTGACAGTAACCTAGGCCCCACGATGACACTCGAATAACGTCAGGTCGAACTCCTGCACCTACAAGCGGGTTCAAATCGCACTCAACTATCGAACCTAAGTATTAAAGTTCGGGCCGGGAGTCAGAGTTACCGATACCGTCCGCAATTGACTCGCCTCGGCATTGTTGGTCATACCGAATTCGGCATAATCAAGAAACTCAGGGCGGATCAAATCTACTCTTGCCGCTCCTGCAAGATAGGACTTCCTACACACAGATAAACTCGACGCTCAAGACCGAGCAGACTGCCAGATTGAGAGTGACGCAGAATGCACGCCAAGACCCTTGGACAGGCAATCGACTGCTCTCGCAATAGCGCAAAAGTCGTACTTTTAGCTTCCGCCGAGCCACATCTCGCAGGTCAGATACGGCAGTTCAACACGGTACGAAAGTCAGCGTCAGGCACTCTTACCGCGGAGCTTCATTTCCGGATTGGCAATCCCTAGGGAGCTTAGGCAGTTGCCTCTGGAATGTCGAAGAACTCGTCTTTCTCCCTCTCCTCGGGCCTCACATAATATCGAGCCCCGTACATCTTGTCGAAAGAAGCGATGATCTCGTCAAGAGGAAGATCCGCAAAGCTGCCCCGTGCGCCAACATATTCCATATGGCGCTGACCGTCGACTGAAAACTCATGGAACAGGGTGTCGTGGTATCCGTCAAACTCCAGTGGACGCACTCCAAAGCGTTCGCACATCTCGATGTTGAAAGCCGGAGTTGCCTTGACCCACGTGTCATGCAGCCAAAATTCGACGAAACCGTGGAAGATGAACAGGCCTGATCCCAGCTGAGCGAGCAGCTTCTCGCTAGCCAGGTGATTGCGCACATCCGCAAAGCCAAGACGGGCCGGGATGCCTGCTGCACGTGATACTGCCGCGAGAAGCACGGCCTTCGGAATGCAGTACGCCGCTTTGCGCCTAAGCACGTCACTGGCTTTATAGTCAGTGGGAACGTTAGTTATCGAGTAGGGATCGTATCGAATCCCATCACGCACAGCCAAAAATAGCTTGACAGCTCGTTCTTCATCCGAGCTACACCCTTGAACGACTTCTTTAGCGTGAGAAAGAACGGCTGGGTTGTCGGAGTCTATAAACCAGGTTGGAGAGAGGTACTGACCAAACTCTTCGGAGTTTTCCATGATGACAGTCTATTCCAAAGCTCCTAAAGGTGCCAAAGTGTGTTTAACGCTAGATTAAGCGTTTTCTAGGGATCGCTTGTACCGGATCGGTCAACCTATGCCGATCTGTGAATTTTGCATACCTTGCGCCGACTGCTCAGTGAATGAGAACCTTCAGCGTGTCATGCTCGGCGGCATGCCCGAATGTTTCATAGGCGTCGAGAATCTCGTCGAAAGAAAACGTATGGGTGACAAACTTCTCAACCGGCAATTTATGCTCAGCCACCAGCTTCAACAGCATCCCGAGAGTATTTGTACTCACGAGACCCATCGAAATGTTGATGTTGGCAATCCAGAGCTCGTTCAACGCCAGCTCGACTGACTTTCCGTGCACGCCAATGTTCGCAACATTGCCACCTGGTCGTACAATTTGCGTGGCCATGGTAAAGGTGGCAGGTATGCCGACTGCCTCAATTGCAACGTCGACTCCTTGACCATCGGTCAAGGCTATGACCTTCTCCTTCCAATCTGCACCACCGGAGTTCACAGTATCCGTCGCACCAAAGTCCTTGGCCCGGGCAAGACGGGCATCATCAAGGTCAACGGCGATCACCTTGGACGGGCCATATAAACGAGACGTCATTACGGCGGAGAGTCCAACCGGCCCTGACCCGATAACTGCGACAACATCGCCCGGCTTTACGTGTCCGTACTGTATGCCAATCTCGAATCCAGTCGGAAGAATATCTGACAGCAGGATCGCTTCAGCGTCGGTCATCCCAGGTGGGACCTTGTAGGCGGAGTTCTCCGCAAAAGGAACACGGACATATTCAGCTTGGGTGCCATCGATCATGTACCCGAAGATCCAACCAATTCCTGGAGTCCCCTCAGGGTCCAGGCAATGACTGTAGAGCCCCTGCTTGCAGTTTGAGCATCTTCCACATGAGCTGACACAGGAAAGTATCACTTGGTCTCCAACCGCGAGGTTGGTAACACCGGATCCAATCTCAGTGATTACCCCAACGCCTTCATGACCAAGAACGCGCCCAGCCTCTACTTCAGGTACGTCGCCTTTTAGGATATGCAAATCAGTTCCACAAATTGTCGTAGCCTTCATTTTCACAATTACATCGGTTGGCTGCTTGATCTCCGGGTTTGGAACGTCTTGCCAGCTCTTCTGGTTGGGTCCGTGGTACACAAGTGCTTTCATAAAGCATCTCCTCGCTTGTAGCGAACGCTTAACCCGCTAACTCAAACCTAGAACCACTGCTTGCCCAATACAATGCACCATCACACACCGTGGTCGCCAGTTTTTCGGATTTCCAGCGGCGCTTGGCATGTCCGAGAGGTTCGATTTCTAGTCGAAATCGAGCTGTCCCAGCCCCTTCAACTCCGCTCCCGCACTGAGAAACCATGCCTCATAAGGACATGCGCTTGGCAGGGAATGCCGTGAGACACGAAGCTGCAACTATTCATCAAATCGTCGGCGCCTCTCGGCTTTTCGCATGGAGGCTTTTCGCTTTTCGTCAAGGCGGTTCTGAGTTGAACCCCAGGTCGGCATGGTTGGCCGGCGGCGAGGAGGTATATGGGCGGCCATTTCCAGTTTATCAGCAAGATTTTGCATCGCCATTTTGCGATTCTGGCTTTGGGAGCGCTGCGAGGATGAAACGACTCTGAGTTCGGTTCCAAAGCGGGCAATGATCCGCTCAATTACCCTCTCCGGACCAGACAATTGCGTTAGGTCACAGATCAGTTCTGCCTTGGTATCGGATGTATTTACGTGCTGGCCTCCCGGACCTGAACTTCGCGAGAAACGCCAAGATAGTGCCGAAGACGGTATCGTTATTCGGGCGTTCGATGGCGACAATTAAAACACTCCTCTTTGGATACTCGCTGAAAATTTCCCCGCTTTTTAGATGCAAATTTCGAAAGAATCTGCCCAGCTGATTTCGATCGGGTCTATTAAATTTTAACGGGATGCAATTCCTTTGGGTCGAAGCCCTCCCAACACAGTCTTGCGCGGTCACATGCCTTCAGGGGATGGAGCTAGTTTAAACCGCCATGGCGCCACCCCGTTTGTTGTCGCTTTCTTCAGGAGACAGGTACGATACTGACAATGAATATCGGAGCGTATATTTGGATTTTCCAGTCTTCATTGGCGCAACCGTTTTGTATTAGAGAGCAGTATTCCTTCGCAAATGATGACCCTTACGCCCTAATTCATGAGTTCTTAGCGCATGCTGATAAAGTTTCACAATGCCACCTGCTTCGCAAGCAGAATCGGACCTGCCCTGAAGCGGAAAATAGGGACAAAGCGCTGCGGCAACGATAAATCTTGGCAAGCATATATTCTTTTTAGCAACCATGGCTTTGCCCGCAGAACTGATCTTGCACTGATCTACAAGGAACTCAATTGAAACTCCAGAGACGTCGTCTTGGCGTTACCATTCGCAAGCTTCAAATAGCGCTCGGGGCCCTGTGGATATTGGACGGTGCGCTGCAACTGCAACCCCATATGTTCCAAAAAGGCTCAAATGGATTCCTTGGGCCCATATCCCAAAACACAATGGGGCCTCCAAATCCACTTACTAACTTCATAAGCTACGCCGTTCGTATTTTGGTGGCGCACCAGACTGTTGCGACTGTGGGCATTGCTCTGGTACAAATCGGAATTGGAACGCTGTTGATTTGGCCGAGATACCTAAAAGCCGGCCTTGTCATTTCATCGGCTTGGGCGTTAGCGGTTTGGGTAGTCGGAGAGGGCGTTGGCCAACTCATATTTCCGCAATCGTCCATGCTAGTCGGGGCACCTGGCGCAGCTCTCATCTATGCGATCCTGGGTATAGTTCTTTGGCCGAGATATGCGCCAACTCCAGATCAAGGCGATCACGACAAGTTCTCAATCTGGATCGACTCTGGAACTTGGGGCTTCATACTTTGGGCAGTCGTCTGGTGCGGAACATCACTTCTGGAACTTGAATCAGCCAACTGGGGGCCAAATGCCATCCCCGCCCAACTGAAAGCGATGGCATCGGATCAGCCGGGTTGGTTTGCATCCATTGGGACAGGGCTTTCAAAGATTGCGGCCGGGCACGGAACAGAAATCGCATTTTCGCTGCTGCTCATCGAATTCATAGTCGGATGGGGAGTCTTGAGACCCCCAACTCGTTCATTTTCGCTGGGGTTAGGGATAGCAACCTCACTCGTGCTTTGGATTACAGGCCAGGGGTTGGGCGAAATACTAACCGGCCGAAGTGCAGATCCAAACTTAGGTCCCGCCATGGTAATCTTCGCACTCGCACTCTGGATTTGGCCAGTTCAGCAGAGACCTGACGGAAAGTCCGCCTCAAGCGACATTAGCAGTGGGACCGATCGCGTACTGAGCCATTAGATAACGGCCGATGTGTCCGAGCTGCATTACTAATAAGTCCCAGCCCCCGCCGGATGAGCTGCTACGGACCTGACTGGAAAGCCTTCTGTTGGTGAAAATTTCCTAAATTGGCGAACTGTCACGCCTAGCATATGAGACTTGTCACGGTATAGAAATATAGACACGTCAGTTGCCGAATTGGCCTTCAGCCAAACCCGGGTCGATGCTTCGCTTAGTTGCCGCGTCGCCTATGCAGAAACGATCGCCGCGTCCGCTGAACTTCCTCGGCGTGATTGGGTTCCAGCCGAGTTTGACCCGTCCCGATAAACTTTAGGCCCCGCTGAATATCGATTATGCCGCAGCTCATCCTTCCTAAACGCCATCCCCATCGCTGGGTGCCACATACTGTATAGTCGGCTCACGCCTAGCGATTATATGAATGTCAATACCGTACTTTGCCGCATCCCGCATCAATTTCTTGTGGATCGAACCCCTCGTCATCTCAATCCACTTGCTCCTGCGCGTTGACCCGATAACGATTTGGGTGATCCGCTCTTCCCTTGCAAAGTGGACAAGAGTCTCAGCAATATCGTCGCCATATAGATCGACCCATTGAGCACTAAGATTGGCGGCAACCTCCTTGAGAGCCTCCAGATCTGTTCCCATGGATTTCGAGATGTCCTCATCATGTGCGACGTGAACGACCTTTAGGTCTGACCGGACACGTGCTGCAATTCTTGCCGCCCTTGAAAGTATCTGCTCAGAGCCCGCTATTCCGGTGACGGCAACCATGATTCTCTCGGTAGTCTCCCATTGTCCTTTCGCGTTCAAACGGCCCAAATAGTGAAGCATCTCCTCTTCGGTTTCGTCGGCAATGAATCGAAGGGAGAGTTCGCGAAGCGCGGCAAGATTCTCGTAACGGAAGAAATGCGTCAGCGCGGTGGTGACCTTATCGGCCGGATAGATGTTCCCGTGGAGCAACCGGCGCCTCAGTTGCTCAGGCGAAGAATCAACAAGCTCAGTCTGGTCTGCATGCCGGACCACCCAGTCAGGAACTCGCTCCTTAACCTTTGCTCCGGTCATGGTTTCCACGGCATCTGCGATCGATTCAAGGTGCTGAATATTGACGGTGGTTATGACACTTATCCCAGCTTCCAGAATCTCAAGGACATCCTGCCAGCGCTTGGCGTTGTGACCGCTGCCAGGAACGTTGGTATGCGCAAGTTCATCGATGAGGACGACTTCCGGCCTACGCTTCAGTACCGCGTCGAGATCAAGTTCGGTAAATTGCTTGCCCTTGTAGGTAACAGTTTTTCTGGGAATGATCTCGAGGCCTTCGACCTTATTTTCCGTGAACAGCCGGCCATGGGTGTCGACAAGCCCGACGACCACGTCGGTGCCCCGATGAAATCTGCGCAAACCCTCGTCGAGCATTGCCACAGTCTTTCCAACGCCAGCTGCAGCTCCGAGATAGATTCGAAATTTTCCTGCTGGCGCTACAATCGAGGAATCATCATCTGTCATTGCAGTCACCGTAACATACCCCTCACTTGCCATAACCCGGTGTTCGCTTCTCTAGGTCTATGGGCAGACTATCAAAGTAGGATGCTCTTGTGCATAACGCTCGCAAATGGCGCGAACAGATAAACGGCTTAGCACTTACCGCAGTTCTGTTTTTGGCCGTCTCATCAGCTATGTTGTTCTTCCGATCCCACATAAGCGTCGCAACGTCGGCGTTGGTTCTTGTCATACCTGTTATCTGGGGGGTGGTAATCGGCGGCTTCGGAGTCGGTCTGATTGGCATAGTGCTCGGCTTTTTGGTTTACGACTTCATCTTCATTCCTCCTTATTACACCTTGAGTGTTGGCCAGAAGCAGAACTGGATAGCTCTTGGGGTATATGCGGTCGTGGTTATCCTGGTCTCGCGAGTTGTAGCCAACTTGAAGGATGCACGCTCGCTCGCACTTGAGCGCGAGAAGCATGCCCGTCAACTTTTCGAACTATCCAAACTCCTGTTGGGTGACAAAGAGCTCTCCGAGCTGCTTGAGACCGTCACCGACAGCGTGCAACTGGCCTTTCATTTCGAATCTGTTGTACTTCTCCTACAAGGCTCGGAAAAATTGGAAGTCGGAGCAGCTTCCGGTCAAGCGCTATCGAATGAGGATCTGCAACAGTTAATCCCCAGCGCCGGTGTGCCAGCCACCCTTTATCGGATTTCAGATGATCAATCACCAAGCCTTTCCTCCCTCGCTCTTACCGTGGCGGGAAGACCAGTCGGCCTGCTGGTGATGCGGGGGTTCCAAACTCAGCCGCCTGATATCCAGCTGCTCTCTACCTTTGCAAACCATGCAGCGCTGGCGATCGAACAAGCGCAGCTGAAACAACAGGCGCTTCAAGCAAAGCTTCTCGAAGAGACCGACCGGTGGCGCCGGGCGCTACTTGGCAGTGTCTCCCATGACCTCAGGACTCCACTTGCCTCGATCAAGACAGCCGCTTCCGGACTTAGCGACCCCTCGGTCACTCTCGACCAGAGCCAGAGATCGGAGCTAATCGATACCATCTCCGCCCAGACTGACCGTCTGTCACGGCTCGTCGTCAACCTGTTGGACATGACCCGGATTGAGGCCGGCGTGCTCGCACCGCGACGAACGATCGTCGAGATATCCGAGCTGATCGAAGAAGGCATAAGCGCACTTGGCGACAGAAAAGCCAAAGAGCAGATCCTCGTGCAGAACTGCCCGATTGAGGTGTTTGTCTCTGCAGACCACGCACTGATATCTCAAGTCATAGCCAATCTGTTGGAGAATGCGCTACGATACTCTCCCCGCGGTCAGCCTGTTACAATAGATGTTTCGACCACGCCGGCAGAGGTGTTGCTGGCGGTCAGCGACTCCGGGCCCGGAGTTCCCCCCGGACTCAAGGAGCATATATTCGAAATGTTCAACAAGGATTCAGGTGGAGGTTACGCTGGGCTTGGGCTCGCCATTGCAGACGCCTTTGTGAGCGCGCATGGCGGACACATAGCGGTTGAAAATGCGCCCACGGGGGGAGCTCGTTTCAGCTTCTCGCTCCCGTTGGTACCGTTGGATGAAAGTGGATACCTGAGTGATCAAGATACTCCTGGTAGATGATGACCGATCGCTGCTGAGAGCTCTTGAGATCGGCCTCGGTGCAAAAGGGTACGAAACTGCAAACAGCAGGAATGGAAACGACGGGCTTGCCCAGGCGGTTCTGTTCTCGCCTGACCTAATCCTACTCGACCTTGGACTGCCGGATCTAAATGGCATTGAATTCTGCCGGAAATTCCGGACCTTCAGCGATACGCCGATACTAGTGCTATCGGCAGCAGAAGACGAGATGCGAAAAGTTGAAGCTTTAGATGCTGGTGCTGACGACTATGTCACCAAGCCCTTCGGGATGGCGGAACTGGAGGCGCGTATCCGGGTGGCCTTGAGGCATGCAAAGGGACGGCCCGACAGAAACACAAGTGCGGTTACGACAGTTGGCGCTATTTCTATCGACTGGGAAAAGCGGATCGTTACCAACGGTGGCGCGGCAGTGGACCTAACGGCTAAAGAATTCGACCTGCTTTCTTATCTTGCAAAGAACTCCGGAAAGGTCTATACGCATCACCAGATACTCAGGGACATATGGGGTCGAGGATACGGTGAAGAAACTCAGTATCTGCGCGTATATATCAATCGGCTTCGAAAGAAACTCGGGGACACAGACGGAAAAATAATCAAGACCAATCCAGGGATCGGATACCAACTCCTCGACTGCGACGACGAATCCTAAGGACTCTTTGCGCCAAGGCCTGTTTACTATTTGTTAACGCTCTCGCCAGGAATTTTGCTGTTTCATTTATGTCCCGCATCGTAGTCTGAATCTATGGGCGATCTATTATCGATTCTGGGGATTTTGGCATTTGTCATACTAATGCTGGGTCTAATATGGGCTTTGGAGCGGGTATGAGCGGAGTTGACCTCGTTCTGCTCGCCATCTCGGCAGCCGTCTTCATTTACCTAGGAGTGGCAATTTTCAAAGCTGAGTGGTTTTAATGGGTTTTACCTTGACGCTGGTAGCACTCCTAATTGTTTTGGCAGTTGCCTGGCGCTTCCTCGGCCAGTACATGGCCTCCGTCTATGAAGGCCGGGCCCGATGGGCATCCTTTATAGAACGACCGTTCTACCGGCTGATTGGCGTAAATCCCGAAACCGAACAGTCTTGGCAGCGCTATACGAGTGCCTTGGTAATCTTTTCGGGCCTCTCAATTCTCGTAACATACCTAATCCTGAGATTTCAGGGATACCTCCCCTTCAATCCTCAGCACCTTCCAAACGTGACTCCGGCACTTGCCTGGAACACCGCCGTATCATTTGTCACCAATACCAACTGGCAGAACTATTCGGGCGAAACAACCATGTCGTACCTATCGCAAATGGGTGCGCTGGCAGTTCAGAACTTTGTGAGCGCATCTGTTGGGATAGCGGTGGCAGTGGCAGTTATTCGGGGATTCTCTCGCAAGGGATCAAGGACGATCGGGAACTTCTGGGTTGATCTCACACGAGGCATCGTCTACATTCTTCTGCCTATCTCGTTATTAGCTGCGGTGGTCTTCATGGCAGAAGGAGCACTTCAGACCCTGGCTGGACCGGCTCATATTCACAACCTGCTAAATGGTGTCAGCCAAACCATCCCGCGCGGTCCTGTAGCGTCGCAAGAAGTTATAAAACAGCTGGGCACAAATGGCGGCGGATTTTTCAACGCCAATGGCGCAAGTCCTTTCGAGAACCCGACAGGGCTCACAAACTTCCTGTCGATTGCGCTCATTCTCTGCATACCGGTATCACTTACCTATACCTTTGGCAAGATGGTGGGCAGCATTCGCCAAGGCGTCGCAATCTTGACAGTCATGGCTATTCTCTTCGGATCCTGGCTTGCTATCGGGGCAATCGCTGAACACCAGGCCAACCCTGCGGTCTCAGCCGCCGGAGTCACCCATCAGGTAACGGGCAACATGGAAGGCAAAGAGGTGCGCTTCGGAGACACCTCGTCAGCTCTTTACAACATAACCTCCACTCAAACCTCGACTGGAAGCGTAAACTCAGCCAACGACTCCTACAACCCGATGGGCAACTTTGCAACCATGACTGGCATGATGCTGGGTGAGGTGTCGCCCGGAGGAGTCGGCAGCGGCCTGTATACCATCCTCTTGTTCGCAATAATCACGGTCTTCATAGGTGGCTTGATGGTGGGCAGGACACCGGAGTATCTTGGGAAAAAGATCCAAGCAACCGAGGTGAAACTGGCCGCGCTGGGCGCGCTGGTCATGCCGATAACGGTGCTCGTACTCACCGGAATTGCCGTCTCGGTTCATGCCGGACAAGTGGCACCGCTAAACAAAGGACCACAAGGATTCTCTGAGATCCTCTACTCGTTTACCTCCGTGGCCAACAACAACGGTTCCGCCATGGCAGGGCTTAGTTCTAACACCGCCTTCTATAACGTCATCCAAACTATCGGCATGCTGCTTGGCCGATTCGCCATAATTGTTCCAGCGATGGCATTGGCCGGAACGCTCGCCGCCAAGAACGTGGTCCCCGCATCACTGGGAACCTTCAGAACAGACAAGCCCATTTTCGTGGGGCTGCTAACTGGCGTAATCCTGATTGTTGGTGCTTTGACGTTCTTCCCAGCAGTTTCGCTTGGGCCCATCGTCGAACAGCTCTCGCACGGAAAGTTCTTTTGATGACAACTCTTACTTCATGCGCGTCCTCTGCCGCCGAAAGTCCAAATCGACCAGTCTGCCAATCTCATTGGCAAGGCTGCGCCTGTTGCCGGGAACCTTTGAATTCAGCTAGCCAAGTGGAGGCTGCCTTCAATGTCTGATTTCGAAAATCCTCAAACGACTCAGAGCGAGAAACACAATCAAAATGCTTCCAGTCAACCAAAAGGGGTAAAGGCAAACCGCGGTCTATTCGACACGGAAATCCTGAGACATGCGGGCATCGACGCACTCAAAAAGTTCGATCCTCGAGTTCAAATCAAGAATCCCGTGATGCTCGTGGTGCTGATAGGCACCGTGATTACCTTAATTGAATCAATCGAGCATCCTAACGTATTCTCCTGGTCAGTAACCGTCTGGCTTGCCCTTACGGTACTATTTGCCAACTTCGCCGAAGCCGTTGCTGAAGGACGCGGCAAAGCCCAAGCCGATACATTGCGCAAGATGAGGTCGGATACGCAAGCTCGCAGGCTGAATCCTGACGGGACCGAAGAGCTTGTCGCTGCAGCTGAACTCGTCAAGGGAGATCTTGTCGTCTGCCAAGCAGGGGACATCATTCCTTCCGACGGGGATATCACAGATGGAATCGCATCAGTCGACGAATCCGCCATAACCGGCGAGTCTGCACCCGTCATTCGAGAGTCGGGCGGAGACCGCTCTGCGGTCACCGGCGGAACAAAGGTGCTCTCGGACCGAATCGTTGTCAGGATCACCGCCGAACGGGGTCACACCTTCCTCGATCGGATGATCAGCCTGGTTGAAGGAGCTCAACGCCAGAAAACTCCCAATGAAATTGCGCTTACAATACTCCTTGCGGCACTCACAATAATCTTCCTTCCCGTCGTTGTGGTGCTGAAACCGTTTGCTCATTTCGCGGGAGCGGACGTCTCGGTGGTTGTTCTGATAGCTTTGCTGGTCTGTCTAATTCCCACGACTATCGGGGCCCTGCTTTCAGCAATCGGCATCGCGGGAATGGATCGCCTTGTGCAGAGGAACGTCTTTGCCATGTCAGGCAGAGCCGTCGAAGCAGCCGGCGATGTTCAGACGCTTCTGCTCGACAAGACGGGAACAATAACTCTTGGAAACCGAATGGCCGCCACATTTCTGCCAGTGGATGGCCACACCGAAGAAGAGCTCGCAGCTGCGGCTCAGTTGGCTTCGCTGGCCGACGAGACGCCGGAAGGCCGCTCCATAGTCGTCCTTGCCAAAGAACGCTTTGACATTCGCGAGAGAGCGCTTGGAACGGAGCACGTCTTTGTGCCATTCAGCGCCCAAACACGAATGTCGGGACTCGACCTGGATGGCAGAGAGATTCGCAAAGGGGCCACCGAGGCAATCTGCCGCTGGGTCGACGAGCAAGGCGGGAACCCCTCGGCGGAGCTGAATGAAATTGCAGAGCGAGTTGCCAAGTCCGGTTCCACCCCTCTCGCGGTAGCCGATGGTCCTCACATACTTGGCGTAATCGAACTCAAAGATGTCGTCAAACAAGGAATTCGCGAGCGATTTGCGCAGATGAGATCGCTTGGCATCCGGACCGTTATGATCACCGGCGATAATCCCCTCACCGCCGCCGCTATCGCCCAAGAGGCCGGCGTAGACGACTATCTGGCCGAGGCAACGCCTGAGGCAAAGATGGCATTAATCAAGGCCGAACAAGAGGGCGGCAAGCTGGTAGCAATGACAGGTGACGGCACAAACGATGCTCCGGCCCTGGCCCAGGCAGACGTTGGCGTTGCCATGAACTCCGGGACGACCGCCGCCAAAGAGGCTGGGAATATGGTTGATCTCGACTCCAATCCCACCAAACTCATCGAAATCGTCGAAATCGGAAAACAGCTACTGATCACCCGTGGCGCGCTCACTACCTTTTCCATAGCAAACGATGTGGCGAAGTACTTTGCGATCATTCCTGCGTTATTCGTAGCCACATACCCGCAGCTCAAAGCGCTCAATATCATGGGGCTCCACAGTCCGCAAACGGCGGTACTCTCAGCAGTAATCTTCAATGCCCTTGTAATAGTTGCACTTATACCTCTAGCGCTGCGGGGTGTACGGTTCAAACCATCCGGGGCAAGTGCCATATTGAGGCGCAATCTCTTGATATACGGCGTGGGGGGAGTTATCGCACCCTTCGTATTCATCAAGATCATCGACATCATCATCACCGCCCTTCACGCCTATTGAAAGGAGCAAAGTTGCTCACCCACCTTCGCAGATCCCTCATAGCCTCGATCGCGTTCTTCGTTGTGCTGGGATTGCTCTATCCTCTAGCGATGACCGGAATAGGCCAGGCGGCTTTTTCGCACCAAGCCAACGGATCCCTCACGCGATATGGTTCGACCTTGATCGGTCAAAAATGGACAGGGCCGATGTGGTTCCAGGGACGCCCCGACGCCTATAATCCGATGGCAACAGGTGGCAGCAATCTGGGACCGCGCTCCAAGGTACTGGTCGCCGATGTGGCCAAGCAGGTTGCAAAACTGAAGAAGGAAGGCATCACCCCTTCATCGAGCCTTGTCACGACTTCCGGAAGCGGGGTTGACCCCGATATCTCGCCTGCGGCCGCTTACGCGCAGGTGAACGCGGTCGCCAAAGCCCGAGGTTTGCCGGTCAGTGCAGTTCATCAACTGGTGGCAAGTCACGTAACTGGCGAACAGTTCGGGTTTCTCGGTTCATCCTACGTAAACGTGTTGCTTCTCAATGAGGCTCTATCAAAATTGCGGTAGGCACTTTCAATTTTGCTGAATTCCATTCCGGGTGAGATGAGCAAACGCAGTTTCCCCATTGTTTAAGCTCAAAACTTACGCGAGTACATTTGCCGGCCGCTGAAAAGTACGTTTGCCGACCCACAGCCTTTGTAACAGGTTAGCTAACGAAGCCGATCACGAACCGCGGCCGAGCGCGGCGTGAGAACTGGGCACTGACTCCTAATTCAACTAACCATGACGATTCACGAAAGATTGCCCAATCTGTCAGTCCTTCGCCAACAAATTGAAGGCTCTTTTATCAGATGCACGAACACACCAATATCTTTACGACGTCTACGCGTCAGGTTGCGATGTTCCGACGATTCAAGTAGCAGCGGTAAAATAGCTTGCAAAATTCTCACCCCAATGGGTTTGCGAATTCTGCGCCGATTCCTGACAAACAATAACGAGCTAAGCAGCCGCAAGCGCACCCCTTAAATTCGCTGGCCAGACTTCACTCAACGTGGCATCTAACCTCGACAAATAACTCATTTAGTCGCCCTTGGATTTTGCTGGTGCAGGTATGGACATCTTCTCACTCTTACTGGCAAAACGTCCGCATTCCTGAAATGTCACCTACAGTTGTCATCTCACCACACCCAGTAAAAACCAACTTAGCGGACTCAAGCTCCACAAATCTCGGCCAAAAGGTGCGAAAAGTGCAACATCCCTGGTGGATGGGCCATCAACACCTAAAGGTGCTCTTCCGCGAATTCTTCGGACAATTAAGACCCAAATTGCAAATCGGCAATTAATAAATGCATGTCATGCAGGACTATGCTCATAAATGAGACATTTCATTGCGACCGAAAGGGCAACCCTGGAGAAATCTTGGGACGCAAAGTTTCGAGCCTAACGGAGTGAATCCTATGGCGGTCGAACCTCCGAAGATATCGATGAAAAACCTAAGAGTTTCTTAGGTTTTTATTAGTTGGGCGTATTTGAACTATGAATTACCTTGGCGGGTATTTAGGGACCATAACTCATCAGCTGTCCGCTGGAAGCAAGGTCGCCCACCATTGCAAAGTCAGTAACAGGACGTATGGAAGCGATCATTGGATCGTTGAACCCGAGAAGCAACTTAACCTGCATATAAATTATTAATAGGAGTAGCAAGTGTCCGTTGTGCCGTATACAAAACCACCTTCTTTGCTCAAACAAGCCAAATTTCGAAAGAAGTTCTTGCTTGTAAGTATTGCGGGATTAGCATTGCTCGGCCCAACACTCGGAGTTTCTTTCCTTAGCGACAGTGGCACCGCAGCCGCAAACGTTACAGGTTCTGTCTCTGCGAGTCTTGTCTACACTTCAAGCCTGCCATGCGACATCTTGGGTAGTTCAACTACAGCCAAGCTGAATTACGGAACCACAGCTACCAACACGAGTTGTACCTCGTCGGTCACGTCGGTATCGACAAATTTCACTCATCCCAGCTGGTCGCCAGCGGCAAACTCGGCGGGATCAGTCACTACTGGAGGCGACTTGGCGCTGGTTGACATGAGCGCAGAACCTGGTGCAACCACTGCAATCGTCAATGTTTATATCACGAATTTACAGGGGCTCGCAAGCGACTACAGCTCATTTGCGTTGCCAATTAACGTTTATTATTCCTGCCCAGCTAGCTCGACGTCTAGCTCGCCGTCCCTTTGCACATCTACGTCTACCACATCATGGACAGAGGTTCCAAATGCTGCTTCCTTTGTGACCAACACCAATGGCTCTTACTCGATAAGCCTTCCAGGTGGCGCATATTACGACATCACGATCGATGCCGGTGGAGAGTACTACTGCGTAAGCACGACGAGCACTGTACCTGGAGCAACCTTGACTCCTCAGTTCTTCGTGACAGCCCAACTAGCGTGAGCACTTCGAAACGGGACAGGTGGTAACAGCCCGACATGGTGACCGAAAGCGAAAAGTCAATAGTGAAGACCAGAACCCGTTCTGTTAGGAAAGGGCCACTGGTGTTCACCATACTCGCCGCGGTGCTAATTATGACTTCTGTATCATTTATCCTTAGCAACTCGGGAAGTACGTCAGCTGCTGTTACGCCTGCAAAGGGAATGCCTGCAAATGGCGCGGTAGCGTCGATAGACACTTCTATCGCCACTGCGGTTACTCGTTCTGAAGGCATGGCCCAGCTCCAGACGGGCGTCGTGCTGGCTCGCATTGAAGTCACACCCTCGTTCGCCACGAAGTTACGCGTGAATGTGTTTTGGACCGATCCATACGATGCTGGCAAGGCGTTGAGCAATCCAAATGCTCAAATTTCAGTGGGCCTTTATTATCCGATACATAGTGGGCCCTGTAATTACCAGCCAGCATCAACAGTTGCAACGTATGTCACCGTTACAGACGGCGCCACAAATAACAATCCCAATACATACTGTTCTGCACTCGACACTTCCGCAGGAGGCTCAGCAAATGTTTCAGCCCAAGGAAAGCTCCTAATCACTCGGCACCTGCCAGGTGGCTATTTGTTCCCAACTGTAGCAGATAGCGGCCTATATGGGTGCCCTCTGCCTCCCCCCACTGGAACTGCAGAGACCGGGATCACCTGGTGCGAGCCGAGCGCAATCGCTGGCGGGTCGCTGGCAACTCCGGGACCTGGCGTCCTTTACGTGGTAGCATCGGTGCTAACGCCCGGAGGTGCACCAATTGGTCAGCAGTCCACCTTGAATTCCCTGAGTTTCTTTATCAATGCAACCGCTTGATAATGATCTGATCAATCTTCAAAGTAATAAGGCAGACTCCTTGTCAACGAAAAGACGCCACCACCTAGGACACTTCCTCAAGGAAGTAGCGTGGTACTTTATACCGTTGACCGTAATCGCGTCTACGGTCTTGTATATAACATTGGCATTTGTTTGGCATGTCAATCCCCCCGTTATCCCGGTAGAGGG
The DNA here is from genome assembly GCA_027322285.1 of Actinomycetota bacterium. Lineage (GTDB taxonomy): Bacteria > Actinomycetota > Acidimicrobiia > Acidimicrobiales > Acidimicrobiaceae > SCQM01. The sequence continues at coordinate 23,142 of DAHVRV010000009.1, forward strand.
CCAATCAATGCGACCGATTCTCCAAACCGGTGATTTGGTCTTGCTTCATGGTGTGAGCCCCTCCGCGCTCAAGAAGGGCGATATAATTGCGGAAGCAGTACCACTGGCTGACCAGCAAAAATATCAATTACCCGGCGAGGTCGTCCACCGTATTATCTCGATAGCTGATACCCGCCAGGGCGGTTACATATTTCAGACAAAGGGTGACGCGAATGGCGGACCCGACGTTTTTCAAACGCCGGCCACAGACGTTATCGGCCTAATGACAGGAAAGATAACCGGCCTGGGTTACCCAATCCTGTTCTTGAAAAGCCGTCAGGGCGAGATCTTCGTTGGCGCAGTTTTATTTGTCACGATTGCATATCTCCTTCTTGGCTGGGCACAGCGGAGACAGGAACAAGATCCGGCGATTGAGATCCTCGAAATGTTGCTTGCCGAAACCTCCGCGCTATCTACGGGTGTGGATTCCCTAATTGCGAAGGAGCAGCCCGCTGGGCAGAACAATGTGGAGCGACACAACGATCCTGAGCAATGGGACAACTCGGATGATCACGATGAACACATCATGTCCGATGAAGTGTCAAGCACCTCACCATCTATTAACGAGCCCCTAACTGAACTCGCTTCGGCTTTAACAACCAGCGTTGAGATGGGCTCCACGACTAATCAAAGCGTACGTGAGCTGCTCGATGCAATGAGGGAGTACGCTCAACACCTTCGCAGCCACACCGCCGCAGTACAAGGCATGTCGCAGGCCTCCATGGATCTAGCCAGCATCACATCTGACATTCGCCAGCTCCTTGTGGGAGTATCCGGTAATACCGCGAAGCTATCAATCCAACTTTCGCAATCAGCAGAGCTTGGCGGGCGGCAGGTACAAGCTCAGCCAGAACTTCAAGACACTCAGTTGGAGATAGTTCCAGCGGCGGAAGCGGCACAGGACAATGTTGAGTCTGGAACTGACGAACTGGCGGCACAGGACAATGTTGAGTCTGGAACTGACGAACTGGCGGCACAGGACAGCGTTGAGTCTGGAACTGACGAACTGGCGGCACAGGACAATGTTGAGTCTGGAACTGACGAACTAATTCACGTCTCCATGGAATTGGATCTGCACGGGATCCAAACAAAGTTTAGAAAAGCTACCAAGAGCGAGTCCGAACATTTAGTGTATTCCCCGACATTTTGCTATATTGCTTGGGCAGCATCATCGGCGCTGCATCTCGCTTTCACCAACAAAGATTCTCTTAATAGCGGTGACCGGTCACTGAATCACTCGATACTTGAGGTTGAGGGGCCAAGCAATTGCGAAGAGACTCACCGGGTGGTCATCAGTGATTCAGAACGCTTGTCCCCTGACTCTTTGCTCAGCCAGCTGAACTCCAAACCTGAATCATCTGATTCTTGCCCGCCAGGTTCTGCGCTAAGAATCGTCGACTGGACGCAATCCAACTTGCTAACAGTGACGCCATCCGAGGAGACCAATGACCACCTCATAACGGTAAATGTGGGTGGAATCCGCCGTTGCGTCACAGTTATCACGGGTGAGTTTGGATCCGAGGAGTTCGTCATTCATCCCATAGCTGTGATAACGGTTTCCCTTTCCAGATCTCGCAACACGAGCGGATTACAGAACTTCTTGGACGTGCTTCGACGCCTGGTCGAATAGAAACCAGAAATATCCATGGCTGCATTTGCTTTCAACCAACAAGAGCCTTGTTTTGCCGGCCACGAAAGCGAATCGAACCGGTCAAATGATGCTTGCTGGAGAGTCCTGGGCCTTAAACCGCTCCTGCTAAGACGCCATAAGGTGATGGCGTGAGGTGACGTCGCCTCACGCAAGATTCTCGGGAGGGCCGAGGGCGAACTGCAGGGCGACTTCCTCGGCCTTTCCGTTAACTTTCCGACAAACGAGCACCTCATGACTTGCCAGATCGCAAAGACAAGCTAATGCTTGGACTTGTTCGGGATACATGGCCAGGTAGATGTTCCGAGCTCGGCGTTGAGTTCTCTGACGACTCTACAGCAACACCCACAGAAGAACCGGTACGCGGCATTTGGAGACTACTTCAAGAGCTGCCTAGGCGCGCAGCTACAATCGGGACGGCCCCGTAAATAGCCAGGTCCTCCAAGCAACTATAGGGGACAGCAGCGAAGCTGATGCCTCACCACGGGTGAAGCACATCACCCACACCGTCGCAACTCGGGTGGCGAGAAGGCCAGGATCACCCTGAATTCGAGGGACTCATCGACTGGACGGGCACAAACTGCAAGCACACCTTTGTGAAAAAGCAGGAGGTGAGTCTTTGTCAGCAAAGACTAACCACCCAAGCGCTGTAGGCATGCGGCGCCCGTGCTTGGCGTTCCACAGGTAGGTGCGTTCAAAGGCATGCTTGGTCAATAGCCATCCATATCCCTGTGAAACGACAGGCACCTTGTTGCGAGGTGGCCGCACTGGATCGACATTCATGTAAACTCCCCGCCTGCCAATGTCTAATACGCATCGAGCTGCGAGTTCATGCGTCTTAGATTTCACGCCATTTACCCTGGAAACGATAGCGAGTGCAGCCATCGACGCCATTTGCTCGGTCATGTGGCCAGTCTTGGGAAAATTGACCGGTACGGCCGTCTCATCCGCAGGTGGCATGGCAACAGCCACCCCAACAGCATAGATGTTCTCATAGGTTGGGTGCCGGTAGCTGGAATCAACCGGAATGAAACCTTTTGGATTAGAAAGCCCAGGACTACCCGCCACCGCTGCTACACCGGCAAGGGGTGGGATGACCATAGAAAGCGCTGATGGAATCGCCTTTGAACCGTCGATCTCTACCCCCTCTTCCGTGATCTTGCTGATGGCTACAGAAGTTCGGTAACCTATGTCGCGTTCTTCGAATTCCCCTTCAAGAAACTGCCTCAGTTTTCCCACTCCCCCCATTCCCATGTGGCCAAGAACTGGCTCCGGAGTAACAAAAGTCATTGGCACCTGGTGGCGAAGGCGACGTTTTCTAAGCAAATGATCAAGTTCGAAAACGAACTCATAGCTGGGACCGATACAGCTGGCCCCTGGCGCGGCACCAATCACCACGGGCCCAGGAGAATCAAGAAATCGTGCCAATGCTCCGCGTAGCTCCAATGCCTCTGATGGTGACATAAGCGAGTGACCAGGTCCACTGACCGGCCCAAGACCTGGAACAGCCTCATTTGCGCTTCGGTGACCAGTAGCTATTACAAGATAGTCATAGACATGCTCTCTGTGCTCCGTTGCAACGATCTGGCGTTCCGCATCGATTGCGATGGCGGTCTCGTGAGCAAAGGATATTTCCCGGCTAGCTAAAGCCGGACCAAGGTCAAACGATATCTGTTCGAGTGTCCTAGACCCTAAAGCCAGCCAAGGCAGAGAAGGTATAAAGGTGAAGCGCTGATCCTTCGAAATCAGCGTGATTTCGCATTCGCCTGGCCGAAGATGCCTGCGCAGCTCGTACGCGCTGGCAAGTCCGCCAAACGAACCGCCTAGAATAACGACTCTAACTGCCATGAACTTCCCTCTGTCCTTGCCTTCTCTTCTCGGTTCTGCCAAAACGACTGGCGGCAGAAATCTTGCACCAACTTTTAGAAACTCACCACCTTGTCAGCCCACAAAGTCCAGTCGGCCGCCTCTTCCAGAGTTGACCTCCGTGCCCCCTCAACTAACGCCTCTTCGTTAACCCCCCTTGCGTCCATGCAAGTTCCACAAAGGCCAATCATGCCGCCATGTCGAATAACCGATGTGGTCATGCGATCGAGGTGGTAGTAGCCGTCTGGAACTTTTTGATTCGCAACAGCGCAGCCCACGGAATCGCCGAAGAGAAACATCCGGACCTCCACGCCGTCACGCCGCGCCAATGCACCTGCTAGGCGTAAGCCGTTGTAAGACCGTTCAGTGCCATATGGCGGATCATTTAAAATTACAAGTATCTTCACAGCGCTGTCATCCTCTTTCTTTTTGTCACACCATTTCAGCCAACTGCCGAAATGCGCTTAAATTACTCCGGGTTCAGTTCCCACAGCCACTGGCAAGCCTGCCTGGCGCCATTCCGGCATCCCTTCTTCAAGACGCTTGGCATTCATCCCCCGCCTGCGCATTATGGCAACTGCCTGCGGTGCCAAAAGACATAATGGCCCGCGACAGTACGCCACCACTTCCACATCCGGTTCTATTTCATCCAACTTTGCCTCAAGGTGCTCCAGCGGAACAGAGAAGGCTCCGGGAATATGTCCGGCCTGGTATTCCTCACTAGGCCGTACATCGATCACGACAGCATCCCCCCTCCGCACGCGTGCGATTAGCTCTTCTCGCGATACCTGCTCGGCACTATGGCCGCCTGCCTCAATTTCCCGCAGAATCTGTTCCACTTCCGCCAAACGGGCTACGGCCAGATCGCTAAGCGCCTTTACGAATTGGCATACCTCTGCTCCGGCTGCCCGATAATAAATACGGGTCCCCGCTTTCCTTGTCTCAACTAAGCGCGCCTGGCGCATAACTTGAAGGTGAGCCGATACCGTGGTCAGGTTCAGGCCTGTAGCCGCAGCTAAAGAATCGACTGGCCGCTCACTCTGACAGAGGATTTCCAGAAGCTCGATTCTTTTTGGATGACCGACGATCTTCCCAATCCGAGCCAACTGTTCATAAATATCGGCCCTCATGGGACCAACAACCTCATATTCCATAGATCTATGGATAATTGATAAATGCAAAAATTGCAAATTATGGATCTGGCCATACAATCAGGGATCGAAACACCGGGCAAGAGCGCCACAGCATTCACTAGCGGTGACAAATTTCATTTCTGCGGTGACCCTTCGTGGGCAAGTCTCAATCAGCTGCAGGTCTTATTGTCCTTTGCCCCATGGCATAAAGTGGCAGTCGCATATACCGCCAGCGCGGGAATGAGCAAGCTTAAGCCTGACAAGCACACCGATCACGCCCGGTTTTGTGCCGACTCCGACTCTGGCATCTAGGCGCGGTCTATGAGATGAATCCTGATAAAGCTCAATTTGCACAAGACTCCTCCTCGGAATTGGACACATGAATTCGCTGACGGATAGGCAATTGAGCTCAGCTGTTGCAAGTATTTTGGAAAAACGCCTGCATTAAACTGACTGCGTCGCTACAAGCTAGGCGCGAGCCCGCGAGGACCTCTAGCCTCCGCTTGTTGTCGTTGGCGAGCCGGCTGGCTTAAACGGCGGAATACCCATGGTTGCGGATTGTGTCATGAGCAATGAGTACGGTGGGGCTAGGTCCACGCCGTCCGGTTCGTCGATATAACCTGGCTTAGTCCCTGACACGCCGGTGTGTCCATACTGCCAGATGATCTTATTGGTCTTCTTGTCGATGACAATGACCCTGTCGTTGCGGTCATCGGTTGCCAAGATATTTCCATTAGGGAGCGGAATTGCAATTGACGGGTGGTTGAGTGTTTGTGACCCCGTCGGATCAAATCGCCACAGGAGGCTACCTGTCTGATTGAACTCCTCTATCACGCCTGGACTGGTATATGCGGCAGTCAAGAAGACTCCCGGAGAGACTTCATTGCTGTCTGATGGATAGGTTATACCCGGCGGATGGGTTGAGAACTTGATCTGGCCGCTCGGCGTCATCTCATCGACCCAGTCCCCGTTGATCTCGGTGACGAGCCAATCGCCGTTGGACATGGGGAATACCCCGTTTGGACTCCCAAAGCGTGCAGGAGGCTGGTGATAACAGTAAGAAGTTGTCTCGCCATAGATGTGCACAGGCGATGATGACGAAGGTGACAGGTAAAGTAATCTGCAATTCTTGATATCTGCGGTGAATATGTTCCCGTTTGGAAGCAGCATTGCGTCATCGGGGTTATTGAGATACCCTGGCGCCGATCCGCTGATTCCTGGATGGCCGTAACGGTAGATAATGTGGCCGCTCTGGATCGAGATCTCCGTTACAACAAATTGGGACTCTTGGGTGGCCATGATCTCCGAACCCGTCGGGCCAAAAAAGGCGTCGTCGGGCTCGATGAAAGTCTGTCCGGGAGCAAGGTCGCCTTTGGAAGGGTACTGCCAAAGGATCCTCCCCTTGGGATCCACCAGCAACAGCCTCGAGTTGCCTTCATCGGCAATCAGGATTGGCCCGGGCAGGGCCGACGGATCAGATCCTGGCTGGAGATGCCCGGGCTGACCCTTTACCTTCGCCTCGAGCGAGGCCATCCATGACTTCACGTTGAACGAGGCACCATTTGCAGATGTTGCGGCCGAACCAGATGGACTCCCAGCACTCGATCCGGAAAAACCGATCGAACCCGTGGAACCTTGCGTCCTCGCATTGGACTTGGTCCCGCCGCGGAAGGCGGTTGCCCAAACTATGAAGACCAAAGCCGCCAGAAGTAAAATCGCGGCAGTACCCTTCTTCAGCCCATTGCGCCTTGCTCGCGCAGCATGTTTCGGGGCGTGAGCCCATGAACTCTCGGGTCGTAAAGGCATTTCTAATAGGAAATATAACGAAAAACCATCGCTATTTCACGCCGAAACCAGATTTTATCCACCAAGCCAAAATGAGTTTTCACAAACTTTCTGCTCCCGGGCTGCATGACCCAGATTATCCGGGAGTTTAGGCCGCAATGATTTTTGGCTGATTGATTGCGGCCGAAAGGGCCGACAAGCAAAGGAGCAACTGCTGTATGCACTCACCACCGAGAGAGGTTCAACCCGTCGGTCGCGTCATGTGATTGTCATGCTCTTTCAGCAACTCCCATGAGGGTTTCTTTGTTTGAAAGCCACTCTGCAGTGCTTATCTGTCTCTTATTGAAGATGACTAAATTCTGGTATTCAAGATATTGATAGTTTTGGAGTCCTAGATTGCAAATAGGAAGCGAAAATGTTGGCAGGAGAGGAGCAGTACTTCTGGCGGTAACCGCTGTCGGGGCGACTGGGCTCGCCCTGCACGGGTATGGGCACGGGATTTCGCCTGGTGGCGCATCCTTGTCAGTGACGTCTTCAGCTTCGGCTCCAACATCCACAACATCCGCTAAGACGACGAAGACTTCTTCAACTTCTTCATCGGCATCGAAGGGTAGCTCTCCCTCAAATAACTCCACCACTCCAACTACTGCGCCGAAGTTGGGTCCGACACTTTCGTCCACCCAATACTCCAGCGTGTCATATCAAATCTATCCAGGGCCTGAAAGTGCTCAGGCGAAAACTGCAACGTCAGGTTTCAATATTTCGGTCAAACTGTCAGGCAACAATGAGCTCGTGTCGGTTTCAGTTCCGGGATCAGCTTCGCCTCCGCAGACATCAACTTTCCAAAAGGGCGACTTAGTCTATTTTGTGGAGACCAGTCTTGGAGACGACTCTGGGAGCAGTGACTATAGCGCTGGCGATGACGGGATCATAGTGACAAATTCTCAAGGAAGGATCATCGAGTAGCAATGCCTTTGTCACCGAAAATAATGAGTCCGGAACCAGAAGCTTCGGCGGCGCTTCGATGAGCACCACTAATGAGATTAAAACTTTGGGTGCATCGGGCGCCACAGCTTTCACCGGCACCAAGCAGGTGAGCCGCAGCTCCAAAGGATCAACGCAAGTCAGTTCATTCGATAGCCGCATCGACACACTGGCGCCGTGGGTTACTACGTTAGGTCGACTGATTCTGGGTCTTGTACTGGCTTGGTTCGGATACCATGAACTTGCAGTACCGAAGCTTTGGACTGGCTACGTGCCATTCGCTTCTCCCTCATCACAACTTGCGCAAATACTTGTTCTCATACACGGAGTGTTTCTATGCATTCTGGCAGTAGGGCTTATACTGGGCATACTGCCTCGCACTCTCGCTGCAATTGCAGCGGTAACCATGCTGGAGATCGTCATAAGCCTGACCATGACCGCAGGACTCTCAGATTTGGTCCTTCGCGACGTTGGCGTTCTCGGGTTGGCGCTATCTGTCATGGCCAGCCGTCATGAGCGGCTTGTGTTGGAGAACTAGAAAACCTGTCGCCCGAGTATTGATGAGGCGGAAGTTCGACATGGTGCGGAGCTGACCGGCCTTGCAGACATTTTTACTTGCACGGGGACCTGAGAACTACTGTGCGCTTTACCATTCTTCATTAGAAAGGTTCAAGTATCTGAGCCCAAAATCTTCCTTGGCGATCCCTTAAAACTCTCAGTTCTATTCTTCCCCTGCCGGTCACCAGACTGCGCCAGTTATGACCTGAGCGAGAACCAGGGCGAGACTCAATTCGCTCTCCCTTTTTTGCACCAACTCAATCATTCATATCCGCTCTAAGCATTTCCTCCTGGAGGGTTGCCTGAATAATTTCAGGCGCCAAATCAGAATCTGCCGACAGTGTCTTCACTGCTTGGTGCTTCGCCGATCTTGTCTTGAAACCAGTGGCCAACTGCTACCCAAAAGATATCTAGGCTGATTCGTGCCCATACCTAGATATCTTGGCCGCCGCTAGCCGACCCTTCAACAAGTGAAATTTGCGCGATAACCGGCGCACAGCCAACCGCGCTATCGAGACTCAGAATCGATCCGGCCAAGTTCGCGTCTTGAAGACCGGACGAATTTGCTTTGCTCGCAGCTATCTATTCTTTTGCACAGTGTTGGTTGCGGCTTATCGATTGATCTCCCTCATTGAAGCACCAAGGCAGCTAAAACAACCGAGTAGGCCAGCAATCGAACTAGAGGCCCATTGCCTCAAACAGTTCATCGAGAGTAATGGATGAGTTCGTGATTTCGTTGATTGAAACGTGAACTGTATAAGCATCGGCCAGTACCTCGCCGTCCGAAGTAGTTGTAACGTGCCTGAGCTTGATGCTCCTGGTGCCGATGTCGGATACATAGGACGTCACAATAACGACGTCATCCAGGCCGAATGGCCTTTTGTATTCGCAGTGAGCAGATATAACCGGCATAGCAAGATTGGCTGCCAGCAGCTTGCTAAGCGAAATACCAAGTTTGCTAAAAAACTGAATCTCATTCCTGTCAATGAACGAGAAAATCGAGGCAAAGTGGATCCTCGAAACGTCGACGTCCTGCATCGCTACGTGAACGACTGACTCGATCCTTGTAGTTTCGAGCCGTTCCCTCCACGTAATAATCTGCTCTGTCAATTCACTCATGTCCGCGCTTTCTGAAATAAATACTTTCCTAAGAACTTCCACTATATCGGACCTGGCACACTAACGAAGTGTTTCAGGGATGACCCCCTGAGTCACTGACGCTTCAAGAAGCCGAGGATTAGCGTTCGCCGCTAAATGCGAGCGCCATCAAGACCCCCATTTGCGCGACTCGCCTAAGATCCGAAACCGCGGTCAATTCGCCTTCCAGAAAGTCCAACAGCAAATTGAGCAAAAAGATTTCTAAAAAGCAAGGATTGGCAAAGGCTTCGCAGCCAAAGACAAATTGATGGCTCCGGTATTTGGATTAAATAGTCAACGAGCCCTAAAAAGCGCGCTGCCAATCGGGCAGTTCACAGCACAAGTGACAGCTTGGAAGAGTACTTTGGCGAGACACAGCTGAGCCGTCCCGTGCCAGAGCATTCAAAGACGCTCTATTTAACCCCTTGGGTTCGAGGGCGGATAACTTTGTTGATCACGAGATGGAGGAAAATCAGCAAGATAGGACCCGTGAAAAATGGATTTACGATGATCTCTTTTGCCAGCAGGGGATAGTGGGCCATTGTCGCAGGTGCCACAAACAGACCGCCTAAAGAAAGCATCAGTGGAACTCCAAGGACAAGGTAGTTCAGCTGGTCCCACTTCACGCGGCTTAGCGTGTCCACTCCAGACATAGCAATTACTCCGAAAAGAACCACTGCCGCGGCAGCGATCACGTTGCCGGGGATACTCACGAAAATCTCGTCAAACTTCAAGATGAAGCCACCAACTATGAGCAGGACCCCTGTTGTCGCGGTGATCCATCGGCTTCCAACTCGGCTTGTGCGCACAATTCCAAGGTTGTCCGGGTAGGCGACAAGGGTAAAGGTGCCAAACACCCCGCCCGCAATTGCCGCTATCGACTGGCCGAAAATACCCCATGCCATTCGATGACCCTCAAGCCTTTCTCCGCTCCATTCCGCCAAAACATTGTAAAGCGAAAGAGTCCAAGCCACGCTGGAAGTGATCAAGATGAAAAACAGCAGGACCAGCAACGGATTCACTGAAAATCCGAATGGGAAGATCTTCGGGACGACAAACCAAGCCGAGTCTATAACACGGGTGAAATGGATCGGCGTGAATATCGCATAGGCAAGGGCTCCGACAACGATGCCGCTTAGCATGGCGGCAGAACGCAGAAATCCTCTCCCGAAGAGGAGAATCCCAAATGTCACCAATATCGCAACCCCACCGCCAATCCAGTTGGCAGATCCAAATCCCGGCTGCGCGGGCGTGCCAATCCAGTTGACTACAGTTGTGCTGGTCAAGGCTACCATCAGCATCAGATTTACGCCGCCGTAGAGTATCGGCTCCCTAAAAAGCCGCCCTATATAGCCCACAAAAGAAAACCCTCGAATTGGAAGTGACAAAACAGCCCAGATGATCGTCGCAATGAAGAGCGAGCCGAATGCCGCGCCAAGGCCGTCGACCTCGCCGCTAATTATCAGCCCGGCAAACGTCGCCGCCCATGGACCCAGCACTATCGGAAGCTTCAAGCCCAGGGTTGCCTGGAGTAAAGTCCCCAGTCCGGAAACCACAAACGTGGCGCCATAAAGCCAAGCCACTTTCTCAGTGCTTAGATGCAGAGTGGCGCCCAGAATTGCTGGAAACAAAAACATCCCGGTCATTGCGAAAATGTTTTGAAACGACATCAAGATGTGTTGGGTCTTCGGAACTACACCGTTGAACGGTACATCGAGCACCGAATCTGCAGGATACGGACTCGGCGAACCGTTTGATGAGTCGTCTTGATTTTTGTTCGAATCTCGAACTTGGCCTGGTCCCTCAGGTTCCGTCATTTCCTTTGCCTTCCGCTCATTTGAATCGCCGTTGCCTCAAAAAGCATTACTCAAATTATTCACTTATGCGACACCCGCATTAAGTTTGATCACCCTTGCCTTCCAGGGCCAGAGCCATGAAACCTGGCCGTGGATGGGCTGCTGTTATCCGCTCGTTCTCCCGTTTTCCACGCATTCAAAACCGCCGGGCTGCAGCCAGAAGGTCCTATAGCGTCTGATCAGGCATTCAACTGGGCTTTCCACTACTCCTGCTTCTTGTCAAAACCTGTGCGACGATCTACCGGACTTATCATAGTGTCGACACTTCAACTCCAAAACTGAGCATTCTCCCTGACTCGATACCCAGAACATGGTAAATCTCAAAAACAACTGTCGACAGTACTTTATATATCCCCTGGATTAAAGTCAAGCATTGTCCAAATCAATTGTCACGATCCCACCTATTGCACAAAGAATCAATTAAGATTGAGAAAATAACAAAGGAGGGCCCATGTCTTTGCCCAGTCCCGGCTACGGAATAACCATTCGAGCTGAGCTCCCGACATCCATCAACGCTACTGGCAAGCTCGCTGTCGCCGTAAACTCCGCAGGCGCAGTTTTGACGGCGCTCGATGTTGTCGAATCTCATCCGGATCGCATGGTCGTGGACGTAAGCTGCAACGCTATCAACGAGGATCACGTCCATAGGATCAGCGAAAGCGTGGCTGCTCTCGACGGCGTCGTCGTCAGAAAAGTAAGTGACCGAACCTTTCTATTGCATCTAGGGGGCAAACTGAGCGTCGAATCGAAGGTGCCGCTCAAAAATCGCGACGATCTGTCGCGTGCCTACACCCCCGGAGTAGCTCGAATCTGCGAGGCTATAGCCGCAACTCCCGAAGATGCCCGCCGCCTTACCATCAAGCGCAACACCGTCGCTGTCGTCACCGACGGCTCGGCCGTGCTCGGTCTTGGCAACATCGGTCCTGCGGCGGCACTTCCGGTCATGGAAGGCAAGGCGGCGCTTTTCAAACGTTTTGCCGGGGTTGATGCCTGGCCGGTATGCCTTGATACCCAGGACAGCGATGAGATCGTTCGGATCGTCCAGGCGATAGCGCCAGTTTACGGAGGGATCAACCTTGAAGATATAGCTGCTCCACGCTGTTTCGAGATCGAGCGTCGTCTCCGCACTTTATTAGATATTCCGGTATTTCATGATGACCAGCACGGCACGGCGATTGTAGTGCTGGCAGCTCTTACCAACGCTCTCCGGGTAGTCGCAAAGCGCATTGAAGACGTTAAGATTGTCGTTTCCGGAGTCGGTGCAGCGGGAACTGCGGTCATCCGGCTGTTGCTTTCAAGCGGCGCGAAAAACATCATTGCCTACGGCTCCAAGGGCGCGCTGCACCAAAAACTGCCCGGACTTGCGGGAGATCGAGCTTGGCTGGCCGCGAACACGAACCAAGCCGGTTTCGAGGGATCGCTCAGCGAGGCCCTGGACGGCGCCGACGTTTTTATCGGAGTTAGCACCTCGGGACTTTTGACAGGTGCGGATATTGCGAAGATGACCGATGGCGCAATAGTATTCGCGCTGGCAAATCCCAACCCTGAAGTGGACCCGGCAGAAGCCCGCAAGTATGCCGCCATAGTCGCAACCGGGCGCAGCGACGAACCAAATCAGATTAATAACGTCTTGGTATTTCCTGGAGTCTTCCGCGGACTTCTTGACGCCGGAGCTCATTCGGTAACCACTGAGCTGGAATCGGCGGCGGCACAGGCGCTGGCTAATGTGGTTGCCTCCGATGAACTCAACCCAAGCTACATTATTCCAAGCGTCTTCAATCCGGATCTGGTCCCCGTTGTTGCCGCGGCGGTTCGCGATGCAGCCATCAAGAACCAGCATCGGGCGGAAAACGAACAAGGCGGTGACGGGTAGCGCCCAGCCGAGCAATTTGAGTTCACCGAACTTCGCAGGTTTGCCTGCGAAGTTAAGGCAAACCTGCGGACGCTTCTCGAGGAGTCCGCGCTACTGTCCAACTTCAGCCCATCAATCTGCCTGGCCGGCTTCGGTCTCTCTGAAAAGCTATGTCTCGCAGACCATCAACCCAGTGAGGCAGAGCTGAAACTACGACAGTTCTCATGCAGGCAATGGAATCTGTTGGGCTGATCTCCAAGACTACAAGCCAGTGTTTGCAGCCTTTCGAAAGCCTTTTACCGGCGAAGGCGGCTACTTTTCCAACTTCATATTCTCCCAGGCTTCACGCGCATCGGCTACCGAGCCCTCATCCTCGATAGTTGACACGTCTCCAGGATCTTTGCCGAGCGTGACCGCCTTGAGCACACGACGCATTATTTTGCCTGACCGGGTCTTCGGCAGAGCTTCCACGAAATTGATCTCGGCAACGACTGCTATAGGCCCGATCTGATTGCGCACCGTTTCGAGAAGCGATTTGCGCAGATCATCAGACGGATCATTTCCCGCGCGCAGAACTATGAATGCCGAGATAACCTCACCCCGCAGCTCATCGGGCCTACCGGTAACGCCGGCCTCCGCCACGGCGGGATGGTGCAGAAAAGCGGTCTCCACCTCAATAGTCCCCAATCGGTGACCAGCAATCTTGATTATCTCATCAGCACGCCCAGAGAACCAAAAGTATCCGTCCTCATCTACCGAGGCTGCATCGCCGGTGAAGAAAACACCAGGTATCTGCCCCCAGTAGTCTCGCCCGTATCGCTCGGAGTCTCCCCACAGCGTCGCTGTAAGCCCTGGAAACGGGCGCGTCACCACAACGATACCCTTCTCGTTCGTCTCACACTTTCTACCGTCGAGATCCCTCACCTCGGCAGCCATGCCAGGCAATGGCACACCTGACGAACCCGGCTTTATCGGAAGCAGATTGACTCCAAACGGGTTGCCAAACACCGGGCCGCCCGTCTCGGTCTGCCACATATGGTCTATCACGGGCACCTTGTTTTCAAGCACATCGTGCTGCAGCCATTCCCACGCGGGTATGTTCAGAACCTCGCCAGCGCAAACTATCCGGGTCAATGATGAGATGTTATGGCGACGGGCCGGCTCTGTGCCATAGCGCATCAGCATCCGCACCGCAGTAGGCGCGGTAAAGACTCCTGTCACGTGGTAGCGCTCCACAATCTCGTAGAGTTGCTCGGGGCTGGGATAATCGAGGGCACCCTCATACGCAATAGTGGTAGCACCGACAAGCAGCGGTGCGTAGACAATATAGCTGTGGCCGACGACCCATCCGATGTCTGACGTCGACCACCACACATCGCGCTCAGTGAGCCCGAAACAGACCCTGCCCGAGCCGGTAATCCCCACCTGGTAAGGGCCATGAGTATGCACCGTCAACTTTGGCTTTCCTGTAGTTCCAGAAGTTGCAAGGATATAGGCCGGCTCATTCGATTCCATGATCTCATGGGCATCCGACTGCCCTTCGCCGAGCTCAAGGAACTGCGCCCATGTGAGGTCGCGCCCGTCCTTCAAGCCATTCGGGGTACCTTGGCGACCGAGTACCACGACCCGCTCGATTGGACAATCTGGCGTAGCCAAGGCCTCTTCAACAATTCCTGAAAGAGGAACCAGCGTACCTTTTCTCCATGTCCCGTCCGTGGTAAGGAGGACCTTTGCGCCAGCAAGCCTGATGCGCTCCGAAAGTGCGCCGCTGCCAAAACCGGCAAACACTGCGAGATGGATTCCACCTATACGGGCAACCGCTAGCATTGCCGCGATGGCCTCTGCCATGGTGGGCATGTAAATTGCGACGCGATCGCCACGCTTTACGCCAATACCTCGGAGGGCCCTGGCAATTTTGAGCACCTCATAGTGGAGTTGCGCATAGGTAAAGGTACGCCTCTCGCCGAGTTCATTCTCGCAAATCAGCGCGGCATGGCCGCCCCACCCCCTGTTGACATGATGGTCGAGAGCGTTGTAGGAAATGTTGGTCTGGCCTCCTAGAAACCAGCGAAAGGTTGGGGGCTCATGTTCAAATACCTTGTCCCAGGTGCGAAACCACGGAAGTTGGCGTGCCGCTTGCTCCCAGTATCCTTCCGGATCAACTTGGGCTCGCTCTAGCAAGCGGCGAACTGCTGGGCTGACTATTTCCATAATTTCCCCTTTGATCGAGCCAGCTTTGTTACTCTGCGATCCTTCTCTCCCGAGTCAGCTTGCTTCACAATTCCTGAATGCTTTCTCAAGAGCCAAACTACTGTTTTTGGAGCCAAATCTCAATGACTATTATTGACACATAGTCAAGGTTCATAGGCTTTCTGATCCGCTCAGGCTGGACGGGACGCTTCCTTGAAGTCGCTCAGGCACGTCTTGAGTAATTTATGAAGTCAAAAATCTCTTGATGCGCACGAAGGCAGAAGCTGGCGCTTTTCACAAGGCTCGCCAAGATCCTTCCAGCCGCACCGCCTTTTTGCCTATCGAATGTGCTATTACAACCGCGCTGACGCCATGCAAATGTGGGCATCCAAAACTTGGGCCGGCGCCATTCATCTGCAATGCCAAGTGATGCCTGGCACCAACCTGATCTGATGAGAAAACTGGCTGTCGTTCTTAACGGTCACGCTGACCAGTGCCTTCGCAGGGCCTTTACATTTCAAACTTTTCGGCAACGGCAGTCTTCAAAGCGAGACAATCCTGACGGTTTGGGACCCTCGAGCAAGACAGCCCGCCCGATCAAATTGATATCTTCACCTTGCAGGCATGGCACGCATACGAAGGCTGCGTCTTCCAGGCCGGAGTCGGTCTGAGTCCTGCCGGTCGCTATCCGCCGTGCAGCTGGGCCCGAGTAGTTTCTCTCGACCAGCCATGCGATCACGGAGACGGCAGCACAGGCTTACTGGGATTGAGCATCCCCGTGGATGCGGCGAGTGCTAGCCTTACCCAGGCTGCACTGTTCTCCAATCAGCCGCAACCTGGCGGTAGTATCTGCCAACCAGGCCTCAATGGTCTGTATAGGGTGACCGCTCTCGTACCGCGCCGCAACAACTCTTAATCGGAGCGGTTCCCGAATACAGGCTCGCGCCAGATCTCAGACCTTTGTCAGCGGGCCGCCACAGCGTCGTCGACGTCGATCTCAGGTGCAGAAGCTTCAATGTGATGGTACTTGCCTCCCCGTAGCGCCGAGACAACACAGGCAACCACAGAAGACGCAAACGCGAAATAAAATGCCCTGTCAAGTCCCTTGTTAAAGGCCGAAGCAATCAAGTGAGGGAAGAACGATTTGCCGGTCAGATATGCCCCCTTGGCGGCCGTTAGATGCCCAAGAGTAGGCCCTAACAGCGTCTTCATAGGGTTGTATCCGAGAAATGCCGAAAAGAGCGTCGCCGTCGGGGGCAAATGTGAAATAGATGTGGCAACGCCGGCCGGAACGCCCTGTTGCACCAAGCCTCCAAAAACTGCGCCTGGAAGGCTCGAGGCGAGGCCGGTAATCACCAAAGTGAAAAATACACCGATCGACAAGACCATTGCCGAGTTCTGGAATGTTGCAACCATTCCGGCACCGGCGCCACGTTGGGCTGGCGGAAGGCTGTTCATGATTCCCGCCCAGTTCGGCGAGGAAAACATACCCATCGCGATGCCGTTCGTTGCCAGCAGCAATGCAAACCAGACGTAGGAAAAATTGATTGGCAGCAGCGTTAGCAGGAAAAAGCTAACTGCGGCGAGACCCATTCCGCTGGTTGAGAATATCCTGGAGCCAAAACGGTCTGAAAGGTATCCCGAGACCGGGCCGGCAATCAAGAATCCTAACGTCAGCGGCAGCATGTAAATGCCAGCCCAGAGCGGGGTGACGGAGAAACTGTACCCATGCAGCGGAAGCCAGATCCCTTGCAGCCAAATGATGACTATGAACATCATTCCACCACGCCCCAGAGAGGCAAGAAGATTAGCCAAGTTTCCAGCTGCGAAAGCCCTGATGCGAAAGAGCGAAAGATGGAACATTGGATTTTCAACCTTGGTCTCGATGACTCCAAAGACCACAAGAATTACTACCCCTCCAATGATCGTTGTCAGAACAAAAGGACTTGACCATCCCATAGTCTGGCCTCCATGAGGCATTATTCCGTACGTGATGCCCACCAGCACTGATATGAGGCCAATGGCAAAGGTTAGGTTTCCCCACCAGTCAATGCTCGAGGGACTGCGGGTTCCACGATCCTCAAGCTTCCAATATGACCAGACCGTCCCAAGCACTCCGAAGGGCACGGAAACGACGAAAACCAGGTGCCAGTTGAGCGGTCCAAGAACCCCTCCTAGAATCAGCCCCACAAACGCTCCGCCTATGGCTGCAACATTGTTGATTCCCAGCGCAAGGCCGCGTTCATTGTGCGGAAAGGCGTCAGTAAGAATTGCCGAGGAGTTTGCAAATAGCAAAGCACCGCCGATTCCCTGGAGAATTCGCATCACAATAAGCCACAGCGCCGCCGAAGTGCCGGTCATCCAGGTTATTGAGAGCAAAATCGAAAATGTCGTGAAGACCACAAAACCGAGGTTGAAGATCTTCACTCTGCCAAACATGTCGCCAATCCGGCCAAAGCTCACCACCAACACCGCGGTAACCACCATGAAACCCATCAATAGCCAGAGTAAGTAGGTGGTATTGCCCGGGATCAAAGGATCCAAATGGATGCCGCGGAAGATATCCGGCAAGGCAATCAACATAATTGAGGAATTTATCATCGCTAAAAAGACGGCAATAGTGGTATTCGAAAGTGCGATCCATTTGTATTGAATCTTGGGCTTGCCAACTCGATGATCACCAACACGCTCTGAAATCAATTCACTGCCCAATCCAATGCCTCCCTGCCGTAATGCCTACACTTAGAGTCGAAAATCCATCACTTCTATATCAAAGCTTACCTCAACGTCAACGTTAAGATTAAAAGCTTCATGGAGTCTTCGTCGGGCACAGCGAAATCATTCCTCTTCGGAGAGTAAAAAGCCCGAGCCCCAAAGGTGCTGATGGCAGAGGGAAATTAAACTTCTTCTCCCAACCGTCCTCCCACGCCTGGCGACAGGTCGACGGCCGGTGTAACTTGCCTTGAAACGGCGGCACCCGTCCAAGATTATGACGAGGCCTGCGTCCTCCTCGATAGGAACTGCGCTGCCCAGCGGTAATGCTGATCATTCCCGGACCAGTTCACCCTGGTCTCCCCGGTCTCGTGGAGTCTCCACGAAATCAGTCACCGATCGAAAGCCGGTGTCGCATGAGATCAGCTGCCCAAGAGTTAGGAGACGCCTTCGGGCCTTTTGTCGGTATCCGTTTCCTCAGCGAAATTAGCCTTGGATAGCAAATCGACAGAAGGATCTATAACATCGCCATTATTTACCATCATAGAACCCCGTACATTTGGGCTCGAAGCGGAAAACTGTTCGGCCAGACTCCTTACGCCGGCGACAAGGTTGGTAAGTTCAAACGGCAGAACGAACTTGGTTGACGGAGCGCTTGCCATCTGTCTGAGAGCATCCAGGTACTGCAGTACCATTGTGTTAGGACCGGCGCCGGCGGCAGACACCGTCATTGCATCGAGTGCTCCGGCAAGCCCCTGGGCGCGCAGCACTGCTGCTTGGCGCTCACCCTCGGCAGCCAGGATTGCTGCTTGGCGCTCACCCTCGGCAGCCAGGATTGCCGACTGCTTCTGGCCTTCCGCCACAGTGATCGCCGCCTGCCGTTGTCCCTCCGACTCTGTGACCACCGCCCGCCGTGTCCGCTCAGCCGACATCTGCCTGGTCATCGCGTCTTGAACGCCTGGCGGAGGATTGATCTCCCTGACCTCAACATTGGTCACTTTGACGCCCCAGCGCTCCGTAACGTCATCAAGCTTGGTTCTTAGAGCGTAATTCATATCCTCGCGCTTTGAAAGAACGTCGTCAAGGCTCATCTCGCCAACCACGCTGCGCAAAGTGGTGGAGGCAATGTTCAGGGCGGCACCGGAAAAGTCCCTCACCTGCACAACTGACATGACCGGATCGAGAACTTTGTAAAACATGATGAAATCGATCGAGATCGACGCATTATCTCTCGTGATTGCCGTCTGATGCGGAATCTCCAGGAAGAGTTCGCGCAAATCAACAAGCGATATCCTGTCAGTGACTGGATTGATGAATATGAGCCCGGGACCTTTGGCTCCTATCGCACGTCCAAGCCGGAAGAGTACTACCCTTTGGTACTCCCGGATGATTCGAACTGATCTGGATGCCGCCAAAACAATAACTGCGAGTACCGCTATCACTATCCCCAAAATGACGGTCATGCCCTCTTCTCCTGCTCGATGTTTTGCGAAAGCTCCGGATTCGCCCAGACTTTGAGACGAAGCCCGTCGATCTCGGAGACATAGACCTCAACTCCAGCCTTTACTGCACCTGAAAGCGACTCTGCCGACCAGGTTTCACCTAAAACCTTCACCGTTCCCATCGGCGTAAGATCAGTGACCGCGATGCCGCTGGCATAGGAAAGCTTCCCCATCAGGCTTGCCGATGCCAGCCTTCTAAAGTTCCTAACTCCCCGAATTCCAAAGAAAAGTACGGCTGCTGAGACTACGACAGCCACAACAAGAAGTGATATCGATAACTCGGGAGATGCGGTTCCGGCAAGAAACAGCGCGTCCAAAATCAAGATTATGGAGCTAACGACCCCTATCACACCAGACGCCACTAGCCCGTGTGGACCAAAGTGGAGGCTCAAGGCCGCTGCCGCTAATATCGCTGTCAAGAGGATCAATGAGGCCGCTACCACTAGGCCCTCCTCGTTTCTAATCTGCCTTTAAGCTTACATCGTGGCCTAACCCAAGAGGCGGCAAGTACGCCAGTTATATCAGTCAACGCGTTTATCCTCTATGGGTTGGACTGATGCTAGGTCGAGTCAACCGCGATTATTCGCGTAGGCCCTTCCAAGGCCTCCATGCACCAGCTTTGCCATGACGGGACAGGACCTGAGGATAACTCTCGAGAGCTGTTTTAGTTTCCCCTTTGGAAACTATGCCCCGATTCTTTATCCTGCCAGGAAGCTGTGAATTTTTCAGGTGTGGCTAACAATATTTACCTGGAAATCCGAACTCAAAACAATCTTCATGGCAGCGTTGTGCTGGATACCGCTCTGTGTTGACCGCAACGAGTGAAGCACAAATCTCGCGCATGCGCACCATTATGGCGCTCTATGGGATGCGAATACTCGGGCCATGCCGCCAGGTGGCGTCGACCATAAGTCTGTTCTTAATTGGATTTGCAATCTATCTTGCGCCGGGTAACCTTTGGCTCGACATAACAACTACTCTAGGTGCTGCAAGCGTGGCCTGACAGTCTGCTACGGCGCATCGACGTACAGGTTGGCAGACATAGTCTCAGTGAGCGCGATCATTTCGCCATTCACGTTAAGTGTCAGCGTGCCATCTGATGACCGGTCACTGACGTCAGCCATAGCTCCTGGCCGGAAACCATGAGTATCAAGGTAGATGAGCATTTCAAGGTCAGTCTCTACACACTCGGCAATCCGCCTCAGCCGAATCCGGTCACCCGGTTTTACTGTAGAGAGTGAGCGAAGATCAAGCTGCGCCCCGCCTGAACCCGGGATTGGGTTGCCATGCGGACAGGATTGGGGATTGTGAAGAAGGCCGACAAGCAATGGCTCAACTTCATCGGATATCACGTGCTCCCAACGATCGGCTTCCTTATGCGCTTTATACCAATCGATACCAATAATGTCAACGAGGAGGCGCTCCGCCAATCTGTGTCTTCGCACTACGGTCTCCGCCTGGCTATGACCTTCAATGGTCATTTGCAATAAGCGGCTGTCTGCCTTGAGATAGCCGTCATCAATTAGGCGTGTCACCATTTCGGTTACCGTAGGCGGAGAATGGCCAAGCCGCTCGGCCAATCGGGCGCGGATGACTGGAACTCCCTCTTCCTCGAGCTCGTAGATTACCTTGAGGTACTCCTCAATCGGCGGGTGGAAACCGTCAGTGCCCGTTCTCGCCAAAGTTGCACCTCCTCTTCTTTGAGCTGGCTGCCCGCATTCATCAGACTTGCCACCGTCGAGAGGATATGGGCGATACTTTCTAAGTGTATGCACAGCACCCTACGAAATGCGCCACGCGCTCCCTTTAATTTCTTGTTGGGTATGGTTGTCTGCAGACGGCATTTTCACGCAAGCTCCCCAAAAAGGCGGACCACGGCCCAAACAGAAAAGATTCTTTCTGAGATCTCAATATTCCATCCGAAAGGGAAACCTATGAGACCCTGGGCGTGGCACCAGACGCCAGCATTATCCAATGACGGCGAAACCAGTTCGGCGGATCCTGTAGCGGCCACTGACTGCTACGGCCTCTTTTCAAAAAGATGTAAATCTTCCTCCAATTCGTTTGGGCCGGAATTTAAATAGTGATATTTTTGAGATGTTCGTCGCTTTTGGCATTCGAGCAGAGGCAAAGTTACAAGTAGACATGACAGTTCGGACCGCCACGGCAGGCCGGGTCGGGATCCGATTGCTTGAAATATTCGAGCGTGAGGGCAAGGATTTAGTGTGAGGACCAACGCGGCGCATGCTTGACGAAGCTGAAGCAGGAGCAGGCAAGCGCACCGCAAAGCGGACCTGCTGTGCACACCGCGCAGTGGCATTCCGCGATGATGCAGGTCTCAGCTCAGGTCTGCCGAGGAAATGCCCCGCGACCAGGATCAAGGCTGGGGATCATCCCGCTTTTGAGGCTACCGATACAGGCCGAAAGACCTCATCCAGCTACAGCGGCCATCTTCGCGCCGATATCGGGCGCTTGTCCAATTGCTCGAACGAGAATGTATTTCAGGACTTGCCAGCGAGTTCGGCCATATTCCAACCCATGGCTTTCGTGTTCTCGGCGAACTATGCGCTTTCGATTAACATGCGCGCCGTTGCGGCCTGTTCAGCGATGGCTGCTGCAGGAGCCTTGACTGGGATTACCATCGGTATTAGACGGGCGCGATTTGGGTCCGACAAATGTAAACGGGTTGCTGCTAGACAGTTCGATGCCGAAAATGAAACCGTGCTTGGTGAAATAAAACAATGGGACGCAAACTTTGCCGATATGACCCCATATCCGATCAATACCGTGGGTCACGTAGCTCGGGTGGTGTCGACACGCATGGATGTACATGAACTCCCCTGGTGCGCCCGTGGACGCGCACCCCACGTCGAGAACATTGAGAAGGCGTTTCCAATGCTTATCCCGTTCTGTTTTCGCTGGAAAGATTCGGATTCTCGAGGACATGGCAAGTGTCGAAGCCGCGCAGCTAAGGCTCAGTCATGGGTAACTTGGCCAACTCCAATCCAGCTCGAGACGACGACTGCCAGCAACTCGGTTTGGCAGACTCCACAGCCGCTGTTTGGCGGATATTCACGGTCCACTGTGCCTGGACTCGCAGCAGAGGTGATCAAAACCCAAGAGGCCATGGACTCTGCAGAAGTTGGCACCTTAGATCTTAAGGTGCTTGCAAAGAGTCGATCTGGAGACGCCTGTGTCTCTCAGCCATATGGCGGCTCGATGCGCCAAGCCATGAATGGGCGGACCAAAACCGGAGCCCTATCGGCCAGCGGTGCCGGATATTGCGATCTGACAGCAGTTCAACTCGATGCGGCAGAGAATCTAGCACCTGCGGAGATTGCCTCGGACGTATCAGGTTTGGTGGTATATCAGGCGTGCGGACATACAGATATTGAAGACACCGCCACTGCGAGAGCAGCTATCACGGTCGCCCGTTGTGATCGCCGATGTCCACATGACGAACTCGAGGCATCATTGCCTGAGAGAAAGCCGGCGGCAGAGATACTTGACTTTTTTTGGGAACTCGGCGGATGTGACACAGGTTGCTCCCTGGATGCGGGTCTGATCAGCGGAGACGCCGAAATTTCGCTTTCCACGACATACAACTTTGCCCGAATTCATCAATCACCGTTTCCGGGGCTGAATCAGCAGTGCCACAGGTCACCTTTGGCCGCCTTAGTCCCGTTTGCCCTCCCAAGGATCAGGAGAGGATCTCCTGTTACCGACGGACATCTTCCGCAATCGGCCTATAGCGGAGAGTTCCGAAACTGGGTCCTAGCAACAAAGGGAAAGGGAATATAACGTGCCCGAAGACACGCTTTACGCGGTGCCGCGGATTTCTCGCAGCATAACGCCCAATGGCGAAATTTTGCTAAAGTCCGAAGAACAGCTGGGTAGCTACCCGAAAAGTCTCATTGAGATGCTGCGGAGTTGGGCCGCCGCTGATTTCCACCATCCGTTAGCAGCAGAGCGTACGGCCGGCGGGGGGTGGAGCTACTGCAGCTACGGCCAAGCCCTGGCTGGAGCTAACGCTATTGGCCAGGCACTCCTTGACCGTGGCCTGACTGGAGAGAGTCCTTTGATGATTCTTTCAGACAACTCGATAGGCCATCTTCTGATGACACTTGGGGCATTGACGGTCGGCGTGCCGGTAGCGCCCATCAGTGTCGCCTACTCGCTGCGAAGTCAAGACCACGCGCGAATCAAGGCGATTAAAAAACTTATCACTCCCGGTGCAGTGTACGTCGAAGATGCTGAAAAATTCGGTGCCGCTTTGGCCGCCCTGGGCAGCGATCTGACCGTCTTTGCTGCCAATGCCGGCCCTAGTGGCAACTCTTTGGCTGATCTGCTCGACACAAAGCCCCTCCCAGATGTCGAAAACGCATTCGAGGGAGTCACCAAAGACACGATTGCCAAGATTCTGTTTACCTCGGGATCCACCGGAACTCCAAAAGGCGTGGTAAATACTCATGAGATGCTTTGTGCCAATCAGCAGATGATGAGGCAGGCTTGGCCATTCCTAACAGCTGAGCGGCCGGTGTTAGTCGATTGGCTCCCTTGGAGCCACACCTTCGGCGGAAACCACAACCTGAACATGGTGCTGGCCAATGGCGGAACGATTTACATTGATGACGGGCGGCCTACACCTGAACTCATCGGAAAAAGCGTTGCAAACTACAGGGACGTCTCCCCCACGCTGCTATTCAACGTTCCGGCAGGATATGCTCTCCTGGTTCCAATTCTTGAGCAAAATGCCGACGCCGCCAAGGACTTCTTCCGCCATATCCGTCTGGTATTTAATGCTGCGGCAGCGTTACCCACCACGCTGCGCCAACGACTAGAGGAGCTCGCTAAAAATGTGACCGGGCGAGATATCCCTGTTACGGGGTCGTGGGGGACTACTGAGACTTCTCCAGCTGCCACTTCAGCGCATTTTTCATTTTCAGATGCAAGGAGCATCGGAGTTCCGCTTCCCGGGGTAACGGTCAAACTAGTGCCCTTGCACGACGGCGGAGACACTTATGAACTGCGGGTTCACGGCCGCTCGATCACACCCAGTTTCTATCGACGGCCTGATTTGAACTCGGCGGCCTTTGACTCTGAAGGGTACTATCGACCTGGCGATGCTGTGAGCTTTGCCGATCCAGATGACGACAATAAGGGTCTTCTATTTCGAGGACGAATCGTAGAGGACTTCAAACTATCCACAGGCACTTTCGTTCATGTAGGGGCTCTCAGAACCGCGCTTCTGTCCGCCGCTCCAGTACTGTCAGACATCGTAATCGCGGGTGAAGGTCTAGACGAGGTCGGCGCTCTGGCATGGTTGAATGAAGCCGAAGTCCGTCGCATGTTTGCCTGGTCTCCAGGCCCAGATGAAGAGATCATTTACTCCGATGTGGTTGCCGGCCACT
This sequence comes from Actinomycetota bacterium, assembly GCA_027322285.1. GTDB lineage: Bacteria > Actinomycetota > Acidimicrobiia > Acidimicrobiales > Acidimicrobiaceae > SCQM01. Next base: position 47,815 of record DAHVRV010000009.1, read on the forward strand.
TGAAAGGAGTTATACGTGAATTCAATCGCGGTTCTGGGTCGTCGGCCAGGATAGCTCGGCTGCTTATAATGGGGCGCCCTCCGAACCTTGACCTTGGTGAGGTTACTGACAAGGGCTCCATTAATCAGCGGCAGGTTCTCGCCAATCGCGCCAAATTAGTGGATCTACTTTATTTTGATCCGCCGATACCGCAAGTGATCCTTATGGAGACTGGAAGTTCAAAGAATAGACAAGAGTAGCGATCTCAAGTGAAAAATTAAAAGCAAACGAAGTCTATTCACTAGTCTGCCCAGACCAGTGGCAACGGTTTTCAGTTGTAGCCGCATGGTACTGGACGAGGTAATGAAATCATCCAGCGCAGCTATTCCAGCTGCTTTGTACGGTCGTCGCGATTTGCACGATGACAGGGTTCGCTTGGCGAGATTTCAATTACTGATGTCGCCAAATTTATCTCCAGCCATGCATTACAACTCACACAGGCCAACGCGGCTCAGATAAATAGGGTTTTGATCGGCTGGAGCGTGTTTCGGCCTGACATTTTTATGGCACGCCAACAACCGTTGCTATTTTCGGCACCGCTGGTGAAATTGGCCCGATAGTCGGCCAAACCTGCCCTAAGAGAGTCGTGTCGCCCAACATGGCTAAAGGGGCTGTTATGCCAGGCCGAGACACATAGCTCGCAGATGCAGCCGTCACATACCCGACTGACACAGGCTGTCCTATCCGGCTCCGTCACGCCCCGACGGGGCGCCGGAAATTGAGAACTTGGCATTGGATACCTTTGGTCGAGACCAATGGGCAGGAAATTCTATGATCCTCGCCGGATTACCGACGGCCAACGAAGCGGATCTTTCGCTCGGCGGGCGGGATGATCCAACTTCTTTCAGACGGGGCAGCACCGAGATTCACTAACTGGTGATCGTGCTCTTGGATGCTCGAATTAGTTCTTACAGAGATCCCTCGCAAAAAGGGAAAGGCGATGATACTGGGTGCCAACGAGGGGCTCGACTTAAAGAGAGGGAGCTGAAGGCAGCCCCTTCAGCCTTGAAGACGGCCTTGCAGTTCTATCTAAAATGTATCGGCAGGATCAGTCTGTTCAAATTACAAATGTCTCAAGATCATATCCGACGCTTACTTCGCCTGAGAAAGATTTCTTGGCATCATCCATGTAGACATCAGGTACACCTCCGCCCACAAGATGAGAAAGAACGAGATGTTTCACATTTGCAAGTCGAGCAATTTCTCCAACTTCCAACGATGAAGTATGGTAGCTGAGAATACGTTCGAATCTTGCGCGGGCGGCACCGGTCGACTGTTCTATCGAAAGCCTGAGTCCTTCGTCCCACGCAACTTCATGCACCAGTAAGTCTGCATCTTTCGCATACTTGATCAGGTTGTCACATCTTCGAGTGTCTCCGGAGATGACAATCGAGCGCGAAGCAATTTCGAATCGAAAACCAAAAGCATGCTTAACTGGTTTGTGATCAACACTAAATGCAGTAACGCGCCAATTGCCGTTCCTTAAGGACCAGCCGTCATGGACTTCAATGATCTCGGGTCTGAGACCAGTTTCATCCATTGCGCCTTCATCGCTGCGCAGTAAAATATCCTCCTCGTAGGCGCTTAAAAGGCGGTCGACAAAAACTTTCGTACCAGGAGGTCCTACCAATAGCGGAGGAGTGGTCCACCAGCGACCTTCCCATCCAGCCCAGAGAACATCTGCGAGACCAGACACATGATCTGAATGAAGATGCGTTAGAACAATGTGGCTGAATGAATAGACGTCGCATTCCGATTCCAGAAGACGGTGAAGCGCGCCAGGCCCGCAGTCAACCAGCACTAGATCTCCGTCAATTTCTACAATCTGGCTTGGGCCGTGGCGAGCCTTCCTCGCGATTGGCGTCCCGGTTCCCAACAGAACCAGCTTGATAAAGAATTCCCGACCAGCTGATGAATCCACTACTTAACCGCCTCCGATGTTTAAGGTTCACTACTAAATAGCAACTGAGAAAAGTCATGACGACTTGGCCGCTTGATTGAGGCCGAGGCAAAATTGCAGGCAAACTCGCTGATAATCTAGGCGCTTCATAAGCACCGTTATCTTATATTACAAGAAACGGCAGCTTTGAAAATGGGCTGGAATCCCCTCCTAGCACGGTCTAGCGACTTAATGCCAAGTTGTAATTCTGCCTCGGACACAAAGTATGTTGCAATAAATTTATGGCTCAGTTCACCCCAAAGGTGTGCCGCCAGGTCCGGACACCAAAGTGTTGAAAGTCTTATCTTTCGCATTCCAAATGGTTATGTATATATCCGAGGGAAGGATCCCTCGATGATCGTTCACCGAGAAGTTGTAGTCCGCAAAGAGGCCGGGCGCGTTATGCAAATTTTGCATGTAGTTAAGTAGCTGGTTAGCCGTGGCAGATACCCCTAGCTTTTTGACCGCGTTGATCAGAAGTTGTGCCGGATCCCACGCCAGCGCCCATGCATCGCTAGGCACACCTCCTGCTGCCGTGACTGCCTGGTCGAAGGTCACCACTTGCTGCCTGACGGCGGGATTTGTTATTTGCGAGTGCGGAATATCAAGCAGAGCGGTAAAGAAATACAACTTTTGCGGCAGGAGATTAGACAGATGTTCTAGCTCGGCAGGAACCTGATTTGCATTGGTCGTCAGCGTCGGAATGCTTTTCATTCCCAGCTGAGAAATTCCTTGCAGAACGGTTCCAAACGGGGTACCAGCGGTCCAGACCACGAGGGCCTGCGGCTGAGCAGCTTTAATCACAGAGAGTTGAGTGGTTACAGCCGATGCAGATGGATCGAATGTCTCGTTCGCAACCAAGTGAATGGAGGAAAACTTCGGCAGGGCGAGTGCAGCTTTCAATTGAGTAAGCCCGTTTACGCCATTCGCGTCAGTAGATGTTATTGCGGCGATCCGGGTCCATCCTTTCGACTTGAAGAAGGTCAGATATGCCTGCGTATTAAAATCTGAAGGAGTACCAGCCGAAAAGACCATGCTGCCCGGCTTTGGGTGCACTACAGGCGTGAGGTCGTAGACAAGTGGACCGTTCGGTCCGGCCATGGCATCGACGGGCAAGTCAGTCTGGCCAAGCGAACCGACGAGAAGAAATGGGACTTTGGCAGCTACAAGAGGACTCGCAAGCGATACGGAGAGCGACGGAGAAGTCTCGTTGTTCTCAATTTCCATCTTTACCGGATGTCCTTGGATCCCGCCAGAGGCATTCACCTGGCTGGCCAAAACTTGGAGCGCCTTAGCTTCTGCGGCACCCAAAAATGAACCAGCTCCAGTTTCTGAAACGATTGCATGGACTATGTAGGGAGTTCCCGACGCAGCTCCGCTTGTCTGAGAAACACGACTTCCCGAAGTAGTCGCCGAAGCTGAACTGCTATTTTGACTACCGCATGCAGAAAGCAAAACCAAGCATGTTAGCCCCATAACCAGCAACTTCTGACGGTGATGCATCCTTGGCCTTTGAAATGCCAGTAAAGCCATTTTCCCTCCTGAATGATATTAAATTTAAGCCACCATCTCTGATGACCTTGTCGCCCTAATCCCCGGCGTTGGAACCTAAAGATTAGGTACTTTTTTGTCGCGTGTCAACTTTATGACGAATAAATAAAGTTTCTGAATAAAACTTACCGCTGAACAGGGCTAACATCAACTACACGAAGACATATCCTTCTCAGGCAAAGTGCTCAGGATGACACTGAAAGTTCAGTTCTCGATAAGATCGTGCCCAGATCTCATTGAACTTGTTCAAGCGCAGCCGCCCCTATGCGAGATGAAACCGTGCTAGGCGAAGGGACAATCTACTTTTTATTCCGACTGCGCGGCTCTGAAAGCTCAATCAGGTCAAAAAGTGACGCCGCAATTGATTCCGCTTCCAGAGCAAATTTCTGCGCCAAGGATTGGAATACATGTTCAGCTCGAAATCCCGGCCAGTCCGCAGGGAGGTAATCTGCAGGCAGCCGGGGATTTTGACGCACTAGCTGAAGCCATTCCGTATGGATAAGAAGCTGGCGGGCTAAATCATCTGGCCAGTCCAGCCAGGGGTTAGATGAATCCCAGTTCTTTAGAAAATTATGATAACTCGTGGCAATAGTGTCCAAATTAAATGCCCGGTTCACAATCTCGGCTGAGTCGGTAGGCGCTTCCGGGCTTGCAAACATGACTGTCACGAATTCTGACAGACCCAGGTCTGCCACCAAGCCAGCAACTTGAACCTTGCCTGGAGCGACCCAAAGGCCTGGCTGGAGAAGCCCGAAACCAGCCCAGATTAGGCTGGAGCGCAAGTCATGGCGCTCACTGCGGCAATCATTGGGAAGGGAAAAACCGACTAATGTCCAGGTTTCATCCCAGTCTCTATTTACGGCACCCGACTCCCAAACTCGATTGTAACCATCTTCTAATATGCGCTCTCCGCGTTCTGTCACCCCAAAATACATTTTCCGTCCGCGTTTGTGGCGAATCAGTAACTCCCGCCGCACCATCCTTGCGAGAGTGCTCCTGACCGCATCTTCTGAGATTCCGAGCCGCCCAAAAATGTCGATGATGCTTCCGGAACAAATTGCAGAGGAACTACCTCTTAGATATAACCCGAGGAAACTCAACATGACGGACTGGGGTCTACGAAAAGTAACAGATTCTTGGTTAGTTTCAGCCTTCATGACGCCCTCATCTTTCATGTAATCAGTTTACAATTGAACTATTCGCCCTTCGTACTGAAGAAACCTCCGAAGAACGACCTGTTCGAGCTCTAGGGCAAACTAAGAGCGTACAACTTTGCTATGTGAGATATTGGATACTCGCAATCTGACGAATCTTATTATGACTCACAATATCCAAGATTATCGGCATAAAATTGACGAGAATACGCAGAACGCCTAATGTAGAAGAAAATAAATCAAAGGGGAGCCCAATGGATTTATCTGGCAAAGTTGCTGTAATCACCGGAAGCGGCCGTGGTCTCGGCCTTGCATATGCAAAAGCACTAGCCAAATCAGGTGCCGCGCTCGTCATAAATGACGTTGATTCGCGCGCCGCAGATGCGGCTGTAAGCGAAATCGTTTCATCTGGAGGAAAGGCAGTCTCACTGGTAGCAGCCATCGGTGATACCGACGCGGCTGAAATGCTGGTTTCCACAGCAGTTGAATCATTCGGACGTCTAGATGTGATGATAACGAATGCCGGAATCCTAAGGGATCGCGTGCTATGGAAGATGTCTGATAACGATTTTGATGTTGTCACCAAAGTCCACCTCCGCGGGACCTTTACTTGCGCTCGTGCCGCTTCGATACAGATGCGCAAACAGGGGGGCGGCGGCCGTCTCATCCTGATCTCATCTCCTGCCGGCCAGAGGGGCAACTTCGGCCAGACCAACTATTCAGCGGCCAAGGCCGGAATTGTCGCCTTCGCCAGAACCTGGGCCTTGGAGCTTGCCAAATCCAACATCACTGTCAACGCGGTCGTGCCGGTTGCGGCAACCGAGATGACCAAAACAATTCCCGCCTTCGCGCCAATCATCGAAGAATTCGAACGCACAGGCGTGCCCTTCCCGGATTGGGTACGCAAGGATGAAGGGATGGGAACGGTAGAGGATGTAACCGGCTTAATCACTTTTCTCGCCTCGGACGCATCTGCTAGCATCACCGGGCAAGCTCTTGGCATTGGAGGCGATAGATTATCGATCTGGTCGCATCCAACTGAAATTGCCAGCGGATTCTCGGATGGCGGCTGGAATGCGGATGAAATTGGGCCATGGCTCTCTGAGCATCACGGCGATCTTCAAACCTACGGCATTACTATGCCCGAAATACCCAAGAATTGAGAACGCATGGCAATTGACCTGGATGCAATCAGTGCCATAGATATTCATACTCACGTACAGGTCTCAAATGACGGGCATTATGCGCTGAGCAACGAAATCATGGAGGCCTCGGCGAAATATTTTAAGGCCGACAGGAAAGCCCAGCCGACAATCGATGAGATGGCTGCCTATTACAAAAGCATCAACATGGCTGCAGTCATCTTTACCGTTGACGCGGAGAACGCCACAGGGATACCACGAATCTCAAACACCGAAATTGCTGAAAATTGTGCCAGGCATCCTGATGTGCTGATCCCGTTTGCGAGCATCGACCCTTGGAAAGGCAAGGCGGGCGCTCGCGAAGCCAAAGAGTTGGTGACAAACCATGGCGTCAAGGGTTTCAAGTTCCATCCGAGCGTGCAGGGCTTCGCGCCTAACGACCGGATCGCGTATCCCTTGTATGAGACCATCGAAGAGCTCGGCGTGCCTGCGCTGTTCCACACCGGCCAGACGGGCATTGGTGCTGGACTGCCTGGTGGAGGCGGGATTCGGCTCAGCTACTCCAATCCGATGCTAATCGATGATGTCGCAGTCGATTTTCCTGGAATCACCATCATTCTTGCCCACCCTTCCTTTCCTTGGCAGGATGAGGCGCTGTCGATAGCAACGCATAAGGCAAATGTCTTCATCGATCTGTCTGGCTGGTCGCCGAAATATTTCCCCCCGCAGCTCGTCCACTACGCCAATACCTTGATCCAAGACAAAGTCCTTTTCGGTTCGGACTTTCCGTTTATCGACCCAAGCGATTGGATCAGAGCCTTCGATCGACTTGAGATTCGACCCGAAGTGCGGCCAAAGATCCTTAAAACCAATGCCGCGAAGGTTTTGGGATTGGCATAAACGAGAGACCGACATCATTCATCATAGAAAGGAACAGTAATGACAATCTCTGTAACCGGGCTCGAGGAACTTCGCATGCTGGCTGGCCGCGATATTGGCGCAAGCGATTGGCTTGAAATAACTCAAGCCCGTGTCAACACGTTTGCTGACGCGACCGACGACCACCAGTGGATTCACGTGGATCCTGAGCGCGCCAAACTGGGCCCGTTCGGCGGCCCGATTGCGCATGGCTATTTGACTCTTTCGTTGATAATCCCCCTTTTTAATCAGCTCCTTGATATCCAAGGAGTAAAAATGAGCATCAACTACGGCATCGAAAAGGTCCGCTTTCCCAGTCCGGTTTTAGTCGGCTCCAAGGTAAGGCTGCTCGCATATGTGGAATCTGTCGAAGATGTCAAGGGAAATGGCGTCCAAATGGTTATGAATTTCACCGTCGAAGTAGACGGTTCGGACAAGCCGGCCTGCGTCGCTCAGGTAGTTTATCGACACTATGCCTGATGCCATGGAAAGCGGCTTTTACGAACCGGTGCATGAAGAATTCCGGGCTTCGGTTCGCGAATTCGTTAAACGCGAAATCGTACCCAACAGTGATTCTTGGGAAAAGGACGGCCATATAGACGCTCGGCTCTGGCCGATCGCCGGTGCGCAAGGTCTAATTGGACTTGCGGTGCCTGAGCAGTATGGGGGTTCCGGCGTCAGCGACTATCGCTTTAGATGCGTAGTTTGCGAAGAACTTGCCAATGAGGGCGCAGCTTCTGTGAATGCCGCGATGGGGCTGGTAGACGACCTTGTCTTGCCGTATCTTATCGATCTTGCAACCAATGAGCAAAAGGAACGTTGGCTTTCGGGATTGGCTGCCGGACAGATTACCGGGGCAATCGCAATGACCGAGCCCGGAGCTGGCAGCGACCTTCGCGGAATCAAAACATATGCTGTCCGAGATGGCTCTTCTTGGCGCCTCAATGGAAGCAAGACATTTATAACAAATGGCTCCTATGCCGACATCGTGATTGTGGTGGCCCGGACCAACCCTGACGGAGGCAGTCATGGTTTCACGCTGTTCGTTGTCGAGCGGGGAATGCCGGGCTTTCAGCCAGGGAAAAGCCTGGACAAGATTGGCCAGCGGGCCGAAAATGTGGCTGAGCTCTTTTTCGATGACGTAGCGGTCCCGGCTGAAAACTTGCTAGGCGAGGAAGGCAACGCACTCGCCCACTTGCGTGGCCACCTTCCTCAAGAGAGGATGTCAATCGCATATTACGGGTTGGCCGCAGCTGAGGCTGCCTTTCGTTGGACCTTGGAATATGTGAAGGAACGCAAAGCATTCGGGCAACGGCTGGCTGAATTCCAAAACACCAAGTTTGCCTTGGCGGAAATGTCGACAGAGATCGATGTGACGCGCTCCTATCTTGAAAAAGCTGTCTTGGAGCTTAATGACGGCAAGCTGTCCGCGACAGATGCCGCCAAGGCCAAATGGTGGGCAACCGAGCTACAGCAGCGGGTGGTCAACCGGTGCCTTCAGCTGCACGGCGGATACGGATATATGCGTGAATACCCAATAGCTAAAGCGTTCGTTGATGGGCGCGTACAGACGATCTACGGGGGAACCACTGAAATCATGAAGGAAATCATCGGACGGGACTTGATCAGATGAGCAATGGAACAGGGGGCAGTCATTCATGTTGAACCAGGGAGTGGGGTCGTGGCCTTCACGCAGATTGCGCAGATCGCCTGACGCGAAAGCAATTGTCTTCGGAGACATGAGCTGGACATATGCAGAGATGTTTGACCGCATCACCAAGCTTGGAAACGCCTTGGCGGCAGCTGGAGTCACTCGATACGATCGGGTCGCATACCTTGGTCCCAATCATCCTGCCATCATCGAGGCGCTGTTCGCCACTCATATTTTAGGGGGTATTTTTGTTCCCCTGAATAGTCGGCTGGCCGCACCGGAGATTGAATATTTGCTCGCTGATGCAGGACCAAAAATTCTCATCTATGCGTCGGAGAATGAAGATGTAGCGACTGGCCTCAAGAATTTTTCTGGAAAACTGATCGCCTTGGCACCGTCTGACCCTCACGATCTGAACTTTGAAGAGTTTCTCGGTTCAGGTGATCTCACCAGGAGAGACGTTAGCGTTGGATTAGACGATCCAGCCATGATTCTTTATACGTCAGGCACCACAGGTCGTCCAAAAGGAGCGATCCTGACACATGGCAACCTTCACTGGAACTGTTTCAATGTTCTGCTCGACCTGCCATTAGGCAATGACGAAGTCACATTGATAGGTGCGCCGTTATTTCACGTGGCCGCCCTCGATCAAATGTTTCTCACCACATTTATGCGCGGAGGAACATCGATCATAATGCCGTCCTGGAATGTAGAGCAATGCTTTGACCTGATAGAAACACACAAGGTGACCTGGTTGTTCGGTGTGACTCGGATGTATGCTGATCTGCTTCAGTCCCATCGCTGGGAAACAGCAGATCTTTCGTCATTGCGCTCGCTGATGTCGGGCGGAGCGCCAATACCCGAGTCGCTTATTCTCGCCTACCAGGAGCGCGGGCTGGTTTTTGTCCAGGCCTACGGCATGACTGAAACTTCACCAGGAGTTACACTGCTCGTTCCGGAGAAAAGTACCTCGAAGGTAGGGTCCGCAGGGACTCCGTGTTTTTTTGTCGATGTCCGCATAGTCCGCTCCGACTTGTCAGAAACTGACGTGGACGAGCCAGGCGAAATCATCGTCAACGGACCCAATGTCACCGCCGGATACTGGAACAACCAGGTTGCCACGAATTCAGCTTTCAGCGACGGCAACTGGCTCCATACTGGTGACATTGCGCGGCGAGACACAGAGGGGTACTTCTATATCATCGACCGGATCAAGGATATGTATATATCCGGCGGAGAGAACGTCTACCCGGCAGAGGTGGAGGCAGTTATTTTTTCCCATCCCGCGGTCGACGAATGTGCGGTGATTGGAGTGCCTGACGAGAGATGGGGTGAAGTTGGCGCTGCGTTCATCAGCACCAAAGTGCCTGGCGGACTAACCGAAGATGAAATTCGCAGTTATTTGCTGGAACGCATGGCCAAATACAAGGTTCCGGTTCACATCTATTTTGAGCCTTCGCTCCCCCGCACGGGTGCCGGCAAGCTGCAAAAGACTGAACTGCGCAAACGTATAGAAGACAGAGCTGCCAGGGCTCAATCTGCAAAGGGGGAGCAGCAAGGTTTAAACTAGGCGCCCCGATGCCTGAGATGCCGATGATCGCCAGCCGAACGGGCATTGGCTCGCATCGTGAGATCGTGAGACAGACCACACGTTGAATGATGAATCCCTGGTTCGTAGTGCGGATCTGCCCCATATTAACTTCTCTAGCTCAATTAAGGCTGGCCGGCACTCCTGCGAGTGCAATGAAGGCAGATATTGCTCTTTAAATGAAAGATCCTTCGGGAACTGTGGAAATTGAAAGGTACAAATTCAGTGAAATATACGGATATCGCGATTCCACTCGGGCAAGTTTGGTCCTCGCCATTTGCGAAATGGCAGGGATCCCTTGCTGAGGTTTCAAGCATTGATCTTGCTGTTGCAGTTACGTCACGCGCACTGGCTGACAGGCAAATTGATCCAGGCCAGATAGAAGGCCTGGTCCTTGGCTGGACAGTACCTCAACCGGAAATCTTCTATGGTGCGCCAACCTTGGCTGCCCGCCTGGGCACCAATGGCGTCAGCGGTCCGATGGTGAGCCAGGCATGCGCGACAAGCGTTGCATCGCTATGCGCGGCTGCGGGAGCGGTAACGGCGGGTGCCGGCCTACAGTTGGTCGTAGCAACGGACCGGACTTCAAACGGTCCAACACTGTCGTTTCCTAATCCTTCCAACCAGGGTGGGGCTCCCATCAGCGAGCACTGGATGCTCGACAACTTCAGCCGAGACCCATGGGCCGGCAATTCAATGATCTTCGCCGGAGAGGCCGTAGCCAAAGAGACGGGCGTCACCCGAGAGGAGCTGGATGAGCTCACCGCCCTGCGATGGGAGCAGTACGCCCGGTCTCTAGCAGACGACCGTTCGTTTCAACGAAGGTACATGGTTCGGGTAGAGATCCCGCGCAAGAGGGGTGAGCCTCTGGTGCTCGAGGCTGATGAAGGAGTACGTCCTAAAGAGCTGGCATCGATATGCAGCCTCCGTCCGGTCCTTGCCGACGGCGTACACACTTTTGCCGCACAGACTCATCCGGCAGATGGTTGTGCCGGAGCACTTGTAACAACCGTTGATAAGGCGCGAGAGCTTTCCCAAGGAGCCGGCGTAGCCAAACTTCTTGGCGCTGGTTTCGCACGCGTTGCCAAAAGCCGCATGCCAATGGCACCGGTTCCCGCAGCGCTCGCGGCACTTGAGGCTGCTGGAAAGAAGATGACAGACGTCGCAGCTATAACCACTCACAATCCGTTTGCAGTTAATGACGTATATTTCGCGGCTCAAACTGGAGTTGCGCTGGACGCGATGAATGTCCGCGGATCAAGTCTTGTATTTGGTCATCCCCAGGGACCGACTGGCCTGCGCTCAATTGCGGAATTAGTTGAGACATTGCGAGAGCGTGGCGGAGGACTGGGGCTTTTTACCGGATGCGCAGCTGGAGACACAGGCGCCGCAGTAGTAATTGAGGTAACCGACTGACCGGTGCCCCCGCCGCCCGCACAGACCGAAAACAACAACGTTAGAATCGCCTACCCGTTCACAATTTCGCCGTTATCACCAGCTGCGTTGGCTGGTTGTGGCGGCGAAATGACTGCGGCCCCCGAACACTGCCGCATCGGGGAGCCTTTTGCAAAGATCGCCGAGAATCCCCGGATTCTACTTCGCCGGCAAAGTCACTGACGCTGTGCAAATGTCCGAATCCACGACGCCAAGCTGTCACGGCAACATGCCAGCCCCGGTTTCGATTCTGAGAGCCCCGGGAACATCAACACAAACACCCGGGTTTGCTGCCACTGCAGAGTTGACGGTGCACCACCTTGGCCTCGAATACAACCGAGTAAATAGCTAAGGAGCACGCACCCAGTCTGGTTCTGACTAATCGGAACCATTGCAATGCGGCGAATACTCAGTCCTCCAAGATGCCTAGGTTAATTTGACAGGCTAAAGGGACTGGCCATTGGGTACAAAGATGCACGCTTTCGACAGCCGCAACGATGCGAAGACCGCCTCTTTCGCCTCGCTCTTGAACACATCGTAACCACGGCCCGGGTAACGAGCAGGATTCGCCCGCCGCTTGGCAGCCAAGCTCCTGCGCATGGATTCAAGCAATCTGGACAATGTGGTTATTGCCATATCACTTCAGCTAATACAAGACCTGCTCTAGATGCGCCATGCCCATTGCCTAAACCTTCCCAGCTACCAATTTCGTAAACCCAAGCACAGACTGGCTTTCATTATTAATAAGCTTCAGGCCAGTCGCCGCTCTAATCGCAAGCAACTGGCCTGAAGCCAATATTTTTGAGTGTGCAACAGGCATTACCTGTTTAAGGCGGGTAATCGCGTTAGCTTTTCTCCCAGCCCGTCTATGGCATGCCTGTCACATATTTAATCGTTCTAGCCGTTGGAACCGGCAGAAGCGAGCGGTGCTCCTCCACCGTGAGAAACGGGTTGGAATGACGTGCCCGTGAAACGGAAGATGTGCATGAACTGCGTGGATATGCCGTCATGGTTAGCGTTTGAAAAATTCAGCAGTCCGTATATTCCAGGAGAATTGGTGAGGTTTTGCATGTAGGCAAGAATCTGCGGCGCCGTTGCTTGAACCCCGAGTTTTCTGATAGCACCAATCACAAGACTTCCCGCAGACCAAGCAAGTCCGTAACCAGCTTCCGGCTTTCCTCCAGCCGCCTGAATGACTGTGTCAAACGTTTGGACTTGCTCTTTTACAGCCGCATTTGTAATTGCGCTAGGCGGCATGTAGAGCTCCTCGCCGATGAAGTAAAGCGATTTTGGCAATAGCGGCGACAAATGACCAAGCAGCCCATAGTCGGCATTGCCATTGGAAGTGAATATAGGAATATTACCCATGCCTAATGAGGACATCCCCTGCAGCACCGTGCCAAATGGGCTGCCAATGGTCCAAACCAGAATAGCTTGAGGATTTGAAACCTTGATTTTCGATAGCTGAGTCGCCACGCTTACAGCTGTTGGATCGAATACCTCGTGATCCGTTACCTTGAACGAAGAGAATTGCGGTTTTGCAAGCGTTGCTTGTAGGTCAGTCCAGCCTAAGGCACCATCCGAATCAGTTGAAGTGATGGCAGCAATGCGGGTAAGTCCCTTCGCCTTGAGGTAGTTCAAAATTACCTGGAAATCCTCCAGCATGGGTGTTCCGGTTCGAAAAACCATGCTCCCCGCCTTTGGGCGAACCGTCGGGGCAAGATCGGAAATGAACGGCCCGTTTGATCCAGCCAACGCGTCCACTGGAATATCCGTAGCCCCAAAAGAACCATCTAAAAGGACATGAACGTGGCTCGCGATTAAAGGCGTTGCCAGTGAAACAGCGAGTGACGGTGTCGACTGGTTGTCCTGAATATCGAATTGAACCGGATGCCCATCGATTCCACCCTTTGTGTTTTCATATGCGGCAAGAGCCTTCAGGGTTTTCGCTTCCGGACCACCCAGCTCCGACAGTACGCCTGTTTCCGAAAGGATTGCATGAATCACGTATGGCGAACTGGAAGCAGCTCCGGTTGACTGGGAAGCGCCATTGGCGGAGCTAGTTGCAGATGCGGAACTACCGCTGCTTGCACCACATGCGGCGAGCAAAACCGCACCAGCTAGACCCAGCGATAGGGCAAGGCTGGATCGGCTCCATTTTTGCGCTCCAGGAATTAAAAACTTCATTATTACCCCCGTTGACTATTGAGTGCCGAGGCACCATCTCTAATTTCGCTGACGCTCCGACTCTGAGCGTTGCGACATCTAGACTAGGCATAATTTTGTTTGGTGTCAATTTTTCGACGACTATCAAGCTAAGCTTGAGCAAACATCCGGATGGCTTGAAGCTTTAAGCTCTCAGGCAGGCCACAGATCCAGTAACCCGAATTGCCCCGACACGCATCACCAGTTTTTTAACATTTAGACAAAGTCCGACCACCGGTGATCTTAAAGAATGCCCCTATAGAGATCACATTCTCACTTGCTCCGTGAAATCCAGAAAGGAGTATGGGAATTCAGTTGCGGGTAAACCGGAATAGTCAGGGTAAACCGGAATAGTCACCTTTCTGACTGGTTCGATCTTTGTAATTGCAGTCGAACTCATTTGCGAAGCTCATCAGTCAGGCACCAGATACAATGCATGAGACCAAGTGATAGTGTGGGCCCCATAGAACGACCGAGAGCAGTCTCGAGATTGCAGTTTCCACCTTGGGCGCATCGCCAGCCTTCGCCTCGCGCTATGCAGACCGGATAAGAGGCAGCTTTTCTCCGCTTGACAGCGAAGTCTTAAATGCATTCGTCGAGATGCGGTAGTATCTGAAGAAACGGGGCATCTCGACGATCGAGTTTGACTGGGTGTGAACTGGAGAGAGGCGTGAGGAGGAGTCCAGCGGAGCTTCACGGAGGACCTCGCCTTGCTCGGTACGTGGAACGAACTGCGGATACAGGCGGCTAGCCACCACCGCACATGGTCCTTTTTGCACATGGGCAAACCGACGACTTATAAAGTGTTAAAAGTTGATCAGAATAGTCAGGTTTATGCTAATATAAAACTCCATGGCAACTAAGTCGATCTTCAAGGCCGAACAGACCCCAGAGCAAATCAGGAGAGCAATCCTGGACCGGGGACCGCGTAAATGGGGCGACCTGAACGATTCTGATCGCGGGCCGTTGGGGGTTGGCAAGCTGAGGCTCGTGGGAGTCTACGATGACAGCTTTTCCGATACTTTTATGCTCAGGACGCGCATTCCTGGCGGGAGGCTCACATCCGCACAGCTCAGGACGGTTGGCGGAGTCGTGAATGACCTTTCATTGAGAGATCCCGGAGCTGACGCGCCTGAGCGCTTTGCCGAGATTACAACGCGTCAGAACTTTCAAATCCACTGGATACGATTCGAGAATCTTCCGGAGATCTGGAGGCGCTTCGAATCTGTTGGGCTCTGGTCCTATGAGGCATGCGGGAATTCCATTCGGAACATCACCTCGTGCCCTGTGGACGGGATAGATGCCGCCGCCCATTTCGAGGTAGGAGAAGCTATCGACCAGCTCAACCGCTTCGCGATGGAGAACCAGCTTCTGAGCGCCTTTCTCCCCCGCAAGTTCAAGGTGGGCATCACTGCTTGCAACACCGATTGCATCGTGGCGCGGATCAATTGCATTGCGTTCACTCCCGCAAGGAAAGACGGTGAACTCGGATTCCATGTTCACCTCGGGGGAGGGCTTTCTGACTACCCCCGGCTTGCGAGTCTGACAAATCTTTTCGTAACCTCTGATCAGGTAACTGATGTGGTGAGGGCGACGGTTGAAGTCTTTGTCGAATTCGGCGACTTTCAGAATTCGTCGATCAATCGCTTCAGGGCTCTGGTGCACGAGTTGGGCCAGGAAAAGATCGAGTCCGAGATAATCAGCCGTCTCGGGTTCAAACCAAGAGAAATAGGTTACGACCTCTCGAGCTGGCAGTTCGAAGACCACATCGGGATTCACCGCGATAATTCCGGCACTCACTATGTCGGCCTAAGTGTGCCATTGGGAAGGCTTTCTGGCGACGAGATCAACGAAATTGCCGAAATTGCCGAAAGGCACGGTGACGGGCGGATTCGCCTTACCCACCGGCAGAACCTGGTCTTGACAGGGGTGGCGGATGTGGAAAGTCTCCTAGACGAGCCTCTCCTGGCCAAGTTCAGCCCCAACCCCGATCCGTTCGATCGCGCCGTGATCGCTTGTACGAGCGCACCGTTCTGCAAGTTCGCAATTCTGGCCATGAAGCCCTATGGAGCCAGGCTTATCGAGCATCTGCGATCGAACGTCCCGAAAGAGGGTTGGCATAGGCTGCAGGGACTTCGAATTCACATGTCAGGGTGCAAGGCGTCGTGTGCGCAGGTCGGGCTGGCCCATATCGGCCTTAGGGGGACGATGGGCAAGAATGAGTCCCAAATCTTTGACGCATTTGACATAGCCCTGGGAGGCGACGCGGGAGCAGGCAATCTGGCCAAATGGCGCTGTGGTGAGCTGTCCGCCGATCTCGCATTCGATGACATAACACACCTTGTTTCCAGGATCGCTCGAGGTGAGATCGAGCTTTCGGATCTTAAGACGGTCGGCCAATCTTGGTCGGGCGGATCGGATCCCGTTGGCTCCACTGTTGGAGAATAGAGCTGTCCAGATCCAGAGAAATTGGAGCATTAGATGACTTTCACCCTTGCTGATCCAGCATCCAATGTGCGTGACGAGATCGCCACGTCTAGCGGTATGCCGGAACTTCCGGAAAAGATCTGGTTTCACAAGACCGCCTCGGCAGTAATAGACGCGGAAAGGTGCGTTGGCTGTGGGGGCTGCATCGCTGCCTGCCCTTCGAGATCGATCGGGGTGGGCGAGGACGGCAAGCCAACGCTGGTGAAGATGTGCACAGGGTGCTCCGCTTGTTGGGACTACTGCCCACTGGCAGGATTCAGGGTGGAGCGATTGACGAAGCTGCTTTCTAGCGAAACAAGCGTGAACAACCCTCATAAAAATCAAACTGAGCTCTGCATCCACGAATCAGAGCTGCTTGGCAAGATTAGTGCCGTATTCTCGGCTAGAGCGGTTGCCAAAGCGCCGGGCGCACAGGACGGGGGTGCCATAACTTCCTTGCTCTGTTCTTTGATGGAAGCGGGAGAAATTGACGGGGCCATACTCACGAGAAAGCTGGATGCATTCCATTCGGAAAGCTTCTTGGCGACATCAGTCGAGGAGATTTCTTCTGCTGCTGGAAGCGTGTACCATCAGTCTCACCCTCTGGCTCAACTGAATCAGGCTCTCCCTGCCGGGGTGAACCGCATAGCCTTTGTTGGAACACCGTGCCAGATCAACGTTCTGAGGATTCTTCAGAAATTCACTTGGAAGCACAGAACGACCGCCGCCAGCAATGTGGTCCTGGCTATCGCACTTTTTTGTACCAGATCGTTCAACCCCGACAAGCTGGAAAACGCTGTTGCGGACTTTCGAGTGGACACAAAGCAAGTCTCCAGAATCGATATCAGAGATGGAAATCTGGTGGTTCAGGATCATTCAGGCAGTGGTCTCCTTGAACAGTCTGTCAAAGCTTTTTCCGGGGCCGCCCTGCCCGGATGCGATGAATGCTTCGACTTCAGTGGCTTGAATGTGGACTTAGCTGTTGGCAATGTCGGAAGTGAGCGAGGCAACAGCACCATATTGGTGAGAAGCCATATGGGTGAAAAGGCTTTAGCTCTGGCGGGATCTTCCCTCGAGCTTCACCTTGTCGAGGATCTTTCGCCTGTGATGAGACTTGCCAAATATGATAAAGAAAGGGCAGAAAAGGCTTCACCGCGAGGACTCGACCCTGATGCCAACCTTTGGGTAAGCTACTCGGAGCACTTGATCAACTATTCAGGAACGGAACGAGCTCCCAAGGCCCCTCCTGCTCACCGCAGTTGTCACTATGAGGTTAGCTGTTGATGACCGCCTGTTAGTGCTCTCGCACTCGCAGCTAAAGCACTTTAGTGGCCCTGCGTGTATAAGCAGGGATTACGTGTTCTGATCCGTGGTGGAGATGGGTATTTAGGCCAGTTGACTCCATCGGTATAAATCAAAACCCGGAGACGATAACTGTCGAAGGATTTGAATCCATGGCCACAACGCTTGACCTTTTTCACATATAGGTTGAGTCCTTCAGCCGGGCCATTGGATGCGCCAGTCAAATGATGATCCAAGATTTCACCACGCCAGCGTTTGAGTGTTCGTCCCAATGATCTGATCTCTGGCGAGCGCCTTTTGACTTCATGGGTATTGACGTCCATTGATATTATGGAGGCAAAACTCACATTAGCAACCCAGAAGCCCTTGAATGGGCTCGCCGTGACGAGCGAAGATTCAGTGCTAGTGCCAGGTTTGAGTTTGTTGGTTTGAAGTATTGCCCTCGGTCTCCAACGGTGACAGAGTAGTCATGTTCGTTCCACCCAGACATCGGCCTCACCATAGTGTTGGCGAACCTGTACATTAGCATGACGGAGGAGGGCCCCCACGGGAACCGTGGAATGTTGCCTTCGAGCACGAATGTTAGACTTCTGATTTTCCCTGCTCTCCTTGGGACGGACATCCATAGTTGATATGTCAAAAGGAGAGCCAGTTATGGATATTGTTCATCCCCGATGCGCCGGAATCGACATCTCCAAACGTGACGCCAAGGTCTGCGTAAGAATTGCAAGTGATTCTGGAGGTAAACCTGAATCGACTGTCACCACTTGGAGTTCGGTCACTAACCAGGTTCTCGCACTGCGTGACCATCTCATTAGTGAACAAGTGACGCTAGTGGTGATGGAGGCCACCAGCGATTACTGGAAAACCTTTTACTATTTATTAGAGGACGGACCATTCGAGGTGATGCTCTGCAATCCCCGGCACGTGAAAAACCTTCCAGGACGCAAAACAGACGTTTCAGATGCAGCCTGGCTGGCTCAACTCGGCTCACATGGACTGCTACATGGTTCATTGGTTCCACCTGAGCCAATCCGTGAGCTACGGGATCTGACACGTACAAGAACGGCAATAGTGCGAGAGAGGGCAAGAGAGATCCAACGGCTGGAGAAACTCCTTGAAGACGCAGGCATCAAGCTGTCTTCAGTAGCTACCGACATTACTGGAGCATCTGGACGTGCAATGTTGCAAGCATTGATAGAAGGACAACGCGATCCGGTTGTGCTGGCCAATCTGGCCAAACGGCGATTGCGCTCTAAAATCCCTGAACTGACTGAAGCTCTAACTGGCCGCTTCAGGGAACATCATGCCTTCCTGTCAAGGTTGCATCTCAACCTGATCGACCAGCACTCAGCCGCAGTTGAAGAACTCACCAACAGAATCGAGGTAGTGATGGAGCCCTTTCGTCAAGAGAGGGACCTGATGGTCACCGTCCCAGGGATCTCCACATCCATTGCTGACGTGATTGTCGCAGAGACAGGTGGCGACATGAGTCGATTCCCAACCGCCGGGCATTTGGCCTCTAGGGCCGGAACATGCCCTGGATCGAATGAGAGTGCAGGCAGGGTCAAATCCACCCACACCCGACCAGCCAACTCCTATCTCAAGGGCGCTCTTGGTATAGCTGCGATGTCTGCCGCTAAAAGCCATGACACCTACCTGTCGGCTAAATACAGACGTATAGCATCACGACGTGGACCCATCAAAGCAATCGTCGCTCTTGAGCACGCAATGCTCCTTGCGATCTGGAACATGCTCACTACTGGCACCACATACTGCGATTTAGGCGGTGACTATTACACGAGACTTAACCCCGATAAGGTCAGAAACCGTGCCATAGATCAGCTTCGTAAAATGGGCTACGCCGTAGCTCTTACCCCCTTAGCGGAAGCTGGGTAAATATCAATCTTCATGTTAGCGGTGGATTCGTAACCTGGAAGACTGTCAGGAGCCGTTTGAACTTGAAGCTGAGTTTGTTGTCATAGCCATCTATATGCACCCGTGTGAGGTCGTATTGGTGCATTTAAATAAGAACGCGTAACACATTTCGCGAGAATATGTACTAGCGTTTCTGCCAGTGACACGGGGTGTCCTTGAAAAGGGCTGAGATAAACCCGTTGAACCTGATCTAACTCACATTAGCGAAGGGATGTCCCAAATGAGTGTTCGCCTATATCCGGAGTCACTGTCACGCTTCCTGACCCAGTTGAGGGCGCACACCCCGTTGGTGCAGTGTCTGACCAATGCGGTAGTGATGAATTTCAGCGCCAACGTTCTGCTGGCAGCTGGGGCTGCTCCTGCGATGGTGGATGTGCCCGGCGAAGCTGGACCATTTGCCCGTATAGCCGCCGGAGTGCTCGTGAACGTGGGCACTCCGCATCTAGAACAACGTGAAGCCATGGTAGAAGCAGCACAGGCCGCCACCGACGCGGGAACGCCGTGGGTGCTCGATCCAGTGGCCATCGGTAGCCTGCCTGTGCGTACAGCCCTTGCCCGGAAGCTGCTGGAAATACGGCCGACGGTCATCCGCGGCAATCCCTCCGAAATCAAAGCTCTGGCGGGCATGGGCGACGGGGGACGTGGTACCGATTCCACCGACAGCCCAAATTCTGCGGCCGTGGCCGGGCGGCACCTCGCCCTGGAGTATGGATCGGTGGTGGCAATTTCCGGCCCAATTGATCTGATCATCGACGACCACCACGAGGTACGCGTGGACAACGGCCACGAGTATCTGACTCGCGTCACCGGGGGAGGATGTGCATTGGGTGCGCTCATAGCGGCTTTCGCCTCTCTGGATGCTGATACTTTTTCGACTGTAACCGCCGCGATCGGCTTCTACACTGTTGCCGCCGAACTTGCCGCGGCTAGCGCCTCGGGTCCCGGCAGTTTCCAGACCGCTTTACTGGACCGGCTCTACTCGACCGGCCCGGCGGAATTCGCTGAAAAGCTCCGCCTTCTATGAACCCGCACAGCCTACCAAGAGGAATCTATCTAGTTACCGATTCCCTGCAGTGCACCGCGCGCGGTCTTGTGGGGACCGTGCTGGATGCGGTGAACGCCGGAGTGCGGACGGTGCAGATCCGAGAGAAAACTGCCACTGCGGCTGAATTCCTCGAGCTAGTCGTACGCGTTGCGGCGGCTGTGGAGGGAAGCGCCACGCTGCTCATTGATGATCGCGTGGACGTGTACCTGGCCGCCCGTGCCGCAGGTGCGCAAGTCCATGGGGTGCACATCGGCCAGTCTGACCTGTCGGCAGCGCTGGTGCGCCGCATCGTCGGAGAAAGCGCCATCCTAGGCCTGACTGCCAATAGTCCTACACATTTACAGGCCGTCCACGCGCTGCCTCGTGGGACCATCGACTATCTGGGCGTCGGGGTCATCCGGGCCACGTCGACCAAAACGGACCATCCTGCACCGCTCGGAATCGAGGGCTTTGCCAAGTTCGTGGCCGGCACAGACATCCCCTGTGTGGCTATCGGCGGGATCCATCATGGCGACATTGGCGCGCTTCGCGCTCGTGGCGCCCATGGCACGGCGGTGGTCTCGGAAATCTGCGCAGCCCGAGATCCCCGCCATGCGGCCGCTCAACTGGTCGAGGAGTGGAACACCGGTGCAGTGAAGGATCTAGCCAAAACTCATGATCGATAGCTACCAGGGTCTTTGCTTTCCTCAACCTACCAAAATGTGACGCGGTGTTACTCTTTTTGCGTCATAAATTTGCTCAGAACTTCTTGATAATGTCATCACCATTACCACAAAGACCATACCAAGAACTCCACGGAGGGACATTCCAGAACCAAGAGTTTCCAACAGCGCTAGAAGTTCTCGAAAAACGACTTACCGCATTTTTTGAATTCGTGCCGTGGGCCCGCACATAACCCGACTCAGTTGAAGCAGAGATAACGGATTTCGTGAAGCAGTAAAACCAGTGAGTAATTCTGACCAAGGGCGATTATAGAGCCCACACTCTCACTTGCTCCTGAAATCCAGCAAGGAGTAGGGCAACGTCGTCGTGTTGAGATAGTCGACGGGTTCCTTGGTCACAGGTTCAATCTTGGGAATGAAGCGGTTGTGGGTGACTGCAGATCATCCCTGCTTCCATTCGTGTTCCTGGGGATTGAGTTTGGGAGAATACGGTGGGAAGTGACTTGCTTCGATGTGATGGCTAGCCAGTGCCTCTTGAGCCACGCTCCCACGATGCCAGCCAGCCCCGTCCCATAAGAGCAGGATCTTCTGCATGGGGTAAAGTCTTCGAATCATAACCAGCATGACCGCTGTTTCATGCATCGTCTGGCGCTCTGTAGAAAACGCATGCTCTTTCCCTGACTTCAGGTTCAAAAACCCGTAGATGCTCCGGTTTGTTGTGGTCCCCCGTTGGTCTCGATCACGTCCGGTGTTGTTCCTTGGAAATCCACACCTTTTGTGTGGCAGTGGCTTGGGTGAGGACCATCTCGTCTTCGCAGAGAATCACCGTTTCTTTATCATAAAAGGCATCTTCTATACGTGTGTGCTGCTGTTTTTCCCAAGTGGCTACCACGCTTGCATCAGCTTTTCCATATTGCTTTCTGGGCAGATGAAAGCTGAACTCACTCTTTTTGAATAGAACGTAGTAGCTTGTCCGAAAGGAGTAGACAACTCCGTATTTGCGCTTTATGACCGTGGCCAGGATCCGTGTTGACCAAAACAGGGAGTTGGTATAGCCCCAGTCGTTCGGAGTCGTGGTCTTCAGCATGGCGGTTACTTCATCGCGCTGAGTCCTGGTGAGAAGCACCGGAGCGTTGTTGTGGCGCTTGTCTTTGAATGCCAAAGTACCAATACTGCAAAATGCCCGCCGCATTCGCTGCACATGTTTGGCCGAGAGGCCTGTCTTGTCCAGGGGAATTCCGGCTTCAAGCGACATGAATGCCAATGCGCGCTTGCATTCGTCGATGTTCTCGGCCTCTCCCATGAATGCTTCAATTTCGGTGAGTTCTTCTGGGTACAGCATGTCGACGGAAGATTAACACGCTCCAAGAGAAATCAACAGGGCCCTTTGGAGCATTTCAGACTGTTATGTGAATAGATCGGAGTGGTATTGCGAAGTGGTGGAAACATTTTTACTTGCAATTCTGGCCGGCTGACCATTGTTGGCCGGTTCCGCCGAACCTCTGGCTGGTCTTTTTATTCTCGATAAGCCAAGCGCCGGATGAGAGGCGTCTGTTTTGAAGTAATCCTTTTCGAAGACTGTCGAAGGACCAGCTCCAGGATCGCATCTTCATTTCGTGGTTGGCTCTCGGCACTCCCAGCACGCCTTGTCGCTTTGTCAGCAGTGGCTGGTTGGCCATTGCCGGACAGCCCTGTGCCAGGCCCTGCCATTTTCTGGATAGCCCTTGGCTGTAGCCTTGTTCAATAACGATGCGGAGATAAGTTGCCAAATGAAACCACGACGCTACCGATTAGGTTGGAAGACACTACTTGCCGTGACAGCGCTGGCCGCGCTTGGCCTATCGGTTCTGCTGATCAATGGGTCAGTATCTTTTGCCTCGCCCTCCGGAACAACAACGGTAACGACTGCTGCTGGGCTCCCATTTGAGCTGGCGCAGGCGACGCCTGCACAAACCTCCGCTGGAGCACCACCCAGGGGACCATTTCTGCTTACCTTCAATCAACCCGTCAAGGCGAGCACAATGTCGCACTTGCGCACCTCCGTCACCGGAACCTGGCGTTCCGTGAGCTCCGACTCAGCTGAGTTCACCCCGGCTAAGACCCTTCTCCCCGACTCTAAGGTGAGTATCAATAGTCCCAGCTCTCTCGCCGCGGGTCCCCGCGCTGCAAACGGAGCGGCGCTGGCGAAACCGATAAGTCTGTCGTGGACGAGCGAGGGCGGCTCGGTACTTCGCTTGCAGCAGGTCTTAGCATCACTGGGGTATTTGCCGTTCAGTTGGATGCCGCAGGCACCCCAGACAAGTCTCTCGCCGGTACAGCAGATGTATTCCCCGGTATCTGGAACCTTCTCGCCCCGCTATCCGAATATGCCAGCTTCTTTGGAGTCTTCATTCCAGCCCGGAGTGGACAACCGAATGACTCAAGGAGCCATGGTCGCCTTCGAACGAAGCAACGGCATGCCGGCTTATGTCTCGATAAGACCCCAGCTTTGGACAGCCCTCCTGAACGCCGAGGCATCCGGACTTTCCAATACCAAGGGCTACAGCTATACAACCGTGGTGACGACGCTTCCTGAGACAATCACAATCTGGCACAACGGAACCATCGTGTTGCACACCTTGGTCAATACGGGATTGCCTCAGACGCCGACACCCAACGGTACCTTTTTTGTCTACTTGCGTTACCCGACTCAGACAATGAGGGGAACTAACATAAATGGCTCGTACTATGTCGATCACGGCGTTAAATGGGTGAACTACATTGACGGCAGCGTGGCGATCCATGGTTTCATACGAGCAAGCTACGGCTTTCCCCAAAGCCTCGGCTGCATTGAGATGCCGGTTTCTCAGGCCGCCATAGCCTGGAAATGGCTTCACTTCGGCTCGCTTGTCAGTATTTCGTGAGATCCGCAGGAAGAGGCCGAGAACGAACGCTTCCCTACTGCGCTTAGGATTATCAGGCCGGCAAACTTGAAGCAGCGGTCGAAGTCCCTAAAAGGACGTCCAAATGACGGAACTGTGTTCTGCGTTTTTTCCCAAGCACTAAATGCGGTGGTCGATCCCGCCAAGCAAGCACCATCTCTCGCCATGAAGGGGACCGGCAATGATCCCCAGCCTGAAAGTTGGATCGCGTAAGATCTGCGGGAATAACACAAGCTTGCTTCCCACAGTGGCGCCGCACACACCCTGGTGCACCTAGGCATCTCAAGCGTTTCCTTCGCTGTGAAAATGCCGGCCTGGTATCGCCCGGTTTTGGCCGACCTAGTTCGCCATTTTCGGCTACGATCCGGTGATTTGCCTCAGATCCTTCAGGCCCGACCTCACTAGCCACGCTCTGTCATACGTGAAAGATGTCTTAGGCGGCATGATCAGAAATATGTAACGCAACGCTCTGCGGAAGTCGTGTACCGACGCTCGCACCATTACGCAACCTTTGCATCTGAAGGCTCGCGGTACCTGCGGCCACACCCCAACAAACGGTGCCAAAGCTAGAAAACACCAGTCAAATCTGACACAAGATTCGAGTTTCGGCGATCCAAGAATCTCGTTCTACAATTTTTTGATGAAAGAGCTTGAGAATTGTGCTGGGTTGATTGGATTTCAAAGTTTGCATGTTTACACGGACTCTTGAAAGATATATCATATCGCGTGAGATTCATGACCACGAAATGGTTGATGAAGTTCGTCATAGCTTGGTTATGAACCAGTGATTTTAGATCACCGGAGGTAAACTATGAAGCGGGCATCGTCTGTTACTGCTTTGGGTCTTGGTCTTGCCACAATTGCCGCACTTGCCGTTCCGGCATCTGGAGGACTGATGTCAGCTCCTCTCGGAGGTCCCATTTTGCCTGTGAGGACTCCGCAAGGTGAGGTCCTGCGCAACGTGAGACACCAAGTCATCACTCAGAACTGGTCGGGCTACGCAGTGGCCAATTATGAGACCGGCTCGACTTACACATCGGCTAGCGCCACTTGGGTGGTGCCGACGGCTGCAGTTCCACCTAACCAGTCAGCTGGATACTCCTCCTCATGGGTTGGGATCGGTGGCTTCTGCATGAACATGAAATGCACCAAGGTTGACAGGTCGTTGATTCAGCTCGGCACTGAACAGGATGCCTCCTCCTCCCCCAGCGGGACTCACTACTACGCCTGGTGGGAGACACTTCCGCAAAGTTCGCAGCTCATAAGCAGCGTGACTATCCACCCGGGAGACACCATAGTCGCCTCGCTTAGCGACGGACCGAGCGCTACCAATTCAAAGAGTGGTCCCGGGGGCGGAAAGGGCGGGCCAGGAGGCCACAATGGGCAGACCTGGACCCTAAGCCTCACTGACACCACTCCCACTGGCACCACACAGTCGTGGACTACCACTTTGAGCTACAATTCTTCGCTGGCCTCTGCCGAGTGGATAGAGGAGGCGCCTTACTCCGGCGGGATTCTTCCTCTTGCAAACTTTAACACTGCCAAATTCGATCCGGTTTATGCAAACAGAGGGAGTCCCACGCTCAGCGATTCCAACGGTATACAGATGATCGATCCGAACGGTCAGACATCGAATATCTCGCCGCCCGTTAGCAGCCCAGACGGGTTCAACACCTGCTGGGGCGATGGCACGACATTGACGAACTGTTCGGCGCCTTAGATTAGCCATCTTCAGCTGCCCAGCTCAGGTGCTTTCGTACAACTGTTGCGTCTGCATCCACGGGTTTGCTGATTAGCGCGGATCCGCGTTAATTTACGATCGACGTCAACGACCGGAATTCGAGACCTCAGTTTAAAAGGAGGAGTTGAGGAATCCGATCTATAGATGGCGCCGCAGTCCGTCCAGTTGAATATCGCCCAATTTGGACGATGGTTAAATTTCCAAGGGTATTTCGGCTCATTTTTCGAGGAGCGGCGACGCGTAAGCGAAGGATGCTGTTTGGCATGATATTGTTACGGGTCCTCTTTTCGCGGGTGTAATTGCGTCCGTATCGAGCCTGCGGCCTAAACCGAGTGCTTCCTGCCTCAGGGCAGTAAAATGGACCGCAAGGTCAAAACGTCATGACGGCGTAAAGCCCAACTGGTCCCGCGCCTGTTACCACTGCGATATCATCCGGCTCTACCCGTCCGCACTGCACGCCGATCTCGAATCCGGCAGGCAGAGTACCCGACATGAGAATCGGTCATCCCGATAGGACTTGGCAAACGGAGTCCTTTGTGAAAGGAATGCCGTTCTCTCTCACGAACAAAGACCTAGGAGGGAATACGCCATTACGTTGATCTAAAGAAAATGCAACAACCGAAGTGCAATCTCCTACCACTGGCGTTGCTGTCCCCAAATGCCGAGCGTCGATGAATCCCCAAATTTTCCCACGAGAAGCGTCCGTGCCCCGTCGATTCAAGCATCTGTTCTGGAATGCTGATCTCAGCAAACTCAATACCGTAGATCATGGTCCAGCGATTGCGATATCCATCATCGAACAGTACGATCCCCACGCCTTGGCTTGGGCCATCAGAAACCTCGACAGGCAGGCATTTGCCGTAGCTGCACGCCAGCAACGCGGACTTTCTTCCGGGATGCGGGCCTTATCTTCAGCGATAGCAGGGACCGCGTAACTCGTGCCCCATCCGTTAGAAGGCATTATGCCTGCCCGAAGCCGCAGGGCCTGGGCCGTTGCAACGGAGATTGCGTCTCATCGGGGCTTCTATCTCGCCAGTGGCACGGGATTGGCATTATATCTACGCCATCGGCAAAGCGCCGACCTTGATTTCTTTTTGCACTCGGATTTTGACCCCCAAGAGATCCTCGATGCGTTGAAAGTCCGCCAATTGCCAATCGCGATCCTAAACCTCTCCCCTGGCACGCTTAATGTGCTGTGCGATTCGGTCGTGGTGCAGTTTCTATCTGTCGCGGGACAAAAGCAACTCGGTCCGACTTCTCGAATAGATACTGCAGACGTTGCCTCCATTCCCGACATACTGGCGATGAAATTGAACGCGGCAACTGGCCGAGCGAAACTGCGGGACTATTTCGATCTCATGGTTATCGATCAACAAACCGGATATCCCATAGAACAAGGGCTCACCTTCTTTCTTGAGCGCTATAACCCCGCAAGTGCCTGAACAATCGACCACAGTAGTAATCCGATCCTTGGCATATCTAGATGACGTGGTTGATGACCAGACAGTTCCGGTGGACAGACAGGTTGTGGTTGATTTTTGGCGCCGCCGATCGGTCGAGATGGCGCAGCATCTCGACCGAAATGGAGGTTCTGGCGTGCGGCCAGATTCGAACCAAGGCCACGAACCGCATCCAGGGGTCCGCAAGGGCAAAGGTTACGGTCCCTGATCTACTCCGGTAGGTGTGCACCGGCAACTGAGAGGGACTTCACAGGGCCGATCGGGAATCCTTCCTAAGAATTCTCGCTCGAGCTTTCGATTTGCCCATAATTCCGAGCCAACTGTTTCTCGGCTGTCGGGTAGAGCTCGGGGTAACAACCTAGTCCCATCTCCCGTTCGCCCCAGTACGACCACCTTGGCGGTTCGGGGACAGAGTAGAGAGATGCAGGAACTCGTGCGCTGTCTAAACAACCAGAGCCGTTGCGGGCTTCAGATGCAACTACCCTATGGACCAGATC
Organism: Actinomycetota bacterium; assembly: GCA_027322285.1. Classification (GTDB taxonomy): domain Bacteria; phylum Actinomycetota; class Acidimicrobiia; order Acidimicrobiales; family Acidimicrobiaceae; genus SCQM01. The sequence goes on from DAHVRV010000009.1 coordinate 75,468, forward strand.
AGCGGTTCTGGCCCTAAACCTCTTTTGGCGGTCAGCTGCATGGTGCTGTCGATACAGCGCTACTCCAAAACTGCATCGATTCCTGTGTAACCGAAATCGTCACCCTTATAAAGGAGCGGCCTTTTCTTGACCCGAGCGAGGGCATAGGCAAAACAATCACCGAAATTGAGACCCGCCCTATGACCACTTCCCTTTCCGAAGTCGCGATATGCCTGCCGCGCAATTTCAGCATGATGAAGGGTCACCGGCTCCACTTTGATCTGTGTTGCCTCCAGAAGCTCGTTGAAACGGCGACTAAGTACAGGATCCCGGTTCATGTCGACGACGATTGCCGCTTCGACATAGTTTCCAGCAGACATCACCGGATCTTCGGCTTGTGCGAGCGCCGTTATGTACCTGTCCGCATCGGGCTCACCACGCAAGATAGCAATTATTGCGGAGGTATCAACTATCAACGCGGCAGTCCGCTCTCATCGTAGAGAAGCTCGCCGTGCTCGCTGCTCCGGAACGGTTCGATCCAGCGGGCCGAAGCATCTTCTGAGATTCGGCGCATCTCCTTCACGAGATCCAAAACCACGACCTGCCCGCTAATAGATACGCGATCCAACCTCTCGCGCAAAGCAGTAGTGATTGCCTGGGTTATGCTCTCGCCCGTGACATTGGCAAGGTCTCGTGCGAGACGAGCGGTCTCCTCATTTTTGATATTGATCGACATGGTGGAATTCTACCACCTGGATTACACCTTTCACTACCACGCCATTATGAAGTTTTTACACTCCCACGCGTTCGTGGAGTTCAACAACCCAGCAGATAGGCATGGGACAGGCTCCACGCAATCACCTGTCGAGAGGATGATTAAGTCAGACGGTTGCGCCCAGATAAAGACATCGTCGGCTCTGCGGATGCGCACAGATACTTCGGATCTGACCCATAGCTCGCACTCTCCAGTTCCGACGACATGATCTATGCGATCGCCCAGGACCGCGGTGGGCACTAATTTTCCATCAAAGCAATTTACAGGTCTTTCGGCAGGACTGCTGGTGCTTATGCGGATGTGCTCCGGTTTGAGGCACACAACAACCCGGGATCCTTTTTCTCGACCGGGCTGGCCGGAGGCGCGGATCACTCCAATTCCGGTGTCAACCTAGACCTCATCGCTGAGCACACCGGTCACAGTGCCATCAAGAAAGTATCTTAGCGATATGCGGTGAGCTTGACGAGAGGGCGAAGCCAGCATCGGCGAGATCACCGAGGCAATGGAGCAGAACCAGAAGACCTTCGAGAAGGTGATCATTCCCGGCGCCCAGCACGCGTTCCACAACGACACAAACCCCGACAGGTACCACCCGGAAGCAGCTCAGCTCGCGTGGCAACGAGCGCTCAAGTGGTTGCGTTGCTGGCCTGCCATCAAAGTTCGCCTATCAGGCAGAGCAAATTATAGGGCCCTGACGGCACATTTAGCGTCAACCCTTTTGCATTGGCCCCAATCCGGTAACGCGCCACAAGATTTATCGGTCATAGTGATTTGAGCAAGTCAACAAGCGCTCGGTTCCATCGTCTGTTCTCTCATACGTTAGTCTCAAAACAACGCTCGCGGACGCAGACCATGATCCACTTCGGTCGCCTTCAAGTTTATGCACGCGGAGTGACGGGTGCTTCTCATTTTCGTCGAGAAGGCCTAATGCTTTTAGGAAAGTTGCGATCGGAGGGGGTAAAACCCCTAGACGCGAACATCAGGAGGAAGGTTTCTGTAAATTCAAGAGATTGATATTCGTGGGGCACTTCCTAGCTACCTAGAGATTCCAGATCTTCTTCGCTAAGTTTCTTCACGCGGCCCTCTTTGGAATCTCGATGCGCCCTCTCCATAAGGTCACGATGATCAGGAGTATACGCCCAAGCATCTTCTAACCTTAGATAAACGACTCGCCGCAAGACAAGGGCTTCTTGCTCCATGTCCACCTCAATCTCGAGCTCCGTGCCCTCGATCAATCCAAGCTGCTTTCTTACAGATGCTGGTACCGTCAGTCTTCCGGATCCATGTACAGTTACAGTTTCCATGGCCTTCAGAATACCCCATTGCCAAAATGGCAGTAATACAATTCGGCACAATGGCGATTAGCCGGGTAACTCCAAGCAAAAGTAATACGAGTTAGATTGTTTCGACAACGCGAGGAGGCACGGTCACAGTCATTATCGCAGGAGCGCAAGCCTCTATTTGGACGCTTGGGGTTACGTCTTGTGGTGCACAGGTGCACCATTTTCGACCAAATGAAGCGGCAGCAATGCTAAAGGGACTCAATCCCGCTGACAGGGCTCTGGTTCGGGGGTTATGAGGTGGGATGCCGCTGCACTTTTCATGGTGGGACCAAAGCCAAACCGTTAAGGAAAACCTTTCGGAACTTGTCGGTAAACTCGGCGCCGTTTGCTATACGAGGGGCAATTATTTTTGGCAACCGATGCCGACGGAGCGGGTCTTGCCGGTCCCGTGATTACTGCAATTTCCGCAGAACGCACCAGGTTTAGCGAAGTCCAAGACTCTGTACGCACAGATCCCACAAGAACCCCCCGGGGTCGCTGCTACAGCTTCTTTCCCCAATGAGTAACTCTTTCGTTCGTATGTCTTGCGGGATCAGCTTTCAAGACTTCCTCACATAGATTACGAAAGCGCTGGAACAAGTTGTCGTCCTTGCCTGGTAGCTCTTCTAGCCAACGATTCACTTCAACCACATCAACCGTTATCGCGAGCCGCATCTTCTCGATGTCAACCCAGTCCTGGGGTCGGTTGAACAGAACTTTGAAAACCGTCAGGTACGCGGCAGAAATTATCGGTATTTTGTAATCCTTGGCCCTAAACGCGTGCTCGCTGGTAGCTTTTGCAACCGCGTCGTGAAAGGCATGCTCAGGGAAAAATAGATCTAGCGGTATACCTTCCTTTGGCTCGCCACACCACAGGCGGATTTGCCCATCTTTTGCACATTGCACAATGTCAGTAGCGCTCCAGTTGATGGATGGCGGAAGAACGTTGAAACTTTCTCCAATACGTTTCTTGGGAACGCTGATGTTTATGTCAATGTCATCTGTTATTCGCGGCTCAGCCGTGCCGTAAGCAAGCGCTAAAGCTCAACCAAATCCGTGGGATATTTTCTCTTTCGTCAAGTT